>JAMPBN010000009.1 GCA_023666665.1 Prevotella sp. | reverse complement strand
CTCAAAAACGCTCAAAGATGCGAGCTAATTTGGGTACATGTAACTGAACACCCTGTAAAACAACCATGAAGTTTATCGGAGCACATGTGGCAGTTGACGGCGGAGTAGCTTCCGCGCCAATCAATGCAAACAATATCGGAGCAAAAGCCTTCGCGCTGTTCACCCGCAACCCATCGCGTTGGAGATCAGAGCCTCTGCTTCCAAGTGAGATTGATTCTTTCAAGTCAAACTGCGAAAAATTCGGCTACACCCCGGCGCAGATTTTGCCTCACGACAGCTTTCTGATAAATCTCGGGGCAAAAGACCCGAAGAAACTGTTTTTGAGCCGCACGGCGTTTCTCGACGAGATGCAGCGCTGCGAACAATTGGGGCTCATTATGCTGAACTTTCACCCCGGCAGCCACCTGAATGAAATGAGCGAAGAAGAATGTCTTGACCGCATTGCCCTATCAATCAACAAGACTCTCGAAGTCACATCCGGAGTAAAAGCAGTGATTGAAAACACTGCCGGTCAAGGTTCCAACCTTGGATACTCGTTTGATCAGCTGGCTCATATCATTGACAGGATTGAGGACAAGAGCCGCGTAGGGGTGTGCATCGACTCATGCCACGCATTTGCTGCGGGTTATGACCTCGCCACGACAGATGGCTACGCGGCTATGTGGTCAGACTTCAACCGTATAATCGGTCTAAGCTACCTTAGTGGCATGCACCTTAATGATAGCAAGAAAGGCCTCGGAAGCCACGTTGACCGCCACGAGTCAATCGGCCTCGGAGCCATTGGCTCTCACTTCTTTGAAATGCTTATGGCTGACCCGAGAATGGACAATATTCCACTGATTCTCGAAACCCCCAACCCGGACCTCTGGCCCACCGAGATCGCCACCCTCTACTCCCTCCCCGGTGCCAAATAATCAAAAAGTCCTTAAATAACCCTTTCACCCCCGCTCCTCCCCGGCTCTTTACAGCGAGGTGAAGGCCAGGGGGAGGAGCGAGCGGACTGAGGGGAGGCGGTAGATGTAGTCGCGGCCGATGAGCAGTACCGGGACATCGCGCTCTGCAAGGAGTTCGTATTGGAGGAGGCTTTGGCGACAGGCACCGCAGGGAGGAATGGGATTCGCCAGGGGGAGGCCGTCGACTCCGCGGGCGGCAATGGCTATCATTTCAAACCGGGCGTCGGGGTATTGGGCGTGGGCGTAGAAACAGGCGGAGCGCTCGGCACACGTGCCGGAGGGGAAAGCGACGTTTTCCTGATTGGTGCCGCAAATTATCTCGCCATTGCTCAGCCGGATTGCCGCACCCACCGAAAACTGACTGTAAGGGGCATAGCTGCGGAAAGTTGACTTGCGGGCAAACTCCACGAGTTGGAGTTCGGCAGAGGAGAGTTCGGAGTCGGTAAGTTGCTCAACGGCAACGGTTATGTCAAATTTCTTCATTGCTGATTTCGAGTATTTCGGTTGTATAGTTGGTAATGGGGTAATATGCTGAGGTGCGGTAGCCGACGGCCCAGAGAATTTCGCCGTTAAGGGTCAGCACATAGGTTTGTGCGCGCCGGTCGGCAGGGACTCCGGCATCGGCGAGGATGTCACTGACCGGGCGGTTGCCCCGCATACCGAAGGGGCGCATACGGTCGCCGGGCTGCCAAGGCCGTAATTCCCACTCGCCATCAAAGGGTAACGCCTCTGCGTCTAAATATAGAACGCCGGGGCGCGGCCGGAAGTTTTCGGTGAATGGCAGATAGTGGCCTTGGAGTTTGGGTCGGCGACACGGTTGTGAGGCAGTGGATTCAAGATTATATTTACCTTTGGGGCAGATGGTTAATTTGTGGGTTAGCGAAGTGAAGACGGCGCCGGAATGAGCGGTGGAGATTTTAGCGCATTGACAAGCGTTGAAACCATAAGGGGCAAGCCATTCAAATATCAAGGTTGGCGACTGACCGACAAGACGTTCGGGTCTCGCCGGGAGTAGAGAATTATAAAGTTGCTCGTTGGCTCTGAGCAGACTAATGGATTCTGCAATCTTGGCCGACGCGCCGGGAAATTCGCGCTCGAGCAGCGGGAGAACAACGTTGCGCAGACGGTTGCGCATAAAGTCATTTTCGAGATTGCTGGAGTCAACGACATACTCCAGACCGCGCTCTTGGAGGTAGGCGACAATTTCGGCGCGGGTAGAGTTGAGCAGAGGGCGGATAATCTTGTCGCGCCTGGGCAGGATGCCGCGCAGTCCGTGGATTCCGGAGCCGCGCAGCAGGTTGAGAAAGAAGGTTTCGACGTTGTCTTCGCGATGATGGCCTACGGCAATTGCGTCGGCATCGAATTGTGCGAAATAGTCATATCGCAGGTCGCGGCACGCCATTTCCAAGGAGATGCCCCTATCTGCGGCATATTTTTTAGCGTCGAAATCCTTGCGGAAGAATTTGGCGCCGAGAAGTTGAGCTGTGTGCCGGGCGTGGAGGCTGTCGCGCTCGGCTTCAGCCCCGCGCAGCCCGAAGTTGCAGTTTACGGCGATGCACTCGTAGCCGAGTTCGCAAAGCACGGCAAGCAGCGCCGTAGAATCCGCGCCGCCGCTGAGTCCGACAACGATTTTCGCGCCGGGCGACAACAGCCGCTCAGCTTCAATATACCGTTTTACTTCAAAAGCAAACCTCTTCACCCTTAACCCTTAACTTTTAACCCTTAACCTTTACTCCGCCTTTGACTCCTCTGCCCATGGCGAAGATGTTTTGGTCGTAGCTGACAGTTTTGAGTTCCAGGTCGCGTTTACGCTTAACGGCGAGTTCAACGAGAGTATCCATAAGATTTTCGAAACTCAATCCGGTGGCCTCCCAAAGATAGAAACTCAACGAGCCGGGAATAGTGTTGATTTCGTTGACATAAATCTGACCGTCAGTTTTGTCAATCATAACGTCAACTCGGCTCACTCCGTGACAGCTCAACACTCTGAACGTTTCGCCGGCGAGGTATTGAATGCGTTTTGTGGTATCTTCCGGTAAATCGGCGGGGATGCGCTTCAACGAACGCTGCATTCCCTTGGCACCACCCTTGGAGCCACCACCGCAATATTTTTCTTCATATGTCAGGAAGTCTGCGCTCTTGAGCGGCTCTTCCAAAACTGACATACGGTAATCATTGCAGTCGCCAAGCACCGAACAGTTAATCTCTTGCATATCAGCGAGCATATGTTCCACAATGATACGTGTAGAGTAACGTTCTGCATCTGCCACGCGGTCATACAGCTCCTCACGTGAATGAGCCGAGCCAATACCCACAGAGCTGCCGAGGTTAGCGGGCTTGACGATTACCGGATAGCCGAGTTTGGTTTCAATTTTTTTAATGAGTTCATCGCGTTGGGCAAACCATTGCTTATCGGTAAACCAAACGTAATCAACTACAGGTATGCCGTCTGCTGCCAAAATCATCTTCATAGTAATCTTGTCCATACCATTGGCCGAAGCCAACACGTTGCAGCCGGCAAAGGGGATGCCAATACTTTCAAGTACGCCCTCAAAGATACCGTCTTCGCCATTTGAGCCGTGAAGAACCGGTATGACAACGTCTAACTTTGTGACTACGCCATTACCGCCCAAAAATCCGCGTTTGGCCCTATAAAGGCTATAGTCGCCATAGGTTGGCTGCATATAGACCTCGCTACACTTTGCCACCAAATCCTTGGGGTTGCGGTAGTTTTTGAGGTCGAACAGTGCGTCGCCTGTAAACCATCGTCCTTGCTTGGTAATGTATATGGGGGTAACGTCATATTTGTCACGGTTGATAGCCGCCATTGCCTGAGAGGCAGATATTACGGAAATTTCGTGTTCGGTGGAACGTCCGCCGAAGAATACTCCAATATTTGTTTTCATCTTTTGAATGTTAATGATTGTCCTTTGTGGTTTAGTGAACCGTTGACCCAGGTGGCAACAACGGTGTGTCCGACTTTTTGTCCTGCAGCAGGTGTCCAGCCGCATTTGCTTAATGAGATATCGTCGGTGACGGTTTGTTCCTTGCGTGCTATGCGAACTATGTCGGCATAATTTCCGGGTTTCAAAACTCCGCGTCCATCAATCTTGAAGATTTTGGCGGGATTCGCAGCTGTAAATTGTGCAACTTCGGCAGGTTTATAAATGTCGAGTAATTGCACAAACTGGAACTGCATATTAGGCAACCCGGAGGGTGCACTTAGAGCATCGCCAATTTTTTCAGAGAGCAAGTGCGGCGCGTGATCTGAAGCCACGATGTCTATAACGCCGTCTTTTAGCGCCTTGCGCAGCGCTGTTCGGTCAGATGATGATTTAATTGCAGGGTTGCACTTAATTCGTGCACCCAAGGATTCATAATCCGCATCGCAAAAAGTCAGATACTGCACACACGTTTCTGCCGTGAGCCATTCGGGTTTATATTCTCTGAGCAGACGGGCTTCTGCTGCCGTAGAAATGTGTAGCAGATGCAAATGCGCCCCACCCTGCTGTGCAAGTTCAATGGCGGTAAGGGTGGAGTCCAAACAGGCACGTGCATCGCGAATCAACGGATGAAACTCTATGGGTATGGACTCATCGCCAAAAGCCTCACGCGCAATTGCGGCATTCAGGGCAATGCGTGCATTATCTTCGGCATGCACGGCTATGGGTGCTTTGACCGATGCAAACAGACGCACGAGCGATTCGTGATTGTCTACAAGAAGATTACCGGTAGATGAGCCGAGAAAGAGCTTAACTCCGGCAACCTTGGAATAATCAGCTTTCAGCAGCTCCTGAAGATTTGAATTTGATGCTCCTATGTAAAACGCATAGTTTGCCTTACTGACTTCGGCCGCACGAGCCATTTTTGCCTCCCATGCTTCAATGGAAGTTGTCGGAGGAATGGTGTTTGGCATATCAACAAACGATGTTACCCCGCCGGCAACAGCCGCTGCGCTTTCTGATTCAATATCTGCTTTGTGGGTTAAACCGGGGTCTCGGAAATGAACGTGGGTGTCAATCATTCCGGGCATAAGGAGGTCGCCTTCAGCATCTATTTCTATATCTGCTTTTGGACGCTCTCCCTTTCCCATAGCGGCTATGCGTTCATCTTGAATCAGCAACCAGCCGCTTTTTATGGGGCGACCCTCGCCGCTGACTATTTCAGCGTTATGGATAACGGTGGTTTTCATTCTGCAAAAGTACAAAAAAAATCCCGATTGTGGTTATCGGGATTCAATAATTTTAGCAATCTTTCAGCGATAGACCGTCCGGTGACCATATTCCTCGGCCAGTCCTGATTCGGGCAACGCGAAAACTTGCAGAGTGTCGCTGTCAAGTGCATCACGTTTGAGGTAGGCAGCCGCTAAAGCGGGGTCATCGCCAACGTTTACTCCGATATGGGTGAGATGAGGGTCGTTTTTTGCTCGCAACGTCTCTTTTATGTTTTCAATTCTCGATGCGGCATCATCCGCACTCCAAAATGTGACAGACACACGCTGCGAGTCCAAGTCCTGCATCTTTAGCACGCCCATAGTGTGTTGAATCTCCTCGGGAGCACGCAAGGGATAATTGTGGCGATGCGCGGCAAAAGTGTCGCGACTCGAAATCAGCAGCAAAACCAAAGCCGCCAGGAATATTGATAAAGGTACTCTGTAAGTCATAGTACCTTTATAACAATTCGGCGCTCTACTTTGTTTCTATCCGCAGCTTGGAGAGCGCGCGTTCAGCCTTTTCGCGGGCATCAAGCACGGAGTCGGCAGTGGCTAAAATCACCGCCATGCGTCTGTGACCGTTGACTTCCGGCTTGCCGAAAATGCGCATTTGCGTTCCCGGTTCTGCAAGAACCTTATCCAAATTGCCCATAATGACCTCACGGCTGTTTCCCTCTACAACAACTGCGGCAGATGCTGAGGGTCCATAGAATTTGATAGCCGGAACCGGCAAACCAAGCACTGCACGCGCGTGAAGGGCAAACTCGCTGAGATCCTGAGAAATCATTGTAACCATACCGGTATCGTGAGGGCGAGGCGAGACTTCGGAGAAAATCACTTCATCGCCTTTCACAAACAATTCAACACCGAAGAGTCCATATCCACCAAGCGCATCGGTAATTTTAAGGGCTATCTGCTGTGCACGTTCCAATGCTTGAGGCGACATTGGCTGCGGCTGCCAGGAATAGCGGTAATCTCCGTTAACCTGGATGTGACCTACCGGTTCGCAGAAAGATGTCCCGCTTATGGAACGCACCGTAAGCATGGTTATTTCATAATCAAACTTAACGAATCCCTCAACTATTACACGACCGGCATCAGCACGGGCGCCGTCGCGAGCTTCAAGCCATGCGGCATCTATCTCATTAGCGGTCTTAACGGTGCTTTGGCCGTGACCTGAAGAACTCATCACAGGTTTTACCACACACGGCAAGCCGATTTCTTCTATAGCCTGTCTGAATTCTGCTTCGCTCGACGCAAAACGATACGGCGAAGTTGGCAACCCAAGTTCTTCGGCGGCAAGGCGGCGAATTCCCTCGCGGTTCATTGTGAGCAAAGTAGCATTGGCGGTAGGAGTAACGTTATAACCCTCTTTCTCGAGCTCAACCAGGGCGGGAGTGGCAATTGCTTCAACCTCCGGGATTATGTGGTCGGGTCGCTCAAGCTCAACGATGCGGCGTAGCTCCGCGCCATCAAGCATATTGAACACATGGCAGCGATTGGCCACCTGCATAGCCGGAGCATCGGCATATTTGTCGCAGGCAACGACTTCCACGCCATAACGCTGAAGCTCGATAGTAACTTCTTTGCCTAACTCGCCGCTTCCGAGAAGCAACACTTTTTTACCTGATGGGGTGAAAGGAGTTCCGATGGAGGTCATGGTAATGGTATTTTTTGATTATCCGAATTTGCTGATTTTGTGAAGTTGCTGCTCGTTGAGTATGCGAATGCGTCGACCGTCTACAGTGATAAGTCGCTCCGTAGCGAATGCCGACAGAGTACGGATTGCGTTGGCGGTAGTCATATTCGAGAGATTGGCAAGGTCTTCGCGGCTGAGGTAAATTCGCAGAGTCGAATCATCGTCTTCGTAGCCGTAATTTTCAATCAGCACAATCAGCGCTTCGGCCAAACGTCCGCGAATATGTTTCTGAGTGAGGTTTACAATCTTGGTGTCTGAATTGCCGAGATTATGACTGAGTTCCTTGATAAAGAAAAGGGCCACCTTATTGTTTTGCTCAATGAGAGTCTGAACTACGCTAAGAGGCAGCGAGCCGATGGCGCTTTGCTCAAATGCTGTTGCCGAGCTTACATAAGGCTCCTCGGCAAAATATGCGCGATAGCCAAAATATTGCACCGGACGAACCAGGCGGATAATCTGTGACCTTCCGCCTATTCCTTCTTTCCATTTTTTAACCTTGCCTTTGAGCAGACACCACAAGTTAACGGGAACATCGCCCTCGGAGTATATTACTTCGTTCTTCTTATAGTGGTGAATCTCGAAGTTCTCTGTAACCAGACGTTTATCGTCGGGAGTCAAAACTGACCACAAATCGGCGAGGTCTTCACTGATTACGTGTTCAAGTACTTCTTTAATCATATTGCAATCTATCCGGATATTTCTGCAAAGGTACGAAAAATACCTGAAACAACAAAATTTTGAAAAAAGTAGCCAAAAAATTTGCATAGTTCAAAAAAAGTTACGACCTTTGCACTCGCAAAACGAAACATCGCGGAGTAGAGCAGTGGTAGCTCGTCGGGCTCATAACCCGGAGGTCGTTGGTTCGAGTCCAGCCTCCGCCACCAAAGAAAACAGATTTGGCCTAAAGTCAAATCTGTTTTTCTTATTTGCAGAAAAATTCGTAACTTTGCAGAGTTATGAGCGAAGAACAAAATCTATTATCAGAAGAAGAATTAGGATATAGCGGCGACGATATTCGCACTCTTGACTGGAAAGAGCATATCCGCCGTCGTCCCGGTATGTATATTGGAAAACTCGGCGACGGCTCTGCCAATGATGACGGCATCTACGTACTCCTTAAAGAGGTGCTTGATAACTCTATTGACGAGTTTATGATGGGCTTCGGCAAGCAGATTACTGTCGACATCTCCGAAGACCGTACCGTGACGGTGCGCGACTTCGGTCGCGGCATACCGTTGGAAAAGCTTGAAGACGCCTCCAGCAAAATGAATACCGGTGCCAAATACGACTCCAAGGCGTTTAAAAAATCAGTGGGACTTAACGGTGTCGGCATCAAGGCCGTCAATGCTCTGTCGGTCAGCTTCGTCATAACAGCAAGCCGCGGCGGACAGTCGCGCACTATAGAGTTTGAACGTGGTAACATAGTGTCAGACACGGGTATAATCAATACATCCGACGAACCGAACGGCACCCGGGTATGTTTCACCCCCGACGCAGAGATTTTTCGTGGTTTTCACTATGTTGAGCAGCACGTTATGCCGCTGCTAAAAAATTACACGTATCTCAACACTGGCCTCGCCATTATCTTCAACGGACGCAGATATTCCTCACGCAACGGACTTGCCGACCTGCTCAAGGAGAAGATGGACAACGACCCGCTCTACCCGCCTATCCATCTCAAGGGAGATGACATTGAGGTAGTGATAACCCACGCCGAACAATATGGCGAGGAGTATTACTCGTTTGTCAACGGCCAGCACACCACCCAGGGAGGCACACATCTTGCGGCATATAAAGATGCCGTCGGTCGCACCATCAAAGAATTTTACGGCAAGGATTTCCTGCCTGCCGACATTCGTAACGGTATGGTGGCGGCCGTATCAATCAAGGTCGAGGAGCCTGTGTTTGAGTCGCAAACTAAAACCAAGCTCGGCTCTCGCGACGTTGGTCCCGAAGGCCCAACCGTAGCAAAATTCATCAGCGATTTCTTGAAAAAAGAGCTTGACAACTACCTTCATAAAGATAAAGACACTGCCGAGATTCTGCTCAACAAGATTCAGGCTTCGGAACGCGACCGCAAGGCGATGGCCACCGTGACCAAAGCCGCCCGCGAACGCGCCAAGAAAACCAGCCTGAACAATCCCAAACTGCGTGACTGTCAGATTCACTTCAATGATGCAAAGGTCAACGAGGAGCTGCGCAACGATTCCTGCATCTTCATCACCGAGGGCGACTCCGCATCCGGCTCCATCACCAAGATTCGCAACGTCAAGACCCAGGCGGTTTTCTCCCTGCGAGGCAAACCGCTGAACTCATATGGCAAAACCCTCAAGGTTGTCTACGAAAACGATGAATTCAACCTGCTTCAGGCTGCGCTTAATATTGAGGACGGCATTGACGGCCTGCGCTATAACAAGGTAATCATAGCAACTGATGCCGACGTTGACGGTATGCACATCCGCCTGTTGCTGATGACTTTCTTTCTGCAATATTTCCCCGACCTGGTCAAGAAAGGTCACGTTTACATACTCCAGACTCCCCTGTTCCGTGTGCGCTCTAAAAAAGGAGCTAAACGCGGCGCAAAGAAGTCGTCCGGAGAAAAAGCTGAAACATATTATTGCTACACCGACCAAGAGCGAATTGATGCCATTGAACGGCTGAAATCTGATGCAGAAATCACGCGATTCAAAGGACTTGGCGAAATTTCACCGGATGAATTTGCCGGTTTCATCGGCCCAGATATGCGCCTTGACCAAGTTTCTGTCAGCAAGGAAGATGGTGTGAACTCCCTGCTTGCATACTATATGGGCAAGAACACACCCGAGCGCCAGCAATTCATCATCCAAAACCTTGTGATTGAAGACGATTCCCAAATCTCATAGTCAGAACGTTAATAGCCGGAAGACTATTTGGTCATATAACTGAACTTTTGCGAGATTTTGGTAGTGCGCGCAAAAATTCGCCGGTCCAGAGTACGGCCGATGTGCCGCCGATAATAATAAGCCAGTCTGTCAGCCGCAATGGGCATACGCCGAAAAACTGTCCGCCAAGTTCAACTATAGCAACTTGCCCAATAAAAATTATAGCTAAAGTGATAAGAAATCTGCCGCAACCGCGCAGATGCAAAGCGGAGCGACCTGTGGCGTAAGCTCGTGCGTTAAACATATTCCAAAACTGCAGAAACACGAAAGTTGTAAAGAACACCGAAAGTCGATAAGTATTGAGTCCCGGCTCAGTATGCTCAAAGTAATATAGTAGAGCAATCATAAAGAGGAAGAAGAAGCTGCCGGTCAGTAGTATATTTCCCCACATAGAGCGGGTAATGATGAAAGCGGAGCGAGAGCGCGGCTTTGATTTCATAACGTCGGCCGAGGAGGGCAGCGACGCTAAGGCCAGGGCTGCAAAAGTGTCCATAATAAGGTTGACCCAGAGCATTTGAGTGACTGTGAGCGGTGACTGAAAACCCATAAACGAGCCGACAAGAACAATAAGGCACGCCACTATATTAACGGTCATTTGAAAAAGTATGAATTGCTGAATATTGAGATAGAGCGATCGACCCCACATTACGGCGCGACCTATGGAGGCGAATGAGTTATCGAGAATGGTGATGTCGCTCGCTTCTTTGGCAACTGAAGTTCCGTCGCCCATTGATAAACCGACTTGAGCGGCCTTGAGGGCCGGGGCATCGTTGGTTCCATCGCCGGTTACCGCCACTACCTCGCCGTCTGTTTGTAGCGCTTCGACAAGACGCTTTTTGTCGAGAGGTCGTGCACGGGCTATGATTTTTATTTCTTCGGCTCGAGCGGAAAGTTCTGCATTGGGTATCGCCTCGAATTCCTCGCCGGTCAAAATGTTTTGCTCGGAGTCCTCGCCGTCGTGCCAAAGACGGATTTCACGAGCTATCGCCTTGGCGGTTTCGTGGGTATCGCCGGTAACTATTTTTACCTTTATTCCGGAATTGACGACCTCGCGAATTGCAGCAGGCACGGTTTGACGCACCGGGTCGGAAATCGCCACTATACCCATAAATGTCAAATCTGTAGCTGTAATGTGGTTGTCACTGATTCCCGGTTCTCCTGCTTTTAGAATTTGATATGCGAAGCCGAGAGTGCGCATAGCTCGCGACTGATATGCTGCAAGCCGTTCTGACACCTCAGTCGCAGACATCCCACTGTTGTTTATACACATTGCATAGACTCGCTCAGGAGCACCTTTGACATACAAAATACGAGTTTCATCCCGGCGCTCTACTACCGTGGCCATAATTTTGTGTTCGGATGAAAATGGGAGCTGGGACTCGACTTTGACATCGCTGCGCACCTTTGCATAGTCCTCTCCGCGGGATTCGAGCCATAGAAGCAAGGCACCTTCTGTGGGGTTGCCGAGAACTGTTGGCTTGGCATAAGTTCGGTCAAGTTCGGCTGTAGAGTTTGCGGCAATCGATTCATTAATCAATTGCTCGGAGCCGGCTGCAGTCAAGAAATCTGCCGAGTTGACGGTCATACGGTTTTCTGTAAGTGTGCCGGTTTTGTCGGTGCAAATTACAGTAACGGCACCCATAGTCTCGCAGGCGTGGAGTTTGCGCACAAGGTTTTGTGACTTCAACATTCTGCGCATAGAGTATGCGAGGCTTAGTGTTACCGCCATGGGCAAACCCTCTGGGACCGACACCACAACCAGTGTCACCGCAACCATTACCGACTGAAGCATTAAGGAGGCAAACGTCAGCCAGTCAAATTGTGGGTATTCAGCAAAATACATTATCATACGCCCCACAATAATAATTATTGCCAGCGAATAGCTGATTTTGGAGATGAGTTTGCCAAGGCGGTCGAGTTGTTCGCTAAGCGGGGTTTTTACGCCATTGTCAATCGTGGCGGCAGTGTAGACCTTGCCATTTTCTGTGGAGTCGCCAACTGCGGTGACTTCCATAACCCCGTGTCCTTCAACAACGCGCGTACCGCGAAGCACCATATCAGAGGGAAAAGTTGCGTCGGGGTAGAAGTGAGCCGGGTCGGTGGTCTTGGTGCATATAGGTTCGCCGGTGAGTGTTGATTCATCTACACTAAGCGATGTAGACTCCAGCAATTTACCGTCGGCCGGAATGTCGTTGCCTTGGTTTAGAATAACGATGTCGCCCACCACGATATCCCTTTTGGGGACTTCGGTGAAGTTGCCATCGCGTACCACTTGTACAGCCTCCTCGTCGTTGACCTTATTTAGCAACTTGAACTCGTGGTTGGCGCGTTGCTCGAAATAAAACGTCAGCCCCGATGCCAAAAACACTGCAATAAATATACCTGTCGGCTCTATAAAAACGTCGGCGCTCTCGTCCAACAAATACCATTGATAGAAAGATATGGCCGCAGACATCAACCCCGCAATCAGCAAGATAATAATCATCGGGTCTTTGACGTTTTCAAAGAATTTGGTCAGCATTGACTTATCCTTTGGGGGCGTAATGAGGTTAGACCCATAGCGGGCACGGCTCTCAGCTACCTGAGCTTGAGTCAATCCGGGGCGAAATTTTTCCATAAACCGAGCAATATGCGTTTTGGCATATAACCACATCTTGCCACGAATTGTTTATAATTTATGCTTTACCAACTCGTTCTTCATAACTTTCGCTTTGTCGGAATCAACAATAAAAGCGGGGTAGGATGCGTTGTTTTATTGTTATGACAAGGAAAGTACCGGTATTTTTTGTTTTGGCTCTTATGGGCACGTTGTTGACGGCTTGCGGAGGGGCAAAACTTTCTGTGGCCGACGAGCAGATGGCCCGCGGCGAATATTTCGACGCTCAAAAAACTTATCGCAAGGTATATAATAAGCTCAAAAAGCGTGAGGAAAGACCCGCACGCGGCGAAGTAGCGCTAAAAATGGCCGAATGTTACAGTCGGCTGTCGCAGTTCCCGAGAGCTTCAGCGGCATATCAGAATGCACTGCGTTATGGTGCCGGAGATTCCACCACGGTTCTGGCTCTGGCTCGTTCGCTTCACGCCGAAGGGAAATATGCTCAAGCAGTCAAACAATATGAGGAGTATTTGCTCACCGACCCAAAGAATGAATCGGCACTGATGGGGCTTGCCGGCGCTCGGGGTGCAATAGAAGCTAAACTTGACCCTACACGCTATGTGGTGAAACGCCACCCATTACTCAATTCCCGCCGTTCTGATTATGCTCCGATGTATGCCGGCGAGAATGATGATATGGTTTATTACACCACCACCAACGAGAAAGTTAAAGGCGACAATCGCTCGGAAATTACCGGAACAAAAAAGCCTGACATCTGGGTGATGAAACAAGATGAACAGGGCGTTTGGCAGAAACCCGAGGCTGTAGAGGGTGAGCTGAACACAGAAGTTGAAGAAGGTGTTTGCTCTTTTTCGCCTGATGGCAACACTATGTATCTTACCCGCGCCCGACGCGAGCCAAATTCATCGACAACGGTGGAAATATTTACATCCACTCGAAGCAGCGCATCATGGAGTGCACCACAAAAGTTTGAAGTTACGTCCGACACTCTTTCATCTATGGGACATCCGGCAGTAAGTCCGTCGGGCGAATGGCTTTATTTCACCTCAGATATGCCGGGCGGTCAGGGTGGATATGACATTTGGCGCATTAGCCTGAAAGAACGCGCCGGTTCGCTCGAAAACCTTGGCGAATTTATAAACACACCCGGTAACGAACAGTATCCCTACCTCCGCTCTGACTCAACTTTATATTTTGCTTCCGACGGTCACCCCGGAATGGGCGGTCTGGATTTGTTCAGAGCCGACCACACGCCCACAGGTGGTTGGAATGTGGTAAATATGGGTTGGCCGGTTAACTCTCCGGCCGATGATTTTGGTATCACCTATGCCAAGGGGAAAGAAAGCGGTTTCTTCTCGTCAAACCGTGGCGATGCCCGAGGCTATGACCACATTTACACTTTTGAGTTGCCTGACTTGCAGATCTGGATCAGCGGTTGGGTGCTTGACCGCGACGAAGAGCCTGTACCCAATGCCGTTATCCGCATAGTGGGCAATGACGGCTCAAACCAGAAAGCCCTCGGAAAGGTTGACGGCTCGTTCCGATTCCCCCTGCAAAGAGGTGTGAGCTACACAATGCTTGCCGGAGCAAAAGGATTCCTCAATGCCCGTCAGGAGTTCACCTCAGACACTGCCGAAGAAGACGTGGAATATGGCGTTGATTTCATTCTCGCAAGTATTAATAAGCCGGTTGTTGTTGAAAACATATTTTACGACTTTGACAAAGCGACACTCCGACCCGAGTCAAAAGCCGCGCTCGATTCTATGGCTACTATGCTCATTGAGAATCCAAATGTTACAATCGAGATGGCATCTCACACCGACCGCTGGGGCTCAGATGAATATAACGACAAGCTTTCGCAACGCCGTGCCCAATCTGTGATTGAATATCTCATTTCTGCCGGAATTGAGCCGGAACGACTGCAGCCGCAAGGTTACGGAAAGAAACGACCCAAAGTTATTACTAAAAAATTGGCCCGCGAGTTCCCTCAATTTGAAGAGGGCACGGAGTTAACCCCTGAATATATTGAATCTCTGGAGCCAGAAGATCAGGATGTAGCTGACCAGATTAACCGCCGCACGGAGTTTCAGGTGCTAAGTATCGACTACCAGATGTTCTGATGAAAATAACCCGCGACTCTAAAATTCTGCTTCTCGGCTCCTGTTTCACCACGGAAGTTGGCGCACGTCTTGAAGCTGACGGTTACGATTGCTGCATAAATCCTACCGGTAATGTTTATAATCCGCTGTCGGCTGAACGAACAATCTGTAATCTCGAGGCCGGTAAAAGATATGATAGCTCAGAGCTTGTTGTAGTTCAAGGTCTTTGGCGTTCGCTTGACCATCATACCCGCTTTGCCGCGCCAACCCCGGAAGAAGCGATTGCTAAAATCAATCAAGCGCAGTCTGCTGGACAACAGGCGCTTGAGTCCTCAACGCATATAATCATTACGTTTGGTACGGCCTGGGTTTTTGAGCGCAATGGCGAGGTGGTCTGCAACTGTCACAAGCTGCCTGCCCGAGAATTTGTAAGGCGTCGGCTTTCTGTTGATGAAATTGTTGCTGCTTGGCAACCTATTATAGACCGCTATCCGCAGAAATCGTTCATTTTTACAGTCAGTCCCATTCGTCACCTCGCAGATGGGCTGCACGGCAATCAGCTATCAAAATCCACGCTCTTACTTGCTATTGATGCACTGAAAAATAAGGAGTATTTCCCTGCTTTTGAAACGCTAATAGATGAGTTGAGAGATTACTCGTGGTATGCCGACGACAAAGTCCACCCATCTCACGAGGCTGTTAATGAGGTATATCGTCGTTTACAGTCGGCTTATCTTTAAATTGAATCCTTACGTCGAATCTTAATCGGGTGTGCTCCTTTGGGTAACTCACCATCAACGACGAGCGCCAAATGGCCTCCCCCACCCGCTCCCGCAAATTTATGTGCCAAAGAGTGTGGAGCATAGCGGTTGATAAAGTCTTGTGTCCCCTCTGCTTTCATTGCCGGGAACATAGACACCTGCGCATCAAATGAGTCTTGAAATGCTTTGGCAAAGTCGCCTAAATCTCTTCTTTTGATAGCATTCCAACATCTGTCGGCAGCGTCTGCCAGCGCAATGACTTTGGCTTCTGTTATATCCTTACCTTCAATAACTGAGCAACCGGATTTTCGAGGGAACATTGGCACAAGACACAGATGCGATTCCAGCCAGCTGAGCGTTTCTTCATCGGTGATTGATTCTATCTTAGAGGGCCAGTAGGTGTTGTCGTAATAATGTCTGTTCAGTCCCGACATACAAATACCTATGGCATCTTGTGCACCGGAAACGTGGCCTTTGTCCTGTTCCGGGTCATTCTCGAAGCAGAATAGCAATCGGGCGAGCATCTCCTCGTTATAATTGGGCAACTCATACGGCCAAATTTTCTTTGCAGCATTGCGTGTGGACGTTGACATACCTCCGCGCTCCATATATTCCTCGATTGGTTCGAGCGATATGGTTAATGCCCAGCCGGGATGAAACTGACTGACATACGGTTGGTCTATCCATGTTCCGGCAATGTCAAGGCGATAAGGAATGTGGGAAGTTACTTCTTTTCTTAGTCCTGTGGTAGACCTCGCTGTGAGTCCGGCATCCGGCTCGCGTTCCAAGACCACATATTTAATGCCTCTTTCTTTGCAGAATTTAAGTTTTGTTTCGTTGCCTCCGTCACTGTTTACAACAAATATATCGGGTTTAACAGCATCGACCGTCTCAATAAAGTCCATTATTCCCGAGCCGCTGTTGATGAATGCATCTTTCACATAACGTATGGCTTTGACCATATATAAGCGCTCTTTTTCACTATAAACCGTCTTGCGATTCTTCAGCTCCTGAATAGTCTTGTCAGACCCAATGCCGACGTAAAGGTCGCCATATTGGGCTGCGGATTTAAAGAATGCGACATGGCCGGAATGAAGCATATCGTAACATCCGGACACGAATACTTTAGGCTTGTTTTGTTGCATAAATCGAATATACGAAAATCACAATAAAACAGATAAGGGGAACTGTAAATGAAAGGGAGATATTACACGAAACATCGCTGATAAAACCTTGCAACGGCGTTATCAGTGCGCCGCCAACGATAGCCATAATCAGACCGGAGCTTGCCAATTTGGCTTCGGCACCCTGCATACCCTCGAGGGCTATACCATAGATTGTCGGGAACATAAGACTCATAAATGCCGAAATGCATACCAACGACACCACCGCAGTTATTCCGTCAGTAATAATAACAATGGCCGTGCACAGAATTGCTCCTGTAGAGGCAAAAATCATCAGCTTGGCGGGCTTGATATATTTCATCAATCCTGTAAAGATAAATCTGAAAGCAGTAAAACCGAGTATGGCACACAGAAAATAATTGCTCGCAGCACTTTCGCGGACTCCAATTTCGCTCATAACAAGGCGAATAGTGAACGACCACACGCAAGTCTGTGCTCCGACATAAAAGAACTGAGCTATAACGCCATTGCGGTATTTTGGCGTATGCCATAGTTTGCGGATAAGCTGACCGGCGGAGATTCCAAGTTCAGTTTCATCTTTGGCCACCGGCATTTTTACCCAAAATATTGAGAGAAAGAGTACGAGCAGAACTACTCCAATAATCAAATAAGTACCGGAAATGGCTGAAAATTCCTGAGCTTGAATCTGCGACAACTCGGCCGTCGTCATCATACTGCGTTCTGCCGCATCAGCTTCGTACAACTCTTCGAGAATAAAGAAGCGACTGAGGAAAATGCCAATGATAGCGCCCAATGGGTTAAACATTTGCGCAATGTTCAACCTCCGGGTTGCTGATTCTGCAGGTCCGAGACTTAGAATAAATGGGTTGGCAGCCGTTTCAAGTATTGCGCAGCCGCCGGCCATAACATAGATTGCCAAAAGATAAAAAGGATAACTTGCCGCACTCCCTGCCGGAGTAAACAGCATAGTTCCCAAAGCATAGAGTGCAATTCCTATCAGTATGCCGCACTTATAGCTATATTTTCTGATAAACAGTGCCGCCGGCAAGGCGAAACAAAAATAAGAACCATAGAACGCAAACTGAACCAGCGACGTTTGCAAATCGCTGATTGACATAATGCGCTTGAATGCGGCCAATAGTGTATCGTTCATATTGTTGGCGAGTCCCCATAACAGAAACAGGGATGTCACCAGTGTGAACGACAGTCGGTACGTCGGTTTAGAGCTTTTCGCCATATGCGAGGTCACCGGCATCGCCCAATCCGGGCACTATGTAGGAATGTTCGTTGATTATCGGATCAATTGCACCGCACCATACAGTAGTTTTTCCTTCGGGGAAAGTCTTTTTCACGTATTCGACAGCAGCTTCGGAAGCAATGACTGAAGCAACGTGGATATGTGCAGGATTACCTTTGGTTAGCAAAGCGCGGTAGCTCAACTCCATCGACGTTCCGGTTGCCAGCATAGGGTCGCAGATAATCACCGTTTTGCCATCAAGGTTGGGCGAAGCAATATATTCAATGAACACATCGAAGTTTTCCTTCTCGCGATATTTGCGATATGCCGAGACAAAGGCGTTTTCCGCATTGTCAAAGTAGCTCAAGAATCCTTGATGGAAAGGCAATCCGGCGCGGAAGATTGTTGCCAGAACCACCTTGTCTGCAATGTCGTGGCAGGTACACGGAGCCAACGGAGTCGTTATTTCCTTGTCTTTGAATTTCAGCGTTTTTGAAATTTCATATGCCATTATTTCACCGATTCTCTCCAGGTTGCGACGGAAACGCATCATATCGCTATGCACGTTGACATCGCGAAGTTCCATCATGTAGCGGCTTACCAGTGAGTCTTGCTCTGTAAGATTGATTACTTCCATATTTGTTAGAATTTATAAGTTACTCCAATCATACCCATAATTCCTTGATTTGGAACTGCAGGGCCTAAATACCAATGTTTGTTCAACAAATTTTCTCCACGCAGAAAAGCAGACCATTGCGGTGTTATCTTATATGTCACTCCGGCAGTAAAATTGCCGATGGTGCGCAGATTCATATTTTTATCATTAGGCAACTGTTTCTGACGACCTGTGCGGAGTTGATAACCGATGGTTATGTCGAGGGCAGAAATTGGACGCACCGTCGCATTGGCGGTCAGGTTGAATCCGGCGTGGTCGCGCCAGGGAGCATATCCACGCGAATACTTTCCATCCGGATGCTCTGCTATTTCAGCTCTTGCATTTAGCGACAGGTAATGGCGATAGTCATAGCTTAAAGCTGCACCCCAATGCCAACCTTTAACGTCCATTGCCGACATATAGCCGGTTTCAAGTGCCGGCATATACCAGTCGTAGGCCATAGTGTAACCGCCGAACACGTCGATTCTCGCACCTCTGAACGGCCCGAATGTTAAACCCACCTCACCGTTGTAGATTTTAGACATTCCTGCATCAAAGTCGGCAAGAAGATATGGCTGTTCGTCAAAAATCTTTGTGCGCGAGTTGTCGTCAATGCGCCCATTAAGCTTTGCCCAAAGACCAATATATGTCCAGGTTTGCCAGTTAAAATCCAAATCCGGAGCGACCAGCATCATCGGGGAATTAGTAGTATTTCCGGTAGATACATCTAAATCCAGACCAAGTTTCAATGACAATCGTTGGGTGGTGTATGAGTATTTTGGCTGAATGTGGACAATGCCCTTGTTGCCTAAGAGTGAAGAATGGTCAAGGCTGAAACCGGCGTCAAGCGACCATGACGAAACTTCGGCAGCTTTCCATACAAGACCGGCTTTTAAGTCAAAACAGTTATTATTTGCTCCGCCCTTGCCGTATTGGATGGTTTCGTAGTTATGGCGGACATAGTAGTCAAATGAACCGAGATGACTGCCCCACCCGATTTTGATTTTGACTATATTGGCATCTATCTGATGCTTGTCGGTCAATTTGGTTGCCAAGTCGAATATGGGGAAGTTATAACCTGAAAATTGATATAACAGAGATGCGTCTAAAGCGCCTTTCCCTACTTTCCAGTTTGTGTTCCCACCGGCTAAGACGGTGTTGCGCCTGAAGCATACCCGGTCGTCATAAACATATGGCAAACTGTAGTATTTTGTTGTGTAACTTTGGCCGTCAAATTGCAAATAGCCATCTACATACAGATTTTCCTTGTCAACAAATCGGTATCCTGCAGATGCGGCCAAATTATAGATTGGACCATATCCCATTGCTGCATATCCTTTCCAAGGAGTTTTAACTACGGAGTCGGCATATTGAGCAGCCGACAACGGGTTGATAAATGGAGTCAATGATGCCGGCATAAACCTCGAAGCGACCGGAAGGCGGCCGGAATTGATTTTGGGCAGCGTAACTGTGGGCGACCAACGCATCCGTGTGGCAGCTTGCTCCTCGGGGACTACTTCGTGGTTAACGATAATTTCGGTGTTTAAATCTTGTGCAGCTGCCCCAAGAGCAACCAGCATTGTTAAAGCGGAAATCTTAATCTTCATTGGGGCAAACGTTTATCAATCATTTGGAAAATGTCGTTTTCAGTGCCGGGATAGTTGGCTCTCAAAATTTTGAGATATTCATCTGCTTCAAATTCGGAACCTTGTGCACGCAATATGTCGCTATAGAGGATAAATGTTCTCGCAAGCCAATAAGCGTGAGGCGGATTTGCATCAATCAAAGCTTCGGCAGTTTTATTGGCGATGTCATAATTGCCGCTTCGGTAATAATATGAAGCCAATTCATACGATGCACGGGTGCCGTAAATGTTAGTCGGTTGTGATGACAGCTCTTTCCATATCGTTACGGCATCGTTGGACGAGCCTGTCTTAGAAAGTGCGATTGAACGTTTGAATTTCACCTCCGGCAAGTCAACTCCCGTGGTAGCGGGATTGTCAAGCAACTCCTGCGTCAGGCTCAGCACTCTTTTTGCGTCGCCGAGTTCATCGGCAGAGCGCATAATGCCCAATTGAGCTGCGTGGCGCATCGTGGCAGTCGAGGCACTCTGTTCGAGCCGCGTGTATTTCTCCAGGGCTTTTCCTGCAAGACCGAGGTCTGCGCTTGCAGTGGATGAAATGAGTAGCGCCTCTTCAGCCTCAGCGGCATCGGGATATTCGGCCAAAAGCTTATCGGCAAGAACCACACGCAACTCTGCGGCAGTTTCTTTCTTTGTTGCCTCAAGCATTGATGCTGCAGCAATGGCATTGCGCTCTGTGGCATCAAGTTGAGGGGCATCTTTTATTGACGACAAAAAGTCATCAAGTTCCAAAATTTTGCCTTCATTGCCATAAATCCGCTTGAGGTCTTGTACGGCAAGCGATGCCTCTTGACTTGTTGGATATGTTGTAATAATCTGTTTGTAATATTGCTTGGCTCCTTCGGTATTACCTTTGTTATCACTTAGAATTGCTATTTGAAGCAGAGCGTTGCGGCCATATGATGTTGCAGCGTAATCCCGGGCAATGTCTTCGTAAATCTTTATGGCATCATCTCTTTTGCCCTGATTATTGAGCGTGATGGCAATTTCGGTTTGAGCAATGGGGCGCAATGAAGATTTCGGATAATCAGTAATAAACTTGTTGAGTGATTGAATCTTTCCGAAAAAATCGCCGAGGTGCCCTTTCATCATTGAAATCTGCAGCAGCGAATAATCGGCCGTCTTTGGTTTGAGGTCGTATGCGCTTTGGTATGCGTTTTTGGCTGCTGCCAGTTCTTTGGAATAATAGTAAATGTCTCCGATGCGGTTATATGAATCTTGCTTCATATCTGCGTTGACGTTCTTGTCGGCAACAATGCTTTGAAAACGCTTTCGAGCATCAACATAATCTTTTTCGGCAAATTCTGCATAACCCAAATTATAGAGTGCTATATTGCGATTCGGGTCTTTGGAGTTTGAGGATGCAAGAAATGATTTATATTCGGTAACGGCTTCGGCGTATTTCGATTCAGCGTAATACGCATCTCCGAGCCACAGACTTGTTTGGCTTTCAATATCAGCATCAGAGCCACCATATTTCATAGCCTCGGTCAGGTATTTTACGGCCAAGGAAGAATTGCCGGATTGCAATGCGCGGGTACCAAGTACAAAGTTTACGCGCTGGCGTGCGGCATCAATCTCCGCTGAATGAGTCTCTGGCATCGCGTTAAGCGAGCGGAGCGCACCTTCATAATCATCTGTGGCCATATATCCTTTAACCAGGTATTCCCTTACGCTTTGGGCATAACGGCTATTGGGATAACGATGCAGAAAATCTTCAAGCGTTTGCACTGAATTACCGAACGGCACTCGACCGCCATCTACCTGCGCCACTGCATAATTATAGTATGCAATTTCGGTAAGCTGCGGATTGAAATCCATCTTCACCGCTTTATCAAAACAGATTATGGCTGACTTATAATTCCCCATTGCCTGATATGACTGCCCCATAGTAAGCGATGCGCTTTGACCCATCTCATCTGTGAGCTGACTTACGGGAGCCAAATAATCGAGAGCTTCCTGATAATCTCCGATTTGATAACGCTCAACGCCGACAATGTATCGGGTACTTAGCGGAGCGTCTTCGCGGTGGGCCTTGATATAATCATTAAGATAAACCATTGCGCGGTTATCATCGTGGAGAGCGTAGTAGCATTCGCCCGAGATGCGCAGACATTCGTCCATATACTCTGCCGGAATATTTTTACGGCTCAGCAAGGGCCTCAAAGTGTTCAGCGTCTCACCATATTCCTTGCTCTTGAATAAAATTTGGCCGACGTAGTAATCAGCCATATCGCCTGGTGATGTAGTCTTGTCGCATTGAGCAAACTCAGCCAAAGCCTTGTCATAGTCACCCTCGGCAAAATCTATATAAGCCAGATAGAAAGTGGCGGCGTTTTTGTATTTCGGAGTCGTGAGCAAATTTTCCATCAATGCCCGGGCATCCTTATACTCCGCCAACTTCATTAACGAGTATGCTTTCCGATACGTCAAATCCTCGGATTGATTGTCATTTAGCGCGGAAATATTGATTGCGTCAAACTCTTTAAGTGCTTTATTGTAATCGCCTGAATAAAATGTCAAAGTGGCAAGCATCAACTTTGCCGAATCCATAAACTGCCCGTGGGGAAATTGGGCGATATATGCATTTATGCGATTTGAAGCTTCGGGCAGCCCGCCGTTAAATGCCGCAACTGCCGGTAGCCAAGTGAGTTGCTCACGACGGTTGCTTCCCAGCTCGAGGGCAGTTTCGCATTGATTTATGCAACCAATGAAATTCCCATCGGCAAGCATTGCGGCAGCCCGGGCTTCATATCCGGCACTTTGTGGCGAATTAATCTGCGCAGTAGCCGATAGGGTTCCTATGGCAAATGCCGCAGCGTATATATATTTTTTTTTCATTATGTCCGAACAATTATATCCGCAAAATTAACACTTTTCCACCATTTAACCAAAAAAAACGGCCACCCCGACAAGAGGTGACCGTTTTCAGATATTTATGTTCGATTAAATCGGGAAGTTCAAACCAAACGAAAGTTGAGCGTTGGCATTGTATGGGATAAAGTCTTTGGTGGTTTTGGTAAACATTCGGTCCATACCAAAGTAGAGATTGACTCCCTTGGGAGCGAAGTTGATAATCCAGCCGAATGAGCTGCCAAATGTGCCGATGCCGTAGTTAACTGCAAAGCCGAACCATTTGGCAGGCATAATGTTGGCATTGATGCGGAACTCGGTCCATGCAAAACGGTGAGCCATTCGGGTGGTGTTGAGCAGGCCGAATGTCAGTTGCTTGTAGACGGGCAGAGTGTACATAACGCTGGCATTCATTGTGGCTTCGATAGCGCGGGTGCGGGTGTATGAACCTTCTTCGGGACGGAGGTCATATAAATCGGTGAAGTCATCTTTCATCTTGTCGAAAGAATCGTCGAAGTTACCCGGGTCAATTTCATAGTTGTTGGTGTCAAACGTATGTTCACCGTTTGTTCCGGCTTTCATTGTGCTGTTCCAGCTGATAAAACCCAGGTCATTAAATGCGAGCGCAAAGGTGAAGTCTTTCCACTTATAAGTGGCACCGAGGTCAATTGCCATACCGAAACCGCTGGGGCCGTTGAACGTTTCCATATCCATACCGTCGATTTGGCCGTCGCTGTTTGTGCGCCAAACGAAACCCTCACCGAGGCTCACCTGAGCTGCACCGTCGGTGATTACGCGCCAGGAGTCAGTTCCGAGGTTAAGGTCGGCCCTGTTCATATTGACATCAATGTTGGCAACGCCGACAAGGAATTTCAACGAACCGCCCACTGTGAGGCCGGGAACCAACTTGCCCAAGTCGTGAGAGTGATTCAATGCTATTTCTGCATACGCATCGGCATGGAGGTCAACTCGGCCGATTTCATAGTTTTTGTTCTCAATACCCTCTTTTGCCAGCTGGAAAAGACCTTTCGGCAAGCGAACTTGAGCGTTACCCACCGCGTTGATGCTAATGTGGTTGTAGCCACCCAGTCCCTTGAAACCTACGCTGAGAATGCCCTCGCGCAGGTCAAATCCCAAGCGGCTGCGGGTGGGAATTTTGCTCATAGCTTCAGAAGCGCTAATATCCGGGTGGAGGAATGTAACTGTCTTACCGTCTTTGTTGTAAAGGAAAGAGTTGAGGCCGAAGTTGCTTGAAATGCCGAAATTGAAGTTGCCAAGGCCGGGGAAAGAGATGTCGAACTTACCGTCGCGACCC
The DNA here is from genome assembly GCA_023666665.1 of Prevotella sp. Lineage (GTDB taxonomy): Bacteria > Bacteroidota > Bacteroidia > Bacteroidales > Muribaculaceae > UBA3263. Next base: position 16,614 of record JAMPBN010000009.1, on the reverse strand, counting down.
ATTGCCGGGTTCATCTGGTAGCGGTAAGCATAGTTGTCGAGAAAGTAAGCCGAGCGGTTTTGTGCAACGGCCGTAAAAGATGTGGCGGCTACCATAGCCACGCACATAAGTGATTTAATCTTGTTGTTCATCTATACTGTGTGGCTATGATTAGTTGTTGTCAATAATATATGAACCGCTGAGCTTAACTTTTAAGTTATTAAGCTTGAGGCTCATTGAAGGTTTAAGAGCGGAAGTGTCTTGACCGGCATCAATTGTTACAGTGTAGCGAATGCCGTCAAGGTTTACAATGTCGCCGTTGAGGTCTATTTCAATCGGTTGTTTGGCAAAAGCGCCGAGATTAACTTCGCCCTGTATATTGGGGATGAGTTTGCCCTCGGTATCGAGCGGTTCGATTGAAATAGTTACTGCTACGGGCAGGTCGCTTACACAGTCGGCAGTCAGAGCAATTGTTCGTATTTCAAGCTTATTGTCATCGCTGCCGTTAAGATCCCAGCCGGTAACTTCATCCTTGTAATAAATGTGGGATTCATCACCAAGTTCGAGCGGTGCATAGAAGGTATATTCGCCATGCACTGTGCCAAGGTTGGCAGCATCACCTACGGTAAAGTTGGTGACCTTTGATGGATTCATTTGAGGTTGATCAAAATTTATTTTCAGACCTTGAGGCAGGCCTTCGCCGAAAATAATATTGCCAAGATTGGTGAACTCATAGCGCTTTGCGCCTTGATATGGCTCATAGAAATTCTCAACTTCTTTGGGCGAGAGGCAGAAATTCTGTTCACCTGCTACGGCTTCAATCTGCATCTTTTCAGGCATAACGGCTTCAATTTCATTTTCGGCGCTTTGGCGTATTTGCTTAATGTCCAAGCCGGTGCTTGCCGTTACTCCTTTGCTGCCCAAAGGATTGGTGAGTTTTACGTAAAGTTGAGGATTGTTAAGTCTGATTCTTGTTGTTGGGTCGGTAAGCACGTCGGGCAGGTCATTAAGCTCGATGTTCTCGGGGTTAAGGTCCTTTATTTTATAGTAAATTTTGCCTGAGAAAGTTTCGAGTACCATTTTTGATACATGGAACGAAGTTTTCAGAGTACCTGCGTCGTCATTTCCGCCGGTAAATCTAACATTACCGTTCTTTAAGCCAAACGATGTGCGCAAGTAGAAATGACGGTCGGCTAATGAAGCGCCGGGAATCTTGGTGAAGTCAAAGCTTGTTACGTGAAACACCAAGTTATAATCGCCGTTGGCGTTGGGAGCAGCGTCATTAACGGTGATTTCGTCCGGGCAATAATCAGGACTGATAGTGATTGAATCAGTGCCGTTAAAGTTGTTAACCTTGCCATAAAATCCTTTCGGCAGGCTGAATGTCATATTTTCAAATACGCAGGGTAAAGCACCATCATTATCGGCTTTTGCACTTATGGTGAATTGGAGCTTTACATCAACTTCACCGGAGTAAATATCCTGAATGTATTCGTCAACGTTATTATAACTATAGTAGAAAGGGAAGTCACTTGCGGTAAGAGGAATATTCACTCCATCGCGAGCAACTATGGGAAGATCGTCCGGCTGATCAAAATCGTGTTCCGCATCAGCTTTAATATCACGGATGTGAATCTCTTCACTGTCGAAAGAACCGTTTTTCAGCAAGACGTACTCACCGTTAATAACCTCAATACATTCTTCAGATGACAAGTCAACCATATCGCCGAATGTGATCGGAGCAATATTCAGCGGCAGCACAAGGTCATTGACCTCAAGCTTCATCGTCGTGTCAATGTCGCCCAAATCCAGACTGTCATCCTTGCATCCGGAAAGCAACACTGTTGACAGCACTCCGGAAATCACCAAAGCGCTTTTGCAATGTTTGTTAAGCATATGTGTTTGATTATGTGTGTTGATAATTTTTACGAATAATATGGGTGCAAAGTTACGCATTTTATGTGATTTAACAAATTTTTTGAACCTCTTTGATATGCATAGCGTTTAATATGTGAAAATTATAAGGTTTCAACTATGAAAATATCACAATTATACATCGTTATGGTTGTCGGCTTTGGTTTAGCGGCAATGACTTCGTGTGGTTTTAAGAAAGAAAAAATAACACAATCACCGCCAATTAAAGTTACGGTGATGCCTGCCTCTCTATCAGCATCGTACGTTGGACGGTCATATTCAGGTACTGTGGCATCCGGCGACGGTGCGGAAGTCTCCTTTTCTATGCCGGGAACAGTAGAAAACATATATGTTCAGGCCGGACAGAAAGTTTCCAAAGGTCAATTGTTGGCAAAACTTAAATCCGGCACATTGGAGAATAACTACAACATCGCCAAGTCTGCCCTGGCTGAGGCTCAAGACGCATACGACCGCTTCAAGCAACTTCACGATGCCAAAGCGCTTGCTGATATGCGATGGGTGGAGGTGCAGAATACTCTGAAACAGGCACAAAATGCCGCTGATATTGCCCGCCGCGCATTAGACGATGCTCTAGTCCACGCACCACTTAGCGGTACGGTTGCAGAAAAACTTATTGACGTTGGTCAAACCGTTGTTCCTGCTGTACCTGCATTTAGAATCATCGCGCTTGGGGATGTAAAAGTAACCATTCCGGTTCCCGAAGACGAGATTTCGTCCTTCAGTGAAGGGGAAACTGCTGAAATAAAGGTAGTTGCCCTTGATAGCTTGAAACTTACCGGTCATTTGACAGAGAAAGGAATTGTAGCCAATCCTCTAACCCGCGCATACGAGGTTAAATTCTCTGTGGATAATTCAAGCGGAAAACTGCTGCCGGGTATGATTTGTGATGTGATAGTCAATTCAGACACTGTTAACGCCAAAAATATTGTATTACCGCCGCAAGCAGTATTGCTCGCTGCAGACAACCGCAACTTTGTGTGGCTCGCAAAAAATGGATATGCCGAGCAACGGTTTGTTGAGGTATCAGACATAACCTCTGATGGCATTAACATCGTATCAGGCATTGAACCGACAGACACCGTTATAATTGCCGGAATGCAAAAAGTTTCTGACGGTACCCCTATCTCACCTCAACTATAAGCTATGGGAACCACGAACCCCACTCCCGCCAAGAAGCCGGCACCCATCGTGGCCATGGGCTTCAAATATCGCCAGATTGTAATTCTGATAGTATCAGTTCTCATTGCATTTGGTGTTTACGCCCTGATTAAGATGGACAAGAACGAGTTCCCATCGTTCACCATTCGCGAGGGCGTAGTCGCTGCCGTTTATCCCGGAGCGAACGTTGATCAATGTCAGCAGGAAGTTCTAAAACCACTTGAAGACTACATATTTTCTTATAAAGAAGTCAACAAGAAAAAAACCTATGCCAATATTACGGATGGTATGGTAATGGTATTTGTAGAACTCGATGACGATGTTCAAAATACCACACCATTCTGGAATGAGTTCAAACTCGGCATGGAGCAAGTTAAGCTTAAACTGCCTGCCGGCGTTTTGGCCGTAGAAACCATTTCAAATTTCGGAGATACTTCCTCGCTGCTCATAACTATGCAGTCCGAGCAAAAAACTTATCGCGAACTCCACGACTATATGGAGCAGCTTAAGGATCGACTGCGCACGGTAAACTCTGTTGGCACAATGGACGTTTATGGCGAACAAACTGAGCAGATTGCAGTTACTATAAATCCCGAAAAACTCTCCAAATACGCTCTCAATGAGAAAATGCTTGCGGCAACATTGTTGGCCAAAGGCTTTCAAACTACGGGTGGTTCACTGAAAAGCGGCACTTACACACAGCCAATCTACGTTCAGCGTTCAGTCAACTCGGTGTTAGACCTCCGAGCGATGATTGTCTTTGCCGAACCCGGTGGATCTGTGGTTAGACTTGGTGATATTGCAGATATTGACAAGGAATATGCCTATCCAACCAGCTATATCACCAATAACGGCACGAAGTGCATTCTCCTCTCCGTTCAAATGAAAGAGGGTAACAACATCGTGCAGATGGGCAAGGATGTTAACAAGCAAATTGATAGCTTCGAAAAGGAATTGCCCGAAGATGTCACTTTATTTAAAATAACAGACCAACCCGTTGTTGTTAATGCTTCGGTTACAGACTTCCTTCAAGAGCTCCTCATAGCAATAGTTGCCGTTGTTGTGGTGATCATGTTGCTGCTTCCGTTTAAGGTTGCAATGATTGCCGCTGCCACCATCCCGATTACAATATTCATTTCGCTCGGCATTTTCTATGCCATGGGCATTGAGTTGAACACGGTTACACTCGCTTGTTTGATTCTTTCGCTTGGAATGATTGTGGATAACTCTGTGGTCATAATCGACGACTATGTGGAACTAATTTCCGAGGGCGTTGACCACAAAACGGCAACTCTAAGGTCTGGCACGGAGTTTTTCAAGGCAATCTTCTCCGCAACTTTGGCAATATCAATTACGTTCTTCCCTTTCTTGCTGACGATGACGGGAATGTTTCGCGACTTCCTTACCGACTTCCCCTGGGCGTTGACCATTATATTGATGGTTTCACTTATAATTGCGGAACTGCTTGTTCCTTATTTGCAGTACAGACTGATTAAGGAACCGATTTACAAGCAACAAGAGGAAGCTGTTAAGTCGGGAAAGAAAAAATTAAGTTTCTTCCTATGGATGCAGAAGTATTACAACAAGTTGATTACGCTCTGCTTCAATTGGCCGAAGACCACGATCGCACTGTCACTGCTGATGGTCTTTGTTGGAGGAATACTGTTTATCACCCGTCCGCTCCAGCTTATGCCAATCGCTGAACGAAACCAGTTTGCCGTTGAGATTTTCCTACCGACCGGAACAGCTGTTGAACGCACCTCAGAGGTGGCTGATTCTTTGGAGGCAATTCTTGCCAAAGACGAAAGAGTTGTCAGCATTGCATCGTTCCATGGATGTTCATCACCCCGCTTCCAGGCCACGTATGCTCCGCAGGTTGGCGGTCCGAACTTCGCGCAATTTATTGTCAATACTAAAAGCAACGAAGCAACTATCGAGGTTCTAAACGAATACACCGACAAATACGAACAATATTTCCCCGATGCCATTATACGATTCAAGCAGATGAACTACTCAAATGCAGCATATCCGATTGAAATACGTATTTCCGGGCAAAATACGCAGCAGCTCAAACTCATCAGCGATTCGATAATGCGCGTTATGCGCAATGTCCCCGGATTAAGATGTGTGCGCTCCTCTTTGGATAATCCGCTGACCGCGGCTATGGTCAAACCAAATTCGGTGGAAGCATCTCGATTAGGATTGACCAACCTCGGCGTTGAGGCCACCCTGGCTATGCGCTATTCTACAGGATTGCCGGTAGCGACAGTATGGGAAGACGATTATGGTATTCCTGTAGTTTTGAAAACTCCTACCTCCGAACGCTCTGATGTTTCCGACCTGGAAGGGGAACCGATGCCGGTTCTCGGACTGTCAGACGTGCCGCTGCGTCAGTTTGCCGACGTTGAACCTCAATGGAACGAGGGTCAATTATGTACACGCAACGGCATACCGGAGATTTCCATTATGGCCGAGGTGCAGCGAAATGTCAACGTTATAGACCGCACAGTTGCCGTTATGGACTCAATATCAAAAATGAATATACCTGATGATGTCTTCATTTCCAGAGGCGGAGATTGGGACAATTCAATGACAATTTTGCCTCAGATACTTTCGGCGCTTACCATTGCAATAGTTATTATATTCTTTATAATTTTATTGCATTATACCCGCGTTGACATATCTATGTTGCTGCTCTTCTCATTGTTGCTGTGCATTCCCGGAACGGGCATCGGAATGGCTATTCAGGGTACTGTTCTTTCACTGACCTGCGTGCTTGGCATTGTGTCGCTGATGGGTATTCTTGTTCGCAACGCAATAGTACTGCTTGATTACGCCGAAGAGTTGCGAAATCAAGGTCAGTCGGTTAGAGATGCAATTTTCAACGCCTCTCAGCGCCGAATGAGACCGATTTTCCTGACTTCGGCAGCCGCCACTATGGGCGTTGTGCCGATGGTTGTCAGCGGTTCGGCACTTTGGAAACCGATGGGCGTTGTGATTTTCTATGGCACTCCGATTACAATGATTTTTATCCTAACGACCATACCGGTAGCGTTCTGGTTAATCCGCAAACGTCAGAAAGACGCTGATAAACCTCTTGCAGAACCCCTTGAAACACACTTGCTATGATGAAAAGATATTTGCTAATATTGTTGTTTCCATTGGCAATGTCGGCCAATGATTCAATAATCTCGCTGCAACAGTGCATTGATATGGCACTTGCAAATAATGCCGCAATGCAGAAAGCAGACAATAATACCGAAGCTGCACGCCAACAGAGGCGTGAAGCCTTTACCAAATATTTTCCGGAAATATCCGCTCAGGGGTTCGGGTTCAGGACTCACCACTATGTTCTGCAATATAATCTGCTGAACCTGCTGGAGGTTGGAATGATTAAACACGGAGTATTAGGCGGTGTTCAGGCTTTGCAACCAATCTTTATGGGAGGACAGATAATCAATGGCAATAAACTTGCCAAGGTTGGAGAAGCTGTGGCCGAACTTCAGCAGAAACAAACCGCCTCTGAAGTGCGCGTAGCTGCTGAAAAATATTATTGGGAACTGGCAACTTTAAAAGCCACAAAGCTATCACTTTCCAAAGGGATAGAACTGCTCGACACTCTGCAATATCAGGTTGGCGTTGCGGTCAGGACGGGAATTGTAACAAGTAATGAACTGCTGAAGGTTGATCTCCAGCGCAATGATTTCGCTGCCAAGATGGTTGACCTGGACAATGGCATAAAACTCTGCCGTATGGTGCTGTCGCAATATGTCGGTGCACCCTTCACATCACCGGTTGACATAGATGCCGCCGTTCCGGACTCCGTACCCCCCTACCCGCTTGATTTGCGCATTGATCCGGCACAGGCGCTGACAGAGACCAACAACTATAAATTACTCGTTGAGCAATTGAAAGCTGCAAAACTCGAAAAGCGCATGGAGGTAGGCAAGAATCTACCCACGGTTTTGGGCGGAGCCGGTTGGTATTATCACGACGTGCTGGAACAGGGTCATAACTATGGTGCTTTGATGCTTGCCATAAATATTCCCATTTCAGGTTGGTGGGGTGGCTCTCACGCCATTAAACGTAAAGACGCGGCCGTGAAAAACGCGCAGATTGAACTTGAAGATTTGTCGGAAATGATTCAGATTAATATGCAGAATAAGTGGGATGACCTTACAGCAGCACATCGCAAAATGGAGATTGCATCAGAGGCAATTGTGCAAAGTAAGGAGAACCTGCGACTGAATCAAGCGTTTTATGATGCCGGAACCGGAACCATCACCGACCTGCTCGATGCACAGACTCTCAATCAGCAAGCCCGCGACAATTATATAGCCGCATATGGCTGCTTCCGTTCAGCGGTTGCCGAATATTTGTCGGCTACCGGTCGCTGAATAGTTGTTCAAATCGAGTTGCTACTGCAGAAGCGCTGAAACGTGCTTCTGCGGCTGCTCGAAGAGCGTCGGGCGACAAAGCTCCGCTGAGCGCCCATTCTATTCCTCGGGTTATGGCGGCAACGTCACCAAATTCTGCGAGATAGCCTGAGCGCTTATGGTCAATAATATCAACCTGACCGCCTCGATTGAATGAAACGGGTACCGCGCCGCTTGCCTGTCCCTCCAGCAAAGTGTTGCCAAAAGTTTCATAGTGAGAGGTGTTCAGCACCACCTGCGCGTGTGATAACAACTCCGCAACCTCGTCGGGCTTTAATGAGCCGGTCAATTCACAAGGAATCTTCAGGCGTTTCAGCAGGCTTGAGTCTTTGATATTTCCAAAGAACTTGACGTGGGCGTTGAGGCCGTCAGGCAACATATTGAGCGCATCAATAGCGTGGTCAAGTCCTTTTATCGGGTTATCAAGTCGTTCAGCACCAAAAGCAATCAATCCGGGGTCTTTCTCGCTGATACGATAGTTGTTGAGCGGATAAACGTTGTGGATAACATCCACATTATAGTCGCGAAGCAATGAGCTGCGTCGCGCCATCTCCTTAACCCATTCGCTTACCGCAATAAGCTTTAACGGTGTTCGGGAATAGAACTCGCGCTTTTTCTGCCAAACTTTATGACTCAAATCATCATTTCGGCGAAGCCATCCGGCAATCATGGGGCAGTTGCCGCATTGTCCGCAAAAACGTTGACACCCCATTGAATGATGACAGATTCCGGTGAGATTCCACATATCGTGCATCACCCATGCCGTTTGGGCAATTTCTGAAAGCTCTGTGATTTGCTTCAGAGATAGGAATCCTTGATTTATCCACCCTAAAATTATCGCATCGGGTTGAAATTTTTTGACTTGACTGACAATTCCTGGCTTGCCAAAATCTCCTGTCGAAATTTTGAAAAGCGTATCTTTCCTAAAGCCATTTCTCACAAAAACCTCAAGCCTCTCAGTCAGAAACGACAACTGCCGTTCGCGATGATTGCCGACTGTGAAAGTCCTGACATTGTGACCGCGTTCCAACAATGCCTCGGCGAGATGGTCGGTAACTATGGCAGCACCGCCAACTGTCAGAGAGGTTGAGAGTATTGCGATTTTCATTTGTGAATCAACGGAATGCGTTCAAATTTTAAAATTGCGAACAAGTAAGCTAAAAGAAGCGGAGTACGTGCGGCCATATCCAACCACTCGCTGCCGGTGTTTATCATGCAACCAATGGCGTATAAAACCAAAGCAGAAAAGAAATATGCCGAAATGCGACCCACTTCATAACGTTGTGGGTCTTTTGCACGACCTACGAAATAACTTGCCAGCATCATAATGCCGTAGCAAGCAAATGCCGTCCAAGCGCATCCCATATATCCGATTTTCGGCACCAAAATAATATTTCCGGCAATGGTAACTACCAATCCGATAAGCGAAAACCAGGTGCCCCAAATGGTTTTATCTTGCAGCTTATACCAAAGCGACAGATTGAAGAACACGCCAAAAAAGATGTCGGCAATCATCACAATCGGCACGACTTTAAGTCCGGAGCGATAATCAGCGGCAATAAAGTGTTGCAACACCGGCAAATAGAACATCACCCCGAGGAATATAACCATAGCGAAGATGACGAAAAACTTCATTGCATCGGCATATGCCTTACGCTTGTCAGAGCCCTGTTCGCGGTTTTGAGCGAAGATAAACGGCTCGTAGGCAAACCTGAATGCCTGAGTGAACATCATCATAACAAGAGCCACCTTGCAGCAGGCGCCGTAGATGCCGAGCTGCGACATATCGTCGGTAAGGAACGGAAAGAGAATCTTGTCAAGATTTTGGTTCATTATACCCGCCACTCCGAGAACCAGCAACGGAAATGAATACTTCAACATCCGCTTGAGCAGCGGGAAATCGAGCTGCCATTTAAATCCGGTAAGTTCCTTGAAGAGCAAGGGGAGAAGAGCCACCGACGCTAAAAGATTGGCAAAGAATATATAGCCGACTCCAACCTCGGGGTTGAACATCAGGAAGAAAAACACCAAGTTCAGCCCGATGTTTATAGCAATATTTATGCACTTCAATACCGCAAACTTCGCCGCTTTCTTTTGATAGCGCAAGTAGCTGAACGGTATGGCAGTAAAAGCATCAATTGCTACCGTTACAGCAAGCATCATCACGTAAGCGGGATGTGAGGCGCAATCCAATCCGCGACTTATCGGCCCGAGAAATATCCATATCAGAAGCACAAACAGCGTGGAAGTGGCTGCAAGCGAGATGAGACTGGTGGAATAAACCCTCAACGGCTCTTTGGTTTCCTTTCCGTTAATGAAGCGAAAAAAGCCCGTCTCCATACCGTAAGTAAGGATAACGAGCGTCAAGGCAACATAGGCATAGAGATTCGTAACGATGCCGTATTCGCCTGTGGCCAACTTGATTGTGTAAAGCGGGACAAGCAGCCAGTTAAGGAAACGGCCAACAATGGAGCTGAGTCCATATATGGCCGTATCTTTAGCGAGTGACTTTACAGTACCCACCTTATTTTACGCGCTCAACGTAGGAGCCGTCGTGGGTATTGATGCGAACCTTATCACCGGTGTTGCAGAAGAGAGGCACGCGTACGGTTGCGCCGGTTTCTACGGTAGCGGGCTTGAGGGTGTTGGTTGCGGTATCACCCTTGATGCCGGGTTCGGTATAAGTGATTTCGAGTACAACGCTCTGGGGCATTTCGCAAGTCAGCACGGTTTCGCTGGCTGCGTGTACCATAGCTTCGCAGATGTCGCCGTCTTTGAGGAATTCAACGCCCTCGATGCTTTCGCCGGGTACGATGATTTCTTCCCAAGTTTCAGTGTGGAGGAAGTGGTAGCCCATCTCGTCTTTGTAGCTGTACTGATAGGGGCGGCGTTCAATACGTACCTCTTCAACCTTAACGCCGGAGTTCCAGGTTTTGTCAATTACACGACCGGTGCGTACGTTTTTAAGTTTAGTACGTACGAAAGCCGGACCCTTGCCGGGTTTAACGTGCAGAAATTCCACGATGAAGTAATACTGGCCGTCGATGTCGAGGCACATACCGTTTTTAAAGTCAGCAGTTGTTGCCATAAAATTCTTTCTATTGTGTTTAAATTGATTTTAATTTGGGCGCAAAGATACAAAAAATTTCGTAACTTTGCAATCGTGAAAGGATTGTTGTCAGCATTGGTTATAATATTGTGCTGCGCCGCAGGCTTGGCAGCAGAGCCGTTGCGGCCTGTGTCATCGGCCTGGATGGCCGACTTCGGCAGCGCTCATTTGGCTGACACATATCTTAGCCCACAAAGATATTCCGGGCTGCACTATGGCTTGACGTACAGCCGCTTGCAAGCAATGAAGCGGACTCAGATTGTACAAGGCTGGGACTTGGGCATTGCCTTTGACCAAACCAAGATGCTCGGTTTGACGCTCAACGGAGGGTGGCGAATGATGCGCCGCTGGAGTCTGCCCGAAGGCTTCCAATTAGGCATTGGAGGATATGCCGGGCTTAGTGCCGGAGTCCTGTATATGAGCAAAAACGGCAACAACCCGGCTCAGGCGCTCGGCTCAGTGACGATTGGGCCGGAGGGATTCGCACAATGGTCTGGAAAAATCAAAAAACAGCCGCTGGCAGTGCGCTGGCAATTGTCATCGCCGCTTATCGGCGCATTTTTTTGCCCCGACTATGGCGAGCTGTATTATGAAATAGCTTTGGGCAACCGCTCCGACTTGATTCACGTTGCGTGGCCGGGCAGCTATCGACGCATAAAGTCGCTGTTGAGCATCGACCTGAACTTTGGGAAACACACCCTAAGGCTTGGTTATCGGTTTGACGCAACAAGTTCGCGGGCAAACAACATCGTATCACGCCAAATAAGTCACGCGGCGGTTATTGGCATAGTGTGCGACTTCATTAACATCAATTCAAGAACAAATGAGGCGGATATTGTCACTGCTTATTATTAGCCTGGCGCTGACATCGTGTCACCCGATAGAGGAGTATGACAATACGCGCACCGGAACGTTTAAGGCTCTGTGGTCTGCCGTAGACGAGCATTATTGCTTCTTTGCGGAGAAAGATGTTGACTGGGATGAAGTGTATGACAAATATTCGCCGTTGATAACCGATAAAATCAGCGCCACTCAACTTTTTGGCGTATGCTCCGATATGTTGGCTGAATTGCGCGACGGCCATACCAACCTCTCCTCCGGATTTGAAACGAGCTATTATCGTAATTGGTGGAGCGATTATCCTCAAAATTATGATTCGCGTCTGATTCAGCAGTATTATCTCGGCTTTGAGTATAAACAACTCGGTAATGTCACCTACGGCAAACTGCGCCAAAATGTTGCATACGTGGGGATTCCGTCGTTCAGCTCTGGACTCGGCAACAGCAATATTGACTGGCTATTATATCAATTGAACACCTGCAACGGCTTGATTTTGGACCTTCGCAATAATGGCGGAGGCTCAATGGACTATGCCGAGACGTGGGTGCGCCATTTCATACTCGAAGAACAAACCGTCGGGTATATGGCTCACAAAACCGGGCCTGACCACGAAGCGTTTGACGACCCCTACCCCATTAAATTCGAGCCGCTTACGGCAGATAATTACGTTTGGATAAAGCCGGTGGTGTTGCTGACTAACCGGTCGACGTTCTCGGCAGCCAACTATGTGGTTATGTGTATGAAATCATTGCCTAACGTAGTTCACGCCGGAGCTGCGACCGGCGGCGGCTCGGGTATGCCCCTGACTCTGGAGCTGCCCAACGGCTGGAGCGTCAGAATGAGCGCCGTCAGAATATATGACGCCGATATGAACCTCACCGAGGGAGGAATTGAACCTGACGAGGGATGTGCTATTGACCTTGACCCGCAGCAAGCCCTCGCGGGCATAGACACGATGCTTGAACTTGCAATCAAACTCATCAATGAATAAATACTGCTTACTGATACCGCTTTTAGCGCTTTGCGGATGTAAAAACACTCCGCACTGCGCCGACGCCGCAGATTTCACGCAAACCGTATACGAACCCGAATATGCAACCGGATTCAAAATCTATTCGCTCCCGAACGACTTCGGCAGACAGGCCGTTGAAATCTACCGGCCTGACACTATGCGTATCGTAGTTCCCGAGGGGGGATTCAAGTCCGTTATGTGTATGTCGTCGACCTACGTCGGGGCGCTGAGTCAGTTGGGAGCCGACTCAATGATTGTGGCAGTCAGCAACAGGGATTATATCGTAAACCCATACGTCAGCCATCACGCCGCCGAGGCGGGCTATGAGGGCGCAATGGACTATGAAGCCATCCTTGCCGCCAAACCTGAGGTAGCAATGATTTATGGCATAGGAGGACACAGCCCGATTGAAGCAAAACTTAAAGAATTAAATATACCCTACGTGTATATCAATGATTTTGAAGAGCAGAATCCGTTAGGCAGAGCCGAATGGATGGTAGCAATCGGCGCTCTCGTCGGCAAGGATGCGGCTGCGAATTTTGATGCAGTAAAGGCGGCATATTGTCCGACATCGGGCGAAACGATGGTGATGATAAACGCGCCGTATAGCGGCAACTGGTTTATTCCCGGGCGCGACAACTATATGTCGAAACTCATTACTGATGCCGGAGGGAAATTGTCGGCAAGTCAGCAAGCGGGTGCGGAAAGTACGGTTATTGACCTCGAAGAAGCTATCCCCGCGCTTAACAACTCGCAAGTTTGGCTCAATCCCGGTCAGGCAGGTTCATTGGCCGATGCTCAAAGACTCATACCTAAAGCTCGAATCAACGCCGAGGTGTGGAATCAAACATCCGATTTTTATGAAAGCGGCGCTTCGCGCCCCGACTTGGTGCTTGATGAGCTGAAGATGATATTCAGCGGCACGGAATCAGATTCGTTGCGCTATTTTGTCAGGCTGAAATGAAGCGCAAACTATTGTTCATATTGCTTATCGTTGCGATGGCAGCGCTGCTCGTTGCCGACCTGTTTGTCGGAAGCACGGACTTGACTCTTCGACAAATAATTTCGGCATTCTCCGCAGAGGCCGATTCAGCAATACGGACAATAGTCATTGACATTCGTCTGCTGAAGGCCTTGATCGCCTTAATTGCCGGAATAGCATTAAGCATCAGCGGCTTGCAGATGCAGACGCTTTTCCGTAATCCGCTTGCCGGACCTTATGTACTCGGACTGAGTTCGGGCGCATCCTTGGGGGTTGCATTGTTGCTTCTGTCAGGAGTAGGCTCTGCATTGGGAATTGCTGGGTCAGCAATGTTGGGAGCTGCGGCAGTTATGGGGTTGCTTCTCCTGATGAATGAGCGGGTGCGCGACATTATGACGCTACTTATTCTTGGCATACTTTTCTCATCAGCAATCGGCGCCATAGTTCAGATTTTGCAATACATGAGCGACGAACAGGCGCTTAAAAGCTATGTGGTTTGGACAATGGGGTCACTCAGCGAGGTTACGGCCGAACAGTTGACAATTCTTTCCGTGGTGGTAATTGCAGGAGTCGTCTTGACTGTTCCCACGCTTAAAAGTCTTAATCTTATAGAATTAGGCGACTCTTTTGCCCGCAATGCCGGGGTTGACTTGCGACGTTCCCGCTTCTTTATTCTTGCCTCCACTACCCTGCTTGCGGGTAGCGTAACGGCTTTTTGCGGCCCGATTGGCTTTGTCGGGCTTGCCGTGCCACACATTGCACGAGGAATATTCCGAACCGCAGATCACCGCATTCTCATCCCGGCATCGGCTCTTATCGGCGCAGTGTTGATGATTTTATGCGACATTGTATCGCGCCAATTTTTGATACCCATAAATGCAGTAACCTCCCTTGCCGGAATCCCGGTTGTTGTCTACATTATTTTACGTAAATGATTGAGCTCCGCGATATTACAATAGCCAACAATAAAAATTCTCCTCTGATTGAAAATCAGACACTGACAGTGCCGTCGGGGTCGTTGACCGCACTTATCGGGCGCAATGGTTGCGGTAAATCCACGCTTCTGCGTACCCTTAGCGGCGAACAAAAACCCCTGTCAGGCAGCATATTGATTGACGGCGTGGATGTCAGCAAAGAGTCCGCGCGCAAACTGGCGCAGCGAATCTCCTATATTTCTACGGAGAGCGTCAAAGTGAGGAATCTAACCTGCCGCGAGTTTGTCAGCTATGGTCGCTCACCCTACACCGGAATGTTAGGCAAACTGTCGGCCAACGACGTGCGCATTGTCGGCGAGGCACTTGCCGCCGTCGGAATGACCTCATTTTCCGACCGTCAGGTGTCAAAAATCTCAGACGGCGAAGGCCGCAGAATATTACTTGCCAAAGCCTTGGCGCAACAAACTGCGGTTATCCTGCTTGATGAGCCGACGAGTTTTCTCGATGTCCCCTGGCGCTATGAAATAGTATCTATGCTCTCAGATTTGGCAAAAACAAAGAGCAAAACCATTCTCTACTCAACCCACGAATTTACACCCGCCTTCAAAATGGCCGACGGCATTGTGCTCATGCTCCGCGACGGCCTTCTCCTCCTATCGCCAAGCGAGATGAGAAGATGCGACGAATTTGTCCAAACATTTGGACAAGTAGAAAATAATCTATAACTTTGCAGTCGCAGACCGCATCGCAGAGGCCCGGTCATGGGTATCAGCGGGAGGGTCTGCAACGACATAAACAGGAAGCGTTTACTCTACGCTCTTTCTTGACGTTCTGAAACCTGAGAAATTTCAATTGGAGTCAAGAATGCAGCAAACAGTAGATGCCTTTGGCGGATATGTATATCTCCGTGAGGCCTCTGCGTGTTTGCTCGTTCTACTCCAATGGGCAAATCTCAGGGCCTCAGAACGTGAAACGAGCAAACAGTACTGACCTCACGATTTCCTTTTTTTTACACTAAACCGCCAACGAGGAGGCCCCGCGGCAGACTTAAAGTATGAAAATATCAAAATTCATTACAGTTGGTTGCTTATTAGCAACGACGATGTGTTTACAAAGTTGCGGCAAAGATGAAGAACCGTCTTGGAACGATGACAATTCCGAGTCGGAAATCGGACAAGGTCCCGATCAAGTGATTGGAGACAACCTCATTAGAGTTGACAACCTCCTCTATGAAATCAACGAAGACGGCACTTGCACACTTTTGTACAGCAAATACGCATACGACAAAAATGACAACGCACATCTCTACTTCTCAACATTTCCGACTCCGGAATTCAATATTCCTGAAAACATAACATTGGGAGAGGACAAATATCAGGTTAGCAGCGTCAATCTCAACGGAGAAGAACCATATGAGAAAGAGAATAACGCCGAAAACATAAAATATATGACAATCCCCTCCAGTGTTCTTAGTTATATTGGCAGCTATTGTATATATCCGACAACATTGACCATCGGTGCTAATGTTCGCTCAGTATCAAATGCTAAAGCTGAAAAAATATTTTGGCTGCCTAATACACCTCCATCCGGCTATAATAATTCGTATGCAAGCGTACAATATGCGTCGTCTACGGCATACGGTTCATCTGTAATCATCTATCCTCATTTGAGTTCGTTGTTTACGGTAAATGAAATAGCTTATGTTATGTCAGATCCGGCAAACCGTAGATGTGATATGGTTGGAGCTTTTTCACCTATTTCGGGAAATATAGAAACTGACGGTACTGTAACAAAAGACGGCATAACATTCACAATTGATAAAATAGCACAATACGCGTTTTTCGGTTGTGAAAACATACACAAAGTAAGCATTTCCAATATTACAGACATTGAAGACAATGCATTTAGCGACTGCTCTAACCTTCGAGAGGTTTATTTATCCAACATACTTACTATGGGTGACGGATGTTTTTCGGGATGTGCATTCTCTACTTTCATAATTCCCGGCTCAGTCACCTCATTGGGTACCGGTGCGTTCTTGGATTGCACAAATCTAAGCGAGTTATCTTTCGCAGACGGAGATGGTACATTATATATTAAACGGCCGTCGTCATCAGCATTCTCCACACCGGACTTCAACACTTTTTCAGGTACCAGGGTACGAAAAATATATATAGCCTCGCATCCGCAACTGAATATTGCATAAAAAAGCCAAATCTTTGAGCAAC
>JAMPBN010000008.1 GCA_023666665.1 Prevotella sp. | reverse complement strand
ATGGCACTCATGTTACCCTCGTTTATTTCCGGGGCGTGCCTCGGTGGGCGACTGAATGGTTTTCTTGGAAAAGCACAGGGCAAATACTGCGGCAAATCCATAGCTCAACGCCAAGCGAGGCAAAACCCCGGTGAAGCGAAGAGTGTCAATCGAGAACGTTCCGGAAATAGCTTTTTCAGTACAGTCAAGCAAAATACCAACAAGATAAATCATCACAGTGCGCTTAACGATTTTGCTGACAGCTTTGCGGTTGGGCCGATAGTCAAACTTTTTCAACGAAAATGCCATACTGACACCCATCATAAACATAAAGAGCGGGAAAACAATGTCGGCTGCTGCCATCCCATTCCAAAGCGAATGCTTGAGCGGCGAAAAAATCGGGGTTCCCCAAAGAGCGGTATTTACCAGTATCATAAGCGCGATGGTCAAACCGCGCATCACGTCGAGAGCTTTAAGTCTGGTCATAAAATGGGCGAAAGAAGGCGGAGCACTGATTCGCAGGCTTTTTGAGTGACCGGACGCTTTTTCCAAGCCACGGAATGAATGCGCGTTGCTCTGATTTGGTCGTCAAGAAAAACCTTTTGCAGCTGTTGGTTGAAATCGGCGGAATAAATAATCAG
This sequence comes from Prevotella sp., assembly GCA_023666665.1. Lineage (GTDB taxonomy): Bacteria > Bacteroidota > Bacteroidia > Bacteroidales > Muribaculaceae > UBA3263. The sequence continues at coordinate 42,899 of JAMPBN010000008.1, read as the reverse complement.
ATTCCCCTCAAAATTATGTTCAAATGATCGGAAATCAAAATTAGTGGAGCCGACGGTTGCTATTTCGTCATCAACAATCATTAGCTTGCTATGGAGCATTCCGGGCTCAAACATATAAAATTTGACTCCGGCGCGCAGCAGTTCTGCAAAATAGCTGCGCGAAGCCAAGCCCAGGAGTCGGGAGTCACCTCCGCGTGGAATCATTATGCGCACGTCAACGCCTCCGAGTGCAGCATTCTGCAGCGCGGTTGAGAGATATTCCGGAGGCAAGAAATATGGTGTTTGAATCCACACGCGCTTGGAGGCGCTGCTTATGGCCTTGGCAAAAATCTGCGCCAAAGAGTTCCACTGACTCATCGGGCCGCCGGTAACGAGCTGCACACCGGCATCTCCGGCAGCCACAGGCTTGGGCGTTTCTTCGAGGAGCTCGCGACCCATAAAGTTCCAGTCGCGGGCAAAAGAGTAGTAGAGCGCAGCTACAGCCGAACCCTCAACGCGCAAATGGCAGTCGCGCCATAGCTTAAACTTTTTGCCGCCGTCAACGTAGCGGTCTGCAATGTTCATACCTCCGATGTAACCAACGCGGCCATCAATAATCACCATTTTGCGGTGGTTGCGCCAGTTAACTTTGGAAGCCAACGGAATGAATGCCACTTTGAAGAAGGGATATGCCTCGACTCCGGCATCATTAAGGCGTTTGAAGAACTTGCCATTGACGCGATAAGAACCCACGTGGTCGTAGATAACTCTGACTTTTACGCCCTCGCGGGCTTTGGCCATAAGAATTTCGGCAATTTCGTGGCCAATCTTATCGTCTTCAAAAATATAATACTGGATATTTATATATTTTTGAGCGGCAAAGAGATCTGACTTCAGTGCATCAAACTTATCACTGCCGTCGGAAAAGATGTCGAGCTTATTGCCGGTGTAATAAGGAGAGCCCACAAGTGATGCGGCAAGCTTGGCAAGCTGTTCGCTCTGTTCGGGCAAACCTTTTGGGCGTTTTTGCTGACCGGATGGGAGCTGTACAGCTCGACGCAGGCGCCGCTTGTTGCGCCGCGAAATCATACGCTTGTTTTTGATGTTGCGGCCGAAAAAGAAGTAAAGAATCAACCCGACGGCAGGAAACAAGATGAGAATCGTAACCCAGGCCAAAGATTTGACAGGGTTACGGTTCTCTCCGAGTATGACTACTATAACAGTGACGATTGAGAGGAAATACGTCAGCGACAGCGTAACGTAGAGCCAGGGCTGATGTATGATCTCCCAGACGTTCATCAGTATGCAAAAATGGGATATTCGGCCATCATAGCGTTCACCTTGGAGCGAACGTCGGCAATGACTTCGGGTTTATCAGCATTGCAGAGCACGGTGTCAATCAGCTCGACGATTTCTTCCATCTTGTCTTCCTTGATGCCACGGGTAGTGATTGCGGCAGTGCCGAAACGGATGCCGGAAGTTTGGAAAGGAGAACGTGAGTCAAACGGCACCATATTTTTGTTAGCGGTAATATCAGCTTCCACCAATACTTTCTCGGCAACCTTGCCGGTCAGTTCGGGGAACTTGGTGCGCAAGTCAATGAGGATGCAATGGTTGTCGGTACCGCCGCTGATGAGCTTATAGCCACGGTCGCTCAGCGCCTTGGCCATAGCTTTGGCGTTAATGCGCACTTGCTTGGCATATTGCTTGAACTCGTCGGTCAGAGCCTCACCGAAAGCTACGGCTTTGGCAGCGATTATGTGTTCGAGGGGCCCGCCCTGCGCTCCGGGGAACACTGCGCTGTTGAGCAACGCCGACATCATTTTTACTTCGCCCTTTGGAGTGGTTTTGCCCCAGGGATTGGGGAAGTCTTTGCCCATAAGAATCAGACCACCACGAGGTCCGCGGAGGGTTTTGTGGGTGGTGGAGGTAACGATGTGGGCATACTTCACGGGATTGTCGAGCTCGCCTGCGGCAATGAGACCGGCGGGGTGCGCCATATCAATCATCAGGATTGCGCCGATTTCGTCGGCGAGTTTGCGCATTCGGGCATAGTCCCATTCGCGGCAATATGCCGATGCACCACCAACAATGAGTTTCGGACGTTCACGGCGTGCCACTTCCTCCATTTGGTCGTAGTCAATAAGGCCGTCTTCTTCGCGAACATTATATTCAAGAGCCTGATACATAAGACCGCTGAAATTCACAGGGCTGCCGTGGCTGAGATGACCGCCGTGGCTGAGGTTCAGACCGAGGAACTTGTCGCCGGGATTCAGGCAGGTCATAAAGACTGCCATATTTGCCTGAGCACCCGAGTGGGGTTGCACGTTGGCATATTCGGCACCGAAGAGCTTGCAAACGCGGTCAATTGCCACCTGCTCGGCCTTGTCTACCACCTCGCAGCCGCCATAGTAGCGGTGGCCGGGATAACCCTCGGCATATTTATTGGTGAGGCAGGATCCCATTGCTTGCATTACTTGCTCGCTGACAAAGTTTTCAGAAGCAATAAGCTCAATGCCCTTGTGTTGGCGAATGTTTTCCTGCTCAATAATGTCGAAAATTTCTTTATCTCTTTCCATTTCAAGTATGTATTGTTAGTGATTATTTCTTTTTCTTTTCCACCGAGAAGCCGAATTTGCCTAATTTCCGCCCAAGTGAGTAATAGCCGCCATGGGCGTATGCCATCAATCCCGAAGATGCGAGGTCAAACGCACCTGTTTCGGGGTAAAGATAGCGGTCATCGGCAAGTACATTCACGACCTCGGCAATAAACATATCGTGCGACCCCAAGGGAATTATCGACTTTACTCGACATTCAATGTTCAGGGGCGATTCTTCAACGTATGGGCAACTGACCTTGATGCCCGGGCGGGGGGTGAGGCCGTTTTCTTTCCACTTGTTGCGGTCGCGTCCGGAAGTTACTCCGCAGCGGTCGGTTGCTGCTGCCATAGCCTCGGTAGTGAGGTTGAGAGTAAACTCCATGGTTTCGCGGATAATGTCGTAGCTAAACCGTTCGGGGCGCACGGAGATATAGAGCATTGCGGGGTCGGAACATATCGTTCCGGTCCAGGCAACGGTGAGCAGATTGCTGTCGTCAACCGAACGCCCGCAGCTCACCAGCGCCGCCGGAAGCGGGTAAACCATAGTACCGGGTCGCCACTGTTGCTTCATCGGCGAATCTGGCCGCAGTAACTGCAGCGAATGGTTACTGGATTACGGTCTACCACGATGAAGCGAGTCTGCATCGGCTCATTGTTGGTGATGCACTTGGGATTGTTGCATTTAACCACGTTGACCAGTGTATCGGGCAGCTCCACGCGGCGCTTCTCCACCACCTCGTAGTTTTCAATGACGTTGACGTTAGCCTCAGGCGCAAGCAGAGCAATGCGGTTCATCACGGCTTCGGGAAATGTGGTGTCGGCAACCTTGATGATTCCTTTCTTGCCGAGAGAGCGTGAGGGCAGATTGTTGCCAATGGTGAGCTGACAGTCGGAGTTCTCAACCTGAAGCAGATGAGCCACCTCAAAAAGCACGTTGGCAGGAATATGGTCAATCACCGTGCCTGAACGGAGGGCGGCCACGGCAAGTTCTTTCTTCTGAGTATTCATTCTACGTGGAGTTCTATGCCGAGAGCGCGGCAGATTATGGCCTGGCGGGCAAAGAGTCCGTTGCCTGCCTGCTGAAAATAATATGCTTTGGGGTTGTCGTCAACGTCGCGGTCAATCTCATTGACGCGGGGCAGCGGGTGTAGAATCTTCAGATTCGGACGCGACGTTTCGAGCATTGAGTTGCGCAGAGTGTAGAGGTCTTTAACCTTTTCATACTCCATAATGTCGGTGAAGCGCTCGCGCTGCACTCGGGTCATATAAATAATGTCGCTCGTGTCAATAACGGCCTGATTGAAGTCGGTATGTTCGGTGTAAGAAATCCCATTCTTGTCGCAAAACTTGCGATACACCTCGGGCATTCGCAGTTCCTCACAGGCCACGAAACGGAACGTCGGGTTAAAGTGGCGCATTGCCATAAGCAGGCTGTGAACCGTGCGGCCATATTTCAGGTCGCCAACCATTGTGATGGTCAGATTTTCGAGGGTCCCCTGGGTCTTATATAGCGAATAGAGGTCAAGTAGCGTCTGTGAGGGATGCTGGTTTGCACCGTCGCCGGCGTTGACAATGGGAATATTCGTCACCTCCGTGGCATATTGAGCGGCTCCCTCCAGATAATGACGCATCACGATGAGGTCGGCATAATTGCTCACCATCTTGATTGTGTCCTTGAGCGTTTCGCCCTTCGACGTTGACGTTGCCGCCGGGTCAGAGAAACCGATTACACGGCCGCCAAGTCGCTGCACTGCGGTTTCAAAACTCAGTCGCGTGCGGGTCGACGGCTCAAAAAAGAGCGTTGCAACCACGCGGCCATCCAAGATTTTTTGGTTGGGGTTTTGCTCGAAATACTGCGCCTGACGCAATATCTTGAGAATCTCATCTTTTGAGAGATTATCAATTGAAACGAGGCTTTTAGGTTCCATAAAAATGCGAACAGTTGAAAAGTTTCCGCAAAGTTACGAAAAAACTATCAAAACAGCAAACACCAATGTTCATTCTTCATAAAAGAAGATTTATTAACGATTATGTGTTTTAAAAAAACAGGAAAGACTAATTGGTAATTGCCGGTTTTTTATTAACTTTGCGGGCTGATAGAAAAATATAACAACACGTGTAGATACAATGTATAGAACTAATACTTGCGGAGAACTCCGCATTGACAACGTTGGCCAACAGGTTACTTTGGCCGGTTGGGTACAGCGCATCCGCAAAATGGGCGGTATGACTTTCGTTGACCTCCGCGACCGCTATGGCATTACCCAGGTGGTATTTAACGTTGAAAACGATGCCGCGCTTTGCGAGGCTGCCAATCACCTTGGCCGCGAATACGTGGTGCAAATCACCGGAACGGTTGCCGAGCGCACGGCAAAGAACCCACATCTCCCCACCGGCGACATTGAAATCATTGCCACCGAGCTTAAGGAGCTGAATCCCTCGCTGACTCCGCCGTTCACCATCGAGGAGGAGAGCGATGGCGGCGACGACCTGCGTATGCGCTACCGCTACCTCGACCTGCGTCGCCCCAACGTGCGCGCTAACCTTGAACTGCGCCACAAGATGACGATGGCTGTGCGCCAATATCTCGACTCCAAGGGCTTCCTCGAAATTGAAACCCCGATGTTGGTTGGTTCAACCCCCGAGGGCGCACGCGACTTCGTAGTCCCCTCGCGCATGAATCCCGGTCAGTTCTATGCCCTGCCCCAGTCGCCCCAAACCCTGAAGCAGCTACTGATGGTCAGCGGCATGGACCGCTACTTCCAAATCGTGAAGTGCTTCCGCGACGAGGATCTGCGAGCCGACCGCCAGCCTGAGTTCACGCAAATTGACTGCGAAATGAGCTTCGTGGAGCAGGAAGACGTTATCAGCCTCTTTGAGGGAATGGCCAAGTATCTTTTTAAGGAGATTCGCGGCATTGAGCTCACCGGCAACTTCCCCCGCATGAGCTGGGCCGACGCAATGAAATTTTACGGTTCCGACAAGCCCGACACCCGCTTCGATATGAAGTTCGTTGAACTCGACGGCATTCTCAAGGACCACGGTTTCAGCGTGTTCGACAACGCTGCTTACATTGGCGGTATCTGCGCCAAGGGAGCTGCAACTTACACGCGCAAGCAGCTTGACGCGCTGACCGATTACGTTAAGCGCCCGCAAATCGGAGCCAAAGGTATGGTTTACGCCCGCATGGAGGCCGATGGCAACGTCAAGTCGAGCGTTGACAAGTTCTACTCGCAAGAGGTGCTTCAGGATATGGCTAAGGCCATGAACGCCGAACCCGGTGACCTGATTCTGATTCTGAGCGGCGACGACGTTAACAAGACCCGCAAGCAGCTCTGCGAACTGCGCCTAGAAATGGGTCGTCAACTCGGCTTGCGCGACAAAAACAAGTTCTCCTGCCTTTGGGTAGTTGACTTCCCAATGTTTGAGTGGAGCGACGAGGAGCAGCGCCTTATGGCCATGCACCACCCCTTCACCCACCCCAAAGACGAAGACATTCCGCTGCTCGACAGCGACCCCGCAGCCGTTCGCGCCGATGCCTACGACATGGTTATCAACGGCGTGGAAGTTGGCGGCGGCTCAATCCGTATTCACGACAGTGCCCTGCAGGCCAAGATGTTTGAAATTCTCGGCTTTACCCCCGAAAAGGCTCAGGAGCAGTTTGGCTTCCTGATGAATGCATTCAAGTTCGGTGCGCCCCCTCATGGCGGTCTTGCCTACGGTTTGGACCGCTGGGTAAGCCTTTTTGCCGGTCTTGACAGCATTCGCGACTGCATCGCGTTCCCGAAAAACAACTCCGGCCGCGACGTTATGCTCGATGCTCCCGCACCGCTTGACCAAAAGCAACTCGACGAACTCAACCTTGCGCTCAATCTCCCCGAAGAATGAGCGTGAAGATCATCGACATAATCGAAGCCATCCAGGAGGTCGCGCCACTCTCCGGCCAGGAAGAGTGGGACAACAGCGGCCTGCTGATAGGCACCGCCGACCGGGAGTGTAGCGGCGCGATGCTCTGCCTCGACGTCACCCCTTCGGTGATAGCTCAGGCTCGGGAGGCCGGCTGCAACTTCGTGATTTCCCATCACCCCATAATCTTCAAGGGAGTCAAGGAAATCAACGAGACCACACTCCAGGGCCAAGCCATTATAGAAGCCATCAAGGCCGACATTACGGTATATTGCGCCCATACGTCGCTCGACAATGCCCCGCTGCCGTGGGGCGTAAGCTGGCGACTGGGTGCGAAGTTAGGCGTTTACGGTCTTGCGGCGATGACACCTTCGGGCACCGGAATAATCGGCACGTTAGATAAGAAAATATCACCCGATGCCTTTAAGACCCGCTGCTTGAAATCGCTCTCAGCCACCGGCCTGCGTTGCTCCAAAGGTAGCGGCGAGAATATTTCGAAAGTAGTGGTTGGTGGTGGAGCCTGCGGCTTCCTGATACCGGATGCAATAAACTTGGGCGCACAGGCAATCGTGACCTCCGACGTTCGCTATCACGACTTTCTGGACTACGGCGATAAGATTTTAATAGTTGATTTGTCGCATTTTGACACAGAAAAGTGCACAAAAGATATTTTTAAGGAAATAATTTCGCAAAAAATTCCTAACTTTGCACTCGTCTTATGCGCAAAAGAGACCAACCCGATAGAATATAAACTATAACCATATATGGCAACCAAAACAGAACAGCCCATGAGCGTAGAGCAGCGACTCACAGCGCTTTACAAGCTCCAAACAATCCTCACAGAGATTGACCGCATCCGCACCATCCGTGGCGAACTCCCCATTGAGGTAAAAGACCTCGAAGACCACATTGAAGGCCTCAAAACCCGCGTTATGAACATCAACGCCGACATTGAAGCCTCAAAAAAGGCCACTCTCGACGAAAAAAACAAAATCGCCGATGCCAAAGCCAAGGTGGAAAAATACGACGAGCAAATCAAAACCGTTCGCAATAATAAGGAGTACGACATTCTCTCAAAGGAAATTGAGTTTCAGCAGCTCGAAATTCAGCTCGCCGAGAAGCACCTCGGCGAATATGCCCGCATCATAGACCAGAAAAAAGGTGAAATCAAAGTCACCGAAGATATGATTTCTGATGCCGAGCACGTTCTGACTCAGAAAAAAGCCGAGCTCGACGAAATCGTTTCCGAAACCAAAACCGAAGAAGAAGACCTTCGCGAACAGGCCAAGCAACTCGAAGACAACTTTGACGACGAACGCTTGCGCACTGCATTCAAGCGCATCCGCAAGAACGCCCGCAACGGCCTTGGCATCGTGACGATTGAGCGTAACGCCTGCGGCGGCTGCTTCAACCGCATTCCCCCGCAAAAGCAAACCGAAATCCGCATGCACAAAAAGGTTATCGTTTGCGAATACTGCGGTCGCATTCTCATTGACCCCGAACTGACTCACTAAACCGTTAAACCGTTAAACAGTTAAACAGTTAAACTCCTAAACCGTTAAACAAAAAAACACCAATGAAGCTGCTCAATCAGAAATTGGCCCAATACCAAGAACCGCAGAAAGCAAAAGCTGCGGGCGTATATCCATATTTCCGCGCAATCGACTCTGAACAAGACCCCGAGGTCAACATTCAAGGACGCAAGGTTCTGATGTTCGGCTCCAACTGCTACACCGGTCTTGTCAACGATCCACGCATTAAAGAAGCAGCAATTGAAGCCATCAAGAAATATGGCACCGGATGCGCCGGTTCACCTTTCCTCAACGGCACTCTTGACCTCCACAAGAAGCTGGAGGCCCGCATCGCCGAATATATCGGCAAGGAAGACGTAATGATTTACTCCACCGGCTTCGGCGTAAACCTCGGAGTAGTAAGCTGTCTGACAGGTCGCGAGGACTATATACTTTGGGATGAACAAGACCACGCCTCAATCATTGAGGGTCGCCGTCTGAGTTTCAGTCAGAGCCTCAAATACAAGCACAACGATATGGCATCGCTCGAAAAGCAGCTGCAAAAATGCGACCCCGACAAGGTGAAACTCATCGTTACCGACGGTGTGTTCTCAATGGAGGGCGACGTTGCCAACGTTCCCGAAATCTGCCGCCTCGCCAAGCAATACAACGCATCGGTGATGGTTGACGAAGCCCACTCAATCGGCGTGTTCGGCAAGGGCGGCCGCGGCGTTTGCGACCACTTTGGCTGCACCAACGACGTTGACCTCGTTATGGGCACGTTCTCCAAGAGCTTTGCCTCACTGGGCGGTTTCATCGCCACCGACAAGGAAATCACCAACTTCCTGCGCCACCACTCGCGCTCATACATCTTCACCGCCTCCATCACTCCGGCAAGCACGGCAGCAGCCCTCAAGGCCATCGACATTATGGAGCAAGAACCCGAACGCCAGCAAAACCTTTGGGATCTCACCAACTTCGCTCTCGAAGGTTTCCGCAATATGGGCGCAGAAATCGGCAACACCTCCACCCCGATTATTCCCCTCTACATCCGCGACAATATGAAGACATTCAAGGTCACCACCGACCTCTTCAACGAGGGAATCTTCGTAAACCCCGTGGTGTCGCCCGCCGTGGCTCCGCAAGACACGCTCATCCGCTTTTCGCTAATGGCCACCCACACCAAGGAGCAGGTGAGCCGCGCACTTGAAGCAATCGAGCGCGTATTTAAAGCCAACGGAATCCTTAAATAACCGCACAGGAGAGCAGCGCAATGAGCATCGCGGTGAACTCGCCCGAACAACTGCGTACCCTCTCCCCGGAGCAACTCCCCGAGGTATGTGACGACCTGCGCCACACCCTCATTCAAGAGCTATCGCAAAATCCCGGCCACTTTGCCTCAAGCATGGGAGCCGTGGAGATTGCAGTGGCTCTTCACTATGTTTACAACACCCCTTACGACCGCATAGTCTGGGACGTTGGTCATCAGGCATACGCCCACAAACTTCTCACCGGGCGGCGCGAACGCTTCGCCACCAACCGCCGCCTGGGCGGACTTTGCGGCTTCCCAAATCCGGCAGAGAGCGAATACGACACGTTCACTGCCGGCCACGCATCCAACTCCATATCGGCGGCTTTGGGTATGAGCATTGCCTCGCAGCTCAAAATAGAAACGCCCCGACGCAACGTGGTCGCCGTAATCGGCGATGCCAGCATTTCCGGCGGATTGGCTTTTGAGGGACTCAACAACGTGGCCAACACCCCCAACAATGTGCTCATCATTCTGAACGACAACGAGATGAGTATTGACCACAACGTGGGGTCACTGAGCCGCTACCTGTCACGGCTGAACACGTCAAGACGCTACAATAATTTCCGCTACAAGACCTACAAACTGTTACGCAAGCTCGGGCTTATCAACGAAAATTCACGCGGCCCGATTATGCGCTTCACCAACAGCATAAAAGCCCTCGTGAGCCGCCAGCAAAATATTTTTGAGGGGCTCAACATTCGCTACTTCGGACCGTTTGACGGCAACGACGTGCAGAAACTTGTCAGCGTACTCAACGACATTAAGAATATGGACGGCCCCAAGCTGCTCCATCTGCGCACGCGAAAAGGTGCGGGCTACGCACCCGCTGAAGCTGACCCGGCCAACTGGCACGCCCCCGGCAAGTTTGACCCGGCTACTGGTCAACGATGTAAGTCAGCAAATGCGCAGGCCAAGTGGCAGGACGTTTTCGGCGAAACGCTCACCGAACTTGCACGCCACGACGACAAAATAGTCGGTATCACAGCGGCAATGCTCTCAGGCACTTCTGTTTCAGCAATGGCGGCAGAATTCCCCAACCGCGTGTTCGACGTTGGCATCTCCGAGGGCCACGCCGTAACCTTTGCCGGCGGACTTGCCAAAGACGGTATGAAACCATTCGTGGCAATATACAGCTCTTTCCTGCAACGCGGCTATGACCAAATTTTCCACGACGTTGCGCTGGCACATCTGCCGGTAACGTTCTGCATTGACCGTGCGGGAATAGTTGGCGAGGATGGGGCCACGCACCACGGCGCTCTCGACCTTGCCTACCTGCACTCCATTGCCGGAATAACCATTGCCGCCCCATCAGATGCCGGGCAGTTGCGCCAACTGATGACACTTGCAGCCAAACGTGCCGACGGCCCATTTGCAATCCGCTACCCCCGAGGAACATCAACTCCCTCCGAATCAGAAAATTCCGCAATAGAATTTGGCCGTGGCAAGAAAATAATCGACGGCACCGACATCACCATCCTTACCGTCGGTCCTCTGAAATCCAACGCCTTGAAAGCCGTTGAACTTCTTAAAGAGCAAGGAATATCAGCCGTACTCTGCGATATGATATTCATCCGCCCGCTCGACGAAACGATTCTACGCGAGGTTGCGGCCAAGGGTGCGCCAATCATCACGGTTGAAGACGGCATCCGTAACGGTGGCTTCGGCTCGGCAGTGACCGAATGGCTCGCTGACAACGACCATAGCGGCATTAAAGTTTCGCGCCTCGGCCTGCCTACGGAAACATTCGTAACCCACGGCACTCCCGAACAACTGTATCAACTTTGCGGCCTTGACCCGCAATCCATTGCCGACGCAGCCAAATCTCTGTTATGAAAATACTTATAGTTGGAGCCGGAGAGGTTGGTTCACACCTTGCAACCCTGTTGAGTCGCGAGGAACAAGACATTGTTTTAGTTGACCGCGATGCCGTCAAACTCGATCCCCTCGACGCCAAATACAATCTACGCACGGTGTGCGGCTCGCCCACATCTTTTGCCACTCTCAAAGACGCAAAAGCATCTAAATGTGACCTCTTCATAGCCGTAACACCCTTTGAAACAGACAATATCACAGCATGTGCAATTGCGAAATCAATGGGCGCGAAGAAAACAGTGGCTCGCATTGACAACTATGAATATATGCGCAGCGAACACCAAACGTTTTTCCAGGCACACGGAGTTGACTCGGTCATTTATCCCGAATTTTACGCAGCCAAAGAAATAATCACTGCACTGCGCCACTCGTGGGTGCGCCACTGGTTTGAGATGTGGAACGGCGAACTGATACTCATCGGCATAAAGTTGCGCCAAAACGCCTCGATTACGGGAATGCGCCTGCGCGACTTTGGTGCATTGGGTCAAAAATTCCACGTATCGGCAATTCGCCGCAAGCACGACACCATTATTCCAGGCGGTAACGACACCGTAATGGCCGACGACATTGTCTACTTTATGACCCGCGCCGAACACGTTGACGAACTGCGCGAACTTTGCGGTAAAAAAGAGAACAATATCAATAAGATAATGATTCTCGGAGCCAGCCGTATTACCTCGCGCCTTTGCAATATGATTGGCGACTCGTTCGACATCAAGGTGATTGACCCCGACTGCGACGCGTGTCTTCGCCTGGCCGAGCGCTGCCCCAAAGCCGACGTTGTGTGTGGCGACGGTCGCGACAACGATATGCTCATAGAGGAAGGCATTGACAACACCGATGCATTTCTCGCGCTTTCAGATTCATCAGAGAGCAACATCCTTGCGTGTCTGACTGCCAATGAATTAGGGGTGCGCAAAACCATTGCCGAGGTTGAAAACATTCAATACATCGGCGAAGCCGAAGCTCTGAACATCGGCACAGTCGTCAACAAAAAACTGCTTGCTGCCGGAGCCATATTCCAGCGTATGCTCGACCAGGATTCAGACAACTCAAAGGTAATGGCACTCGCCGATGCCGAAGTTGCAGAAATAGAAGTTAAGCCGGGCAGCAAAATTACCCGGGCAGCAGTCAAGGACTTGAACTTGAGCCACGATATGACAATTGCCGGACTGATTCGCGATGGCCACGGCCAACTCGTGAGCGGCAACACGATAATCCGAGGCGGCGACAGAGTGGTGGTGTTCTGCCTTTCGGGTGCCGTGCATAAATTTGAAAAACTTTTCAGCTGATGCGCCGTCTCAATTTCGCAATGCTCGGCAAGACGCTCTGCGCTCTGCTTCTTTTTGAAGCCGCATTTATGCTTGTGCCCTTTTTCGTAGCGTGGTTTCACGGCGAAATCGGGGCTATGCAGGCTTTCGGAATCGGTGCGGCCGCAACAATCCTCGTTGGAGGACTCGGCTTCATTGGCTTCAAGCCCGGCCGCCACGACCTGAGCAAGTATGACGCCGTATTGCTTACCACATCGATATGGATAGTCTTTTCGCTGTTCGGATTGATACCGTATATGCTCGCACCGACCACGCGGATGACATTCTCTGAAGCCTTTTTTGAGGCCATGAGCGGATTCACAACCACTGGAGCCACGCTCGTTCCCTCGACCGACGACCTTAGCCACGCAATTCACATATGGCACTGCCTGTCGGAGTGGATTGGGGGACTGGGTATCATACTGTTCACGCTCGCTCTCGTGCCGATGCTCAACTCATCAGGTGGAATGCAGATGTTTAACGCCGAGCAAAACAAAATTTCGCAAGACAAAGTTTCGCCACGAATCTCGGCAACTGCGCGAAAGCTTTGGGGCGTTTATATACTGCTGACGTTAGCGCTGTTCGGACTGCTTTGTATCGGCCCGATGCCGGTGTTTGATGCCGCGTGTCACGCCCTGGCCACGATGTCAACCGGCGGATTTTCCACCACCACCAACGGCATCAATACTTTTGCCACGCCATACGTAAAAATCATCGTCACGCTCTTTATGTTTCTTGGCGGCGTTAACTTCGCGTTGGTATATCGCGCAGCTACCGGTCAACCACGTGCCGTTGTTCACAACGAGGCATTCCGCACATATTGCAAAGTCATCGCTTTTGCGTTGGTGGCATTCGTCATTGGCATATTGCTCAACGGCGCATATTCCGGTTGGCAAAGCGTAACTATTGACCCGCTGTTTCAGGTTGTAAGCCTGATAACCTCAACGGGATATATGCTCAGTTCGTTCGACGGTTGGGGCCCGGCAATCGTGGCAATTGCCGTAATCCTGATGTTCACAGGCGGCTGCGCAGGCTCCACCTCCGGCGGCGCAAAAATTGACCGCATAGTTTACCTGCTCAAGTTCCTGAAAAACTCAATAATTCGCGCTCTGCGCCCCAACGCCGTACTCCCGGTTAGAATCTCCAACCGCGTAGTACCCTCAACCCAGGTTAGCGCGGTAGTAGCCTTTCTGTGTCTTTATGCAATGCTGACGGCAGTCGGCGCTCTGCTAATCTCGGTGAGCGGCATTCCGGCAGGCGACTCGTTCGTTTCCGCTCTCGGAGCAATGAGCAACTCGTCGCTATCGAGCGTTGACAGCGTAATCGGTTGCAACTACCTCCGGCTCAATCCTATGGCCCACTACGTACTGGCCGCACTCATGCTCATCGGCCGTCTGGAAATCTTCTCCGTCCTAATAATCTTTACCCCCACTTTCTGGCACAAATAATCAGAGCATCAAGCGGTAAATCTTTTCCGATGCGGCAGCATCAGCCGGGCAGAAATTGCCTATCAGCGCTCCCTTGGTTTCGTGGAGTTTCTTAACCAACAGAGGAATATCCGGATCAGTTATTCCAAGCTCGGCAAGGGTAATGGGCATTCCGATGGCGCGATTAAAAGTGCGCAATGCGGTGATGGCTTCGGCCGAACTTCTTACGCCGAAAACTCTGCGGCCAAACTGCTCGATTTTGTCGGAATTAAACTGGGCTACATATTCAAGCCACGCAGGAAAAACAACTGAAAGACCGGCTCCGTGGGCAACGCCGTAGAGAGCAGACAGCTCGTGTTCCATGCCATGGGAGGTCCAGTCTTCCTCGCGCCCTACCCCACAGATGCCGTTATGGGCAATGGTTCCGGCCCACATTATATTGGCACGAGCCTGATAGTCGTTGGGGGCGGCCATAACTCGTGGAGCTGTGTCAACAATTGCTTTCAGAGTACCCTCGCAGAGGCGGTCGGTTACTTCGCAGTCGGGAGTGTTGGAGAAATAACGCTCCATAATATGCGCCATCATATCAACAATGCCGCAGGCCGTCTGATATTTGGGCAGCGTCATTGTAAGCTCGGGATTGAGAATCGAGAACTTGGGTCGCAACACGTTTGTGCGCAGAGAAACTTTCTTGCCACCGTCTATTTTGGTAATCACAGAATTGCCGGAACCTTCGGAGCCTGCTGCGGCAATGGTCAACACTGTGCCGACCGGCAGAGCCTCCGTCATCACAGCATTGCCGGCCCAGAAGTCCCAGAAATCTCCAGCGTATGGCACACCTCCGGCAATTGCCTTGGCAGTGTCGATTACCGAGCCACCACCAACTGCGAGCAGTGCGTCAACACCGTTTTTGCGACAAATTTCTATGCCCTCATAAACGCGGTCGTCGGTAGGATTGGGTTTTATACCGCCAAACTCTATATATTCAACACTCGCATCGCGCAGAGACGCTTCTACGCGGCCGAGAAGTCCGGAACGCACGGCAGAGCCGCCGCCATAGCAGAGCAGAACTTTGCGTCCGAGTTTTGCGGCAGAGAGTTCGCCGACTCGCGATTCTGTGTTTCGACCGAAGACGTATTCGGTAGGGGTACAATAGTCGAAAGATGTCATGTGTTTAGGTGTTAGGTGTTAGAGGCTGCGGAGTTCGGGGAGTGTGGTGTTCGAGAAGTCACTGCCGTCATAGATTGGGTCGGGGTCTTCTTCGTCATCCTCATACAAGGGGATTTCGCCGGCCTTGGGTTTGGGTTTATTCTTTTTTATATCATCGGGTTTCTGCTTGTCAACTGTCAAAGCGTTAATGTCCCACGACTCAGAGCGATCCCAGTTTTTCTTAATAGCGATTTTCTTGTCGAAATAATAAACGTCTTCGGGTTGCCGACGTTGTTTCAGATCGCCGTTGGTCCATTCGCCGTTGCGGTCTGAATCAATATACAACCGGGCATAATATGTCGCGGGCAAGAGGTATTCAAACTTTACGCTGCCGCTGATTAATGGCAAAGTGCGCACGGGTTCATCCCGCTCGTTAAGCAACTCTACCATTGCGGTAACAGAATCAGCAACGCCGGTGATGTTAAAAAGTATTGTGGAATATTCATCAGTATTTCGGGCCGTAAACTCATACTTTATCGGCTTGTTATATACGCCATAAATGTCGCTCACGGCAACAGAGTCGGCAACTATGCGATATTTGCCCCCGGGAGTCCAGTTCATATCAAGTACAAAGTTAGAATGAGAAATGGAATCAAACGGAATGATGAGCGGCTGTGGCTCCAGGGGTTGCCAAACGGAGTCGGGATTAAACTCCACGATCAACGCCCCGCAAGGGAGAGAGTCAATGGGTGAAGCAGTCGAGAAGTAGAACGGCCGGTTGAGCTCTTGAACGGAGCTGCCCCACTTGAACTGCAGAAACTGCTCGGGTTGCATCAGTTTGAAAGTGTCAACCTTGATGGTATCGGAGATTTTCAATACCGAGTCAATTTTTTCCTGCAGGGTGAGCTGCTTGACTACTTTTTTAGGCGAACGGTAGTTGAAACGCAGAGTATCGGTGCCCCACACAATGTTGTCGAGGGTATCAACCCGCTTATAACAGGCTTCAATCAGCACGGTGTCTTGCATAATGATGGTTGAGTCGCGTAGCCAGAATTTCAACGTGTCGTTGGTGGCGCTGTGGGTGAGCAGACTAACATCGGTCAGCGGTATGCGCATCGTTGAATCATAGCCGAGGGCAATGATTGTGAGCACCGGCAACGAATCGGTCGGAGCGGCCAGCTCAAAGGTTATCTCATTGCGGGCTGGTCGCTTATAGTCCTTGAGATACAATGCTTTATAATCTTCGTTGAACCACGTAAGCAGCAAATTGTTTGGCAAATAGTTGGTCTGCAGATGAGTAGCGATAGAATCGCGCAAAATAGAGTCGCGAGCAATGGTGTCGGTCACCTTCACGGTTTCCACCGTGGGCGAAAGCAGCACGGAGGAGAACGCCACGTCTTCGGTGCGGTCCCAATGATAGTCGCGGTTGTTGTCGGTAAGGGCAAAGAGCTGATACTCGCCGGGGCTCAGGTTGCGCACGGTGAACTCGCCGAGCTGATTTGTGCGGGCAATGCGGTCAAACCTGCGGGTAGTGATACAGGAATCGGCGTCACTTTTATACACACCGAGAAGCATCCCCTGGGCCGGCTCAAGATTGCGGGCCTGAAGCACCATTCCCGAGAGTTGGAGAGTGTCAATCGAGTCGCCGGTGGAGAAATCTACGGCAAAACCATCAAGTACGTTGCCCTCGTTGAGGTCTTTGACAGCGTCGGCAAGGTCAATGGTATATGTCATATTCGGGATCATCGAGTCGCGAAAAGTTACATCTACGCGATGACCGTTGGCAAAGACTATGGGCATTTCCTTCTGCGCAGGCGAGATGGCAACCTTTTCGTTGGGATTGTCAACCTCCACGTTCTCATCAAAGAAAATAGACACCTTGTTGCCCTTGAAGTTGAGGCTTCCGGGTGCGGGATTTGACGAGACGTAGCGCGGCGGCTCAACGTCGCGGGGGCCGCCGTCGGGGTGGCCGAGGCTGGCACATGCGGCAAGCGTCAGGGTAGCAACCGCAGTTATGGGGAGGTAGTAAAGTTTATTCACGAGGTCGGGTATATTTCAGGAAAAATTTCAAAAACAACGCTCCGGCAAGGAAAAGACTCACCGAGAAGCTATAGAAAATGCCAACGATGCCACCGCCGAAGGTGAAGCCGAAAAGATACGTTGACGGTAATCCAACAACCACATAACTGCAAAACGCAATCCACAGCATCGGCATTACCCTCGAAGTGCCGCGCAGGGCGTTGGCAAAGTTTACCTGGGTGGCATCGCCCAGTTGATAGCAAAGCAGCGGAGGAATAAGCGCCAACGCCACGGCAATTACCGCCGGGTCGGGAGTAAACATTTCAATGAGATGCCGTCCACCCAAAAGGAAAGTCAGCGAGGCGCACACTGCCATCAGCAGCGTCAGATGATAACCGGCAAAGCCGATGCGCCGCATGGCGTGATGGTCGCCGAGTCCGGCAGCGTTGGCCACAAGCACTGAGGTTGCCGAACCGAGGCTATAGTAGAAACAGAATCCGAGAGTGCCGATAATCACCATAACCTGAAAGGCGGCAAGTTCCGTAGCCCCGAGCCAGCCAACAAATATGGCCGCTCCGGAAAAAGCTGCCGTTTCAAAGAAAAGTTGCAGCGAAACAGGCAGTGAGGTGCGCCCCAAAATTGAAAAAGTAGCTGAGTTTATGCGCGAACCGGAGTATCCGCGGCGCACGTCGGCATACTTATTGCCAATCAGGAACATTACAATAATGACTACCGCCGACATCAACCGCGCCAGGAACGTTGCCAATCCGGCTCCGAAAAGCCCCATTTCAGGAAAGCCGAAGTTGCCATATATCAACAGATAGTTGCCACACACGTTGAGCAGATTTGCCCCTAGAATTATCCACATTGGCATCCGTGTACCTTTCATACCGTAGGAGCATTGGGCCCACACGTTATAAAGTGTCATTGGTAGAAGACCGATGAGCGCCAAAAGATAATACGGTTTGATTAGCGGAAGCAGTTCTTCGGGCTGGCCGAGACAGTCAAGATTGAGATAAAGTATGCCCATAAGCAACCCTACCAGCAGAGTGTATAGCAGGTTAATAACCACGGCGGTGCGCATCAGCTTGCCGATGCGGTTATTTTCGCCGCGCCCTAACAGAGCGCCTACCAGCGGAGTAATTCCGTAGGTAAAACCCATACAGGCAAGGTTTGCCATATTGAAAGTATTGTTGACAAAGCTTGCTGCCGAGAGGGCCTCGGTGGTATATCGGCCAACCATAATATTGTCGGCAAACCCGACAATAATCATCCCGGCCTGACCCACCACTATGGGCAGCCCAAGCCGCGCAATCTGCTTATAATATGACCAATACTGATTCCACTGCATAATCGCTACAAAGTGCCTTGCTCCACTGCATAACAGATGCGCTCGATAATGGCATCTTCTCGGTTCTTTTCGGGTTGAAATTTATTTTTGAGGCTCACGCCGAAGAGTTTGCCGAAGCCTTGCCAGAACGCTGCGCGGAAGTTGCCCATAAACGCCTTGATGATTTCATAGCCGGTCTGGTTGGTTTCGCGCATAATCAGCTTGCAAAGCAGATTTGCCTGACGCTTGTTGAACTTTTTCAATGCGGGTTTATACTGGCGAAACACTGCTCCTTCCATATCCTTGAGGTGCTGTTCGCGTGCTTTGGTATCGGGGAGGGTCTCAATGTATTCATACGTTTCGGTGAGTGTTCGGCAAATGATTTTGGCATAGGGCAAAGCTTTTTTAACGTCGCGCACCGTACGCCAATAGAATTCCTCCTCCTTTTTGTTTTTAAACTTCCATTCAGGAAACACCGTAATGGTTTTCAGAACAATGTGGTAAGCGGTATCGCCGCGCTCGTCAATGTCGGTATATGTGCCCTGAACGTAGCTGGGGCGCATTTGCAGTTCGGCGTCTTGGGCGCGGAGGCTCAAGACGCTGAAAAGCACACACAGCAGTGCGGTTATGATTGCGCGGCGACGGCTCATTTGCTGCCTTTCACCGGCGGATAGTCGAGAGTATAATGCAGTCCGCGGCTCTCTTTGCGCTCCTTGGCCTGACGCATAATCAGATAGCCCACGTTGATGATGTTGCGTAACTCGCAGATGGCACGCGATGCGTGGGAAGTCTTGAAGAGTTTTTCGGTTTCTTCGTAGAGAATGTCGAGTCGGTTCCATGCGCGGTCAAGTCGCAGATTGGTGCGTACTATGCCAACGTATGTTCCCATAATTTGGTTCACCTCCTTGATACTCTGCGAAATGAGCACCATCTCCTCAGGGTGTTTGGTGCCCTCGTCGTTCCATTCGGGCACGTCGCGACGCAAATCATAGCCGCCAATGTGGGCGGTGGCGTGTTTTGCTGCCGCGTCGGCATATACCACGGCCTCAATCAGCGAGTTGGAGGCCAGGCGGTTACCGCCGTGCAGTCCGGTGCAGGAACATTCGCCGACGGCATATAGGCGCTTGATGCTCGATTCGCCGTTGAGGTCAACTTTTATGCCGCCACAGAGATAATGTGCGGCGGGAGCTACCGGAATATAGTCTTTAGTAATGTCTATGCCGATTTCGAGGCAATGGGCATAGATGTTGGGGAAGTGTTTTTTAGTCTCTTCGGGGTCTTTGTGGGTAACGTCGAGGTAGACGTGATCGTGGCCCAGCTGCTTCATCTCGGAGTCGATGGCACGAGCCACGATGTCGCGAGGTGCCAAAGACAGACGAGGGTCATACTTGTGCATAAATTCTTCGCCGTTGCCGTTGCGAATCACCGCGCCATAGCCGCGCATAGCCTCGGTAATCAGGAAGCAGGGGCGGTCGCCGGGATGATAAAGAGCCGTGGGGTGAAATTGAATGAATTCCATATCCTTGACGGTGCCTTTGGCGCGATAAACCATTGCAATGCCGTCGCCGGTGGCAACCAGAGGGTTAGTAGTGTTCTGATAAACGGCACCAACGCCGCCGGTCGCCATTAGGGTCACCTTGGCGAGGAAAGTATCAACCTTGCCGGTAGCTTCGTCGAGCACGTAAGCGCCGTAGCAGGTAATGTCGGGTGTGCGGCGGGTAACTATCTTGCCCAAATGGTGCTGGGTAATTATTTCAATGGCAAAGTGGTTCTCAAAGATGTCAATGTTGGGGTGATTACGCACCTGCTCAATGAGGCTCTGTTGAATTTCGTAGCCGGTATTGTCGGCGTGGTGCAGAATGCGAAATTCGCTGTGGCCTCCCTCGCGATGTAGGTCGAACGTGCCGTCATCCTTCTTATCGAAATCCACACCCCACCCTACCAGTTCACCTATCTGCGCGGGAGCTTCGGTGACTACCTTCTTCACGGCCTCGGGGTCGGAAAGGAAGTCGCCGGCTATCATCGTGTCTTCGATGTGTTTGTCGAAATTATCTACTTCAAGATTGGTTACGGAAGCAACGCCGCCCTGAGCCAAGGCTGTATTCGCTTCATCGAGTGTTGTTTTACAAACGAGGGCCACCCGTCCTTTGTCGGCAACTTTGAGAGCAAAGCTCATGCCGGCTATACCTGAACCAATGACCAGATAATCATATTCCTTTGTCATATCAGAGTAAGCATTATTCGGCGCAAATATACGCATTTTTTTGTTACCTTGGGTCAAGTTGAGCAAAATGTTGCAAGATTGCGGTTTTTTGTGTAATTTTGCCAACAAAATTAAGCCAATTGATATGGAATTACTCGACAATCTTGACAAAAAGATTCTTCACATCGTAATACGCAACGCAAAAATTCCCTCGAAAGACGTAGCTGCCGAGTGCGGCGTAAGCCGTGCGGCCATTCATCAGCGTATACAGCGCCTTATAGACCTCGGTGTGATTACCGGCTCGGGTTATAAGGTGAATCCGCGCTTTTTAGGATATTCAACGTGTACGTATATCGGCGTGAACCTTGAACGCGGAGCAATGTATCGCGACGCGGTACCTCACCTGATGGAGATACCCGAAATTGTGGAATGTCATTATACAACCGGCCCATACACAATGCTTATAAAGGTATATGCCAGCGACAACGAGCACCTGATGCGCCTGCTCAACGACCGCATTCAGATGATTCCGGGCGTCACCGGCACCGAAACTCTCATATCGCTCGATAATTCAATAGACAGAGAAATTCCCATATTAAACGCTCCGGCCAATGTCAAAGAGT
Source organism: Prevotella sp. (assembly GCA_023666665.1). Lineage (GTDB taxonomy): Bacteria > Bacteroidota > Bacteroidia > Bacteroidales > Muribaculaceae > UBA3263. Next base: position 21,658 of record JAMPBN010000008.1, on the reverse strand, counting down.
ACTGAATCAACCGAAAAATGGACCGAGATTGAACACCTCCCCGAATGGGACGAGGAATTTTACGACGTGTACACAGCCAAGAAGTTCGGCAAATGGGTGATGCTCAAAACCCTGAAGCCCGAACTGAAAGAGCTCGAGGAGTACCGCCAGATGCTGGAGCGCGAATTTGAGGTGCGCTATAACCTGGCACATTCCCACATTATAATGATAAACGACCTGGAAACCGTGCCGGGACTGGGGCTCTGCATCATTACCGACGACGTTTATGGAGACTCCCTCGCCAAACTCATTGAGAAAAAAGAGGTTACCCCCGAAATTGTCAACAAAATCACCCATAACCTCGTTGATGCCATTGACTATCTGCAAACCAACCATATAGTTCACTATCACATTCGACCGGAGACAGTGATTTTCACCGAAAACATCCGCAACCTTAAGGTTATTGACGTTGGCTTTGACCAAAAACACGCCCTGGCCCCTACCGACGTTACCGACGACATCCGGGCATTCGGTGCGGTTCTTAAAGCAGCTCTTGATGCCTGCCCCGACTGCGACCCCAAGCTATACACGATAGCCGACGTATGCCTCTCGCCCGCGCCCTACTCTTCCGTTCAGCAGCTGCAAATGGCCATTAACGGTGGCTCGCAACGCCGACTCTATATCACCATTATCGCCATATTGGCCGTAATGGTGGCAATTCTTTCATTAATAATAATATTCAGACCATAATTATGCTTGAAATCAAACAGATACCGCCCACCAAAAAAGAGCTGAAAAAGTTCGTTGAGTTCGCAAACAGTCTTTATAAGGGCAACGACTGCTACGTGCCGCCGCTGCTGAGCGACGACGTCAACACGCTGCGTCCCGAAGGAAATCCGGCATTTGACTTCTGCGAGAGCGCCTGCTGGATGGCCTATAGCGACGGCAAACCCGTGGGCCGCATCGCCGGCATCATAAACAAAACCGTCAACGAGCGCACCGGCAAGAAAGATGCTCGCTTTGGCTTCTGCGATTTCATTGACGACGACGAGGTGGTAAACCTGCTCTTTGCCACCGTCGAAAACTGGGCACGCGAAAAGGGGATGACCTCGCTCATCGGCCCCCTGGGCTTCACTGATATGGACTATGAGGGTATGCTCGTTGAGGGCTACGATGAACTCGGCACGATGGCTACAATATACAACTACCCTTACTATCCCAAACATATGGAGCGCCTCGGCTATAAGGGAGAGGCCGACTGGGTGGAATTTCAAATGACCGTGCCGGCCGACGTGCCCGAAAAGATGAAGCGCGTGTGCGATATTGTTCGCAAACGCTTCGGGCTGAAAACCGCCGAACTGACCTCACGTAAGAAGCTTAAAGACCAATACGGCCACAAGCTCTTTGAGGTAATCAACGAAACGTATGACAAGCTCTATGGTTACTCGCCGCTGACTCCGCGTCAGATTGACCATTATATAAAGATGTATCTCGACATTATCAATCTTGACAGCGTGTGTGTAATAGTAGACGGCGATGATAACCTGGTAGGCATCGGCATCAGCATGCCGTCGCTAAGCCGTGCGCTACAAAAGTCACGCGGCCGCCTCTTCCCCTTCGGCTTCATACCGATTCTGAAAGCTCTGCGCGGCAAGGGTACCGACATCGTCGACCTGCTGCTGGTTGCCATCAAGCCGGAATACCAGAACAAAGGAGTCAACGCGCTGCTCTTTGAATATATGATTCCCCGCTACAACAAACTGGGCTTTAAATATGCCGAGAGCAACCCGGAGTTGGAGTCGAACTCAAACGTTCAGAAACAGTGGGAATACTTTGAGACACGTCAGCACAAGCGTCGCCGCTCGTTCCGCAAAGAACTTTGATAACATAAATTAACAAATTTATAAAAAATCAGAAATCAGAGCTATTTCGCAGCAATATGTCAGCAAAAATGCCGTAATTTTTAATTTTGTCTATTTTATAAGACTTTTAAGCCAAATGAGTTCGCATTTTTACCACTATATGTTAAATAGCATTTTACTTGACAAAAGAGAAAAACTGTTGTAACTTTGCATTGCAAAAACGAAAACAACGAATCTTTTTCATTTTAAGTGTACTATATACAATAGGCTTAGACATAACGAATAATAGCATTTAAGTACTACCGTAAAATCCCTTGTGGAGGCCCGTCGCGACGACTCGCCTCCATTATTGTTTCTTATAATCCGAAATTTTGTCTGCAAAATTTGAGTTAGCGAGAGAATCGGGCAAAGGCGGCCGCCATTCGCGTATCGTAGCGCATACGCTTATAGCCGGGGCCGTTATAGCGAAGGGCAAAGCCTGCCCAGTCGCGGGCACGGATATATTTGTCGAGCCCCCGGGCCTTGATAAAGCGGGCAAAAAGTTCGAGCTGATCAAATTCGGACTCGCACATCATATTGGCAAACTCGCGGGCTGAACAACAGCCGCAGAGTTTCCAGTTAAATCCGCCGATTTGGAACATTCCCCAAAATGTACCCTCAATGGCGGCTACGGTGTCAATGGTCATAGCCGAATCGAGGCGGGCATATTGCGCTGCCTGGGTGGAACCGAATCGCCGACGGTTGAGCGGCGCAAAAACCACCGGATGGCTCTTGCGATAGACGTTTATATTAATGCCCCGGCGGCGCGCAGCCTGGCGGAACATAGTGATGTCAAAATTAATAATGGGTGTATAGTCCGGGTTGAAGCCCTCGGCGCGAGGACCGGCTTCTATCTCTACCACGGCGCGGATGGCCGCAACAGGAATATCCAGCTCCTTGGCTACTTTTTCGTAGTCGGGAAGGGTAAGCCCCCATTGTTCCCCCCTAAAGTGGGGAACCTTATGCGTTTCGGAAAGCCCACCTTCAGGGGGAACCGGGGAACTCGCCTGAACGATAGAGAATACAATGAGGAGGAGCGCGGACAAAAGTCCGCGCTTTCCATATTGTTTACTTTTTGAGGTCGGCAACTTTCTTGAGGATAAGTTTGAGTTGATCCCAGAAGCGTGCTACGGTTGAAATCTGCATGCGCTCCGAGGGAGAGTGAACGCCGCGCAGAGTCGGGCCAAATGATGCCATATCCAGGTTGGGATATTTCTCCAGAAGCAGGCCGCACTCCAGTCCGGCGTGGATTGCCGTGATGAGCGGCTTCTCGCCATAGAGTTCGGTATAAGCGTCTTCAATCACGTGCATGATGCGCGAATTCATATTGGGCTGCCAGCCGGGATAGCCCTCGCCGTGTACCACTTCGGCACCGGCAAGTTGGAAGTGTGCCTCAACCTGATTGGCGATGTCATACTTGCGGGAGTCAACCGATGAGCGCTGCGAGGTGGTAACAACAATCTTGTCGTCGTCTTTCATCTTGACAGAGGCAAGGTTGGTTGAGGTTTCAACAAGACCTTCGAGTTCGCGGCTCATGGAAACTACTCCGTGAGGTGCGGAATAAACGCTGCGCACCACTGCGAGGGTCGATTCGGTGTCAATTACGTATTCGGGTTTCTCGCAGCTCTCAATATCGAGTTTCAGAGTGGTTTCAAGGCCTTCGTATTCATTGGCTATGCGGGCGCAGTAGTCGTTGAAGTCGGCCATAAGAGCGTGTTTATGTGATGTATGGATGCCAAATACGGCGTGGGCAGCGCGGGGAATGGCGTTGCGCAAGTTGCCGCCGTCGATTTCCACAAGGTTGAGCTCGTGTTTTTGACTCTGTTCCCAGAGGAAGCGGGTCAGCAGTTTGTTGGCATTGGCGTGGCCTAGATGAATGTCGCCGCCGCTGTGGCCGCCAAGACCGCCGCTCACGCTGACTTTCAGATAAGAGAAGTCCTGAGGCGCAAGCGAGCGCTTAAAAGTAAATGTGCAAACGGTGTCGATGCCGCCGGCGCAGCCAATAAATATTTGACCATCGTCTTCAGAGTCGAGATTGAGCAGAATGTCGCCGGAAATCATACCTTCTCCGAGATTGTTGGCTCCGGTCATACCGGTTTCCTCGTCCATAGTAAAGAGAGCCTCGATGGGTCCGCAAACGATGTCGGGGTCAACGAGTACTGCCAGCGATGCGGCCATGCCGATACCGTTGTCGGCACCGAGGGTGGTACCGTCGGCGTGAACCCAGTCGCCGTCAATTATGGTGGTGATGGGATTATGATCGAAGTCAAAGGGTTTGTTGCTCTCGCACACCATATCCATATGACCTTGAAGAATCAGCGTGGGAGCGTCCTCGTGGCCGTGAGTGGCCGGGCGGGTCATCACTACGTTGCCGATGGGGTCGGTTTTTACGGGAATATTATGCTTGGCTGCGAAGTCGAGCAGATACTGACGGATTTTTTCCTCCTTTTTAGAGGGACGGGGCACTTTGGTGATTTCGTCGAAAATCTCCCAAACAAGAGTTGGTTTGAGGTCGCGAATTGTCATGTTAAATTATAAAAAATGGTTATGTATGTTAAATTTGTTTTAATTCCGAGGTCTAAGTTACAAATAATTTTTGGAAAATGCGGTAATTTCGCGAAAAGTTTTTACTTTTGCGGGAAATTTAGACCATAATATCTCAATTACATCACCTAAAACACCAAAATGAGAAAAACAGTTTATCTTGCCGCCGTAGCCGCAATGGCGATGACCGCCCTCGCTTCTTGCAACAAATCCGAAGAGGCCACTCCCGCCACCGGCGACGTACCCTCAAAGGTTGAAGTCCCTGCAGACTCCACCGGCAAGCATGACACTCCAATGGCTGCATATATCCGCTACATTGACAGTCAACGCATTTTGAGCGGCTACGCCCTGGCCACAGAAGTTGCCAAGGCCGACTCCGCAGCGCAGGTTCAGCTCGCGTCTTACAGCAATCAGCTCGGAGCAGGGCTACAGCGCCGTCAGCAGCAGATTCAGGAAAAGCAGCAGCGCAACGGCTACCTCTCGGAGGCCAGCTTCAATGCCGACGTTGCCGCCCTGCAAAAAGCACAGCAAGATGCTGAAGCCAAACTCTCACAGCGCCAGCGCGACTATGCAACCGACCTTGCAATGAAGCAGGCTGAACTCACCGACTCGGTTGCCTCGGTGGTGAACTACATAAGCCAGAAATACAACCTCGATGCCGTGCTCGACCGCGCCGCCGGAATGTATTTCAACCCCGCGCTCGACATCACCGACGAGGTACTCTTTGAACTCAACCGCCGCTATAAACCCGCAAAATAATATAAGGTGAGCAAGAATCTCATCATCATACCGACGTATAACGAAAAGGAGAACATCTCGGCAATGATAGATACCGTGATGGCTCTGCCGTTCACCCCGGATTTGCTCGTTATAGACGATAATTCGCCCGATGGGACCGCCGACATTGTGCGCTCGCGCCAGCCGGAGTTTCCCGAGCGCATACACATGATTAACCGCACCGGAAAACTCGGCCTCGGCACCGCATACATTGCCGGATTCAAATGGGCGCTGGAGCGCGGTTATGACAACATCTTTGAGATGGACTGTGACTTCTCCCACAACCCGCAAGACACCATTCGCCTGCTCGAGGAAGTGGAGAAAAACGGGTCGGACGTTGCTGTCGGGTCGCGCTACAAGAGCGGTGTTAACGTGGTCAACTGGCCTATGGGCCGGGTACTGATGAGCTATTTTGCGTCAAAATACGTTCGCTTTATCACCGGACTTCCTATTAACGACACCACCGCGGGATTCGTATGCTATAAGGCCGACGTGCTCCGCGCCATTGACCTGGACAACATCCGCTTCAAGGGCTACGCATTTCAAATAGAAATGAAATTCACGGCCAGCGAACTGGGCTTCAAAGTCGGCGAGGTGCCAATCGTGTTTACCAACCGCGTACTCGGCACGTCGAAAATGAACTCCGGAATTTTCGGCGAAGCCTTTTTCGGCGTTATGAGTATGAAGATTCGTTCGCTCTTCAAAAAGCCAAAACGTAAGAATGCTTAACTTCACCGTCGGGCCCGTAATGTCGAGTCCGGAAATACTCGCCGTTGGCGGCGAACAAGTTCCCTACTTCCGCACCCCCGAATTTTCAGCCGTGATGCTTGAAAACGAACGGCTGATGCAGCAGTTTGTCAACGCCCCCGACGGCTCGCGCACGGTGTTTCTCACCGGCTCAGGCACTGCGGCAATGGAGGCAACTGTTATGGGCGTGCTGACCCCGGCCGACAAAGTCCTGGTTATTGATGGTGGCTCGTTTGGGCACCGTTTTGTTGAGTTGTGTCAGCTCCACGAAATCCCCTACACCGCACTACATCCCGCCGAAGGGATGCCCATAACGCCCGACGACCTCAAGCCATACGACGGCAAAGGCTACACGGCGTTGCTGGTCAATATTCACGAAACCTCCAAGGGTGTTCTCCACGACAACGCCCTGCTCGGCGACTTCTGCCGCCGCAATGGAATGCTTTTTATAGTCGATGCCATCAGCTCATTCCTTGCCGACCCGCTGGATATGAGCCAATGCGATGCCGACATTGTTATCACCGGCTCGCAAAAAGTATTGGCCTGCGCCCCGGGAATTTCAATCATCGTGGCTGCTCCGCGAGCTCTCGAACGCATCGAGGCAGGCAAGACCAAATCAATGTATCTCGACCTGAAAAGTGCCCTAAAAAACGGCGAACGCGGCCAGACGCCATTCACCCCGGCCGTAGGCATTCTGCGCCAAATCAACACCCGCCTACGTCAGATTGAAAGTAACGGCGGCGTGAAATCGGAAATAGCCAAGACCCACCGTCAAGCCGAAGATTTCCGCGCAAAAATCAAATCACTGCCGTTTGCCATTCCCTCGCAGCGTATGTCAAATGCCATGACACCGCTCACGCCACTCACCGCGTCGGCCTACGACATTTTCACCGCACTCAAAGACCGGTATGGAATTTGGGTGTGTCCCAACGGCGGCGAACTGCGCGATAAACTTTTCAGAGTAGGACACTTCGGCGACCAAAACGCTGCCGACAACGACACCATAATCGCCGCACTTAAAGACCTCCAAGCAAAGGGCGAAATATGAAAACAGTTGGGATAGTGAGCTACAACATGTATGGCAACTTCACCAACTACGGTTCGGCGTTGCAGACATGGGCCTTGCAGAAGGCTATCAACAGCCTTAACCCTAATAACATCAATGCCAAAGTGGTTGATTACTGCCCAGACATTCTTGCCGACAAAGACGTTCTCAGCCCAATCGGAAATATGTGGGACACAGACAGTGCCGCCCATGAACGTTGCCGCCTGAGTATGCCGGCTATCCGCGAAAATTACGCCAAATTCTGCAACTTCTACAAGACCCGATATCCGCTGAGTGGCAAAAAATACACCTCGGCAAATTTCAACGACAGTCTGGCAGAGGAGAACCTCGACGGCTACGTGTGCGGCAGCGACACGGTGTTTGCCGTACCCGAATTCGGTTTCGACGAAGGATTCTATGCCTCTTACCAGGTGATGCGCGGCCGCTCCGTGGCCTTTGCCGCAAGTTTCGGCGATTGGAAAAACATTTCCGATGAAGAAATCTCCGAGCTGCGCAGCCGCCTGCAAAATTTCAACGCAATAGCTCTGCGCGAAAACGACATGTTGCCGCTCGTTGGCTCATTATACAATAAGCCGCTCTATCGCGTTACCGACCCCACCCTGCTGCTCACGTCTGAACAATATGCTGAAATCACCGTTGAGCCGGAGGTTAAGGAGCCGTATCTGCTGCTATATTCGCGTCGCCACGACCCGGCAATGCAGGAATTTGCCGAGCGCAAAGCTGCTGACCTCGGCTTGAGAATCATTGAGATAAGCCTCAATGCAAAAAACGCCGAGCGCCACACTATGCGCTACGATGCCGGCGTTGAAGAGTTTCTCGGACTGGTAAAAAACGCCGCAATGGTCGTAACCAACTCTTTCCACGGTATGATTTTTGCCGTGCAGTTCCGCAGGCCGTTCTATATTTTCTCGCGCAAACTCTGCGACACAAAAATCGAGGAGATGCTGGCATTGTTTGGAATCTCTGACCGACTCATCAACACCACTGACAGCCCCGAAGCCGCACCGATTGACTATAACCGCGTTCATAGCAACATTGAGCGGGAACGCGCCCATAGCCTCGAAATCCTAAACCGCGAACTCACTGAAAGCATATGAACGACTCTCGCGGCTATCTTGTTGACGGACAGAAGTCGGGATGCACCGGCTGCGAGGCCTGCGTGCAAATCTGTCCGAAAGCGGCACTCCAAATGAGCGAAGATGCGGAGGGCTTCCGTTATCCGCAGTTGGACGAGTCGCTATGCATAAACTGCGGACTCTGCCATAAGGTCTGCCCCGAAGAAAAGCTGTCCGAAAAGAACCCCGAAGCCACGGCAGTTTTCGGCGGATATAACTTAGATTCTCAGGTCAAGGCGCAAAGCACATCGGGAGGGGCATTCTCTGCCATTGTAGAAGCCTGGTGTGAAGAAAATTATGCAATTTTCGGTGCAACGGATTATGAGCTGAACGTACTCCATACATACATCACCGAAAAGAGCGAAATCAATATTTTTCGCAAATCAAAATATTCGCAGAGCCTGATGGGCAATGCCTACGTTGATGCGCGGGCACTGTTGCGCCGCAACGTCAACGTTCTTTTCAGCGGAACGCCATGTCAGATTGCGGGGCTTTATAAATATTTGGCGACAAGTCGCACTGACACCTCTCGGCTGCTTACGGTGGAGGTGGTGTGCGAGGGAGTGCCGTCGCCGTTGTATATCCGCAAATTTAACCTGCATATGGAGCGGCGCTACGGCTCGCAGATTGCCGAACTTAATTACCGCTACAAAACGCCTGGCAAGTGGGACTTTCAAGTGCAGCGCGTCAAGTTGGAAAACGGCCGCGCGTTCCTGACCGACCGTTGGTTCAACCCCTTTTGGAGCATTTGGTTGAATCACCTTATGAGCCGACCATCGTGCTATAGGTGCCCTTTCACCACTCCGCAGCGCGTTGCCGACATTACCTTGGGCGACCTTTGGGGCGTGCATCTCTACTGCCCGGAACTCTACGGCAAAAATGGCGGTGCATCGCTTATCTTCGCCAACTCCGCTCGCGGACTTGAAGCGCTCAAAAAAGCGGAGCCACTGATGTTTGGCCACCGCCTCGACTTCAACGCGGCGCTCCGCTATCAGGGGCCGATGAAACGGCCCATTGCCGAGAATCCCTTGCGGGCAGAATGTATGGCAGATTTGGAGTCGGAATCAATGACCTACAGCCAAATTAACCGCAAATGGGCAAAACGTCCGTCGCTGAAACTCCTCTATAAGAAATACATATGGGGGAACCGTCAGAAAGTTGCCTGGTGGAATCTCAAAAACAAGATATTCAGAAAATGAAACGCGTCATCACCTACGGAACCTACGACCTGCTGCACCACGGCCATATTCGCTTGCTTGAACGCGCCAAAGCGCTTGGCGACTATCTCATCGTGGGCGTTACCTCCGATGACTTTGACCGCTCACGCGGCAAAATCAACGTTGCGGAGTCATTGATGCAGCGTATAGAGGCCGTTCGCCGCACCGGCCTGGCCGACGAAATCATCGTGGAGGAATACGAGGGTCAAAAAATTGACGACATCAAACGACTCGGCGTTGACATTTTCACTGTGGGTTCAGATTGGAAAGGGAAGTTTGACTATCTCAGCGATTATTGCGAGGTTGTCTACCTCGACCGCACGGACGGAGTGTCGAGCAGCGAACTTCGCGCCAAGGAGCGTGAAATCCGTATAGGAATCATCGGCAATAACCGCATCGTGGAAAAATACGTTGCCGAAAGCCGCTATGTCAACGGCCTGACAATGGGCCTCCACCTCGAAGCCGGAAAGGAAGATGAGTTTTTCAGCCAAGTGGATGCCGTGTATGTGGTGTCGCACCCCTCGCGCCACTACGACGACGTAAAAACTTCGCTGCTGCGGGGCAAACACGTGCTGTGCGAATCACCCATCGCACCGACTCCCGCGCAGGTCAACGAACTCTATGATCTTGCCGGCCAAAAGGGGCTGACGCTTGCCGACGGCATAAAAACGGCTTATTCCACGGCATATTCACGCCTTATCGGTATGGCTAAAAGCGGAAAAATCGGCAAGATAGTGTCGGTTGACTCAACCTGCACAAGCCTGAAAACGCTCGAATATTCCGATTCAAAAGTCATTGCTGAGGAGTGGAACAGCTTGAGTGCATGGGGACCCACCGCCCTGCTGCCGGTCATTGACCTGCTCGGTAGCGACTGGCTTTCGGCCGAAGTAGTCAGCAGAATGGCTAACGACGAGCTGCAATTCGATGACTTTTCAAAAATTTCGCTCATCTATCCCGGCGCAGTGTCAACCTCAAAGTTCGGCAAGGGGGTTAAAAGCGAGGGCGAACTGGTAGTTTCCGGCACCAAGGGCTATTTCTACGTTCCCGCGCCGTGGTGGAAAACAGACTACTTTGAGATTCGCTACGAAAACCCTGCCGACAACCGTCGCTACTTCTATCAGCTCGACGGCGAAGGCATCCGCAACGAATTGGTGGCGTTTGCCCGTATGGTCAACGGCTCAAAATTCAACCCCATTGACCGCGCGACAAGCGCCGCAATCGCCGCACTCATCGGAAATGACACAGAAATTGCCGGAAAAGTCAAAAAAAATATCAACTTCCATTGAACTGATTTATAAGCATATGCCATTTTAGTGCAAAAAAAGATAAAAAATAATTGCAGAAAAATTTGCACAGTTCAAAAAAGGGTTGTACCTTTGCAGTGTCAAAAACGATGGCTCATTAGCTCAACTGAATAGAGCATCTGACTACGGATCAGAAGGTTACAGGTTTGAATCCTGTATGAGTCACGAAAAAAGAATCGCCGAGGCACCCGCCCCGGCGATTCTTTTTTCGGCACAAGCCGAAAGTTCAGTGCATATGTTAGTAGTGCTTTTGGGTGGCGTGTTTGGCAATGTTTTGGTTTTCGGCTTCTTCGACTTCGTCTTCTGTGGGCACATAGCCTGTCGGCCACTTGGAGATTTCGTCGGGCTTGCGACCTTCAATTTGCCAGTCAAAGGGATAGAAGTGGGTATTGGGGTTACGCCAGTCGGGTTTGCGTTTGGAGTAAACCCACAGAGGCAGAGCCAGGAAGATTGCCACGCCAATGACTATGATGCCGATGTAGACAACCGGGCTGCCGGTATTGATCTGCGACGGGGGTATGTAGCTCAGCACCAGTGCGAGCAATGCGCCGAGAATTCCGACTCCGCAAACCACCCATTCGCCCAACTTGCCGCCGGGAATCTTGAAGCCGCGCTGCTTATTGGGCTGAGTGCGACGCAGACGAATAAATGCACCATAAATCATCAACACCATAATAAGGTAGATAATCGTGGCCATTTGCGACATTATCTGATAGGCGGTTTCAACAGTTGGCAGCACTATAACCACGAGGCTGAGAATGGTTATAAACGCGCCCTCGATGAGCAGAATGCTCTTGTTGACACCGTTTTTGTTTGTCTTCTGCAGCGACATAGGTAGGTAGCCTGACTGAGCCACAGCCATCAAACCGGTGGCAGGGCCGGTGACCAGTGCGCTGACCTGACCAATAACGCCAAACATTATGAACACTGCCATAACATTGCCCAACCATTCGAGCCCAAAGGCTGACCAAAGGGCATTGTATGCCACCAGCAACGACTGCAACAGGTTGATGTTTTCCGACGGTATAACCAGGCCAATAACCAGAGTGCCGAGTGTATAGACCGCAACTATTATTATAATTGCGATAAACACGGCGCGGGGATATTGCTTGGCGGGGTTGTTCATATCATTGATATGTACTGCCTGAATTTCCATACCGCCGTAAAAGAGGAATATCGATGCCGCCAGGACTATGGTGCTGAGGTGGGAGAAGTCAGGGAAGAACGGCAGGTTGGCCAGCGCAATCTGTTTGCCGGAAAGGACATAGGCAATGCCGAGTACTAAGAGAATGGCGCCGGGGATAATGGTACCCCATAGGCCACCGAGAGTGCTCAGCTTGTTGGCCATTTTCTGTCCTCGGAAAGCGTTGAGAGTAGCAAGCCAATAAATAACAAGAGCCACCACAAGGGTGTAGATTTTATTCGATGCCAACTTTTGGTCGAAGCTCTCCGGCCAGAAGATAAACGCCAACGACACGGCACCAAACATCAGTACTGTCGGGAACCAGAAAATAATGGTTTGCCACTCAAGATACATGGCTGTCCAGCCCCACTTGGGACCGAAAGCCTCGGAAACCCAGCGATACAAGCCGCCGGACTTTGTATATGTAGACGCAAGTTCAGCACATACAAGCGAGAAAGGCAGCAGGAATACTATGGCTGCGAATATATAGTAGAACGTTGACTGAGTGCCAAACTTTGCCTCGCTCGGTAGTCCTCGCAGACTCAAAATCGACGTAACAATCATAATGGCCATAGCAATCATAGTAAGAGACCCCTTGGCCGTGGAGTTTATGATTTTTCGACCGGACTTCGTAACCGTAGGAGCCTCCGGTCGATTAACTGTTTTGCTCATAAATATATAGTTGGAAATAAGCGAGGGCGCCCGCAAGCGCCCCTGCTTGAGATTATTTCATTTCTTTTTCGACTTCGTCGCGGGCGGCGAGAACGCAAGTGATTACGTGGTCCATCACTACGGGGTTGTTGTAGACGTTCATAGGGTAGGTTTTCAGAGCGTAAACTGTGCCCTCGGGGTCGGAGCCGTCTTCATTCCACGATGCGGTGCGGAAGCCGGTACTGTAAGCGATATGGGGTGTTGGCTTGCCGTTGATTTTCTTGCCTTCGAGATACCACTGGAACATCTTTTCGCCCACGGCTTGCTGGAAGCGGTTGAAAGCTAAAAGCTCTGAGCGGTATTCGCGGTCGTTGAGTTCGCGGCTGTATTGTTCGCGGGCATCAATGCCCTTAGGATAGACGCGGAACAGAGTGATGAAGCCGGTATCGTCGGCATCGGCCATCACCATATCGGGTTGGGTTTCGACGAGCGAATCCATATAGAGGCGTACCTCGAGGATGCCGCCGAGCACTGCCTGCAAGCCTTCGATACCGAGGTACTTCAGAGTGGCCCAACCGGCCAGTGAGCCTGATGCCGTACGCGAAACCTCCAGGGTGTAATACATCGGGTTGTAGGGCGTTACTGACTGCAGGTAGGCGTAGTTGCCGCGGCGCATTATGTTTTCAAACTCGGCAGCGTCTTGATAAACAAAGCAGCTGCTGATATACGGTGCGAATCCGAATTTATGGAAGTCCACGCCAACTGCGTCGGCATAATGTATGCCCTTGATTTCCTCATAGTTTTTCTTGATTATTTTCAGCACGCGCTGCGAGAAGCCGAGCGGATTCTTTTCAAAATCGTAGTCTTTAAACACGTACCACGACCAGCCGCAAACTGCGTCGGCATAAAGCAGAGCCTTGCCGTAACCGGCGGGGTTGGGATACTTGTCGAGCAGACGGCGAACGTCAGCAATCGGGTCGAATACGCTGGCATCGGTGGTACCCATAGTACATACAACCTCAACAACAGGGATTTGTTTTTCCTGCAGGTCTTTCAGTGTAGCTTCAAGGGCGTTGAGGTCCATCTTGTTATTGTTGGGGTCGGTAGGAATAATGATTACGTTATCCATGCCCAGTCCGGCCCAGTCGGTGGCATTCTGTCGGCAGTAGTGAGCCTGACCGCTGACGAGAACCTTGCCGTCGGCTCGGATGCCTTTTTCGCGGGAGTCGGGGAAGACGCGGGTAAGGGCGTATTTCAAGCCGTAGAACCAGCAACCCGAACCGCCGTAGGTATAAACTGCGCCGGCCTTGGTAGGCTCCCAGCCAAAGAGGTCGGCAAGCATACCGCCGCTCTCCAGTTCGGCTTTATGAACATTCCAGCCATATTCGCCCTCAATAATATTAGGAGCGAAAATAAGCGGAAGCATTGAGGCGATGATGCTGGCATTGTTAGGCTGCGGCCAAACGTTGCTCATAGTCAGCGGACTCGAAACGTCGGGCAGACCTTGGAAGAGCTTCACGCAGTCGGCAATAACATCGTCGAGCGCCTCAGACTTCTGAGGAATTTTTTGATTTTTAACTTCAGGATAGTTATATGTCAGCTTTGAGTTTTTGCCGAGAAATGCCGGGCTGTCGGGTCCCGAAGGACGAAGTTTGTCGATGAGTTCAACAGCTTTCTTCATAGATTCAGCCAGTGTGTCGGAACCTCCTTTGTAAGGTGACGGAAATTCACTGTCAAGCTGTTTACGATATGTTGCCCATTGAGGGGCATTGCCTAAGATTTGGCCATCGGTGTCCCAAATCTCTTGTTTTGTTGTGGTAGTTGCCATAAAAATAAAATTTTGTGTGTTGTCTCACAGTTTACACTATTGAAACGTTTAATAGTAAAAAAGGTTTAGAGATTCGACTTTGCGGGCGAAAATCGAGGTTTATGGGGTTATTTTTCTGACGCGGGAATAAATTGCCGTAAGATTGTTTTTGAATTAAAAAATGTTTGTAACTTTGCAGTGATTATGAAACTGACCAAATTTCTTTTTTCGATAGCTGCGGCACTCCTGATGGGGTGTGCGGCTCAAAATGCGGGCGATGATAAGCTCGTGATTATACATACCAACGACACCCACAGCCACATTGACCCGCTGACTGGCAACGACCTCGGCGGCGTGGTGCGCCGCAAGGTAATCATCGACTCTATCAGAGAGGCCAATCCGAACGTTCTGGTTGTGGATGCCGGCGACATTGTGCAAGGAACTCTCTACTTCCACCTGTTTAAAGGCGAAGTGGAGCAGCAGATGCTCAATGAGTTGGGCTATGACGTGCAAATTCTTGGCAACCACGAGTTCGACAACGGCATGGATGCCCTCAAAAAGATGCTCGACAAATCAGAGTCAACACTCCTTGCCTCAAACTATGATTTCTCCGAATCGGTACTCGACGGAATGTTTCAGCCTTATATGGTGAAACAATATGGCAAACACAAGGTCGGCATTATGGCGCTGAATCTTGACCCCAAGGGTATGGTTGCCGAGGGAAACTACGACGGTGTCAAGTATATGCCCTGGAAGGAAGCCACGGAAAAGACCGTTGATCTGCTACGCAATAAGGAAAAATGCGACTACGTTATTGCCGTTACGCACATTGGCTACAGCGGTTCTGACGAAGACCCGAAACTCTTTGGCGACGTTCAGGTTGCCGAACAAACCTCAGGCATTGACCTTATTATCGGCGGCCACAGCCACACACTGCTCAATCCCGCAGTCAAGGTTGCCAACGCTGAGGGGGACTCGGTTATGATTGTGCAGACCGGCAAGTATGGCCAATACATCGGCGAAATCACAATGGACCTGAATAACGGCCAACTTTCAGAAAAGCTTATTCCGGTAGATTCCCGCCTGGATTCGCGCCGCGATCAGGCGCTGATGGCCAAGCTTGAGCCATATCGTGCCGGAATAGACTCGCTTTATAATGTAACGGTTGCCACCGTAAAGAGCGACTCGGCGCTGACCAACCGTTCAAACGCAATGCTCAACTTCGATGCCGATTTCATTAAGAATCGCGGCGAGAAGATTTATGGCAGAAAAATAGATGGTGCGATAGGCAACAAAGGCGGACTGCGCGTGACCTGGGCACCAGGCGAAATCAGCGAAGGTGCGGCAATAGATATGATGCCGTTCCAGAACAAGATTGTCATCCTCGAAATTTCCGGCAAGGACCTTGCCGAAGCCTTTGATGTGATGGCCGCACGTGGTGGAGATGCCGTTGCCGGAATCACCTCCAAAAATCAGATTGACCCTGCTAAAACATATCATATCGCCACGATTGACTATCTCGCCAACGGCGGCGACTATATGGTTCCGCTCACGCGGGGCACTTGGGTAGCGCAGTCGCAGCAGATTGCTTACGAAGACTTGCTCGACTACCTCAAGGAAAACCCCGTGATAATTCCCGACAATACACAACGCTTTAAATAATTACCATTATGCTTAGCCAAAAAATTCAAGATGCTCTCAATGAGCAAATCAACGCCGAACTTTGGAGTGCTTATCTTTATCTCTCAATGGGTATGTATTGCGAAGACAAAGGTTTGCCCGGTGTTGCAAACTGGTTTAAGATTCAGTTCAAAGAAGAACAGGCCCACGCCGAAATCTTTATGAACTACGTTAACCGTCGCGGAGGTCGCGTGCTTCTCAAGGCAATTGACGCAGTTCCGGTTGACGGTTGGAACAACCCCACCGAACTTTTTGAGGCAACTCTTGCCCATGAGCAGAAAGTAACCTCGCTGATCAACAACCTCTACGCTCTGGCCGAAAGCGAACACGATTACGCCACCCGCGACCAGCTCACCTGGTTCATCAACGAGCAGGTTGAAGAAGAAGAAAACGCTCAGGACCTCATCAACAAATTCCGCCTTATCGGCACCGACGGCCCCGGCCTGTACACCCTTGACCGCGAACTCGCAACCCGCGTTTATAACGTTCCCACACCTCTTCAGACAACAGCAGAATAATGTCGACAAACACAGTAGATAACAAGCGCAAAGTAACCACTTTGCGCTTTCGTCAAATGAAAGAGCAAGGCGAAAAAATCGCAATGATAACTGCCTATGACTACACAATGGCCCAGCTCGTTGACCAAGGTGGCATTGATGCCATATTGATTGGCGATTCAGCCGCCAACGTAATGTGTGGCTACTCCTCTACCCTGCCAATCACCGTTGACGAGATGATTACTTACGCATCGAGCGTGGTGCGCGGAGCAAAACGCGCCCTGATTGTCTGCGATATGCCTTTCGGCTCATATCAGGGCAATAGCGACCTTGCGCTGGCCAACGCCGTGCGCATCATTAAGGAATCCGGTGCCGAAGCAGTGAAACTGGAAGGCGGCGAAGAAGTGCTTGAAAGCATTGAGAAACTGGTACAGGCAGGAATCCCGGTGATGGGCCACCTCGGCCTCACTCCGCAGAGCATCAACGCATTCGGTTCTTACGCTCTGCGTGCTAAATCTGAAGCCGAGGCCGAAAAGCTCAAGCGCGATGCCATGATGCTTCAGCAGGCAGGCTGCTTTGCACTGGTGTTGGAAAAAATCCCTGCCGCACTGGCCAAGGAGGTATCTGAAATGCTCGCCATCCCTACAATCGGCATCGGAGCCGGTTCAGGAACGGACGGACAAGTACTCGTGCTTCAGGATATGCTGGGCATGAATCAGGGATTTGCCCCAAAGTTCCTGCGCAAGTATGCCGATTTGAGCAACACAATCATTGATGCCATAGGTCATTACGTTGATGATGTCAAGGCAGTTGATTTCCCCAACGAGAACGAACAATATTAATTTGCAAAAACCGAAAAAGTTCCGTAACTTAGCACCCCTAATTACTAATTCCTAATTCCTATTTGAAATAGTGGCAAAAGTCGTTATTATTGGCGCAGGAGGCGTGGGTACAGTATGTGCCCACAAATGTGCGCAACATCCCGAGGTGTTCGGCCCTCAAATGGTCATCGCCTCACGTACCAAGAGTAAATGTGATGCCGTGGCCGAGGCTATACGCACAGCCGTGCCTCAAGCTCCGGAAATCATCACCGATCGCGTCGACGCCGACAACGTTGACGAAATCGTTGAACTCCTCCAACGTCATAAACCCGAGCTGGTTATCAACCTTGCCCTGCCCTATCAGGACCTCACGATTATGGAGGCCTGTCTGCAATGCGGAGTGAACTACCTCGACACGGCAAACTACGAGCCCAAAGACGTGGCCCACTTCGAGTACTCCTGGCAATGGGCCTATCGCGAACGCTTCGAGCAAGCTGGACTCACCGCAATTCTTGGCTGCGGTTTTGACCCCGGGGTCAGCGGCGTGTTCACAGCATATGCTGCGAAACACTACTTTTCGGAGATGGAATATCTCGACATTGTTGACTGCAATGCCGGCGACCACGGCAAGGCTTTCGCCACCAACTTCAATCCGGAAATCAACATCCGCGAAATCACCCAAAACGGCCGCTACTATCAGGACGGCAAATGGGTTACCACCAAGCCGCTGGAAATTCACGGCTCGCTGACATATCCCCGCATCGGCCAGCGAGACAGCTACCTGCTCTACCACGAAGAGCTGGAGAGCCTGGTGCAAAACTTCCCCACCATTAAGCGTGCACGTTTCTGGATGACTTTCGGTCAGGAATATCTCACGCATCTGCGCGTAATCCAAAACATCGGTATGGCCCGCATTGACGAGGTTGACTATAACGGCGTGAAAATCGTGCCGCTGCAATTCCTTAAGGCGGTGCTTCCCGACCCTCAGGACCTCGGCGAGAACTATCACGGCGATACCTCCATAGGCTGCCGCATTGCCGGTAAAGACAAAGAGGGCAAGCCACTGACCTACTACATCTTCAACAATTGCAGTCACGAAGCTGCATTTAAGGAAACCGGCATGCAGGCCGTTAGCTACACCACGGGGGTTCCCGCAATGGTGGGTGCTATGATGTTCTTGACCGGGAAATGGAATCTCAAAGGAGTGCGCAACGTTGAGGAATTTGATCCCGATCCATTCCTTGAACAGCTCGCTCTAGACGGTCTGCCCTGGGAAGAAGAACTCAACGGCGACCTCGAAGTTGACAAATTATAAACCTGAAGCCTAAAGCCCAAAACCTAACACCCCAACCCCCATGAATCAACCATACGTTCTCGGTATCGACATAGGCGGTACCAACACAGTGTTCGGAATCGTTGATGCCCGCGGCACAGTAATTGCCTCAGGAGCCATCAAGACAAAAAAACATCCCGTGTTCAACGATTACCTCGACGAACTCTACACCGAAGCTTCAAAACTTATCAAGGCAAACGATGCCGAAGGAAAAATCGGCGGCATTGGCGTGGGTGCCCCAAACGCCAACTACTACACCGGCAATATTGAACACGCCGCCAACCTGATTTGGAAGGGCGTATTGCCCCTGTCGCAAGGTCTCGCCGACCGTTTCGGCATCCCCGTGGCAGTTACCAACGATGCCAACGCCGCCGCAATCGGCGAGATGACCTACGGAGCAGCTCGCGGAATGCGCGACTTCATCATGATAACCCTCGGCACCGGTGTCGGTTCCGGAGTGGTTTGCAATGGGCAGATGGTCTACGGCGCCGACGGCATGGCCGGCGAACTGGGCCACATAATTGTGCGCCGTGGCGGCAGACTCTGTGGCTGCGGACGCTGCGGCTGCTTGGAAACCTACTGCTCGGCAACCGGAGTTGTTCGCACCGCACTGGAATTTCTCGATGCATCTCCCACTGTGCCCTCACTGCTCCGCAACATTCCGAGCGCAGACCTCACGTCAAAAGACGTTTACGATGCAGCCATTGCCGGCGACCCCATAGCACAGAGCGTCTATGAATTTACCGGCCGCGTGCTTGGAGAATCGCTCGCCGACTTCGCAGCATTCACCTCACCCGAAGCGTTCATCCTGTTTGGCGGCCTCGCCAAAGCCGGCGAACTTCTCTTCAAACCTATGCGCGAAGCCTTTGAAAACAACCTGCTGTCGTTCCACAAAGGCAAAATCAAACTTCTCATTTCAGAACTCAAAGAAGCCGACGCCGCAGTGCTCGGAGCCAGCGCACTCGGTTGGGACGCAATGCGTGCAGCCTCCGGAGCAGAACCCACCAAGATATGACATTCACACAGAAAGCCTACTCTATATTTGAAGAGGCCACACGTGCTTACCACCAGACTGACAACGTTGATGCAGCATCGCCGAACCCTTATACCGAGGGTTCGGTTGATGCCATACTCTTCGACAAAAACTGGGTAGATGCCGTGCAATGGCACCTCGAGGATATTATCCGCGACCCGGAAATCGACCCGGTAGCGGCACTCGCGCTCAAACGCCGCATTGACCGCAGCAATCAGGTGCGCACCGATATGGTCGAAGAAATCGACTCATACTTCCGCCAAAAATTCGCCGTAGTATCTCCCCTGCCCGATGCATCAATCAACACCGAAAGCCCCGCTTGGGCCCTGGACCGCCTGTCAATCCTCGCGCTCAAAATCTGGCATATGAAAGCCGAGGTGGAACGCACCGATGCCGATGCCGACCACATTCAACGTTGTACAGCTAAACTCGCCGTACTCGAAGAACAACGCTCGGACCTCATCTCCGCGATAGACGCACTGCTCGACGACATTGCAGCAGGACGCAAATATATGAAAGTCTACCGCCAGATGAAAATGTATAACGACCCGGCCACCAACCCAGTACTCTATGGATCAAGAAAATGACTATCTCGACATCCGGTCAGAGGCCTCCCGCCCACGCAGCGAGACCGAACGCGACGTAGAAAAAGCCCTGCGTCCGTCGGAGTTCGACGCATTTGCCGGACAAGAAAAGATAGTTGAAAACCTCAAGATATTCGTCGCCGCAGCCCATATGCGCGGCGAAGCGCTTGACCATACCCTACTGCACGGCCCCCCCGGCCTTGGCAAGACCACTCTCAGCGGCATCATAGCCAACGAATTGGGCGTAGGGATGAAAGTAACCTCCGGTCCGGTGCTCGACAAACCCGGCGACCTTGCCGGCATACTAACATCGCTGGAACCAAACGACGTACTCTTCATCGACGAGATTCACCGCCTTAGCCCCGTGGTTGAAGAATACCTCTACTCCGCGATGGAAGACTACAAAATCGACATTATGATCGACAAAGGCCCCGGAGCGCGCACAGTGCAGCTCACTCTCAGCCCATTTACGCTGGTAGGAGCAACCACGCGCAGCGGACTGCTCACCGCCCCACTGCGCGCACGCTTCGGCATCAACTTCCACCTCGAATACTACGACCACGAAATCCTTGAACGCATAATACTGCGCTCAGCCCGGCTGCTCAACACCCGCTGCTCCGAACGCGCAGCCCGTGAAATTGCCATGCGCAGCCGAGGCACTCCGCGAATAGCCAACGCCCTGCTGCGCCGCGTGCGCGACTTTGCCATGGTAAAAGGCTCTGGCAGCATCGACCCCGACATTGCCCGCTACGCCCTCGAAGCGCTCAACATCGACAAATACGGCCTCGACGAAATCGACAACAAGATGCTCCGCACCATCATCGACAAATTCGGCGGCGGCCCAGTGGGTCTCACCACCATCGCCACCGCAATCGGCGAAGACCCTGGCACGGTTGAAGAAGTCTACGAACCCTATCTCATCAAAGAGGGCTTCCTGATGCGTACCCCCCGAGGCCGACAAGTCACTACCTTAGCCTACACCCACCTCGGTGCCACCCTACCCAACTCCGAAGCAACCCTTTTCTAAAAATTGCATTTTAACAAAAAACAATGCAATTATTCAAGAAAAATCCGTATCTTTGCCGACTATTTTAAGAAACAACAAAAAAATTTACGACGATATGTACTGGACACTTGAACTCGCCTCGAAGCTCGAAGACGCACCCTGGCCCGCAACCCGCGAAGAACTCATTGACTACGCCACCCGTTCCGGCGCACCTCTCGAAGTCATCGAAAACCTCCAAGAAATCGAAGACGAAGGCGAAACCTACGAAAGCATCGAAGACATTTGGCCCGACTACCCCTCCAACGAAGACTTCTTCTTCAACGAGGATGAGTATTAACAAAATTTATCTTTGTAAAACACTGAATATCAATGGCTAAACAAAAATTGAGTTTGTTTGGCCATTGTCATTTTAG
>JAMPBN010000007.1 GCA_023666665.1 Prevotella sp. | reverse complement strand
ACGATGAAAGAATGGTCGCAGTCCTCGACAGGCTTGACTTGCGTCTGAATGAGCCGTTTGTTACCGTGAACACCGTGTCCGGCGATCACGGCATCCAACAGGCCCAGGATGAATATGACCTCCTTATGCGCAACAAATCACCCAAATCCAAAAAATAATGCAAATATACGTTGACAATAAACTCGCTGCCCTTAAAAAGGGAACGAGCTTCGAGTACGTCAGTGAAAACAGAATGTTCAGCGGTAGCGATGGCTACACACTGACAATTACCTTTCCGCTGAAAGATTGCCCTCAGAATATCGCTATCTTCGGCCATATCAACCGAGCCGATGTCATTGCCCAACGGTGTATATTCAACTGTGAGATACGCGACAAGAGCTTCTACAAGTTCGGCTGCATAACTGTTACCGAAATTAACGAGTCAGAGGTCAAGACGCAGTTCCTCGACGGTCGCTCGGAACAGAACTTTGACAAGACTTTTGACAAACTCTATATCAATGAGCTTGACCTCGGTACGCCTCCCACCACGTCTAAATCGGCTGTTACTCCCGAAAGGGCTTGGAGCCCGATTTACAATCCCAACTGCGTTGCGCTGCCGTGGGTGAACGATTATTCCGGCAACATTCAGAATCTTGTCGACTATCACCCCGAAGTCAGAAACAATGGAGTATTGGTCTCCAACGCATACTACTCCTGGTCGAATGACATCACCGGCTTGTCGTGGCAACCATACCTTATATATATCACTCGCAAAATATGTGAAGCTATCGGCTACTCAACCGACTTTGACGAGTGGGATAATAAGGAGGAATATAAATACCTGCTCATCTGCAACACCTTGCCTCACGCCTGGTATTTGCCGGCCTTTGCGCGGGCTATGCCTCACTGGACGGTCGAGGAATACTTCGAGAAGCTTGAACTCTTTCTGCAAGGAGAGTTTACCATCGACCACCGGGCAAAGCGTATCTCTTTCCACTTTACCGAAAACGTTTTGAGATCTACGCCACCCGTAGAACTGCAAAACGTCATTGAAGACCATTCAACAGAGGTAAAGGTGGAGGACGATAAATGTGAATACTCGGTGATGAAGAACCTTGTGTATAAGGAATGTGACCACGACACTTGGAAATACTACTCATGCGATTGGTTTATCAAAGGCAATCAATGGCGAATAGTGAGGTATGAGAGCCTTAGCGACATCCTCAAAGACCTCAAAGGCTACCGATATTGGGATGGACGCAGAGGGCGTGACAGCAATATCGACAAAATCTTCTATGCCGAAAATGTTGATTGCCACTTTATAATAGAGAGTGTAAGTAGAACGGTATCGTCAATTTCTTTTGGTCGCATAAACTTCACTTACAAATGCATCTTGCGCCCAATCAATCTTTTTGGTGGTCGCATCATTGATGACTCCGAAGATGCCGACCAGGACGAAATTGAATTTGTACCTGTAAGAATAGACGATACCGAGGCGAAGTATGGACGATGCATGTTCCTCAATTTCTCCGGCTATGACGAAGACACTGGCATCGAGAGCGAGGACGAGAGCCAATATCCGTTCCTGAAGACCCGTACCACAGAATCACTTGCCGCCGGTGAACAAGAAAAGAAAGCCGAGTATTACGACCGCATCTATATCGGCTTTTGGGATGGTGCGCAGAACACAAACGGCAAGTTGCCGTACCCCTGGACTGAAGATGTCATTATTGCCGATGATTGGAGCGGCTACACCAACGCCCACTTCAACCTCCGCATCAACCGCCGCCTAATCAACAAACGCATCGCTCCACAAATCGAACCCAAGCAAAAGACCACCTTCAAGTTCCTCTCCGATACCATCCCCAACGTCCGCGCCATCTTCTACATCAAAGGCAAACGCTACATCTGTGAGAAGCTGACATGCACGTTCACGGAGAACGGCATGTCAGAATTGGTCAAGGGAGTGTTCTACCCGGTCAAGGATTCCTGACCTACGACTCCGCACTTCATATTATAGCAAAAGCCGCCCCACATCGGAGCGGCTTTTTGCTATCTACGAACGCTATTTTGGGGCTTCAAACGCCTATCATATCGCATTTAAGAACGATTATCGGAACGGAAAACCGAACGCATTTCGGAACACATATCGGAGGGCTTATCCGAGTGCCAACCGAAATACTTATGGGAGCGACAATCCTAACGCTTTTTTGCGGCTGCATCATCGGGATTATAGCCTCCTTCCCACCCATAGAGGACGTAATTGAGGACACGACGATTGGCTTCATCGACCTTGCGAGGGTCAAACTGAATGTAGATGTCAGTAACCGAGTGGCTGCTGTGGCCGAGTCCGGCGGCTATGGTCTCTTTAGGTATGTCGAGACTTGCCGCTATTGTAGCCCATGAGTGACGTGCCCAATAGGTTGAGAGCGTGTCGATTTCTGTGCCATACTTCTCGTTGACGAGACCCATGATGGCTCTGAGGCCCTTGCACAGATTGTTGTAGAACTTCCTATAATCTTTATAGGTGTCCAGATAGTTAAGCAGCTGTTTATCGCCCCGATATTTGGCGATAATTTCTTCTGCTTCCGGCTCCAATTTGATGGAGTAGAGCTTGCGGGTCTTGGCTCGTATATAGTCTATACGGCCATTGCGCATCTCTTTGAGGTGGCAGAGGTCCACGATGTTTATGCCGATGAGCATAAACGTCAGCTTGAAAAGGTCGCGGTACTTCACCATCCACGGTTCGAGGTTGTCGGCATTGAAGATGCAGCGCAGTGTCTCCACATCGAAGTTGCGCTTGCGTGTCGGCTCACCCTTGATTTTGAAGCGACGGAACGGATAAGCAGTAGTTATCTCGTTGTCTATCGCAAAGTTGAAGACGGCACGAATGTTGCGCATATTGATGGCGCGAGTGTTGGCCGACGGACACGAGCGCATCAGGAACTGGTCGAAGCGCATCAGCCACTCCTTGGTTATCTGCTCGAAACGCAGTTTGTCGGCAGACTTACCCTCAAACTGCTGAATATGAGCGAGAGTGCGCGAGTAGATTGAGGCCGTGCTACCTGATTTCAGTGCGATGAACTTCTTGAAGACAGTCACAACGCTTTTCTCGTCCTTGACATTGACGCGCTTGTTGGTTGTACGCAGGAGAATTTCATCGCGAATCTCGTTGGCAGACAGGGCATCGATGTTGATTTCAGCCTCAATCTGCTGAAAGACGAGCACCATCTCGCTGCGTTTTGCATCGATTTTGTCGTTGAGCGACTTCTTTTGAGGGTGGCCAACGACCTTCTCTTTCTTGACATCCCAATATTTGGGGTCAAGGCTGATGCCGGTGCCAATGTAGGCGGTTCGGCTGAGGTGAGTCACTGCGAGCTTCAGGGGAGCTTCGCCCGTTTTGACGCTCACATGACGAGCGTCGAGGTAGAATTTCAATTTTGCCATAGCGGTTTTGCGGCATCCCTTGCATACTCATTATGAAAATCAGCAACTTAGTTTCAAAAACTTGAAAAATTTTTTGCGCATTTTTTGCGCATTTTTTTCGTCAAGGTATCGGAAACGGTCGTCAACCAATCTGCATAAATCGTACTTGGGGGATTTTTTTTAAAACCATTAAATGGCATGGATGCGACGCCTGAAATGGGTCTTAAAAGATAAAACACTAACAAAAAGACCTTTTGTTATAGCCTGATTGTCAGTGTTTTATTGCGGAGAGACCGGGATTCGAACCCGGGATAGGCTTTTGGCCTATATACGCTTTCCAGGCGTACCTCTTAAGCCACTCGAGCATCTCTCCTAATGTTTTCAGTGGTGTCCGAGGGGTGGAAAATAGACTTTCCAGGCGTGCCTCTTCAGCCACTCGAGCATCACTCCTCAAGTAAATGGTAGCTTCGTAAAGCGAGTGCAAAGTTAGTATTTTTTTTTAACAAATTAGTGGTTATGGATGTTAATGTATGTTAAGAAAATTGTATTTTGATTTTTCGATAAAAATTTCGTAAATTTGTGCGAATTAAAATCTTTTAAATATGAATAGAATATCTACTCTACTCCTCGGAGTCT
Organism: Prevotella sp.; assembly: GCA_023666665.1. Classification (GTDB taxonomy): domain Bacteria; phylum Bacteroidota; class Bacteroidia; order Bacteroidales; family Muribaculaceae; genus UBA3263. The sequence continues at coordinate 39,776 of JAMPBN010000007.1, read as the reverse complement.
GTGTTGCACTTCCGGTAATGGCAGACTATGAAATCAATTTTCCTGCCGATGCACAGATTTCGGGAGCCCGCCCAAGTCGTATTATAACCGGTGTGGGCATTGGTGAAAATATCGTTGATGTGCCTCAGGCAACTGACAAGTTGCTATATCACGACTTCTCAACATCGGCAATCTTTGACGTAACAGCTGGTACCGCCATCACGCCTGTCATAACATGGAACGGCACGTATATGCATGGATATTTTTATGCTGACCTCAATAATGATGGAAAATTTGATTATCCCTCTGAGCTTTATTCTTTTTCATATTTTCAAGGTGTTAACTCACTCGGTTTAACAGTTAAAGATGACTGCAATGTAACACTTCATCCTTTCGTGCTTTCCGCGTCGCAGCCTGCCGGTGATTATCGCGTACGCTTTATTATTGACTGGGACTCGTCGGAACCCGGCGGTCGTTTTGGTGAAACCAATACCATCATTCAAAACGACGGCGCAATCGTTGATGCCACGTTGCGCGTCGCCCCTGCAGTGCAGCCTGAGAATAAATACGCAGTTAACTATACTCCCGAAACGACTATCACTCACAATCAGCGCCGTCTTCATAACATTAATGTAACGCAGCCGTTGCTTGGTATGCAGTCAATTAAAGTAGGACAAAGTGAAGACAAGCTGCTATATCACGATTGCACTGACCAGGAAGTTGACGTTCTCCCCGGCGGGCAAATTCAGTTTAATTTCGACTGGACCGGAACCTGGATGAACTCATATGTTTATATTGACCGCGACGGAAACGGTGATTTCTTATCTGACATTGCGGCTGCAGGTGTTCCCGTTCCCGGTACTGATATTATGGCGTATTCACACGTTAATAATAAAAATTCCCTTGGTCAAACCAACAAAGGCGAATATCTTAACGAGATACCTGCCTTCGCCCTACCCTCTGACTTGATTCCCGGCAAATATCGTTGCCGTGCAAAAATTGATTGGGACAATGCCGATGCAGCCGGCTCCGATAATATTCTTGAAAATGGCGGTTCAATTACCGACTTCACTCTGAACGTTTTGGGTGATGACATTGAAACGACAACCATTACACTGATGCCGCTCAACTGTATGATAACCCTTTCGAGCGGCGCACCTGTGCCCGAAACTCTTGCAGCAGGTTATTCCATCGAACTCAAGGTTGAGGCTTCGCTTCCCGGTTTTACAGCAGATCATCTGATTGTGCGTCACGGCCAGGGTGAAAGTCGTCAAGATACAGAGGTGGCGATTTCAGCCGATGGACTCGCAACCATACCTGCCGAAATTATTAGCGGCGATGTTATAATCTATGGCCTTTTTGAAGAACAAGCCGACAGCGAATGGACTAAGATTTGGGGCGACGAGTTTAATACCGACAATCTCAACAAAACAACCTGGGGCTACCAACCGCGATATAACGCAACGTGGAATCGCTACTGTGCAGTAGGCGATGCGGAGGGTGAGACCGTAAATACTTTTGGCAACGGTTATTACAACTCGTGGTGTGTACCCACGGACAAAGAAGAGTTCCCCTCTGAATCAGAGGCTATGATTTCCGGAGCGATTAACACACAAGGAAAATTTCATTTCCATTACGGTCGCATCGAGGCCCGAATAAAAACACATCCGTTCAAGGGCAACTTTCCTGCTTTTTGGCTGATGCCTGAAACTAACGCCGAGGGAGGATGGCCACGCAGCGGCGAAATAGATATTTGGGAGCAGATAGATGCCCAAGATAAGGCTCACGCCACCGTACACACCGGCTGGACCGGCTGGAAAAACTATTGCGGCTGGACTGAAGGCCCCAAAGTAGGTTCGCCCACAAGCTCTGGGAGTGTTACAGTTGACGATATGGCCGCCTGGCATTATTACGCACTTGAATGGACAGAAGATATGTTGACTTGGTATGTTGACGGCAAGGTTTCATTCACATATAAAAATATGCACTACTCCGAAGAGGGCACAAATTACACTGCCGAGATTTGCTGGCCGTTCTATAAAGACTTCTACGTAATACTTAACCAAAGCGTTGGCAATGGTGCATGGGCTCAATGGGCGGATCTCACCCACACGTATTTGACTCAATTTGACTACGTTCGCTGCTATCAGAAAAAGGGAGAAAATCTATATACCACCCCACTCACGGGCAATGGTGATGATCCGGATTTCTTCACTCCATTGCACAAAGACTCGATTCAGCAGATTGAATCCAATAACTGCGCAGCTGCAACGTACTACGACCTTCAAGGTCGCCCGGTAGCAAATCCCACTACCAAGGGAATATATATTAAATTGCAAGGTAATAAAGCGACTAAAATTGTCCGCTAATACTGACAAAAGCCTTGAGGAACGGCTTCGTGACCCGCAGACACGGCGCGAAGCTTTCGGAGAACTGCTCGCTCAGTTCTCCGAACCCTTGTATTGGCAAATCAGACGTATGGTCAGCAACCACGATGACGCTGACGATTTGCTTCAAAATACATTTATGAAAGCGTGGCAAGCAATGGACGATTTCCGTGGTGATGCCAAACTTTCAACCTGGCTGCATAAGATTGCAATAAACGAAGCGCTGACATTTATTGACAAACAGAAGCGTCGTCAAACCGAAAGCCTTGACGATGCCGAACATTCTGCCATCCACACACTTGAAACGGATGACTGGATTGATGGCGATGAAGCTGCAACAGCACTGCGCGAGGCCGTTGATTCGCTCCCTGAAAAGCAACGTCTCGTTTTCAATATGAAATACTTCGATGAAATGAAATATGAGGATATTGCGGAGATAACAGGCACGACTGTTGGAGCCTTGAAAGCCACATATCATTTCGCAGTTAAGAAGATAGAGCAATTTTTAGAGAACCGGAGTTAAACCTTTGGCAGTTTTGTCAGTCAAATAGTTAAAAAAGAAAAATATGAAGAATCTCGACATAACAGACAGCACCCAAGGATGGCCTCGCAACGACGGCCGAACGGTTCCCGAAGGTTACTTTGAGGACTTCAATCGTCGTATGCTGCAGCGGCTGCCCATGGAGGTTTCCGCGGTTACAGAACCCAAGCGCACTGTTTGGCAGAAAATCAGACCCTACGTGTATATGGCTGCAATGTTTGCCGGAGTATATCTTATGATGAACATCTTCACTCTGACTACCGGCATCAGGAATGTTGCACAAGGGCAAGACACTTCTTCTCTCCTTGCGGAACTTGTCACTACCGGCAATTCCAACTATGTTGACGAATATGTGTCGATGTCTGATCCATACCTTTATGATGACCTCTACGAATTAGGAATAGAAATTCCCGAAACCTTATGAAATATTTAAAACTATTACTTCTCCTCGCAGTTCTCTCTCCTCTTAATCTCCTTGCCGACAAGCCTAAGGGTGGACCCAAGGGAGGCGACAAGGAACGCACCGAATGGTTTCGCAAACTCAAAGCTGCGAAACATAACTTTATGGTCAAGGAATTAGACCTTACCGAAGCGCAGCAGGCCGATTTTTTCCGTCTTTATGATGCAAAAGAATCTGAACGACACGAAGCTGAACGCAAAGTGCGCAATCTTGAAAAAGAAATTAAAAAGAAAGGAGCTGCTGCTATCGAAGAAGATTATAACCGCGCCATAACCGCTCAATATCAATTGAATCACGAATTGGCAAAGATTGAGTCGAAATATGAGAGCGAATTTCGTAAAGTCATCACCAAACGACAGCTGTACAAATTGCGTCATGTTGAGTTTGAATTTCAACGCAAATTGATGCAACAAGAAAAAGGAAAGAAATGAAATTATTAAGCGTATTCGCGATGTCACTAATAGCATTAACGGGTTTTGGGACTCAGCTTTCAAAACCCGATTTTGCTTACCCCAAAATCGTAAGCAAGAATGCCGATATGGAATTGAAATCGGCAATCAAAAATAAAAATCCTCAGGCCGCAGTCAGAGCATTACTCGATTATGGATTGGCTCAAGCAGCGATTAACCCCGACAAGTTGGAGACCACAATGCAATACTTTTCAGAGGTTAGTGAAAAAGTAGATTCACCGACCGGAAAAGCAATGATTCTTCTTGCCCAAGCATCGGCTCAACAGGAAGACTCTCTGGTTTCTAAGGCAATATTGCAGTATGGCAATGACTTGAAAGCAGCTCAAAGCGCCGATTGGAAAACGGTTATAAACGCTGATGAGCTGTTCTTCCCTACCCTTTATGATTTTGCTGTTGCTCAATCCGAATCTGATTCAATTATTGATGCTGCGATTGACTATGATGCGAATCGGCCTTATCCGCTCGCTTATCTGCAGTTACGTAAAGCACGGAATTTTGAAGATTACAAAAATATCTATATAGAACATCGTAATTCACCAGTTGCGAAATATTTGATTCTTGCTATGGCGAAGCAAGCATACACTTTCAATGAACGTAAGGAAGCGTATGAATTGATTAAAAACAATCAGGGTAAAGAGACTCGTGAGGCTATCGAAGCACTTACATGGCCGTCAATCAACATCAGTTGCAACTCTGTGGTTGCCAAAAATGATGTTATGAAAATAAATGTCCAGGCAATCTGTCTGAATACTGCCAAATTAGAGATAAAGATGCAGCGACCCATAGCCAAGACGGTAAAAACGATTGATTTGAACTTTAATGGATCCGGAGTATTCCAAATTGACACAGTAGTCGACCTGATACTGGAAGAATATGGCACATACCGCATCTATCCCACCTATGACGGACTTAATAAGAAGAATCAGGATTACACTGAAATCACGGTGACGGACTTTTTGATGGCCAAGCCAATATATGGAAACAAGAAGTTTGACACTATGGCTCTTGATGTAAAAAACGGATCGCTGCAAACAGACGTGAAATTCATCACAAATGACCTACACGTCATTACCGCACAACGTGGAAACGACAAATATTCACCCTCTATTTATTCTTACGGTGGGTATGAACCGAATACGAACAGCCGCAAAAATGCAAATATCCTTACGGATAGAGCTATTTATCATCCCGGTGATAAACTGCGTTTTGTTGCTACCTTAATGGAGGCCAAAGGAATGAAACTTAAACTTTTGGGCGGAACTTCTGCGAAGGTAATACTCAAAAATGTCAATTGGCAGAACGTTGCCGAACTTACGTTGACATCAGATGATTTCGGCCGTATCAGCGGCGAATTTGCTCTACCAAAAGATGGCCTCACCGGAAGATATATAATCACGGTAGAGGAATACGACAATGCTTACGTTTTGGTAACCGACTATAAAGCACCGACTTTTGTGGTAGAAACCAATGCCGAACATATAGATTCCACAACTGTGAGGATTTATGGTCAAGCAGTTGGTTATAATGGTTTCCCGATTTCAAACGCCAACGTCAATATCTCCGTCAACGAGTTGCCTAAATGGATATGGTTCCGCAATTTCCGCAATGCTGTGGACGATGAGGTAGCCACCGATACCACGACCACTGACAGTAACGGTTACTTCTCGGTGCAAATAACTGTACCGAATGAAGTGAATCTTTCAGCAACTGCAGTGGTAACCTCTCAAGCGGGAGAAAGCCGCGAGGAGTCCACATTTATTCCCTTCAACAGATACTACATTGAGGGAAACATTGGTGAATACGTAGAAGTCGGAAACGCTCCCAAATTCAGGGTACTTGACAGCAACGGCAACCCAACTGATATAAAACCGATATTTACCCTTAACGACTCAATTGTTCCGGATGAGAGCTGGAACAACGTTCCCTCGGGAGAGTATAAAGTCAAAGTAACTGCCAATGATGCCGCTGATGTTGAATATGATGTGATTGTTTATCGCCGTGATGATGCAATGCCTCCGACGAAATCGGCATTATTCGTGCCTGTCGTGACTGCAAATCCGGGTGACAAATTATTGGTCGGCACCTCTTTTGCTGACAGTCACATATTAATGACCGTATGGACCCCTGACAGCATAATTGAACAACGTTGGCTTACGCCTCAACAAGGCAACTTCTTTATTGACGTTGAAATACCCAAAAAAGTCAACAATGCGCAGATGTCGTTAATGACTCTGAGAAATTACAGATATGAGAGCGTGTCCGTTAAAATTTCTCGTCCAGACGTTGCCCGCAAGCTGGAAATTGAAATCGAATCGCTGCGCGACAATATGACACCCGGCGAAAAAGACGTGTGGATAATCAAGGTTAAGGACATTACAGGCACAGCAGCAAATTCTGCCCTTATAGCTGATGTTTATTGCAAGGCGCTTGATACTCTTCAGCCGTTTACCTGGCGATTTAACACACCATATATCTACGGAAAAAGTTTCAATATTGAGGAAGCTTCAAGCCATGAAACATTGGCATCTAATTCAACCCGGGCAAATCTATATGACCCGTTTTCATCAATTCACTCATCTTTTAATCTATGGGACCAAACCTGGCCGTCTTTTAGGTTGTATGACTATGGGACTATGTCACGTATGCTTATGTCAAAAAACATGGCAACCGGAGCAGTTTATGATATGGTGGAAGAATCAGCCGTAGATATGGAAACGGCTGACGCATCCACAACGGTTGAGGATGATACAGAGCAAAACGCAGCAGACCAATATCGTTTGCCTGAAGTTGCCGTGGCATTGTGGAAACCGACATTGACCACCAACTCAGATGGCACACTGCAATTGCAATTTGTTGCTCCCAACGCAAACACCACCTGGGCGGTAAATCTCCTTGCGTATGACAAAGATATGCTGTATGGCTCAAAAATCACAGAAATTGTTACTTCTAAACCTGTAATGGTGCAGCCTCAATTGCCGCGATTCCTTCGTGTTGGTGACAAGATCATGCTGCAATCCGTAGTTATGAATAATACTGATTCGGCTGCTCTGGTTGAATCTATGATTGAATTGTTTGACCCCGCAAGCGGAACAGTTTTTGCGCACAAGGACTTTTCAACCGAACTTGATGCTATGGGTTCAGATGTTATCTCATTGGATTTCACAGCTCCTGATGTTTCAATGTTTGGAATCCGTGTGCGTGCCAAAGCCGGCAATTTCACTGATGGTGAACAATCTATAATTGCAATATTGCCAAACCGCGTTGATGTCCGCACCGGAAAACCGATATTCTTGCCATCTGATTCAACCGATACCGAACTTGAAATTCCGCGAGGTGGAGTGTTGACTTTTACACCCAACGCCGTTTGGCAATGCGTCAGTGCGCTTCCGGGTCTAATTGCATCAAATAACCAAAGTGCTTTGGATGCAGTTTCTGCTCTTTTCAGCGCGGCGACAGCCCGAGGACTTTTACGGCAGCATCCGGAAATTGGCCGGGCACTTCACTCATGGGAAAACGAGGATTCGGTGTTGATTTCTCAGCTTCTCAAAAATGAGGATTTGAAGACAGCCTTGTTGCAATCCACGCCATTCGTTGATGCCGCTCAAAGCGAAACCGACCAACGCGCAAGATTGCTATTGCTCTTTAATAATAAGGAGATTGACAAAACCATCAAGTCGGCAATCGCGACCCTCACCAAGCTTACCAGAAACGGCGGTTTAGCTTGGACTCAAAACTGTAATGAACCCTCTATGTGGATAACGCAATCGGTGCTTTCAATCATTGCGCAATTACGCAGTCTTGGATATTGTCCTGAGTCAAAAGACCTTGAGAAAGTTGTGAATGGCTGCGTAACTTATCTTGACAAAGAAGTGGCAAGAATTTATGCAAAAGACAAAAATGCCCGATTCACTGAATACCTGATGTTGCGCTCAAAATTCCCTGAAGTCCGTCAGTCGGCTCCCGCAAAACGTGCGGCAGATGCATCGGTGCAATATCTTGTGGGACATTGGCGCGATTTGTCGCTCCAAGGCATTGCTCAAGCCGCTATAATATTATATGACAACAATTATCCCACCACATCGCATAAGTTGATTGAATCGCTGCGTCAGCACGAAGCGTGGGCGCAGTTGCCTCTTTCCCCTACCCTGCTCAACGCTTTTGCCAAAGTAGAACCCGGTTGCCCCGAGGTGGAATATATTCGCAACGAATACGTTTCTCGCAAACAGAGCATGGACTGGGGTTCGGGTCTTGAAGTCAGCAATCTCGTGGCTTCGATTCTCAACTCGGGAGCCAACTGGCTCGTACCGGCCGCAAATGAACTTAGCGTAAAAGTTAATGGCCAAGACTTTGAACCTCGGGTTGAAAAATTCTCAGGCGAATTTCGTCTAAATCTCCCCGAAGGTGGCAAAGTCAATATTATAAAAAGTAAGTTCCCGGCTTGGGGAGGAATATTCTCGGCATCGGTCGATTCTATTCAGAAAGTCGAAGCATTCAGTTCCGAACAATTAAAACTAACCCGACAGATTAATGGCAAAATGAAAGTTGGTGAAAAAGTTGAGATTATCTTAACACTCGATGCCTCGCAAGATTTGGACTACGTTCTCGTAAAGCAACCGCATTGCGCCGGTATGGAAGTCGTAGATCAAATCCCGTCAACGCTGTGGCTCGGCTGGTTGACTGCTTATCGCGAACCAACCGCAACGTGTACCAACTGGTATTTTAACAGACTCGTCAAGGGTAAAACCACAATTTCTGAAACTTTCTATGTCACTGAACAGGGCGAGTTTATACTTGCCCCGGCCGAGGTCCAAAGCCAATATGCCCCGGAGTTTCAGAGCCACACTGCGGGCAATGAATGTTGCACAAACCAAAATTAATCACTAACTTTGTAGCATTATGAAGAAGCAATATATCTTTCTTGCAGCTGTAGCCTTGGTGGGCGCAACTGCCGTTTATGTCACAGCAAAAGACACAATGCCAAGTATCAACCGCAATAATCCGCTGCTCTCTGAATATAAGACGCAGTATGAAATTCCCCCCTTTGAGCAAATCAAAGTGTCGGACTATATGCCCGCATTGCGTGAGGCAATAGCTCAACAGAAAAACGAAGTCAATGCCATAATTGAAAATCCGGAAGTTCCGACTTTCAATAATACCATTCTCGCGCTCGACAATAGCGGGGAGTTGCTGACAAAAGTCTCGCTGCTTTTTTCGGGACTTGACGAGGCGCTTAACTCTCCCGAGTCAGAGGCAGTGGCCGCCGACTTCTATGCAGAGGCTCAACAATGGGCCGACGAGATGTCGATGAATCCGAAGCTTTTTGCTCGCATTAAAGCAGTTTATGACAAGCGCAACTCTCTCGGTCTCAACACTTCCCAAATGAGATTGGTGGAGCAGACCTATCGCGACGCTGTTCGCAACGGTGCGCTTCTTTCAGCCGCTGATCAGGATTCGCTCAAGGCTGTAAATAGCCGACTCACCGATTTGTTTTTAAAATATAACAAAAACCTCCTGGCGGCTACCAATGAGTTTGTAATCAACATTACCGATACCACACGTTTGGCCGGACTGCCTCAGGGCATTGTTGATGCAGCTGCCGAAGCTGCGGCTGAACGTAATTTACCCGAGGGGACATACTCGTTTACTCTCCATGCTCCCAGCCGCCTCCCTGTTTTGCAATATGCTGCCGACCGCGATCTTCGCCGTCAGGTCTATGACGGATATACCTCATTGGCATCTTCCGGAAAATATGACAACAGCCCGGTAATCAATGCCATAGTCCGCGAACGCACCAAAAAGGCAAAACTTTTAGGCTATCCAGATTTCGCTTCGTATGCAACGGCAAATGTTATGGCAAAGACTCCCGAGGCTGCAATGGATTTGCTCAATAAAGTTTGGGAGGCTGCACGCATCCGCGTAAACGAAGAAGTTGCTGAAATGCAGCAGCTCACGGACGAGAAGATTATGCCTTGGGACTACGCGTATTATGCTGAAAAAGTGCGTCAGCTGAAATACGATCTTGATGAAGACGAACTGCGCCAATATTTTGCAGTCGATTCCGTGCTCAACGGCGTATTCAAAATGGCTAACACTCTTTATGGTGTGAATTTCCAAGAGCTACCCGATGCTCCGAAATATCACCCCGAAGTAAAGGTTTATGACGTTACCGATGCCAAAACCGGCGAACACATCGCAGTGTTTATGAACGACTATTTTCCCCGCGCTTCAAAACGTCAGGGTGCATGGATGAGTGAGTTCAAGGGTGCTTATAAGGATGAAAACGGCAATCGTATAACGCCGATTATCTATAACGTTGGCAACTTTACCCGCCCGACCGCCACTACTCCCGCTTTGCTTTCGATTGACGATGTGGAAACTCTTTTCCACGAATTTGGTCACGGTTTGCACGGAATGCTTACTCAGGCACAATATCGCTCTCAGGCCGGTACCAACGTTGACCGCGACTTTGTGGAGCTTCCCAGTCAGATTCACGAGCATTGGGCAGTGGCACCACAGATGCTGAAGATGTATGCTCACCACTGGAAGACCGGTGAAGTTATTCCCGACGAATTGATTGCAAAGCTTCAAGCAGCGCTTCAACACAATCAGGGCTTTACCACCGGCGAACTCGCAGGTGCTTCTATTCTTGACCTCGAATGGGGCAAGCTCAACCTTGAAGACGGCGACAGCGTAAACGTTCTTGATTTTGAACGCTCGGTTGCCGAAAAACTTCAAATGCCCGCCGAACTTCAATTCCGCTATCGCTCGCCCTACTTCAAACACGTGTTTGGCTCTGACGGCTACGCCTCCGGCTACTATACATATCTTTGGGCGGAGGTTCTCGACAGCGACGGCTTTGAACTGTTTGAAGAAAAAGGAATTTTCGACCCCGCTACGGCAGAATCGTTCAAACACAACGTGCTTGAAGCCGGAGGTTCTGACGACCCGATGAAGCTCTATATCCAATTCCGTGGCCGCAAACCCGATGTAAACGCACTGCTTCGCAACCGCGGACTGATTAAATGAAGATTGTCCGATTTACATTCAATATGTTCGGTGAGAACTGCTACCTGGTCTACGACCCGGCTTCACGCGAAGCTATGGTCGTAGACCCGGGTATGATTTCTCCTGCCGAAAATGATGCTCTCGATAATTATATCGACAAGGAAAACCTGACTCTCAAATACCTTTTAAACACACATCTTCACCTTGACCACTGCTTTGGCAACGCACATATCACCCAAAAATACGGCATTAAAACCCGCGCCAACCAGGCAGACGAATTTTTAGGTAACGATATTTCCGGTCAGGCTCGTATGTTCGGCGTATTCAATAACTTTGACAATGTTGGCGAGATTATCCGCTTGAGCGAGGGCGATACACTGACCTTGGGAACTGAGAAAATTAAAGTTATCGAAACTCCGGGGCATTCGCCCGGCGGAATATCGCTGTATGCGCCCGCCGATGGATGGGTAATCACCGGCGATACCCTTTTTTCTGACGGTAACGTTGGCCGTACTGACCTGCCCGGCGGAGATTATCAAACGCTGATGCAGTCGGTAGCGAAGCTGCATAAGCTCCCCGGTACGACCAAACTGCTCCCCGGCCACGGCCCAAGCTCAACAATAGCCGACTCATAGACGTTTTAAGGGTATTATAAAACGTTTCACGATATGATACCCTCACATAAACTTGCCCAAACGCTCCTCGGCTTTATTGATAAATGTCTTGACCGCATCGGTCTTGACAAGACGCCACGTCTCGAGGAAGTAATCTATCTGTTAATAATAGTTGCCGTAGCTCTGCTTATCGGTTGGGTATTGCGTAAAATAATACTATGGTCTTTGCGTCGCTGGGTTAAGCTGCGCAACACGGCGTGGGGGCGCGACCTTCTGAAAGCACACACTTTAAGCACGAGCTGCCATATAATTCCGCCAATCGTTTTGTTGATATGTCTGCCAATCGCCTTTCGGATAACAGACGGCTGGCACGTATGGGCAATGCGACTTACCATAGTGTATATGCTTATAACATTGGGTATGGCAATATGCGCGGCGTTCAAATATATATGGATTCGCTATGATGCACACGAAAACCAAAAACGTTTACCGCTTAAAGGTATTTATGAAGTTGCAATCGGTATTGTCTGGATTATAATCGCAATAATTGCCGTCAGCGTATTAATCAACAAATCGCCTGCAATATTGCTCGGCGGATTGGGTGCCTTTGCCGCTGCACTGATGCTCGTATTTCGCGACAGCATTCTCGGCTTCGTCGCCGGTATTCAAATGAGCAATAACGACATGCTCCACGTAGGCGACTGGATTACCGTACCCGGTACCCTCGCCGACGGCGTAGTTACGGATGTAACCATCTCGGTAGTGAAAGTGTTGAATTTCGACAACACCACCGTGATGCTCCCCCCATATACTTTAGTAAGCACATCATTTCAAAACTGGCGCTCAATGGGCGAGTCAAAAATGCGGCGCTTCTGCCGTAATATTCTTATAGATGTCAGCTCAATAAAGCCGGATAAAGACGACCCCACCACAACAAACCTCGACAAATATCGCAAGTTCTGTTTTGACTATATGAATAAACATCCCAAGCTGAATCACACCACCGGCAGCAATGCATTGACTATGGTGCGTCTGCTCGCGGGAGATGCCAACGGCATACCGATGCAGCTATATGGTTTTACCGACACAACAGTATGGCCCGACTACGAAGAAATTCAAAGCGAAGTAGCAGCATACTGTATAGCCGCAGCCACTCAGTTCGGATTGATTGCCTACAACTATCCCTCAAATTTGTCCGGTAACTAAATTTATTTTTGTAGAGTGCATAAATTTTTATATTTTTGCACTATGAAACTGAAACATCTGCTTGCTGCTCTCGTTGCAGCCCTTCCAATTATTGCCGTTGCAGAATCACCGGCACCGGTTCAAGTCGGCATCCGTGTCGGGGTCAATACCTCAAACATTTCTGAAACTCGCATAACCCCTGGCCTTACTTTAAGCCACACCCCTCATTGGAAGGAAGGTTTCACTATCGGTGCTATAGTAGATATTCCCATAAAGCATAATTTTTACCTTACCCCCGGTTTTTACTACGATTATCGCCACAATGAGTATGATATGCAATATCAATTCGTGGCCAATGACCGCGATATTGTTGCTATGACAAGGGGTGAGGTATATACCAACTGGTTTCAAATCCCGGTATTGATGTCATATCGTATCCCGGTGAAATTCGTCACTTTTCAGTTTGACTTTGGTCCGTATATTTCTCTTGGACTTGGCGGTCGCGACAAAACCACGACAACAGAAGTGGGCCATGAAGAAATTATGGAGCCAATGACTATCAAGACCACCGCATTCGGCTACGGTGAGGACTCTCGCTATTTCAATATAGACTGGGGTTTTGACTTCGGTGTCGGGCTTATGTTCGCCAAGCATTATTATATCGGTGTCCACTACCTGATTGGTGCACGAAATCTTGCTTTGAGTAAAAAAGTTCTCAGCAAAGCACACAGCCACGAATGGCAATTTTCAATTGGATATAATTTCTAAACCTTAACAATAAATCTCATGACCAAACCCTTTAAATATCAGGAAATGTTTCCGCTTGGTCCCGACAAGACGGAATATTATCTGCTGACCTCGGACTACGTCTGGACCGAAATCTGGAACGGCCACGAAATGCTCGTTGTCGATCCGGAAGCTCTGACGGTTCTGACTCGTCGCGCCACCCACGACAATGCGTTTATGCTCCGCCGCGCCCACAACGAGATGGTTGCCAAAATTCTCCATGATCCCGAAGCTTCTGATAATGACAAGTTCGTAGCACTCACAATGCTGCGCAACGCCGAAATCGCCTCCAAGGGCCAGCTGCCTTTCTGCCAGGACACCGGCACCGCAATTTGCCACGCCGAAAAGGGCCAGCAGGTATGGACCGGATCCAACGACGAGGAGAAAATCAGTCTCGGCGTTTATCAAACCTATACCGAAGACAATCTGCGCTATTCGCAGAATGCCCCGCTCAATATGTATGACGAGGTTAACACCGGCTGCAACCTCCCCGCGCAGATTGACATCCACGCTACGGAGGGTGACGAATACAAATTCCTGTTCGTTGCCAAAGGTGGCGGCTCTGCTAATAAAACATATCTCTATCAGGAAACCAAGGCAATAATTAACCCCAAGACTCTCGTACCGTTCCTCGTTGAGAAAATGAAGACGCTTGGCACTGCAGCCTGTCCTCCATACCACATCGCTTTCGTAATCGGCGGTACATCGGCCGAAAAGAATCTTGAAGTGGTAAAAAAAGCATCGGTGAAATATCTCGATGAACTGCCCACCCACGGCAATGAACTCGGCCACGCATTCCGCGACGTCGAGCTTGAAAAGGAACTGCTCGAAGCCTCGCGCAAAATCGGTCTTGGCGCACAGTTTGGCGGCAAATATTTTGCTCACGACATCCGCGTGATTCGTCTGCCTCGCCACGGTGCTTCCTGCCCCATCGGTATGGGCGTAAGCTGCTCGGCCGACCGCAACATCAAAGCTAAAATCAACAAAGAGGGAATTTGGATTGAAAAACTTGACTCCAATCCCGGCGAACTGATTCCCGAAGATATGCGCAAGGCCGGCGAAGGCACGGTAGTTAAAATTGACCTCGACCGCCCGATGAATGAAGTGCTTGCCGAACTGACCAAATATCCCGTAAGCACACGCCTGAGCTTGAAAGGCACAATCATAGTTGGCCGTGATATTGCTCACGCCAAGATTAAAGAGCGCCTCGACAAGGGCGAACCTATGCCTGAATATCTCAAAAATCATCCTATCTACTATGCCGGACCGGCCAAAACTCCTAAGGGTATGGCCAGCGGCTCCTTCGGCCCTACAACTGCCGGCCGTATGGATCCGTATGTCGACCAATTCCAGGCCGCCGGAGGCTCTATGATTATGATTGCAAAGGGCAACCGCTCAAAACAAGTAACCGACGCCTGCCATAAACACGGCGGCTTCTACCTCGGCTCTATCGGCGGCCCGGCTGCAGTACTTGCCGCCAACTCAATCAAGAAAGTCGAGCTGCTCGAATATCCTGAATTGGGTATGGAGGCAATCTGGAAAATCGAAGTTGAAGACTTCCCCGCTTTCATTCTTGTTGACGACAAGGGTAATGACTTCTTCACCGAAATTCAGGCAAAATGCGCTGCTTGCGGACTTAACAAGTGATTCAACATATTACCGATATTAACCAACCCGAACTTGCGCCTTACGTCTCACTGACGGAGGCGCAACTTCGTTCGCGGTTGAATCCCGCTGCCGGACTTTTTATCGCTGAAAGTCCCAAGGTAATCAGAGTGGCGTTGAATGCGGGCTTTGAGCCGGTTTCAATGCTCTGTGAGGAGCGGCATCTCAGCGGCGACGCTGCCGAATTTGTTGACATGTGCCCCAACGTTTATACCGGAAGCCGCGAATTGCTTCAAGCCCTTACCGGCTATAAGTTGACGCGTGGAGTTCTCTGCGCCATGCGTCGCAAACCAATGCCGGGACTTGGTGAAATAATAAAAGACACCCGGCGAATTGCCATCATTGACGGAGTTGTTGACACAACCAACATTGGTGCAATTTTCCGTTCAGCCGCCGCCTTGGGCATCGAAGCGGTGTTACTTACACCCACATCGTGTGACCCGCTCAACCGACGTGCGGTAAGAGTGAGTATGGGGTCGGTATTTCTCGTTCCGTGGACTTGGATTTCAGATGTAAACGCAGTTCGCGAATTTGGCTTCAAAACCGTTGCTATGGCATTGACGGAAAAGTCTGTTTCGATTGACGACCCTCAGCTTTGCGCTGAACCGCGCTTGGCCATAATTCTCGGCACTGAGGGCGACGGCCTCGCAAAAAATGTAATCGCCTCAACAGATTACGTTGCGCGCATTCCGATGGCTCACGGAGTAGACTCGCTCAACGTTGCCGCAGCATCAGCAGTCGCTTTTTGGCAGCTGCGTGTCTGAGTCAACAGCGCGTAGCAGCGCCACCGCATCAACGTATGAAGCAATGCTTTCGGCAACCGCACGTGCGTTAGCCATAGCGTGAACCACCGTGGCCTGATTGCCGCTCACGTCGCCGCCGGCAAATACCCCCTTGCGGGTAGTCATACCAAACGGATATTCGCGCATTACCACGTAGCCTTTCTCGTCGACTTCAATTCCCTCGGTAGTGGAAACGATGCGACTTGCCGGGCGACTGCCCACAGCCATTATTATGCGGTCGGCAATCTTGTTGGTAAAGCCGTCGGCGGTTTCAATAACTATGGAATAACGCTTTTCCTGATTGGGGAGTATGGCGGTGATGGAAGAATTCCACATAAAGCCGACGCCCTCGCTGACCGCATCGTCATATTCCGCTTTCAATGCAGTCATATTTTCGATTGAGCGGTGGTAAACCACGTTGACTTCCGAAGCGCCGAACCGCAAGGCAGTTCTTGCAGCATCCATCGCGGTGTTTCCACAACCGATAACAAACACCACATTGCCCTCCTCTACCGGAATTTCCTTTCGGTCAATAAGCCCGGCGTTGTATAGCCCTACCCGACGCAGAAAATGAATGGCCTGTACTGCACAATCACTCTCTATGCCTTTTATAGGCAAGGCTTTGGGTCGACCGGTACCCGTGCCGATATAAATGGCATCGAACCTCTGGCAGAACAAGTCGTCAATGGTATAATCAAGTCCGATGGTGACTCCAAGATTGATTTTTACGCCGAGTTGCTCAATCTTTTCAATCTCACTGTTAACCACCGACTTGGGAAGCCGATATTCGGGAATACCGAATTTCAATACTCCTCCGGCGCTCTTCTCCATCTCAAATATTTCTACTGTAAAACCTTTGCGGGCAAGTTCGCCGGCAACAGTCAGGCCCGAGGGGCCGCTGCCAATAACGGCGACACGGCCGTTGCTTCTCCGCTCAATCGGGTTGCGGCTGAGATGCATCTCAGTGTCGAAGTCGGCGATAAAGCGTTCAAGTTGGCCAATATTTATATGTTGGCCCTTTTTGCCCAACACGCAATGCCCCTCACACTGGCGCTCGTGGGCGCAGACCCTGCCACAAACAGCCGGCAGATTACTGCGGGTGTTTATTATCCTCATCGCATTGCCGATATTGCCCATTGAAAGCTCGTGAATCCACTCGGGAATGTTATTTTCTACCGGGCACCCCTTACGGCATTGAGGCACCTTGCAGTGCAGACATCTCTTTGCCTCATTAATGGCGTCGGCCATTGTAAAAATGGCGGTTTCTTGATTATCTAAGGTCATTACGTTATCTCGATTGGTAAATATAGCCGCAAATTTAGTCAAAAATTCCATATAAACCAACAATTGCATAAATCGAAAATAATTCGTACTTTTGCAACGAGATTTACTATACCAATCATTCCATGAAAAAAAATCTATTAACCGCCTTGAGTCTGCTGGCCGTTTCAGGTCTTTACGCATCTGAGCCGTTGACTCTCAGCTTTCAGCGTACGGGTACCGATTTATCAGCGGTAAACGTCACGGCCAACATTGACGGAGTAACGGCTTCGCTTACTTCGTTAAGTCACGCAATTAAAAACGTTACCAACACCGTTATCTGTGCCGATGTTAACGGCAGTGGTGACCCGACAATTGTGTATAACTTCACAATTTCCGGTCTGCCTGACGGATGGTCGTTTAACAACGTCGGTCTTGATGTCCATGCTCTTAACGGCAGTGGTGGCGACCAACAGTCAAATGACAACAAAGTGCGCCAATTTAATGTAAGTGTGACCTCCGGTTCGCAATTACTCACAAGTTACACCGACCTTGACCCTGCTGCCGGTATTACGGGAGTACGCAAAGTATGGGATTCGCCCACAGCAACCGAGGTGACGCCCGGCAATCCTTTTGAACTGGTAATTACAGTAACAAAAGGAACTCGAAATGATGGATGCTTCTTCGGCTTGGAGGGCATTACATTGTCAACAACCGAAACGGAAGAACCCGAGCCGCCGGTTGTAACCCCCACCACGAGCAAATTCTACACCATCAAGTGGAAAAACAATACCCAAAACTATATGACCGAACAGGCCGACGGCTCTATTGCAGTTGGCGATTATCAGACCTATAACAGCGTATTTTGGGAATTTATTCCTACCGATAACGAAAACTGCTACTATATCCGCAACACCGCCTCAGGCAAATATATCGGTTCTTGCAATATGACTCCCAACTCCGCTTCGAGAGTTCATATGTCGGATACTCCGGTAGAATATTATGTTCATCTTTCCGCTGCCACTTCCGGCGATAATAAAGATTGCTATTGGATGTCGTCGACCGACTGCGATAAATACAATCAAGAGAGCGAAGGCGCACGTTGCCTGAACAAAGATGGTGCATCAAGCTATGTAATCACTTGGACAACAAGCACCTCTAGTGTTGGTTCATACTGGACTCTCATAGAAACCGAAAATTTATACGAGCCTCGCCCATTTACTCCCGGAATTAACTACTTCATAATGAACTCGGTCGGCGAAACGCTCACGTATGAAATGACTTGGCAAAAATATAGCCGCCGATCGTCAAACGGACAGTGGAAATTCATCGGCGACAACACATTTCAGATTGTCAACGCCAAGACCAATGAAGCAATCAACAACGGTACAACTTACAAAGTTGAAACAAACGACGGCTATTCATCTTTCAAATTTGTTGACTCAGAGGGGAACGGCTTGATTCTCGGCGGCCAAGAATGGTATTCATTTGTGAGAGCCCGCGAGAATTACGCTCTGAATCATCAAATTTATCGTATCCCTTGCGGTTCAATCGGCGACACTTGGATTTCGCAAGTAACTATCGGAGATGACTTCCGTTATCCGATGGCCACTCAAAGTTTAATGGAACCCACCGTAACCGTCAAGCCTCAGAAATATATCATACTCTCGTCTGATGCCGCTACCGTCGCTCCCGGAACTGATACTCAGATGACCATTGCAACCAACAAGGCCTTGGCTCAGGATTACACAATGACAATGTATGTTGACTGGAATCGCGACGGCGTATTTGAATACAGTCAAGAGATTACAGATCTCCAAAATATTACGCTTAGCGCACCCGATGACGCAGTCCTCGGCCGCACACGTCTGCGTCTGCGTCTGAACAACAACGGGCACAACGATGCCGAAGACGATATAAGCGGTCAAGCAATTGATCTCTTGCTCAAAGTTGCAGAACCTTCAACCACCCTTATCGATCCGACCGTAAAAGTCAACGACTTAACTCGCGGCACGGCAACGTGGGAAAACGACACTGCAAGCGCGACCAAACTCGGTAACGCTATGTTCCTCTACTGGGGCGAGGGCAACCGCATCAGCTCCCTGGACTCCGAGCATCAGGTAGCCGCATCCAATCATCCCCGCACTCTTACGGCCGTTTTTACCGTCAACACTGAAAAACTGCCGCAATCTGCATTAGACTTGCTCAACAAAGTTAACACCAATGCTGTAATCGAAGCAAACAACGGCGAAGTATCCGTTATCGGCGCAGATGCCATAGTCCTGATGGTATTTAATCTCAGCGGCCAATGTATAAGCGCTGTCGAGGCCAACACCTTAAACGTTTCCGAACTTCCAGGAGGAATCTATATTGCCAAGGCAGTAACTGCCGATGGCGTAGTATCAGCAAAAATCAGACTCTAAACCATGAACAGCAAAATATTTTTCAGCACTCTCGGTGCAATAGCTGCCGCAGCAGCACCCGCAGCAGCTCAACAAAACAATCAGCCCAATATCATCTATATAATGTGTGACGATATGGGCTACGGCGACCTCGGTTGCTACGGTCAGCAACTCATCTCTACCCCCAATATTGACTCGCTCGCCACTCAGGGTATTCGCTTCACCCAGGCATATGCGGGCAGCCCGGTGTCAGCACCCTCACGCGCAACGTTTATGACCGGTCAACACTCCGGCCATACCCACGTACGCGGCAACAAAGAGTATTGGAGAGGTACCGACCGCGTATTCCCCGAATATAATGGCCTGACCGACCACGGCACGGTAGGACAGGAACCTTATAAAACCGACCACGTTATCATACCTGAAATCTTCAAAGACAACGGCTACAACACCGGTATGTTCGGCAAATGGGCCGGCGGCTACGAAGGCTCGGTTTCAACACCTGAAAAACGCGGCATCGATGAGTTCTACGGATATATCTGCCAGTTCCAGGCTCACCTCTACTATCCCAACTTCCTCAACGAGTACAGCAAATCGGCCGGCGATACCGAAACCCACCGTGTAACCCTGGAGCAGAACGTGCAACACGCGATGTTTGGCAGCGACTATTACAACCGCGCCCAATACTCGGCAGACCTCATCCACGACAAGGCAATGGCCTGGCTCGACAAACAGGACAAGGACACCCCATTCCTCGGAATTTTTACATATACCCTACCCCACGCCGAACTTCTGCAACCTAATGACTCAATTCTTCAGGCTTATCAAGACAAGTTCTGCGAATGTGAAGAAAAATCCTTTGCCGGACAATCGGGCAACCGATATAATGCCACTCCGATAGCCCACGCGCAATTCGCCGGTATGATTACCCGCCTTGATGAAATGGTAGGTCAGATTATGGCTAAACTCGAAGCCAAAGGATTGTCCGAAAACACCGTGCTGATTTTCACTTCCGACAACGGGCCTCACGAAGAGGGCGGCGCTGACCCCGACTACTTCAACCGCGACGGCCTGCTTCGCGGCACCAAGCGTTCAACCACCGAGGGCGGTATCCGCATTCCGTTCATAGTGCGCTGGCCCGCAAAGATTGCCGCCGGACAGACCTCCGACCATCAGTTTGCTTTCTATGACCTGATGGCAACATTCTGCGACATCGCCGGAATTGAAAACTACGAAGAACGTTATCGCAACAAAGACCTCGAAAACGACTGGTTTGACGGCATCTCCATCTACCCCACCCTTACCGGCGAAGGCGAACAAATAGCCCACGACCACCTCTACTGGGAGTTCCACGAATCAAATATGCTCGGAGTGCGCAAAGGCAACTGGAAGCTCGTGGTCAAAGCCGGAGTATGTCAACTCTACGACCTTGCAACCGACCTGCACGAAGACAATAACCTCGCTGAAACTTATCCCGACATAGTTCGCGAGTTGGTTGACATCATTCATCAGGAACACACCCAA
This sequence comes from Prevotella sp., assembly GCA_023666665.1. Lineage (GTDB taxonomy): Bacteria > Bacteroidota > Bacteroidia > Bacteroidales > Muribaculaceae > UBA3263. The sequence continues at coordinate 18,716 of JAMPBN010000007.1, read as the reverse complement.
CCCATTAGCGATTTCAATCTTACCATTCCCGAATAATGGAAGAAATACTTAAGTACTATCCCAATCTTACAGAACTGCAACGCTCTCAACTTGAGGCGTTGCAGTCGCTGTATAGTGACCTGAATGCCAAAATCAACGTAATATCGCGCAAGGATATAGATAACCTCTACGTGAACCACGTGTTGCACTCAATGGTCATATCGAAGTTTATAACCCCGGTTGCCTCAACGAGATTCATAGACCTCGGCTGCGGAGGCGGATTCCCGGGAATACCGTTGGCAATACTTTGGCCTGAATGCTCGTTCCACCTGATTGACCGCATTGGCAAAAAGGTCAAAGTTGCCGAAACCATAGCCTCCGCAATCGGGCTGAAAAACGTCACATTTCAGCACGGCGATTCCGGAGAATGTCACGAAAAGTTTGACTACGTGGTTTCGCGCGCTGTTATGACCTTGCCCGACCTGATTAAAGCGTCGCAACATCTTATAGGCCATAAAAATAAAAACAAGTTGCCCAACGGAATTATTTGCCTTAAAGGCGGCGACCTCACCGAGGAGATGCGTCGGTCAGGTCGCGAGATTCTTGCAGTACCTCTCAGCGATTATTATTCAGAGCCATATTATCAGACAAAACGACTGCTATATACACCGTTATGAAAACAATGATTGTAACCATAGCTCTGCTGGTGCTTGCAAACATATTTATGACATTTGCGTGGTATGGTCATCTCAAGCTCCAAACTGCCGGAATCTCCACAAACTGGCCGCTGTATGTGGTGGTACTCTTGTCGTGGGGCATAGCACTGGTGGAATACTTTCTGCAAGTTCCGGCCAACCGTATGGGGTTTGACGGAAACGGAGGGCCGTTCTCGCTGGTTGAGCTGAAAGTAATGCAGGAGGTGATTACGCTGATTGTATTTACCATATTCACATTAGTTATGTTTAAAGACACTCACTTCACACGTAATCACTTCATCTCTTTCATCTTTCTGATTTTAGCAGTTTTTTTTGCCTTCAAGAAGTAATGCCGTCACGGCGCATCAGAGCGTCAATCGACGCATCTCTACCGCGAAATGCACGGTATAGCTCATCTGCGGGTGCTGATCCTCCACGCTCCAATATATTGTTGCGGAAAGAGGCAGCCAACTCGGTATTATACAATCCGTTTTCTTCAAAATAGGCAAATGCGTCGGCATCAAGAACTTCGGCCCACTTATATGAATAGTAGCCGGCGGCATAACCGCCGGAGAAAATGTGGCCAAATGATGTTGCTATCAGCGCACCGTCAATATGAGGGAAAATTTCGGTTTTGGTGGTAGCTGCAAGCTCAACCGATTCAACATCTGAAATAGGTTCAGTAACCGTGTGAAATCCGAAATCCAGATAGCCGAAGTTAAGCTGACGGATACAAGCATACGCAGCGCCGAAACGGCGCGAGGCTATCATCTGCTGATAAAGCTCCTCGGGGAGCGGTTCGCCGGTCTGGTAGTGGCGTGCAAAGCCTGAAAGGAACTCTCGAGAGTAGAAAAAGTTCTCATTGAACTGCGACGGCAATTCCACGAAATCGCGGTCAACGTTAGTACCGGCCTGCGATTTATACGTTGTGCGTGTCAGCAGTGAATGCAGTGAATGACCAAATTCGTGGAGGAAAGTGGTCACCTCACCGGGCGACAGCAAAGACGGACGCTCAGCCGTTGGCTTTGTAAAATTCATCACTATATTGACCTGAGGGCGAGTGTTGCCGTCTGCCTCACGGAAATCTGTCATCCATGCTCCCGGGCTTTTACGCCCAGCGCGAGGGAAAAAGTCAGTGTAGAGCAGTCCGAGGGGTGAGCCATTTGAATCATTGACTTCAAACACCTTAACGTCGGGATGATACACCGGGACATCAGTTCGCGACGAGAATTTGATTCCATAAAGTCGCTCTGCAAGCCCGAACACTCCTAAAATCACTGCATTCAGTTCAAAGTAAGGGCGCATTACCTCCGGGTCAAAATTATACGTGGCTTTGCGCAGCAAGTTCGAATGATACGCATAGTTCCAAGGTGTTATATCTTCGCCGGCAAAATCGCGAAGGTCTGTCAGCTCTTGTTTTAGCGCCGGAAGATATGCCTCGCACAATTGGTCAAGCAATCCGAGTGCGGCTTCAGGTTTCTTGGCCATAGTCCGGGCAAGCTTGAAGTCAGCAAATGTGTCATAACCAAGCAACTTAGCTTCCTCCAGACGCAAAGAAACAATCTCCTTTACCACTTCTATATTTGAGTACTCTCCCGACGTGTTTCTGCGCGAATACATCAAATACAGCTGTTTGCGCAAGTCGTCAAAAGGCGACAAACGCATAAATGCCATATATTCGGGCGCTTGCAGGGTCAACACATATGGAGCTGACGATTTTCGCTCCCGAGCATTCTCAACCATCTGTTCAATGAGCCATTGAGGAAGTCCTTCGGTCTGTTCTACTGTAAGCTCCAGAGAATAGCGTGCCAATTCCTTTTTGACATTCTGACCAAAGGCGGTAGTCAACTCGCTCAAACGCGCGGATATTTCGCGATAACGCTCTCTGTCAGTTCCTTGAAGAGCGGCACCTGAGCGAGTGAAGCTTAGATAGGTATCCTCTAAAAGTTTACTTTGAGGGTCGCTTAGTGTCAGGCTGTTTCGTTGGTCGTAGACTTTTCGTATGCGTTCAAAAAGCTGTTCGTTAAGAGATATTTTAGTGGAGTAATCACTCAGCAGTTGCGAGGCTTTAAGAGAAATTTCCATCAGCTCATCATCTGCATTGGCCGAGAGCAATGGATAAAAAACTCCGAGTGTGCGGTCAAGTTCGTTACCTGTCCGCTCCAGTGCCTCTATGGTGTTGGCAAACGTCGGCTGCTCGGCATTGTTGGTTATCAGGTCTATTTCGGCCAGTGCGGAACTGATACCGCTTTCAATGGCCGGGAGAAAGTGTTCGTTTTTAACCAAATCGAAAGGAGGCAGTTCAAAAGAACTGAGGAGAGGATTATTTGCTATCATTTTTATATCTGATTGTGTCTAAAATTAGAGGAATTAAGGAAACATCAATGCCCGACTGCCTTAGTAATGGCATATCTTCGGCAATCATCTGATCGAGTTTAGAGAGTTCCGGAGTACTTAAACTATAGTAGTTGACAGCTTCGCGAATATTGCCCTGAACCAGTGCAAGGTGTCCCATATTCAGGTAATCTGCCGGCTCGGGAGTGAGTTCGGAAAGAATACGCGTAAGATATTGCTGAGCCGTGTCATAATCTTTATTTAGGAATGACACCCACGCAATGGGGCGCAAAGCTTTGGTCGACTTCTCATCAAGCATCTCCGCTTTATAGAAGTAATGCAATGATTCACGTAATTCATTGAGCTCCAGGAAGCAATGACCCATTGCAAGAGCCGTGGCCGGTTTGTCGGGTGCAATTACCTCAATCTTGTTATAGTACTCAAGAGCTTTTTGATGTCGGCCAAGATGCTTGTTCAGTCTTGCAAGGCGGGTCAGAGTCCACTCGGATTCCGGCGCGAGCAGTTCGGCATGTTCATATTCCTTTATTGCATCTTCGAGCAGACCAAGGCGTTGGAGTGCGTGCCCCATTTTCTGATGCAAGGCAAGATCTGGCGAGGAAACCGTACGGAAAAGCGTCAACGCTTGGTCAAATTGTCCGTGTTTGAAGTAGAATTCGCCGAGAAGTCGCAGTTTGTCTTGTTCGTTGAAATCTGCTGCCAAGGCGGGAATCTCTGCCGGATTTATTGGTGACTTAAATGGGTTTACAAATTCCCCTGAACGGCGGAAAAGATTGAAAAAGCGATATAAATCGTGAATATATGCTCGAATAACATCTTTTGCGGGCCGCTGTTCATTGGCAATCGGCATTGCCGCCGCTTCGCTGAGTTGCGTCATCAGCATCTGCTTTTGCGCTTCGGGAATGCGTGTTACCGACAATGCAAAGGAATATTTGTCGGATGCACACATCATTGGCGATTGTTCAAGCATTACCTCAAGAGCGGCATCGTGGCCAAGAGCATCTCTCACATCGCGGCGCGAGGTGGTGAATGGCAAAAACCAATGAGATATATGGTTGAAGAATGGGAATGACTTCAGCATCTGAAACATCGGATAGAACAAGTCGCCTCCGTCTTCCTGCATCTCCTGAAGTTTGCGCATCTTTTCGTTCAAACCCGATTTTTCAAGCATCTCTTCCCACTCCGGGTTCATCTCCATTTCAGCCGGGTCAAAGCCTGATTCTTTGATGTGACGTTCAATATCGGGCCGCAATTTCATCATCTCGGGAATGATTTCGTCGCGCAGAGTTTTGGAAAGTTTTTCAACGTCGGCAGCACGTATTATCGACATAATTGTCTGCTCAACATCGCGTTGCCAAGTCGAAACCTCGCGGAGAGTGTCAAGTTGCCGATTAACCGCAACAGTGTTGGAGCGCTGTGGCCAGCGGGCCATAACTAATACGGCACCTACCGTGGCACGAATACGTATTTCTGAATCCGATTCGGGTTTTGCCAATTCAAGGAGCAATCGCAATGTCGGTTCGCTATAAAATTGCAATAATGACATAGTCAAAGCCCCGACTGTCATTGCCTTAACCGTTTGAGAAACCAAGTCGTCAGACATAAATTTGCGGATTGCGGAGCACTCGTCAAACGACAATGGCACTGTGGTCCAAATCCTTTCAAAAAGCCGTTCTTCAAGGTCTTCGGCTTGTCGGCGCTCGGCATCAGTTGACCCTGTAAGTTTTGCAAGAGAACGGGAGGCAGCAACGTATTCTTCAATCACCGTAACGAGCGTCTCGTTGCGACGAAGCCGCAACGTCCGTGCCACGCTGAAATACAATGAATTATGCTCTGCGATAAGGCTCTCACGCAGCAACAGGTCCAGAATGGAATAAATACGTGTGATGAGCGCGGAAATTTGAGCTTCACGCGAGGGGTCAGGCGCTCCGGAAAGAGCATAGTCAACGATGCGGCTATAGTCTTCTTCAGCACCTTCAATATCAGCACGTTGTCTCCAATTGTCGGCAGATAACATCACGCGGAGCAGGCGGAATGTTTCGTGGAAGTTACGATTGTTCAGTGCGTTTTCGACCGCCTCTTTATATTCATACGTATTCATACATAATTAAAATAGCAAAAGGCGTGCCAATGTTCAATAAATACGTTCAAGCGTTGTTCCCGGATAATAATGGGCAAGAATCTCCTGATGTGAATAACATAGTTCGGCTATTTGTGCTGCGCCAATTTGGCAGAGGCCGACACCATGTCCCCACCCTGCACCGTGTAGAACGAAGTCTGTGCCGTCACGGTCAATCACGAAAGCCGAGCTGTAGAGATGAGTCGGGCTTAGTACACTACGGATTAACAGTTCTTTCCCGATTATCATACTCGCTTTTTCGCCAACTATTTCGAGTTGGAAAATTCTGCCGGAAACACCGCGTTTGAGTGGACGCAACTCCAAAATCATACCTAAATCTTGATGCAGCTTTTCTTTGATGAGTGCTGACAAACCGAGTTGGGAGTATCTAACGGTCCAGCGATAGAAGTCAGGGGTTGTTTCGCGGTCAAAGTTGTTCAGCACCTGATTCAGTACGTTATCTGAAACGTTTCCGCAGAAAGATTTAGGGCGGGAAAGTATCCAACGACGCGCGTCGTCTTCGTCAGTCAAATCGGGCAATGGCTCACCCGGTGCAGAGTCTCGGCCTTCAAGCAAGTATGGGTGAGGGTCGTTATCCCAACAGGTTTCAAAGCGTTCAAATGCACCGCCGCAACATTTTGAGAAACGTGCATCGCAAATTTCCCCATTGCAGGTCAACATCATTCCGCGAGTCTGTTCCACGGCTTCGGCTACCATATCATTGATTCGGTCAATACCTTGATAGCGTTGGCAATGGTCGTCGGAACATACATCGCAATGTATATGGTTATAACCATCGTACCAAACTTTACGCTCTTCATCACTGAGAATGGGTTCTTCTTTAAAAGTCAGAGGTTTTCGGTTTATACGCATTTGGTGCCATACCCAGCTTCGGGAAATTATAGCGTGGGTTTTCAGCAACTCAAAAGAACTGTTGGCCGACATCTCTGATGAAATCACTGATTTCAGATACTCTTCGATAGGTATGCGATTATATGCTCTTTCTTTGTCAAAGATTACGCTGCCCGAAAATGTGTGGCGTTGCAATCGCTCCCAATGAAAGTTGTCGCCAATCAGAAGGTTTTTGACCGTTACAGTACCGTCGCCGTTTTCAACGACTTGATGAGGACCGCGCGAGCATAATTCAACGTAGATAATCGGCTCTTGGAAAGTTACCTCACGAATGATAGAGTCAACCAACTTGGAGTCAAGACGGTCAAAATCTTCGCGTCTGACGGCAATCAGCGTTCCGCACAGGTCTATTGAGGCCGGGCTTACAAGCAGGTCGCCGTAGCAGTCAGGTCGATGCTTTGTGCGCGGAATTGCAATAGCTCCACCATTGGTGCAGACTATGTTAATCATCGGGTCAAGAAATTCCGGTGTGAAATCTTCGTTTAATTTATAGCTGAAATATTTATTGCTTACGCGCATATACTCGCTCGGCACAGCCTGGAAGTGCATATGGTCGGGAGCAGAAGCTCCGGCTTTCGCGCCGTTAAAAAAAAGAGTATAACCCGGAAGCTGACGGCTCAGTTTCTGCATATCCTCGAAACGCCTTTCGAGAGTCTGCGGGATATGCGTTTTCGCAGCTATGGTAAGATGTCCCGGAAAAATCGGAAAGGGATTGACGAGGATTTCATAGTCGCCCCACTCCAAAGCGATTTGCTCTTTCGGTCGGTTTTCGGCACACAAAAAACATGGTCGGGCGGCAATGCTTGCAGCATCAACCTTGGCGGCGGTAGACACCGCTCGCGCCGGATTGAACTGCACGCAATGGTCTCCAACGTTTTTGACCTCAACATTTTTCAGCGCCTCATAACGGGCAGCAACCTCAGGCCAAATTGCCAGTTGCTTTTTGAAAAAATCTTCAATGTTTAGCATTTCGACGGGCAACTATTTCTACTGAGCGAATCCAGTCTTTATACGTATTGTTGGCATTTATTTTGTCGCGGCTGAGGTTGGAGTCGGAGTTTCCGCCCCAGCGGCGGCAGAAATAGAGCGAGTCGAAAATTCGCGCAAGGCGATACTTTCGTGTAAGACGTAATACCATTGCATAGTCCTCGCCATAGCTGACATCGGGGAAGCGCAGTTTACGGGCAATTGGCGTAAAGAATGCGCGTGGCGCTCCAAGTCCATTGATGCGCAGCGCATTATTGGCACCATTGTCGTCAGTCCATTCCTTGTGGTCAATAAGTCCAGGAGGAATTACGTTAAGGTCAAAATCCGTCAGCGTGTATGAGCCAATTACGCAAGCTGCTTGAGTTTCACGAAATTTGTCAACTATCAGTTGCAAGGTGTTTTCCGAAGAATATACATCATCAGAATCGAGCTGCACGGCAAAACGTCCGCAACATTCGGAATCAAGCGCTGCATTCCAGCAGCCGCCAATGCCGTGGCCGGGTTCGGGAATCAGGTGAACCAATCTCATATCATCTATAGATTCAATCAATTCTGATGTGCCGTCGTCAGAGTGATTGTCAACCACAATCACGTTAAATGGGAAATCAGTATTTTGCGACAAGGCGCTGCGAATTGCATCTCCGATGGTTTTTGCTCTGTTTTTGACAGGAATAATCACCGAAGCCTCTACAGGGAACTCCCCATCGTGGCTCACCGGCAGACCGGGTTCAACGTCTGCTCCGATTGCCTGGAGAAATTGGGTAAATACATTTTCTTTTTCAATCTGAGACTCACGATTTCGTGGGTCTACGTAGCGAAATTGTTCCTCTCCTCCGGCGATTTCTTTTTTTGTAGTTTTCATTACAGAAACGATTTCCGGACAGAACTCTATGTTGGCATAAAACCTTAGACAAAGGGCATAAAATGCCGCGTTGTTTAGCTCAGGCATTTCAGCCGCAACTTGTTGTAATGCAACAGTGTTGACAAGCATCACCGGACCAAAGTCAAAGTCATCGCGAACCGAGCCGCGTTGCATATCTGTGAGTTTGCAAACCTCACCGTCCTTTACATAATTGCCATAAACGGCCAACGCATCGCAATCGCGGGCAATTTGCTCAAGTCGGTGCGTATCTAACGAAACCACTTCCTCTGCAGTCAGACAGAGCAGAGTGTATTCATCTTCCGCCAGTTTGGCAACTCGTTTCAGTTCCTGAGTTGAGTAATTATTTAGACGTATCATATAGGAAATTTAAAATCTGGTTCATAAGAATTTGACGTTTGGCAGTTTGGGTTACTGCCTCAAAGGGAAAACCGAGAGTTACAACTTTATTTGATGCACCGGAGAATGCAACTGCTGCCGATGACTGATTGTCGTCATAGCGCATAAACGTGGCTGCCAATGTCGAGCCGGGTATAATTGCGTCGGGTGAGGTTACTGCATACGGCTGCTGCGCCAAAATGGTGGAATAGGTAAATGTTCCGCCCTGGAAATAAGATGAAAATATTGACTTCACCTCACTGACGCTTCCCGTAGATGAGCCTCTGTCGGAACGTAGCTTTATGCCAAGCACCTTTTGCAGGAATGCAATTGATTCATTGTCTTTTGAATCTGATGCTATATATGACCCGCTGACGAACATCGGCACGTTATTATCCGCCAAAGTTGAGAGGCGATTTTGAAGTTCGATGGGAAACGTGTGATGCGCTGACGGACGCTCTCCAACTCCAATTTTGGTTTCTTTTTGCAGTCCAAGAATCAAGTCAACCAAGTCCGGTCGATTATCGCTGTTGGCAAAGGCGCCGACTGACTGACTGTCAAAAGAATATCCTGCGGCCATTATGGCGCGGCCATGTGTTACCACATAGTCAAATGAATTGCCAAAAACAGGTTTCATCTCCATATCGGCCAGCGAAGCTCCAAAACCGGGCTGGTCATCATGAACCCACAGCTTGGATCGATCAAAATCATATTGCGCTCCAGTGTATGCAAGATTTATTCCGTCGGCTACTCCCGGGTCAGATAAACCAAAACCAGCGAGAGAATCAGCCACAAATACATCAGGCGCAGCAATGCGGGTAAAACCGTTGACCACTGTTACAGTTGCCTTCGAGTTTCTCACATATCCTGCAGCAAGAATCTCTGAGGGGAAACTTTGGCCGCCTCCATTTGTGGCAATTACGCGATAGCTCAGCAATTTGCCCTCAGGTATTTCAACAAACAATTCAGTTTCGGCTGTTTCACACAATGGCTTGAAAAATTCACCTTCGCGCGCTTCTACTATGTAATGGGTAGGCATAGCCGTTGGCTCCAATGGATCCGTAGTCGGCTTCCAACTCAAACGGTAACGCCCTGCAGATATTTCTGTCAGCGACATTTTCGATGGAGCAAGAGGTTGCACAATATATTTGGCCAATTTCTGATCGGCGAGGTATCGCAATATCCCCTTATATACAGCACGTGAAACGTCAAACTTGAACTGAGGGTCAAGACCGTAGCGCATATCCGTAAGATTCTGATGCGATAATAGTTCGAGCAACATCGTCGGAACTTCCGGAACTCGAGCCTCAACGTATTTTGCATCTTTCAGCTTGCGCATTTCCCATCGGGAATCATAATTCTGACGTATATCACCAACGACGGAATTGACAATCGACTTTGCCAACTTTTCATTTAGCATCTTTGTGCGGCCGTCAGTGAACTGGCCACGTTTCTTTTGAGTATAATATATTCCGAGAGTTCCGACTATGGAGTCTCCGCCAAGCGTTCCTGCATCTGAGTGGAATGCCATAATGAGGTCTATAGGAACGTTAAGCTCATCGCGCATATAGTTAACCCATTGGGGACGGCAAAATATATCATCGCGATAATCGCCCTCTTGGTTGGCATATACGGAGTCGGGCATTCCGGCATATTGAAGCCAGTAGCGCGATGCTTCGGCCCAGCGCGGCATTCCGCTAATCTGACCATTGCGGGCCACGTTTCCCATTCCGCCACCAATTCTTACGGCATCTGCTCCAACCTCTCCGGTTTCATTGGTAACATTAGATAATGATACCAAGGTCTCTGAGTGTTTTGACGCTGCAAAAGGAAAAGTACCTAAATAAACCCAAGTACCTGTGCTCATTTTCTGATTTACACTGAAAACTTTATCGCCAACGGCAGTATGCACAGTGTATTTAGCATCAGTAATTGCTTTTTCAAGTTTGGGATAGCTTACATATACGGCATATTCTCCTGTTTCGGGAATCTCACCGCGCCATGATGCAGTTGAAGCTTTTTCAGCATCTTTTATGGTCTTAACATAGCGTGCAGTGCCAAGCGTGAAAGGGTTAATGGAATCGGTCAATACGCCGTTGACTACTGCAAAACCCGGAGTTTTGCTTTCGTGCCATTTATGTTTTCCGTTATGTTCGGTCGGATTGTCTATAACAACCTCGTAGGGATTGGCATCGCGTTCGCGGGGCAGCATAACGTAAGCCCCTGCGTTTTCGAGCATCGGCACAAGATATGGCACTACATATGAACGCGTGTAAATGTCTTCAACAGTTCCAAACAGACGGCAACGTTGCCATTTCCATCTGTCCTCAGCAGCGTCATAATATCGTCCATGACTCTGCCAAAGTGCGATATTGCGCCCCGAGAGTGCACCGTCGGGATTAGATTCTGAAGTTACGGGCGAAACCGCATTGATTGTATTTATAGAGAGCAACAGAGAGGCTGCAAATAAAATATTTTTCATTTTCATACCCTCAAATTTACGAATTTTCGGTTTAAAATCAGTAACTTTGCGCATTAAAAATAATTTTATGACTGTAGTAGAGAGCATAAACAGCGCCTCCGGACCAATATTTTCGTTTGAAATTTTGCCTCCGCTAAAAGGCAATGACATACAAACGGTTTATAATGTGATTGACCGTCTGCGAGAGTTTGACCCTAAATATATCAATATAACTTCACACCATAACGATGCCAAACGCAAACGACCCGGCACTGTTGCCATAGCTGCTGCCATTCAATATCGATATGGTATTCCGGCTGTGCCACATATTATCTGCAAGGGATTCTCAAAAGAAGAAACAGAATCTGCACTGATTGATTTGAATTACCTTGGCATACATAATCTGTTGCTGCTCAGAGGTGACGAAAAATGTGCACCGCGAACACCGGGGGCCGAGTATCACGCTCACGCTATGGATTTGCAGGCTCAGGTAAATGAATTCAATCGCGGTGTTGCACTTGACGGTACTGAAATCAAGGGAATTGATACGCCGTTTAACTACGGAATGGCTTGCTATCCCGAAGTGCACGCCGAAGCAGAATCTGCCGAGCGTGACATAGCCATAGCCAAAGCAAAGGTTGATGCAGGAGCTCAGTATCTTGTAACACAGATGTTTTTCAACAACGAAAAATACTATTCATTCGTTGATAAATGCCGACTTGCCGGAATAAAAGTTCCCATTATCCCCGGGCTTAAACCCATTGTTAATCTGAAGCAACGCACTTTGCTCCCGCAGGTGTTTGCGTGCGAATTACCCGATATGCTTAAGGCGGAGCTATGCAATTGCAAATCGGATAACGAAGTGATTGAAGTTGGCGCTGAATGGTGTATTATGCAGAGCAAAGATTTGATTGCTCACCAAGTCCCCGGACTGCATTATTACACGCTTATGGCATCAGAAAGCGTTAAAAGAATAGCCAAGGAGGTATTTTAATGCGCAGGAATATTCGTGATGAATTAAAGCGCCGGGTATTGGTGCTTGATGGTGCAATGGGCACTATGATTCAGCGCCTTGGCGGAAGCGGATGCAATGATGCTTTGGTGCTGACACACCCCGAGTTGATTACTCAAATTCATCGCGAATATATTGAATCCGGAGCGGATATTATAGAGACAGACACGTTTAACGCCAACGCTCTTAGTTTGGCGGAATATGGACTTTCTGACCGGGTATATGAAATAAATTTTGCTGCTGCGAAACTTGCACGACAAGCAGCCGGTGATGACAGATATGTTGCCGGCAGTATGGGATCCACAAACGTTTCGCTCTCTATTTCAGATACAGTAAGATTTGACGAAATGGAAGCCGCATATTATGAGCAAGTACGCGGCTTGATTGACGGAGGTGTTGACGTTTTATTAATAGAAACGGTTTTTGATTCATTGAATGCTAAGGCGGCAATTTCTGCTTGCCAACGTGCAATGGGAGACAATGATATTCCATTGATAATTTCGGCAACTTTGAATAACAACGGTCGTCTGCTAACCGGCCAAAGCCTTGAGGCTTTTGTGATTTCAGTATCTCACGCCCGGCCTCTTTCCATCGGTTTAAACTGTGGATTTGGCATTGAACAACTACTGCCTTACATAGAAAGACTGCAGTCGATTGGTTTCTATATATCAATTCACGCCAACGCCGGACTACCCGATGAATTAGGACGCTACTCACAGACACCGGAACATATGACATTTACCTTGCGCCGACTTTTGGAACGCGGAATGGTTAATATCGTCGGCGGGTGTTGCGGCACAACACCCGATCATATTCGCGCCATTTCGGCCTCGGTGAGTCAAGCAGTTCCGCGTAAACCTGCAGCGGTTAAAAATCTATTTCAGTTGTCAGCCAACGAAGCATTTGTTTCAGACAAGTTCTTTAAAGTCGGCGAAAGATGCAACGTTGCGGGTAGTCGCAATTTCCTGAAACTGATTCAAAACGGCGATACGGAAGAAGCCGTAGCAGTAGCGGCTCGTCAAGTTGCAGACGGCGCATCAGTCCTTGATATTAATATGGACGATGCAATGCTTGATGCAACAAAGGAGATGACCGAGTTTGTGCGTCAGCTTTCTCTTGACCCGATAACCTCAAAAGTTCCTTTGATGATTGACTCATCCAACTTTCCGCTGATAGAGTTAACATTAAAATTGCTGCCAGGCCGCTCAATCGTAAACTCTATCAGTCTGAAAGAAGGCGAAGTAAAATTCATAGAGCAAGCACGCAAGATTTTGCGACTCGGTGCTGCAGTTATGGTAATGGCATTTGATGAACAGGGGCAAGCCGACACATTTGATCGCCGCATTGAAATCTGTCAACGCGCTTACCGAATTTTGACAGAACAAGTCGGATTTCGAGGCGAAGAAATTGTTTTCGACCCAAATGTTTTGGCCGTGGCAACCGGTATTGAGGCACACGCCAATTATGCAATAGACTTTATCCGCGCAACAGAATGGATTGTCGAGAACCTTCCCGGTGCTCGCGTCAGCGGCGGAATTAGCAATCTGTCTTTTGCATTCCGTGGTAAAAATGACATCCGTAAGGCAATGCACGCATTGTTTTTGGAACACGCACGTGCCGCCGGGCTTGGTATGGCGATTGTCAACCCCTCAGCGCCGATAAGCCGAACACCGGAAATGCCCCTTCAGATGCTTGAGGCCATTGATGATGTTCTGCTTAATCGCCGAGCTGATGCCACGGAGCGACTCGTTGAGGTGGCCGACAGCATAACTTATTCAAAAAGTAAAAACAAAGAGGCTGTAGAAATTAAACAAACCGGTGTAAACTTAAACGAAAAGGAGGTTTTGGCTCTCGTAGAAACAAAACTCTCCGACGGGATGTCGCCGATGGAAATTATCAACGGACCGCTGATGAATGCTATAAATCTTGTTGGCGAAATGTTTGGACGTGGCGAGTTGTTTCTCCCTCAGGTTGTGAAAGCTGCCGGCGTTATGCAAAAAGCTGTTGACCGCCTAACACCGTTAATTAGCAACGAGGCAACGGTACAAACATCATCGCGTCCTAAATTTGTATTGGCAACTGTCAAGGGCGATGTTCACGACATTGGCAAAAATATTGTGGCAACCGTTTTGCGCTGCTCCGGATTTGAAGTCTTGGACCTTGGCGTTATGGTTCCGACTGAGGATATAATCAGGGCCGCAATCAATCACAACGCCGATATGATTGGCTTGAGTGGGTTGATAACTCCATCTTTGGAACAAATGTGTGACGTTGCGCGTCAAATGGAAAAGCAAGGACTAAAAATCCCGCTTTTTGTTGGCGGTGCAACGACCTCTGATATGCACACCGCAGTAAAAATTGCTCCTCTATATTCCGGAGTGGTTGTTCGCACTTCTGATGCAGCATCCTTGCCGCGTATTGCACTTAATATTAATATTCTGGAACCGGAAATTAAAGCGAAGCAAGAAGCCCTGCGTGAGAAATTTGTTAATGACGTCGGAAGACTTTCTATTGAAGAAGCGGCCAAACGCAATATTGCAGTTATCGAGCCGGCACCCACCCCAAAGCATATTGGCGCATTTGATTTTCACCCGACTATTGCTGAACTGTCGCCATTAATCAATTGGAGAGCATTTTTAGGAGAATGGTCAATGGTTCCGGATTTTAGCAATACGCAGGTCAACGGCTTAATAAATAGAGCGAAAGAAGAGTTGAAATTTCTTGATGCCACTGTCAATGCCCGCGTTATCATCGCACCTGCACACAGACAGCAGGACTGCATTATTGTCGGAGACATCGCTATGCATACACCGCGCACACTAAAACCGAATGCAGTAAATGGAGAATGTCCGGCACTGTCCGACTTTATTGCCACGGCAAACGATCACGTCGGTTTATTTGCAACAACTGTTGTCAGCAACTTTGATGGCCTTGATGACTATACATCTTTGATGTGTCAAATTTTATGTCACCGTCTGGCAGAAGCTGCTACCCAATGGCTTCACTCAAAGGTAAAAACAGAGCTTTGGGGAGTGCCTGAGGATTGTGGCATCCGACCTGCTGTAGGTTATCCTTCCCTACCCGACCACTCCCTGATTTTTGAATTAGACAAACTCTTGCACCTGGGCGAACTCGGCATCACTCTCACCGAATCCGGCGGAATGTATCCCGATGCTTCCACCTGCGGCATCATAATCTCCCACCCCAAATCCAAATACTTCAGCTAATTGAACTTTTTGGGAGGGGGTTTTGTTTAATTGTCAAACATAAACACTTATTAACGTTCTAACTGTTTGACAAAATGAAGAAATCTTTGCTCTCGTTAATGGCTATGGCCATCGTTGGCAGTGCTGTTCCCCTCTCTGCCCAGAATGCAGTTGTTACTCAGGAATCCATCACAATTACTGAAGTCCCTGAATGTGACGTTCATTACTACAATACTTGGCGTGACGGCTGGTTTATCCAACTCGGTGCCGGTATAAATCTCCCCGTAATGGAGGGCTTCAAGCACGAAAAGAAACACATCGGCGCAACTTATAACCTCGGATTTGGTCGCTGGTTCTCACCCTATTTTGGGTTCCGCTTTAGCGGCTACTATGGCAATAACGTTGAGGGACTCGGCGGCGGCAATCTTCATTACCGCACCGCATCCATTAATGGCGATATTATGTGGGATATGTGTAACTCAATTGGTGGAGTTAATCTCAACCGTCCGGTCAGCGTAATTCCTTTTGTAGGAATTGGCGGCACTTACGTTCACCACTTTGGTGGCAACACCGAAGCCCGCAATGTTATGGATGGTGGTGAACTCAGACCTAATTCATGGATGCTCCCTGTAAGCGCAGGTATTCAGTTCCGTTTCCGCCTTTGCAAGTACGTTGACTTCTTCCTCGAAGCCCGTTCAAGCTTTGCCGGCGATAACTTCAATAACATTGCCGGAGATGCTCCTGTTGACATTGCATTCCAAGCAACCGGCGGTTTGACTTTCAACATTGGCGGAAAGAGCTTTAAAACATATGACCCCTGCGCAGATGCTGCATACATTGCCTCTCTCAATGATCAGGTCAATGACCTCCGCGATGAACTTGCAGTTACCGCCGCCGCTCTTGCTGCTGCCGAAAGCCAGCTTCCCTGCCCGGAAGTTAAACCCGCGCCCGCTCCAGAACCTGTTGTTGAAGAAACTCCGATGCTGACCACCGTTCGCTTTACCATAAATTCTGCAAAAGTATCACCGATGGAGATGGTCAACGTTTACAACGTGGCAGAATATATGAAAGCCCATCCCAAGGCCAAGGTAACTATTACCGGCTACGCAGATAAAGACACCGGTACCGCAGCCTACAACCAGAAGCTTTCCGAACGCCGTGCTCAGGCCGTTTACGACATCCTTGTAAACAACTACGGAATCACCGCTGACCGCCTGGTTAAAGCAGCTGAAGGTAGCACAACACAACCCTATTCTACAAATAACTGGAACCGAATCGTAATCTTCGGACAAGAATAACTATGAACACAAACGAAACTATAGCAAAACAGGCGGCTGAAGTTTCCAAAACAGCCGCACAAGTAAGCACCGATGCAGCCAAGGTCGCTGCAAAAGAAGGTGCAAAAGCGATGGCCGACAAAGCCTCAGAGTTTAAGGAACAGGCAGCTGTCAAAGCCTCCGAATTAAAAGAACAGGCAGCTGCAAAAGCCGCTGACCTCAAGGAAAAGGCTGCAGATAAGCTTCACGACATTCTCGGAAAGGCTGCCGATGCTGCTGATGCACTTGCCGACAAGACCCGCGCCGCCGCAGAAAAACTACAATAAGTAAATAATATCTGAGAAATTTAAGGAGACTGCGTTCAAAAGCGCAGCCTCCTTAATTATTTTGTTCGAACAATCATTTTTTGAGAACTCCGATACCCGGGAGGCCTGAAAGCGTGACTTTACCATCAACGATTTGCATACCGACATACGGGTCGTTGGCAATGAGCAGATTGCCGTCAAGGTCAACCCAGTCGGCAAGCGGAGCGAGTTGGGAGGCGGCACTTACGGCGCACGAAAATGCTTCTTCTTTGGTTTTCCAACCTTGGTTCACATCGACACATATCGGGCGATCGGTCTGAGTACCTATTGTTTCAATCATCTCACGGTCGCCAACTACTCCCATCTTGACTTTGATGACTTTATACGGCTCAGCTTCCGCCAGCTTTGCGGCGAGTTCAGAGGGCGAATCAACCGAAACGGTATAAGATGTGTTGGGCGCTTTTGATGCATTCAAGCCATAGATTCGCCACCAGGGCTGACCCTTTATATTTCCTGTCATGTCGTGTAGCGCAATATCAATTGCCGCTTTGGCTGCACGATTGCCGGGAGACAGCGAGTCCAAATTCAACCTGCACCCCGGGTGTGGTAGTTCGCGACATTGAGGCGAGGTTATACGCGTGGCGCAATTTCAGTTCGTAGGGATAATATCTCAATTCTACGGCAGACAGGCCTGCCGCGAGGGTCAGGCCTGCTAATATTAATAGTAATTTCTTCATTATTTTTCTCTCCAGCGGTTCTTTACAGGATATTTGTCGGGCCGAATCAGTATGCGCAAGCTCGACTGATAGCTGAAATATGCCCAAATCCAGTTGATGAGAACGGAGATTTTATTGCGCATTCCAAGTATTGAAATCAGGTGGATAAACATCCATATAAACCATGCCGGGAAGCCGCTAAGGTGCATCTTCCCAATATCTGCTACAGCTCGGTTGCGCCCCACGGTGGCCATTGTGCCCTTGTCGTTATACACAAATTCCCTACATGCTGCTTTATTCAGGTTCTTGGCGAGCAGACGAGATTGCTGAATGGCAACCTGAGCGAGTTGCGGATGTCCGTTGGGGAATGCTTTGTCAACGTCGGGCATCAAGCAGATGTCTCCCACGGCATATACATCCTGAAGTCCTTTTACGCGATTGCAGCCGTCAACTTCCAGGCGATTGCCTCGAGTGCGCTGAATGTTTGCGCCGAGAATCGGCAGGTTGATACCGGTGACACCGGCAGTCCAAATTACGGTGTCGGCATGGATTGACTGGCCGTCGGCAAGTCTGGCCACGCCATCTTTATACGAGTTCATACCCACACCGGTCTTAACATCAACCATCAGGTGATTGAGATATTTCTGCACATCGTCCGATGATTTCGGATTCATTGTGCCCAAAAGTTTCGGCGCGGCCTCAACAAGCAGAATGCGGAAATCAGATTGTGGAATCGACGGATATTCACGCGGCAACACGTAGCGCTTCATCTCGCCGAGGGCTCCGGCAATTTCTACCCCGGTCGGGCCACCGCCAACAACCACAAACGTCAACAATTTGCGGCGACGCTCACGGTCGGTGCATATTGCCGCCTCTTCAAGATTCCAAAGAATCTGGTTGCGGCAGCGTATTGCCTGCGGAGCTGATTTTATAGTGAATACGTCTTCAATCAACTCAGGCATATTGAAGAAGTTATTACCCGTGCCGATGGCAATGACTACCTTGTCGTAATGTATTTCCTCGTGGTCGGTGATAACAACTTTGCGGTTTACATCAATGCACTTTGCGTCGCCCATTGAGAGCGAAACTCCCTCGCCGTCGAGCCGCCGATATAATTCACGACGCAGCGGGAAGCATATGCTGCCCGGATCAAGACCGCTCGATGCTATCTGATAGAATAGAGGCGGAAAACTATGATAGTTATGACGGTCAACCAACACAATGTCGAACTTCTTGCGGTCCAAGTTCTTAATTAGGTTAAGACCGGCAAAACCGCCGCCGATAACAACCACTTTTTCCTTCTTGTTTTCCATAATTAAAGAAATTTTTCGCGAATATCGTTATTTTTTGCTACATTTGCAAAAATAAAACAATAAAACAACTAGGGTGTTCAGTTAGATGTTCCTAAAAACGGCCTAAAAAACACCTGAAAATTTA
>JAMPBN010000006.1 GCA_023666665.1 Prevotella sp. | reverse complement strand
GGGGACACAAGGATTTTCAGTCCTTTGCTCTACCAACTGAGCTATGGCACCTTTTTCGTTTTTTTTGCACTGCAAAGGTCGTGAGAATTTTTGAGATGTGCAAATATTTTTGCAAGTTTTTTGCAGAAAGATTTACACATCGTTGATTGTCAAGAAGAAACAACCATTGTTGATTGTTGAGAATAAGAGCTTGAATTGCGGGGTTGTCAAGTATTTTGGTAGATGTGTCGTGTTGACCAAATGAAGTCGTTCGAACAAATATCCGGCTACCTAAAACTGCCACAGGCTAGTGGAGAAATCCGTGAAAGTCACGTAGGCGAAGTAATGATTGACTTCGGCATTTCTTTGTGAATCGCCGGTGAGGTTGTCGAGAAAGTTATAATTGTCATAATCATCGAGTTTCTCCATAGTGCATTATTTTAATGCGAGTTCGGCATATGCTCGGAGGTTTAAGCGTTCGGCTATTTCGTTGACATACTGCCCAATCTTAACCGTTGGGCAGTTGCTCAAAACCCACCAACCATTGTCTGCGCGTTTATAATTTTGAGGCTTTGCGGGTTCAGTCCGACTGACAATCGGCTGCTTGCCATACATGATGCCCAACGCCTCAACGCTTTTAAATCCTACCACAGAGATAAACTTTATAAAAGAATTGATGGTGAATTTGTCAGCAACGATTGACTTGTCGGGTAGTTGTATCATCAGTTTCTCCTGCATGTAGGACGTTCCTCGGCTCTTGTCATAGCGTTAGCTGCGGAAATGTTGGCTGGCCGTTTCGCGCATTTCGCGGTAATAGTCATCGATGGTGCGCAATGACTGTTTCGGCATTGTTGGAGCATCCTCCTGCCTTTCTTGAGCCGCAGTGTGTACTTCATAAGCGGGTTTGACGAGTTGTTTCATCATATCATCTTTCTTCTACTATTTGAGAGCCATTGATTTTAAGGGGACGAGCTTTGGCAAGGTTTGATTCGAGCAAGTCTTTGTCAATGTCGTGAATGCGGAGCGCGGCTGAGGTTGGATAACGATTGAAAAATGGGTTGTCGTGTAGATATAGTCTGACTTCCTGCACTTCGCGGTGAGCAACGGCGACTCTGTAGTAATCAAGTATTTTAGGCACAGTTCGGGGCAGAACCTTGACTCCCGTTTTACCTGTCTTGAAGTATATTGCAGCAATAAC
This sequence comes from Prevotella sp., assembly GCA_023666665.1. Lineage (GTDB taxonomy): Bacteria > Bacteroidota > Bacteroidia > Bacteroidales > Muribaculaceae > UBA3263. The sequence continues at coordinate 57,755 of JAMPBN010000006.1, read as the reverse complement.
GTGCCAGGTGCGTTTTGTGCTGACGGCCTGTTCTGCCTCCTCTGCCGAGTTGTGATGACGAACTGAGATGTTTCGGCCATGGGCGGTGTTGATACTCGTCATAATGGCCCTGAAAATATCGCCGTGGTCAGACGTGTCTTGGAGTCCGGTCCATAAAATGAGATAATGAATCATCTCGTGGATGATGGTATCTTCAATAACATTTTCAGGCAGGTCAATACGGGTGTTTATGCGCAACCTGAAATCGCCATACTCTTTCAGCCCGTTAGGAAGGCGGCGTTGGTGAAACACGCATTTGCCAAGAAACCCGGATGCATCTGAAAGCTCAATCGGTAATTTGGGAAGCCGACCGCCAAAAATTTGGCGGTTGAACTCCTCAAATTTCTTTTCAATATAAGTTACTGTCGGCTTCATGTCGGACTTTCTTATTCGTGGTTGGTGGTGCTTAGTCTTACAATAGTATCCTCTTGCTAAGGGAACTGCCTTAGTGGATGGTGGCGAGGCCGCCTTTGGAGGTTTCTTTGTAGATAGAGGGGAGGTCGTGGCCGGTTTGCTTCATAACCTCTACGATGCGGTCGAAGCTGACGGAGTGGCGGCCGTCGGAAAATGCTGAATAGAGGTTGGCATCGAGGGCACGTGCGGCGGCATAGGCGTTGCGTTCAATGCAGGGAATCTGCACCAGGCCGCACACCGGGTCGCATGTGAGTCCGAGGTGATGCTCCAGGCCCATTTCGGCGGAGTATTCAACCTGGCGGGGTGTTCCGCCAAAAAGTTGGCTTGCGGCAGCAGCGGCCATTGCGCAGGCCACTCCTACCTCACCCTGGCAGCCCACTTCGGCACCGCTGACCGAGGCATTGTGCTTGACCACGTTGCCGAACAGTCCTGCCGTGGCCAGTGCGCGGAGGATGCGCTGCTCGCTGAATCCCTTGGAAGTGTGGAGGTGGTAGAGCACTGCGGGTAAAACTCCGCAGGAGCCGCAGGTAGGGGCGGTGACAATCTTGCCGCCGGCGGCATTCTCCTCGCTGACGCCGAGGGCGTAGGCGTAGACCAGTCCGCGAGATTTCAGCGATGCGTTATAGCCTGAGGCGTGCATATAGTAGCTCGTTGCTTTGCGTGCGACTCCGAGTCCGCCGGGAAGCACGCCCTCGTTTTCAATGCCGCGTTGCACGGCCATTTTCATCGTGTCCCACACCTTGGCGAGGTATTCCCAGATAGAGCTGTCTTCGCATTGGTCCACGTATTCCCAAAAGGAATGGCCTGTGGTGTCGCACCATTTCAGGATGTCGGAGATTGTTGTCATATCGTAGACCTGCTCTGCTCCTTGGCGTGATTCGCCTTCTGACACCACGTCACCGCCGCCGATTGAGTATTGCGTAACTTCATCAATTACTTTACCTTCGGAGTTGAACGCGGTGAACGTCATTCCGTTAGGGTGGAATGGAAGAAAGACATCCGGCTGCCAAATTATCTCCGTTGGTGCTACTTTGGAGAGTACGTCAATGATGGCCTTGTCGGTGAGGTGGCCCTTACCGGTTGCAGCGAGCGAGCCGTAGAGTGTGACTTCAAAACGTGCGGCTTGAGGGTTTTTCTTGCCGAAGGCTTTTGCGGCGTTGCGGGGACCCATTGTGTGGGAGCTGGAGGGACCGTAGCCGATTTTATAAAGTTGTCTGATGGATTCCATAGTCGGGCTTTGGGTGTTAGGGGTTGGGCGTTAGGCGTTGGGGGTTAGGGTTATTTGCATTTGGCAGTTTTTGCAGTCAAAGTTGAGGCGGAGTGGGGTAGGGATGTTGGGCGAGGTGAGAATAAGTTCGGCGGGCAGGTTTTTGCCTTGGGGTGTTTTTAAACATGCCCCCAGTTCGCGTCGCAGGCAGTAGCGCGTGGTCATTACGGTGTGTTCGCCGCTGATCGGTGGCTTGACCTCCCAAGCGGGAATAATGGGCGCGGTGATTCCGTGGTCGCGATACACCTGAGCGGCCAATCGGTTGGCAACGTTGGTCGGCTCAATCGGACATTTGGCCTCAGCGTTTTCGGGTAAACGCAGCGGGCGGTAGAAGCGGGCGGCGCGCCCTGCAAGGAGATTGCTGACCAGCTGTCGGCGCAGCTCTGTCAAAGCTGATGCGGGAATGAAAATATCGGGAATTTGGTTGTCGAACTCCGCGAGGCGAAAAATAGTGTCGCCAAGTTTGGCGATAATTTTGCGGTGATTGTCGCCCTGAGGGGTCTTGGCGGCTTCTATTTCGGGCAGCTGCATAACGGCGGCGGTCCCATCTTCTGCTTCAAGTATTACTTTATTTCCGCTTTTTCGCAGCCTGGCTGACAGAGGTATATCTCTTGTTGCATACTTGGCTGTGTTCAAGCTGTCGGTAAACGTTTTGTCGAAATTGCGGCGCAGAATAGTGCCGGGTTTTAGTCCGGAAATGTTTTCGGTGACGTGGAGGATATTGGGGGATTCAAAGCGATTTACGCGGAATCCGCCGCCGTTGAAGTTGAGGCCGTCGCCGTTGGAAATCGGTTCGTAGATGTTTTTGAGGATAATTTTCTTCTCTTTTATGGCCGACACGCTTGCCACTTCCGACCCGATGCTTTTGGGGGAGTTGAAGTTTGCCAGGGAGTTTTTTGCAGGCATCGGGGAGTAAAGAAAATGCGACGTGAAGCCACGGTTGAAACTGCGCGAAACGTCTGGGGTGAATGTGCGCTCCGCTGTGCCGTCGGATGTGCGGCTTACCCCCAAGCGTCGAAGCTCTGAGTCATAGGCGCTTACCACGTTCTTGACGTAGTTTTCGTCCTTCAAGCGCCCCTCGATTTTCAGCGATGACACTCCGGCGTTGAATAGCTCGCGGAGGTTGGGCAGGCGGTTGAGGTCGCGGAGCGATAGCAGATGTTTGTTGCGCATCAGGACGTTGCCGTCGCGGTCGGTCAAGTCGTATGGAAGCCGACAAATTTGTGCGCATTCGCCCCTGTTGGCCGAGCGGCCTCCGCATAGCAGTGAGGCGTAGCAGGCTCCGGAGTAACTGACGCATAACGCACCGTGAATGAATACTTCAAGTGGAACTTTAACAACGCTGCGCATCAGCCGTATTTCCTCTAATGTTAGCTCGCGTGGAAGCACCAACTGCGAGAAGCCGAGCTCTTGAAGAAACAGGGCTTTTTTCGGAGTGCGGATGTCACACTGCGTGGAGGCATGGAGGGCAATCGGGGGGATGTCGAGGCGCAAGATTCCGAGATCCTGCACAATCAGAGCATCGACTCCGATGCTATAAAGTTCGCAAATCAGGCGCTCAACGTCTTTCAGCTCGTTGTCGTAGACCAGAGTGTTGAGCGTCACGTAGACGCGGGCGTTAAACAGGTGAGCAAACTCGCAGACCTCGGCGATGTCGGCTACCGAGTTGGTGGCTGCGGCGCGGGCACCGTGGCTGGGAGCGCCGATATAGATGGCATCTGCCCCGCAGCGCAGCGCCGTTATGGCGGTTTGTGCGTTGCGGGCCGGAGCCAGCAGTTCAATCGAATATTGCGGGGTCTGTGACATAGATCGAGTCAACGTGTTGGTCAATTATGGGGGCTAAAACCGGCGTCGAAATTATCGGTGTGGAAACTTTCGGCGCGGTGGTGCGTCTGATTACCGTGCCGCTGCTGTGGTAGTTGTTTTGCCAGTATTTTTCGCCGAGTCCTGACTCCATGACTCCTCGTGATGATGAAGCGTGAATCATTCGGTTGTCGCCAATGTAGAGTCCTACGTGGTTTATGCGGGAGGAGTTCTTGTCGGTGGTGAAAAACACGAGGTCGCCCGGCTGCATATCGTCGAACTGAACTACTTGCGAAAAGTCGCGCTGCATAGCACAGGAACGTGGCATTTTGAGGTTATAAACGTCGAGAAACAGCTCCATAATCATGCCCGAGCAATCGGTGCCTTCGCGGCGTGTGTGGCCGCCGTAGACGTATGGCGTGCCAATCCATGTGCGGGCGCGGCGAATGAGTTCTCTCACCTGCTTGTCGGTTGATGGCGTGGTGGTGGGGACAACCGTCGGCTGTGGGCGGTTACTCTTTATTGCCACTGCTTTTTTTGACGAGCAGGATGCGAGCAACAGCGTGGCTGCAATCAGTAATATGACTGAGGAGTGCTTCATCTTACCATCTTCCGGATGCGCCGCCTCCTGCAGTAAATCCGCCGCCGAATGAGCCGCCGCCAAAGCCTCCACCGCCGCCTGAGCGTCCTCCGCCACCAACTCCGCCAACCACAATCGGCACTACGCGGGGCAGTGTGAAGTATTCGTTGTCGTCAAATCCGCAGTTGAGGCATCGTTTCTCAACCACGCGGGTTCCGGTGTGCAGCGTGGTGGGCTGCACGGTGGTGCGGTCGCTGACCACACGCATAGTGCGGGCGTGGCATATGGGGCATTCTGTGAATGCCGACGATTTCTGAATGTATGGAATTATTTCCGTTTCGCCATCGTTGGGGCAGAGCCACACGTCATAGTCTATCGCGCCGATTTTCTCTTCAATGTCTTGCGCGTGGTTGAGGTAGTCGTTGTCGTGCTTTTCGTCAACGAGCTTCATCCGTGTTCCGCAGTCGGGGCAGAGATGTTTGCCTCGTCGGAGCTGATGCCGCCAACGCGCGAGCGGAATGAATGCTATCAGCGGGAGCCCCAAGCCGATAAATGACGCGAAAAGCATCGTGGAATAGATTGAGTCGGCCTTGAGGTATTTCTGATAGCGGGTAAGTTTGGTCGAGGAAATCATTACGGTTAATACCCATACCAGGCAAATCGCCGCTATTACGGCGCATATGGTCAGGTAGAAGCCAAAGAGGTTGAAGTCGCTGCCGGAGTCAGTACTGTTATTGGCATATTTGCTTTGAATCTCTTGTCGCGCTTCGGGATTGGAGAGTATGGAAGCGATGTCGGAGAGTGCGCCGAGGGTGCCGGTGTCATAGTCGTCCTTGCGGAAGTTGGGAATGATGTTTGCGCGGATGATGGAGCCGCAAAGACCGTCGGGCAGCAGGCCCTCAAGGCCGGTGCCGGTGCGGATAACTACCTGGCGCTGGTCTTTGACTATCAGCAGAAGTAGGCCGTTGTTTTTGTCTTTTTTGCCGATCCCCCAGCTGCGAAACAGGTTAGTGGCAAAGTCGTCGATGTCGGAGTCAATGTTGTCAACCGCCACGCAGACCACCTCGGCAGAGGTCTGATGCATAAGATTTTGGAGATTGCTGTCAGCAGCGGCAACTGCGTTGGCCGAAAGAATGCCGTCGGGGTTGGAAACGAAGCGGGTGCTGTCGGCCAGGTGTACGTTGGGAACGGTGCTGACCGAATATGTCGCGGCAGTGCAGGTGCAAACTGCGGCAAGGAGTGAAAACAGAAGAGAAAGCAGATGTTTCATACGGCGGGAAGAGTTTGTCCGTTAAGGCGGCGGTAGAGGTCGAGAGCGTAGACGTCGGTCATTGATGCTACGTGGTCAACGGCGGCCTGTACTTTGGTGAAGAGGTCGTCGGAGTGAACGTCATACTGCTCCGGAACCTTGCTCAACAGCAGACGCGAATAGTTCAGCTCGGGGAAGCGTACGGCGTGGATAAGTTTATCCATCAAGAAAGTGATGATGCGGTTACCGGCCAACTCAATGTCAACCACGTCGGGGGCACAGTATATTTTTGCCCAGGATAGGCGGTTGCAAGCCTCATATGCTTCTCGTTCAGCCGGGCGGATGCGGTCGAGCAGTGTGCCGGAGAATGTGCCGTTGAGAATGGCATCCTCGTTGGCAAGGAATGTCTCGGCGCAACATTCTACGAGTGTACCGACCACGCACGAGCGCATATAGCCGACTTTTTCGTTGGGGTCGGCTATACGCTCCATAATTTCGAGTTTGTGTGCTTGCTGTTCGGGCGAGTAGAATCCGAGCAGCAGCTTCATAACTTCATCGTGGCTCAGAATTTTCAGTTTATGCGCATCTTCAATGTCCATTACCTCATAGCATATATCGTCGGCAGCTTCCACAAGGTATACCAGCGGGTGGCGCGCATATTTGACATAACTCTCGGGGGAGGGGAGTCGAAGCATTTCGAGCTCCGTGGCAATGCGTTCAAAACCTGCACGTTCGGTGCAAAAAAAGCCGAATTTGTTGGCCCAGACGGCAGCGCGGCTCTCGTAGGGATATTTTACGATGGCTGCAAGCATTGAGTAAGTCATTGCAAACCCACCGGGACGGCGACCGTTGAACTGATGCGTGAGCTGGCGGAAAGAGTTCGCGTTTCCCTCGAAGTTTATGAGGTCACACCATTGCTCTTCAGTGAGTTCGGCTTGCAAAGCCTTGCCGGGTCCTTCGGAGAAGAACGTGGATATGGCTTTTTCGCCGCTGTGGCCAAACGGTGGGTTGCCGAGGTCGTGGGCAAGGCATCCGGCAGCAACGATGTCGGGGATGTCGAGCAGCTTGGTGCGCCACGATTCGGAGGCGTATTTGGTCAGCAGGCCGTCAACAACCTCGCGAGCCAGTGAGCGACCAACGCACGAAACCTCAAGGCTGTGGGTCAAACGGTTGTGGACGAAGATGCTTCCCGGCAGCGGGAACACCTGCGTCTTGTTTTGAAGTCGGCGAAAGGGCGAGGAGAAGACCAGGCGGTCATAGTCGCGCACAAAGTCGCTGCGGGTTGCTCCGCGATGGTTATGGTATGTTTCGAGTCCGAAACGTTTGTCGGAAATTAGTTTATCCCACTGCATTTAAGTAAGTTGTTAGTGATGTAAGCGGCGGCGTTCCTTTGAGAGGCGTTCGCCGCAATATACGCCGAGAATTGTCAATACACATCCTGCCAGACCCATAAGGCTCATGGCTTGATGCAACACGAAGTATCCGAAAATCAACGTGACTATGGGCTGGAAATACAGATAGTTGCCGGCTTTCACGGCTCCCATTCTGGAGATTACCCATGCCCAGATTACGAATGCCAATGATGATGCAAACAGCGCCAGAATCAGGAGGTTAATCCATACTTGAGGGCGAGTGAATGTTTCGAGGGTAATGTGAGAGTGCTCGAGCAGCAGTAGCGGCAGTGAGGTCAGCAGTCCGTAGAAGAACGTCTTGCGCGTCACCACTATTGCCGAGTAAAATGCCTGCAGCTTGCGCAGCAACAGGGCGTAAATACTCCAGCAGATTGCCGCCATAAGGCTGAGGCCGTCGCCAAGTATGCCGAACGGTGAACCGGTCTTGCTCTCGGTGCATCCCGCCGAGCCGAGCACCACCATGGTTACACCCACCATTGCTATTACCGAGCCGATAATAAATCCCTTGGATGGGCGCTCGTCTTTATAGAGCAGCACTACCAACAGGGCGTTGATAAGGGGCGATGTAGAGGTGATGAGCGACACGTTAGTTGCTGACGTATAGAGCAATGCGGCATTTTCGGCTACGAAATATACCGAACCGCCGCATATTCCGCAGAGCAAGAAGAGCAGCTCGTGTTGTGCGTTGAGCGAGCGGATGTTGCGCCAGCTGAAAGCCAAAAGCAGCAGGTAGGCAATGATGCAGCGAAGCACGTAGACCTCGACCGGGTCAAAACCGTTGTCGAGAAGTACCTTGGTGTTGATAAACGATATACCCCAAGCTGTCACAGCAATCATTGCTGCGACGTGAACCCAAAGCATACCGGGCTTTTTACGGGTATTTTCGTTGATAGCTCGCGCCATGTAACTTATGTTTCAGTAGCGCAAAGATACGAAAATTTTCTTAAAAAAGTATGATTTTATATGATGTGCGGAAGTGGGCGCCTGGGTCGAGTACGTTGATGTGCCGACGCTCGGATATGTCGCCGCTGAACCCGACGGAGTCGCAGCTGCCATACCACGGCTCTATGGCCACGAAGGGGCAGTCTGGGTGTTGAGCCGTTGGCGACCAAAGTGATAACACCGGCATACTGAAATCCACGGCAAGATAGGGAACCCGCTCCGGCGTCAGCAGGGTACACCGATGTACGTCGGCAGACTCAAGGATGTATGTATCAATGTCAAAAGTTGTTGACGTTATCGGCATCATCCCTTGCTCATCAAGTTGCAGCGTTTGCGGGTCATCAACGTCAGCACATCCTTGCGCTTTAGGCAGCAGATAGGTGATCGGCTTGTTTGTGTCGAAACTGAAGAAGCCGTGAACGCTGTCTGCGGTGTCATAATCGGGAAGGAAGAATGCGGGGTGTGCGCCGATGCCGAAATACATAGTGCCGTCGTTCTGATTCTGAACGAGCCACTCCACTTCAATATCGCTGTCCCCGAGGCGGTAGGTGACGAACAGAAAGAACGTATAGGGATAGACTTTCAGCGTGTCGTCATCGGAATGGAGAGCAAGAGTTACCGTGGAGTCGGTTTGGCTGACGATGTCAAACTCCATATGTCGGGCAAAGCCGTGTTTTTCAATGCTGTATTCTTGCGAATCGATGCGATATGTGCCGTTCCAGCAATTACCGCAAGTGGGGAACAGCAGAGGAGATTGGCCGTGCCAGTACTTGAGGTCGCCTTGCCATAGGTATTCGTTGCCGTTCTTTTTTAAACTGACGAGTTCAGCTCCAAGGGTGTTGATTTTGGCCTGCATAGGGCCGTTGTGAAGTTCGATGTAGCTCATAGCGATAGATGTTTGTGCATTTCGGCGGCGGCGCGACGGCCATCGCCCATTGCAAGGATTACTGTGGCGCCGCCGCGTACAATGTCGCCGCCGGCGAATATGTCGGCCATCGACGTTTGGAGCGTCTGCGCGTCTGCGGCGATTGTTCCGCGATTGGTCACTTCAAGGCCGTCGATATTTGCGGGTATCAGAGGGTTGGGCGAAACGCCGATGCTGACTATTACCTGGTCAACCGGTATCTCCACGATGTCGCCCTCTATGGCTACCGGAGAGCGGCGACCGTCGGCATCGGGTTCGCCGAGAGCCATTCGCTGCAAGCGCATAGCGCTGACGTGGCCGCGGTCGTCGCCGAGATACTCTATGGGGTTGTGGAGAGTGAGAAACTCTACTCCCTCCTCTTTGGCGTGTTTAACCTCCTCGACGCGGGCGGGCATTTCGTTTTCGCTGCGGCGGTAGACCACCATTACGCGCTCCGCACCCATACGTCGGGCCGTGCGGCAGGAATCCATCGCGGTGTTGCCGCCGCCGATTACGGCGACGTTCTTTCCGCGATATATGGGGGTGGCATATCCGGGTGTTCCTGCGTGCATTAGGTTTATGCGGGTGAGATATTCGTTAGACGACAAAACATTAACGAGATTCTCGCCGGGAATGTTCATAAAGCGAGGCAGTCCGGCGCCGCTGGCAACGAAAAGTCCGCGAAATCCCATAGAGAGCAAATCGTCGTAGGAGAGGGTTTTGCCGATTACGGTGCCTTTTTCAAATTTCACGCCCGCGCTTTTGAGTGCGGAAATCTCTTTTTCAACTACTGAGTTGGGCAGGCGAAACTCCGGGATGCCGTAAATCAACACGCCGCCAAGCTCGTGGAGCGCTTCAAATACGGTAACGTCATAGCCTAAGGCAGCCATCGCTCCGGCAAACGACAGTCCCGCAGGACCCGAACCCGCAACGGCGATTTTTGAGTGGGCAGTGGGCAGTGGGCAGTGGGCAGTGGGGCAAGGAACACTGTCCTCTGTTCTCTGTCCACTGCCCACTGCATTGCCGTTGTCGGCGGCAAAGCGCTCGAGGTAGCCGATGGCTACGGGGTCTTTGTGCATCTTGTTGTAGATGCACTTGCTCTCGCATTGCTTTTCCTGAGGGCAGACGCGGCCGCATACGGCGGGCAGAGCGGAAGTTTGACGCAATATTGACAGTGCACCGTCAAAGTCTTCTGCCTCAATGCGCTTGATAAAGCCGGGAATGTTGATGCCTACCGGACAGCCGGTTACACACGACGGATTGGGGCAATTAAGACAACGCTGCGCCTCAAGCACCGCCTGTTCGCGGCTCAAACCCTGATTGACCTCGTCGGTCAGAGAGGTGACGCGGAAGGCCGGGTCAAGTTCCGGCATTTTGACGCGCGGAATCTGTGTGCGCGCTTTATTATCGAGAGTACTCATTGGCGTAGACGTGTTATCATTTCATCAAAATCAACCTTGTGGGCATCAAATTCAGGGCCGTCGATGCAGACGAAGCGGTTGCGACCGTCAACACTGACGCGACACGCTCCGCACATCCCGGTGCCGTCAACCATTATGGTGTTGAGCGAGGCTACGGTAGGAACGTTGTATTTCTTGGTTAGCAGTGCCACGAACTTCATCATCACCGCCGGGCCGATGGTAACGACTTCGTCAACCCGCTCGCGCTGAATTACCGACTCAACGCCGTCGGTGACGAGGCCTTTTCGTCCATAAGTGCCGTCGTCGGTCATAATTATGACTTCGTCGGAGTGTTCGCGCACTTGCTCTTCAAGAATAATCAGGTCTTTGGTTCGTGCGGCAAGTACCGAAACCACGCGACATCCGGCGGCCTTCATCGCCTTGATTATGGGTAGGAGAGGGGCAACACCGACGCCGCCACCGCAGCATACCACCGTGCCGCCCTGACGGATATTTGTAGCGCGACCCAAGGGGCCGACTACGTCGTGGAGTTCCTGACCCGGCTCCATAGAGCAGATTTTGCGGGTTGAGTCGCCGATTGCTTGAATCACGAGGGTAATTGTGCCTTTTTCAGGGTCGGCATCGGCGATGGTAAGCGGTATGCGCTCGCCTTTGGCGTCGGCTATGACTATGACAAAATGGCCGGCACGGCGCGCGCGGGCTATGCGTGGCGCCTCAACGTCGAGGCGAACGACGTTTTCGGAAAAATGCTCCTTGGATACTATTCTATACATTTTCGGGGGACATTGATGTTGTGCTTGCTGAATATGGCTTCGGCATTTTTTATAAATGCTGCGGCGCGGTAATCTTTACTCTTTTCGGCGGGCATCAGTCGGAAGTTTGGTCGCGTGGGGGTTGGCGGTTCGGTGAACACCAGCGAATATTCTGCCGAGGCTACTCCGGCTTTGCCCCGCGAGTCGCGCTCAAGGCGTATGCGCACCATAGCGCCGCCTCGCGTGTCGGCGGTTTTCATATTGGAGATAAAATTCCCCAAGGAGTAAACCACCAGGGTGTTGCGGCCGTTATGCCGGCGCATCTCCATCGGTTGTATTACGTGGGGATGGCCACCGATAATCATATCTACATCTTTGGTGCAGAGCCAGTCGGCCAGGCGTTTTTGCTGCGCGTTGGGCAGCAGCCGATACTCCTCGCCCCAGTGGAGGCAGGCTGCTATCAGTTCCGCTCCGGCAGTGCGAGCTTGGCAGATGTCGCGGGCTATCGCGGCGGTGTCTATATAGTTCACCAAGGCATCGTGTTGAATGGTAATGCCGTTGGTGCCGTAAGTATAGTTGAGAATACCTACCTTAAAACCGTTGATGTCAACGATATGGGGGCAGAGCGAGTCGCGGTGCGCCGCGTTGTGGTAAATTCCGCAGTGTGGAATGCCCAAGGAGTCAAGCCGTGAGATGGTGCGGTGCAAACCCCTGTCGCGGCGGTCAAGAATATGGTTGTTGGCCAGCAGAAAAAAGTCAAACCCCGCATCGGTAAGGGCGCGGGGATATTCATCGGGAGCGGAAAAACAGGGGTATCCGCGATATGGCTTGTCGCCGAGCGGCGCCTCAAAATTCACCACTGCGAAGTCGGCAGACTCGATACATGTGCGGATTGAGTCGAAATAGCCGGAAAAGTCGTGACCGTCCGGGGTACGAGAGGCGGAAATCTGGGCTTCGTGCATCATTGCGTCGCCGGCGAATATCAACTCCGCCGCTTGCGGCTGCGCCTCCATCTGAGGCAGCAGCGGCAAAATGTAAGCCAACAAATCCGCCAACAAAGTCATTTGCTTTGAGCGGCTTGGAGGGTGTTGAGCATCAGGGAGCAGATGGTCATAGGGCCGACGCCGCCGGGAACCGGGGTGATTGCGGAGCAGAGGGGGGCAACGTTGGCAAAGTCGACATCGCCGCAGAGGCGGAAGCCGCTCTTTTTAGTCGGGTCGGGAACGCGTGTGGTGCCGACGTCGATAATCACGGCGCCGGGCTTGACCATATCGGCGGTGACGAAGCCGGGCTGTCCGAGCGCGGCGATGATGATGTCGGCCTGAAGAGTCAGCTCCTTGATGTTGGGGGTAGCGGAGTGGCAAACCGTCACGGTGGCATTGCCCGGGTTGGCCTTTTGCATCATAAGGGTGGCCACCGGTTTGCCGACGATGTTGCTGCGACCCAATACGACGCAATGTTTGCCTTTGGTCGGTATATCGTAGCGGCGTAGCAGCTCAATGATACCCGCCGGGGTGGCACTCAGAAAGCAGGGAAGCCCGAGCGACATACGGCCAACATTGACGGGATGGAAGCCGTCAACGTCTTTGTCGGGGTCAACGGCTTGAATTATTGCTTGTTCGTCAATATGCTTAGGGAGAGGGAGCTGGATGATATAGCCGTCGATTTCGGGGTCGTTGTTGAGCTGATTTACGATGTCGAGCAGTTCCTCTTGGGTTACGTCATCTTCACGGCGAATCAGAGTGGACTCGAAGCCGCACTCCTCGCAGGCCTTAACCTTGTGGGCTACGTAGGTTTCTGAGCCGCCGTCGTGACCCACCAGCACGGCGGCGAGGTGGGGGCGCTTCTTGCCGGCGGCCACGCGGGCGGCCACTTCGGCTGCGATTTCTTGTTTTATGGCTGCTGCGGTAGCTTTGCCGTCAATGATTGTTGCCATTATCTGAACCCTCCTCTCATCTGCTGCATTGCGCGGGCCGCTTTCATCATTGCCATAGGATTTTTCATCGTCGTTGCGGCTTTCATTACCTTTCGCATCTCCTCAAACTGCTTGAGGATTTTGTTAACCTCCACGATGTCCGTGCCGGAACCGCGGGCTATGCGTTGGCGGCGCGACCCTTTTATGATGTCGGGGTTTGTGCGCTCGGCAGGGGTCATTGAGCCGATGATGGCCTTGATGGACTTGAAAGGATTGTCAGGGATGTCGGCATCTTTTATAGCCTTGCCCATACCGGGAATCATCGCGGCAACGTCTTTAATGCTGCCCATCTTTTCGATGCGCTCAATCTGTTCGAGAAAGTCGTTGAAGTCGAACTTGTTTTTTGCCATTTTGCGTTCGAGTTCGCGGGCTTTCTTCTCGTCGAAGTCTTGCTGGGCTTTCTCGACTAGAGATACTATGTCGCCCATGCCGAGAATGCGGTCGGCCATACGCTCGGGGTGGAACACGTCGATGGCATCCATTTTTTCGCCAGAGCCAACGAATTTTATGGGCTTGTCGACCACGGTGCGGATTGATAGTGCGGCACCGCCTCGCGTGTCGCCGTCGAGCTTGGTGAGCACCACGCCGGTAAAGTCCAGGCGGTCGTTGAAAGCCTTGGCGGTGTTGACGGCATCCTGGCCGGTCATCGAGTCAACCACGAAGAGAATCTCTGCGGGTTTGAGCGCCTTTTTGAGGTTCTCAACCTCCTGCATCATTGCCTCGTCAACGGCCAGGCGGCCGGCGGTGTCGACGATGACCATATCGAGGTGGTTGGCTTTGGCGTAGCTGACGGCATTGAGGGCGATTTCCAACGGATTGGTGTTGCCATCTTCGCTATATACCGGAACGTCGATTTGCTGACCGACTACCTTGAGCTGCTCAATTGCGGCGGGGCGATAAACGTCGCAGGCCACAAGGAGCGGACGTTTGCCCTGTTCGCTTTTGTACTTGCGGGCGAGTTTTCCGGAAAAAGTTGTTTTACCCGAGCCTTGCAAGCCGCTCATCAGCACCACGGCGGGGGAGCCTGAGAGGTCAAACTTTGCGGCGGAACCGCCCATCAGCAGAGCCAGTTCGTCGTGAACAATCTTGACCATCTGCTCTTTGGGCTTCACGGAGGTCAGAACGTTTTGGCCGAGGGCTTTGGTTTTGACGGTGTCGGTGAATTGCTTGGCTACCTTGTAGTTGACGTCGGCATCGAGGAGTGCACGGCGAACGTCGCGCATGGTTTCGGCAACGTTGATTTCGGTAATTTTTCCTTCGCCTTTGAGTATCTTGAAGCTGCGTTCAAGTCTTTCGCTAAGATTTTCAAACATTCTTTTTAGGTTCAAATTTCGCTGCTGCGAAATTTGAGGGTTATGGGGTTATAAGGTTATGGGGTTAATTAATAAGTGCAAAGTTACGAAAAATCCCAATAAAAATAAAGCCCTTAAAAACATTAAGGACTTTAAGAATTTTAAAAATGAGTGTTGGAGCTTATTTTTCGATTTCCATGGAGAGGATTTTCACGTCGTTGATAGGACGGTCGCCGGCTCCGGTTTGGGTCTTTTCGATTTTTTCGACCACGTTCATTCCCTTAATTACTTCGCCGAATACGGTGTATTGGTTGTCGAGGAACGGAGTGCCGCCAACTGTGGTGTATGCCTCGCGTTGCTCCGGGGTGATCTTAACATCGCCAACTTCTTTTTCTGCCTGGGCAATGAGCTGCTCCTTAAGCTTTTGGAGCCCGGCCTGGTCGCTTTCTTGCTGCATCTTCATGATTTCGGCTCTATGGCTTTGAACCAAGCGGTTCCATACGCCCTGCATTTGGCTCATTTTGAGCTGCTGGTCCATTTGGGCGAGTTCGGCCTCGGAGTATTTTTTGCCGGTTACGATATAGAATTGCGAGCCGGAACTCTTGCGCTCGGGGTTCACCTGGTCGGCAGTGCGGGCGGCTGCGAGAGCGCCTTTTTTGTGGAAATGTTTGGGGAATACAAACTCAGCGTCAATCTGATAGCCGGGGCCTCCCTGACCGAGTTGCTTGCCGGCAGGGGCATTTTTGCTGTCCGGGTCACCGGCCTGAACCATAAATTCGTTGATTACGCGGTGAAAGAGGGTGCCGTCGTAGTAGCCCTCTTTAGCGAGTTTGAGGAAGTTTTCCTGATGTTTGGGGGTATCGCCGTAGAGGAGGACTTCAATGTCGCCCTCGGAGGTGTGGATGAGTACTTTAGCGTCTTTGTTTGCCGGAGTTACCATAGTCGTTTCAGTTGTTTGGGTATTTGAATCTTGGTTGTCAGTTTCTGCGCTTGCGGCCTTGGCTCCACACGCGGTAAGAGTCAGGATGGAGAGCAGTGAAAATAGTATCTTCTTCATATTGCAGAGGTGGGGTAAAGGCGTTTGAATATGCGTCGGAAGTTATCGTTGGTGGCCGAGAGTTCGGCGGCGCGGCTTTCGCAGTCGTCGCCCCAGATTCCTTGCATCAGGGCGGCGAGGTAGCGGCGTTCGCGGTCTTTGTCAATGGTCGCGGCAATCAGCCGGCTGATTTCTGCCGAGAAGTGGTCGGCATCAATCGCGTTGAGATAGCGGGCTGCCGAGCCGGTGAACTGTCCGTTGGAGTCCACGCGGATAATATTGTCGGTGAGCCAGTCAATGTCGAGTGCATCAGTGCCGATATGGTTGGCGATGTATTCGTAGGTCAGCAGTCCGTCGGGGTCGTTGCTGAGGCGCTTTTTGTCGTCGTCGGTCATACCAGGGTTGCTCCTTTTGCGATTGCTTCGCGGTTCATGGGAATAAGGTGGTGATGGCGTTCGGGCAGGGTCTTTTCAAGGCTCTTTATCACGGTTTCGGGGCTTACCATAGGGAAGAGTTTGAGCAGCGCGCCGAGAAGCAACATATTGTAGCTCTTGGGGTTGCCGGTCTCGATTGATGCTTCGGTAGCTTTGACTTCAACCACGTTGATGTCTTGTCGCGTTGGCAGGCGGTGTATGCCGTATGGGTCATACATCAGTGTGCCGCCGGGTTTTACGTGGCTTTCAAACTTGTCGAGGCTCTGCTGGTTGAGCACCACGGCAACGTCATATTGGTCAAGCACCGGCGATGAGATTGCTTCATCGGAGAGTATTACGGTTACGTTTGCGGTGCCGCCGCGCTGCTCGGGACCGTAGCTGGGCATCCAGCTAACTTCTTTGCCGTCGAGCAGTCCGGCATAGGCCAGAATCTTGCCCATTGAGAGGACACCCTGGCCACCGAATCCGGTTATGATTATTTCGTTAGTCATTTTTTTTTTAATTAGTAATTAGCAATTAGTAATTAGTAATTAGCAATTAGTAATTAGTAATTAGCAATTGCATTTAACCTTTTATGTCGCCGGGGGGATATTTGGGGAACATGTTTTCTTCCATCCACTTGTTGGCTTTTTCGGGGCTCATTTTCCAGCCGCTGTTGCAGGTGCTGACAATCTCTATAAACGATGTGCCGCGCTTTTCGAGGGTGTTGGTAAACGCCTTTTTGATAGCGGCTTTGGCCTTGCGCACGGCGCCGGGAGAGTGGACGCTCTGGCGGGTGACGTAGCAGGTGCCGTCGAGTTCCTTAACCAAATTGGTAATGTTTAGCGGATAGCCGTTGAGGTCAACGCGCCGGCCGTAAGGGGTTGTGGAGGTTTTCATTCCCTCAAGGGTGGTGGGAGCCATTTGGCCGCCGGTCATGCCATAAATGCCGTTGTTGATGAATATTATGGTGATGTTTTCTCCTCGGTTGCAGGCGTGGATGGTTTCGGCGGTGCCGATGGCGGCGAGGTCGCCGTCGCCCTGATAGGTGAACACCATATTTTCAGGGTTGAGGCGGGCTGCGGCGGTGGCAACTGCCGGAGCGCGACCATGAGCGGCCTCAATCCAGTCGATATCGATATAATTATATGCGAACACTGCGCAGCCAACCGGGGCAACGCCTATTGCGGTGTTCTCCAAACCCATCTCTTCGATGACCTCGGCTACAAGTTTATGAACCACACCGTGGGAGCATCCCGGACAATAGTGCATCGTGGCATCAAGCATCAGGCCCGGGCGGGAGTTCACTTTAATGCCGCCGTTGGCAATTATTTCTTCCTTTGTCATAGTTTGAATTGTTCTACGAGTGAGTCAACAACTTCGCCGGGATTGGGTACTATGCCGCCGTTGCGGCCGAAGTGGCGCACCGGGGCGGCACATTCTGCGGCCAGGCGCACGTCTTCAATCATCTGTCCGGCGTTCATTTCGGCTACGAGGATGCCCTTGACCCGCGTGGCAAGACGAGCAATAGCCTCGTAGGGGAATGGCCACAGGGTGATGGGGCGCAACAAGCCGACCTTGATGCCGCGAGCGCGGGCTTGTTCAATCGACTTCTTGCATATGCGACTCATACAACCGAAGGCCACAAACAGCCATTCGGCATCTTCGGTCATATATTCTTCGTAGCGCACCTCGTTGCGGCAAATCTCGTCGTAGGTGCGTTGCAGGCGCTTGTTGTTCTCCTCCATAGCCTTGGATTCGAGTTCCAGAGTAGTGGAGATGTTGCGGTGGTCGCGGCCGTGCTTGCCGGTGACGGCCCAGGGGCACTGGCGGCGGATTTCTTCGTCGGTGCGGCGCGGACGGAATGGGGGCAAAACCACTTTTTCCATCATTTGGCCGATAATGCCGTCAGAGAGAATCATTGCCGGGGTGCGGTATTTGAAAGCGAGGTCAAAGCCAAGGCCAACAAAGTCGGCCATATCCTGAACCGACGCGGGGGCAAGGACTATGAGGTGGTAGTCGCCGTGGCCGCCCCCTTTGGTTGCCTGAAAATAGTCGGCCTGCGAGGGCTGAATGGTGCCGAGGCCGGGGCCGCCGCGCATCACGTTGACAATCAGCGCAGGGAGCTCTCCTGCGGCAATGTAGCTGATTCCCTCTTGCATCAGGCTGATGCCGGGCGATGATGATGAGGTCATCACGGCTTTGCCGGTAGAAGCGCCGCCATAGACCATATTGATAGATGCAACCTCGCTTTCGGCTTGAAGCACCACCATTCCGGTGGTGTCCCAGGGTTGAAGCTCCTCGAGGGTTTCGAGAACCTCGGATTGCGGGGTGATAGGGTAGCCGAAGTAGCCGTCTGCGCCGTAGCGTACTGCTGCGTGTGCAATGGCTTCGTTACCCTTCATGAGTTTTACTTCTTCGTTGTTCATGGTGAATTTTTCTTTTTCTACGTCCTGTCAGCGAATGAGGCGGTAAACTTCAATGCAGGCATCGGGACACACAAGTGCGCAGGAGCCGCAGCCGGTACAATCCTCCGGGTTGAGGGCGTAGGCAAAGTGATATCCTCTGTCGTTGACCTCCGTGGGGCGGAGAGCAAGGACGTGTGATGGACACGCAACGACGCATAGATTGCAGCCTTTGCAACGCTGTGCGTCAATGTCGACTGTGCCGGTAGCCTTTGCCATATCAAGTGTTGGGTTAGAGTGATGATTTATAAATTTCTTTATGCTAAACGCAAAAGTACATAAAAAAAGCGAAACAGGCTAATATTTTTTACAAATATTAACCTATTGCACAGAGGTGGCGGAGTGGGCAGTGGCAAAGTGGCGGAGTGGCGGAGTGGGTCACTTTGCCACTTTGCCACTTTGCCACTTTGCCGCTCATCACTCAGCATAAAAGTCCAGGATACGGGTGCGAAGGATTAGCTCGTAGCGGGCCTGGGCGCGTTGCGACATTGACTGGATGAGGGTGTTCTTTGCAGTGTCGAACTCAGTGGGGGTGGCGCGCCCCAGATTGTATTTCTCCTGCACGGCGGCCAGCGCTGCGGCTCCGGCGGTGCAGGCCTCCTCGGCGGCGGCGAGCTTTTCGCGCGCTCCAACGGCCTGAAGATAGCTCTCGTTGATAGCCTTGAATAGGTTGTCTTTTTGCGTCTCAAGATTCAGCTCGGCGTAGAGTTGCTGAATGCGTGCGGAGCGCACCTGGTTGCGCGTTGACAGTCCGTCGAAAATCGGCACGTTGAGGCTGAACCCGACATATTGGCTGAAATTGTGGCGGAACTGCTGCCCGAACGACTCATTTTCATATCCGGAAATCTTATAATAGTTTGAGCCGAGTCCGGCGTTGAAACTCAGTTTGGGGATGTAGCCTGTTTGAGCAACCTTAACCCGTTTTGATGCGGCGACCTGCTGCCATTCGTTGGCGCGGATGGTGTGGTTTATGCCCAGGGCGGTGTCGTAGACCATCTGCGGATCGCGGATTATGGGAATTGTGGAGGAGTCGAGTGCAACGATGTCAAAGTCGTTGACGTTGGGCACCCGGAGTAGCTGAGCAAGGTCGAGCAACGCTGTGGCGCGGTCGTTTTGTGCCGTCACCAGTTGCAGGCGCGCCTGTGCGGCCTGACTGCGGGCATCGAGCATATCTGCTTCGGGAATCTTGCCGGCCAGGAGCAGAGCCTCGCGGCGCTCCAGCTCCTCTTGGGTCAGTTCCACCTGCGAGTTGGCCACGCTCTCTATCTCTCTGCAATACAAAACCTGAAGATATTGTGCAATGACGCGCAGGGTCACGTCGTCTTTCGTGGCTTCAAGGTTTTCGACTATGGCGGTGAGATTGGCTTTGGTGTATTCGATATTGCGAACAGTCTGCAATCCGTTGAACAGCGGCAACTGCAGGCCGAGCTGAGCGCCGAAATTAACGGTATTGCGGTCGGCATAGGTATTCGATGCCGTGAGTCCTCGGCCAAAGTTCCACGATTGCGAGGCCGAACCGCTGATTTGCGGCAGCACGGCATCTTTGGCGCTGACCACTTCCAGCTCGGCATTGCGGCGCTCAAGGTCGCTCTGCTTCACCGTAAGATTGTGTTCTATGGCATAACTGATGCACCGGTCGAGGTCCATGACTTCGGCGTTCACGCCGAAGAGACACAAAAGTGAAAAGCTAAAAGCTAAAAGATATTTTTTTAACATACTTAAAATCTGTTATCTATTATCTTTTATCTCTTATCATATTTGGCAGCTCCGCGCAGTTGGTCGGACGTGGTGAGGCCGCTTTTCACTTCTATGTTGATGCCGTCGCTGAGACCGGTCTCGATTTTGCGGCGCTCAAAAGTCTGATTTTTAGCATCGGTCAGAACGTAGACGTAGGCATCATCGCCCTCAAACTCAACTACTGCTTCGGGAACGCTGACAACATCTTTGGCCTCGCGCAGGGTCACTGCGGCGTTGGCGCTGTAGCCGGCGCGGAGGTCTTTTACTCCGGCAAGGTTAACGGCTGCTTTGATTTCAAACGTGTTGGTACCGTTCTCGCTTGTGGCCTTGGGCGAGATGTATTCAATGGTGGCTTCGGAACTTACATCCTGCATTGCGCCGATAGTTATGGTCATCGGCTGATTGAGCGAGAGCAGCCCAACCTCGGTTTCATCGACCTTGCCCTTGAAAATGAGGTCAGACATATCGGCAACCTTAGCAATGGTGGTGCCGTCGTTGAACGTGTTTGATTGAATTACCGACGAACCCACTTTCACGGGAACATCGAGCACCAGGCCGGTTATGGTTGCGCGCACAAGAGTGTTGGAACCCTGCGCGTTGGTGGCGCTGACACCGTCGCGCACAATCGACAGGGCATCTTCGGCCGCAGCGAGCTCAATCTGCGTGTTTTTGAGCGCGTTGTTTGATTCCTCATATTCTTCGCGGCTCACGAATTTCTTTTCATACAGCTCCGCGGTACGTGCTGTCTTGGCTTTTTGCAGCTCAAGGGCGCTTTTTGCCACCGCAACGCGGTTTTGGGCCGAGGAGAGCTGACTCTCATCGGCAATGACCTTTATCTTGGCGATGACCTCACCCTCTTTGACCTGGTCGCCGGCTTCTACGAGGATTTCGGAGATGATACCTGAAATCTGAGGCTTGATTTCAATTTCATCTCGCGGCTCGATATTGCCGGTGAGCAGTGTGCTTTTGGTTATGGTAGCGGTGATGGGTGTCAAGAGCTCATACTCCGTTTTTTTCTTGCGTGAGTTGATGAAGAGGTAAACGAATGTGCCCACAAACATTGCGGCAATCAATACCCATAGGGTTGTTTTCAGAAACTTTTTCATTTGTCGTTTATAGCTTCGATAGGTTTAATTTTCATTGCTTTGAGTGAGGGAATGATGCTCGCGGCGATGCCGAGCGCCAGGAAAATCAGCATTATGGCCACTGCTGCGCCAAAGGTGATTTGGAATTTTACATTGAAGATTTGTTCGGCAACAGCGAGTGCTGCGGTGGCAAACACAATGCCGGCAGTTCCGGCCACTGAGGTCAGCGCGATTCCCTCGGAGAGAATCTGCGTTACGATGTCGATGGGTTTGGCTCCGATGGAGCGGCGGATTCCGATTTCGCTGGTGCGCTCTTTGACGATTACCCACATAATGTTGCCCACCCCGATGATGCCGGCAATGAGGGTGCCGATGCCCACGAAGAAAGCGAGCAGAGTAATGCCCATAAAGAGGCTGTCGACCATGGCAAACTGCTCGCTGACATCGAAGAAAAAGAGCGCCTGGTCGTCGACCGGGTCAATGGGATGCGCGGCGCGGACCACCCGCATGATTTTTGGCTTCAGCTCTTTGGGCGTGTGGCCTTGCGCGGCAACTATCATTACGCCGTCAACTCCGTCGCCCATGTTGAACGAGCGGGCCAGGGTTGATTGCGGCAAGGTTATGTTGTCGTCGATTTTCGAGCCGTTCATCTGAATTTCGGCTTCCTGCGACGCAACGCCCACCACCTTATAATATATACCCTGCATATTTATGAATTGGCCAACGGCATTGTCCCCGGGAAAGAGCTTGTTGGCCACGTTGATGCCGATAACTGCAACCTTGGCGTTTTGGCGCTGGTCACTCTCGTTGATAAAGCGGCCTGAATGGATGGTGGGCAGAAAAGCCTTTTGGAAATCCTGGTCAACCCCCTGGGTCGATGCAGTGGTGGAATATTTGCCGGCGGCCACGGTCAGGGTTCCGGCACTGTTGGTGGCGGCTACCGCTTCCATGCCGGGAATCTGACGCAGCGCGTCAATGTCGGTGGTGGTGAGTTCCCAGGTTGAACCTTTGTTGAATCCCTGATAGGAGATGGTGCGTCGGTTGGCAAACATCACCGCCATATTTGATGCAAAACCCTCAAAGTTTTTGCGTAGCATCCGTTCGAGCCCATCGGCTCCGCCAAGGAGCATTGCCAGCATTGCCGTGCCCCAAAATATGCCGAATGCCGTCAGGAAAGTGCGCGTCTTGTTGCGCGAGAGTGTTGCACCGATTTCGCGCCAGTTTTCGAGGTCAAAAAATCCTGTTTTCATTCTTCGCGGAGGGCTTCTACGGGTTTGACTTTAAGAGCTTTCAATGCCGGAAAGAGGCCGGCCAGCATCCCGGCAACAATCAGCACAACGGTGACCGACAGCGCAATGCCGATATCGGTGCGCGGATTGGAAACAAAATCCATATGCTCGGTGATACGGGCAATGACTTCGTTGACGGCAGTGCCAAACACTATGCCGATGTAACCGAAAATGGTGGTTATCGCCACGCTCTCGCAGATAATCTGCGTGAGGATGCTGCGGGGTTTGGCTCCGATGGCGCGGCGTACTCCGATTTCGTGGGTGCGTTCGCGCACGCTGACGAACATAATGTTGCTTACTCCGATGATGCCGCTCAGCAGGGTAAAGAGGCCAATGACCCACACGGCATAGTTCAAAATGTTCATGCCCGAACTCATTTGCAACTGCTGGTTGAAGCGGTTCCAGATGTCTACGGCGCTCTCGTCGTCGGGGCGGAAAGTATGATTTGCAGCCAGCGAGCGCCGGGTGCTTTCTTCGGCTTCGGTGCCGTCGGCTTCGGTGCTGACGTTCTGCAGCTCAATGTTCAGTGAGCTGATAATGTCGCCGCTTCCGGCAAGAATGCGAGCCGTGGTGAAAGGAATGTAGATGGTCTCGTTCCAGTCGGTATCGTAGACTCCGACGCACCTGAATGCCAGGTCGCCGACGCGGATGCTCGACCCGACGGCGGTTGCCGGGTCGGCAAAGAGGGTTTCGGCGGTCTTGGTGGAGATAACCACCACCTTGCGCTGCTCGCGGAGGTCAACGTCGTTGATAAAGCGGCCCGATTTCATCTCCAGGGCTCGCTGGCGCTGCTCCGAGGGGTAGACTCCGGAGTATGATGCCGAGGTGTAGTCGTGGGGAGTGGATATGGTTACGGCTTGACCGTCAATCTGCCCTGCAACTTCGGCGGCCTGCGTGGGATTGTCGTGGGCCACGCGGGCAATGTCGCCCTCCTTGAGTTCTATGGTTCGTCCCTCCTGGTAGCCCTGACAGGGCATTGACGTGATTCCGCCCCACACCTTGAGCATATTTGAGCCTTGGCTGCGGCGGTTTTCCTTGAAGGAGTTGACCACGCCATTACTCATTCCCAAGAGCACTATGAGCATAAAGATGCCCCACGCCACGGCAATGCCCGTCAGCGTGGTGCGACCCTTGTTGTTTGACAGGTTCTGCCATATTTCGTTCAGAAGGTCAATCATGGCGTTACGATGCGGCCGTCTGAAATGCGGATTATGCGGTTGGTTTGTTCGCCGACTCCCGGGTCATGGGTCACTATGACTATGGTCATGCCCCGGTCGGCATTGAGTTCGCGAAACACCTGCATCACCTCCTTGGAGGTTTTGCTGTCGAGAGCGCCGGTGGGTTCATCGGCAAGGATGATGCTCGGGTTGGTGATTAGAGCACGTGCCAATGCCACACGCTGCTTTTGTCCGCCTGAAAGCTCGCCGGGCAAATGGTGGGCGCGGTCGACAAGACCGAGGCGCTCGAGTTGCTCCATTGCCAGCATACGGCGCTTTTTGCGGCTCACCCCTTGGTAAAAGAGGGGTAGGGCAACGTTGTCAACGGCATCTTTGTAGCTGATAAGGTTGAACGACTGGAACACGAAGCCAATCATCTTGTTGCGCAGCTCGGCGGCACGGTTTTCGGAGAGGTTCTTTATCAGTACGCCATCGAGCCAATATTCGCCGGTGTCGTAGTTGTCGAGAATGCCGATGATATTGAGTAGCGTGGATTTTCCAGAGCCGGAAGCTCCCATGATCGACACCAATTCTCCACGGTCAATGTGGAGGTTGATGTCGTGAAGCACGTGCAATGGCACGGCACCATAGTATGTTTTGTTTACGTCAGTTAGGGTTATCATTTTTCAGATTGAGGTATGTTTCATAATGACGGAGCAAATCCACCGGCGACATTTCCAGCTGTTCAAGGCGCGCGAAGAAGTAGTTCATCTCATTATTGAAAAAGTTTTCTTTCAGCCGGGCACTGATTTTTGCGGGAGCGTCGGGCGACACGAAGTAGCCTATGCCACGCTTATTATATATAATGCCCTCGCGTTCCAGATGTTCAAAAGTGCGCATCGCGGTGTTGACGTTGACCTGAGCGGAAGCTGCGACATCGCGCACCGAAGGGATGCGCGAGTCGGCAGCATAACGTCCGGCCCGGATATCTTCCATCAGTCCGTCCGCAATTTGCAGATATATGGGTTTGTTGTTCATAAGAATCTCTTTACGATTTCAAGACGGCGGTAGCGTTGCCATGCAAGGTGATAAACTCCGACTATAAGGGCGTAGAGGAAGATTAT
Source organism: Prevotella sp. (assembly GCA_023666665.1). Lineage (GTDB taxonomy): Bacteria > Bacteroidota > Bacteroidia > Bacteroidales > Muribaculaceae > UBA3263. The sequence continues at coordinate 33,399 of JAMPBN010000006.1, read as the reverse complement.
GATTGCCCAAACCATCAACCAACCTTGCAGCGACGTAAATTCCTTGCCTTCAAACCAATGTGCGAACACGTTGAATCCGTCGCCAATCAGGTTCCACGGCATCAGTATCGGCACGATGATTTGCAGGGCAAACAAGGCGATATACGTTTTCAAAAACGACTTTTTGGGCCATAATGTTGAGCCGAGAACGTAGATTGCTTGACCGAACAGAAAGAGCCACATACCGCCGAATATCGCAACAAACAAAATGTTAAGGCCATAAGGCAGGTCGGTAATAAGGTCGGAAATGTCAAGGTTTTGCGGCAGATAGTACCAGCCGGGAACAAAACCGAAAATCACCGAGCTGAGAGTGTCGGCAAGGATGAGCGACAGAATCAGGGCAATGTTGCCGCCAATCACGTAGAGCAGGCATTGGCTGATAAACTTCTCGCTTTGTTTGGCGGGAAGCATCATATTGGAGATGCGTTTTGACTTGGTAGACATTGATGAGAACGTCAATGACCCGGTTATTTGCACTACGAGGCCGGCAATGAACGCGTAAATAATCCAAAGTATAGCACCGCGCTCGGAATCGCGCCAATCATAATCATGAGGGCAAGTTTTAGTAAAGAGGAGCGACATCAGGAAGATTATCCCGAACATCACGCCGAGGGTGATGAAGATGTTACGGCGGTTTTCAACGGCGTAGCGTTTGGTCAGCGCCCACATACGGGCGGTGGAGTATGAATTGGAAATCATAAGGCAGCGGCGATTTCGGGGTTGGCAAATGAAAATTCAAATAGGCTTTCGAGGTTCACGTCGGTTTCTTCATCGCCCTCGCAGCGGGTGCGGATAATGTTATAGCCGCCAACTGTGGGTTGCGCCCACAGTGCGCCGCTGAGTTCGGCGGGGTCGGTGGTGAAGTAGAATCGGAAGCGCTCCTGCAGGGAGGAGGTTGAGGTGTTGAGTACCACGCCGTTGTTATTGATAATCATTACGTGGTCAAGTACGCGGTCAAGGTCTCGCACCTGATGCGTGGAGATTATTATGGTGCGGTCGTCAGTGGCAGCGCTGACAACTGCGCGGCGAAACTCCGACTTGCCCGGGATGTCGAGGCCGTTGGTCGGCTCGTCCATCATAATGATTTTGGTGTTGCACGCCAGGGCGAAAGCCAAGAAAGCTTTTTTGCGCTGTCCCATAGAGAGGTTGCCGAGATGAATGTCGGTGGTAAGGCGAAATTGCTCAAGATAGCAGGTGAGGTCGTTGAGCGAGAAGTTGGGGTAGAACGGCGTGTTTTGTTTCACGTATTCGCTCAGCAGAATCGGTGGCAGGTCAATTTCTTCGGGAACGAGGAAAATATCGGCCAGCATCTGCGGTTCGCGGCTGAACGTGTTTATGTCGTCAAGAATGGCCTGACCGGATTGCGGCTTCAGCAGTCCGCAGAGGCAATATAGCAAGGTGGATTTACCGGTTCCGTTGGCACCAAGCAGGCCGTAGATTGCTCCCGGAGCAAAGCTAAGCGACAGACTGTCAAGCGTTGGCTGCGTCTGTCCCGGATAGCGATACGTGAGGTTTTGAGTTCTGAGCATAGTGTATTAGTGTTCTATTACACCGCAAAGGTAAACCTAAAATTTGAATCCACCAAATTTTTTTTGCAAAAAAATAGGAACCGACCATCTTTAGACGGTCGGAATAACTGTGATGGCTTGATTGTCATGGTTATGTCGCAGCGCAGCGGTCTGAAGTCCGCTGCCTCCTGTTTAGGTTGCTTCGGTCTGGCGGACAAAAGTCATCCATCTCCACGCCCAACGCCCAACGCCTATCGCCCAACGCCTAATAATTATTCCCCTTGAGGATGCCACGGTGGGAATTGCGCACGAAGTTGATGATTTCGCTGCGGAACGCTGAGTCGGGAATCTCGGCCTCAACGGCGAGAATCGCATCGGTGGTGTTAAGGTCGCTGGTGAAGATGTAGCGGTAGATTTCCTGCAGGGTGGAAATTTCGTCAGACGTGAAACCTCTGCGACGCAGACCAACCACGTTGATGCCGGCATAGCTGATGGGATTGCGTGCGCATACTATATAAGGTGGAATGTCTTTGTTGACGAGCGAGCCTCCCTGCATCATAACGTGCGCACCGACGTGGCAGAACTGGTGAATCAGCGAGCCGCCGCCGATTACGGCATGGTGGTCAATTTTCACTTCGCCGGCAATCTGGCTGGCGTTGGAAATGATGATGTTGTCGCCGAGCACGCAGTCGTGGGCAACGTGGGAGTACGCCATAATCAGGCAGTTTGAGCCGACTATGGTGGTGCCCTTGGATGCGGTGCCGCGGTTCACAGTGGCGCTCTCGCGTATGGTGGTATTGTCGCCGATAACTGCGGTGGTTACCTCGCCCTTGAATTTGAGGTCCTGAGGTTCGCCGGCAATTACTGCCCCGGAGTGGATTTTGCAGTTTTTGCCGATGCGCGCACCGTCGAGCACTATGGCTCCGGGATAGAGGTGGGTGCCTTCGCCGATTTCAACGTCGGCGGCAACGTAGACAAATGGGTCAATAATTACGCCTTCGGCAATGCGGGCATCGGGATGAATGGTTGAGAGGGGCTGCATCTTTTTACTTGTTTTTTACGATTTGAGCCATAAACTCACATTCGGTAACTATTTTTTCTCCAACGAAAGCATAGCCTTTCATAATTGCGCAGCCGCGACGCAGCGGGGTTTGGAACGATACGTGGAAAATCAGCGTATCTCCGGGCACTACTTTCTGACGGAACTTCACGTTGTCAATCTTCATAAAGTAGGTGGAGTAGCGCTCCGGTTCGTCAACCTGGCTGAGCACGAGCAGTCCGCCGGTCTGAGCCATCGCCTCGATGTGGAGTACGCCCGGCATAACTGGTTCCTGAGGGAAGTGACCCTGGAAGAAAGGTTCGTTGCCGGTTACGTTTTTCACGCCGACAATGTGTTTGCTCCCCATTTCAATGATTTTGTCGACCAGCAGGAACGGATAGCGGTGGGGGAGCTTGGAACGGATAGCGTTCACGTCCATCACCGGCTCAATGTTGGGGTTGTAGGTCGGAGCCTGAATTTCCTGGCGCTTCAGCTCCTTGCGGATTTGCTTGGACAGGGTGGTGTTGATTGAGTGGCCGGGGCGGGTGGCAATCACACGGCCCTTGATGGGGCGGCCAATGAGTGCGAGGTCGCCGATAACGTCGAGCAGCTTATGGCGGGCCGGTTCGTTGTCATGTTCCAGCGGGCGCAAGTAGCCGAACTCGGTGGCCTTGATGTGCGGAGCGCCGGTCAGGTCGGCAATATGGTCGAGAGCGGCCTGTTCCATAGGCTTGTCGTAGATTACGATGGCATTATCGAGGTCACCGCCCTTGATGAGGTTGGCTTCGAGCAGCGGACCGATTTCGCGAACAAAGACGAAAGTCCGCGCACTGGAAATTTCGTCGTAGAACATATCAATATTGTCCATGCTGGCGAACTGGTTGGGAATAACCGGCGAATCGAATGCTACCATGGTGTCGATTGAGAAGTTGTCGTCGGGAAGCACAATGATGGAGGCTCCGGTGGTGTCGTCGCGCACCTCGATTTTCTGCTTAACCACATAAAATTCTTTTTCGGCTTCTTGTTCTTCGGTTCCGGCAGCTATGATAGCGTCGGAGATTTCGCGGGATGAGCCGTCGAGAATGGGCATTTCGGGGGCGTTGACCTTAATCAGCACATTGTCGATGCCGGCGGCGTAGAGAGCGGCCATGGCGTGTTCGATTGTGGAGACCACAACGTCGCCGCGACCGATTACCGTGCCGCGAGTGGTGGCTTTGACATTCTCGGCAACCGCGTCGATTATCGGTTGGTCTTCGAGGTCTACACGCTGAAATTTATATCCGTGGTTTTCGGGAGCCGGACAGAACTCGGCAACGATTTGGAGGCCGGTATGGAGTCCTTTACCCTCGAGGGTAAACCCGTTTTTAATGGTGGTCTGTTTCATATCTTTTTTTCGAGTTTATTTACGCGTTGGAACAGTTCGGCAATGCGGTTAATATAGCCGGTGTTGCGCATCCATTTGCGAGCATTGATTGCCGGAGTTCCCATAATGGTTTGATTTGATGCGGTGTTGGAGTGGAGTCCGCTTTGAGCGCCGATGTTTACGTTGTCGCCGATGGTGATGTGGCCGGCAATGCCAACTTGGCCGCCTACCATGCAGTGGTCGCCAACTTTTGTCGATCCTGCAATGCCCACCTGCGAGGCCATCACGGTGTTGCGGCCGATTTCAACGTTGTGGGCCACCTGAATGAGGTTGTCGAGCTTGGTACCTTCGCCCACGTATGTGCGCCCCATAGTTGCGCGGTCAACCGTGGTGTTGGCACCGATTTCAACGTTGTCGGCAATTTCGGCAATGCCGAGCTGCGGAATTTTGTTATATGTGCCGTCGGGGTTGGGAGCGAAGCCGAAGCCGTCGCCGCCAATCACCACTCCGGCGTGAATTACGCAGTTTTTGCCGATTTTGCACCCTCGGTAAATCTTAGCGCCGGCATAGATAATGGTGCCTTCACCTATTTCTACACCCGGGCCGACATACACTTGCGGGTAGATTCTGACTCCCTCGCCCAGCTTTGCTCCGGTGCCAACGTAGGCAAATGCGCCAACGTAGCATTCGGTGGGAATTTTAACGTCGGCGGCGATAAACGATGGTTGCTCGATGCCCGATGGTTGCGGGTTGAGCAGCGCATCGACCATACGCATCAGTTGCGCAAGAGCGGCATATGGGTCGTCAACACGAATCAGCGTGGAGTTGACGGCTTCTGCCGGGACAAAGTCGCGGCTCACGAGAACCGCTCCGGCATTTGTGGTATAAATAAAATGAGAGTATTTCAGGTTTGAAAGAAACGTCAGAGCCTTGGGGCCGGCACTCTCTATTTTGTCGAATGTGGAGAGTTTTACTTCGGGATTGCCCTCAACGGCACCCCCGAGCACCTCTGCTATCTGTTGTGCGGAAAATTCCATTTGAACGTGATGTTTTGGCTTACTTAAGCGCCGCAAAGTTAAGAAAAAAACATCAGTTGGGCAATAGTTGTTATTTAAATAATAATGTGTAACTTTGCGCTACTTTTATCATAACCAACGTATGCAAGTAAAATCCGCCAAATTTGAGATTAGCAACAGCGACGTGAAGCGATGCCCGGCAACTCAGCGCCACGAATATGCTTTTATCGGTCGCAGCAATGTCGGCAAGTCTTCTCTAATTAATATGCTCACCGGCAAGCGTAAACTTGCCATGACCTCGTCAACCCCCGGTAAAACCACTCTGATTAACCACTTTCTGATTAATGACGAATGGTATATCGTTGACCTCCCCGGATATGGCTACGCGCAGCGCAGCAAGGAGGCTCGCCAAAAACTGGAGCATATTATCAACGACTACATCCTTGAGCGTCCGCAGATGACTTCACTGTTCGTTCTCGTTGACTCGCGCCACGCTCCGCAAAAAATTGACCTCGAATTTATGGAGTGGCTGGGCGAGAACGGCGTGCCGTTTGCAATTGTCTTCACCAAGGTTGACAAGCTCAGCAAGGGAGCCGCCGAGGCCAATATCACTCTCTACAAGCGCGAACTTCTGAAGCAATGGGAAGAACTCCCGCCGATTTTCGTAACCTCTTCCGAAACCGGTCAGGGGCGCGAAGAGCTGCTTGACTACATTGAGGAACTAAACAAACTGCCGGTTCAGACTGAGCTATGAGTATTACAGCAGAACTGAGCAAGAGGGTAGGGCGCGACCGCAAATCTACCGAAACCCTGATTGATGCCCTCAACAAGGCTATTTTGCAGCATTGTGGTGAACTCGATACTGTGGCAATCCCCTCGTTCGGAAATTTTGAACCCATAAAACACGAGGAACAGATAATTACCGACCGCTCTACCGGCCACCGCATTCTTTTGCCCCCGGAAATCCAGATGGTGTTTAAACCCGCCGGTAAGCTCCGTAAACTCGTTGATAAGCAAGAAGATGAATAAGGTGATTATATTGTCGGAACTGGCCAAGACGGTTGCCGAACTGACACAATGCAGTGTTGAGGATGCCGAAAACTTTGTGCGCGAAACGTTTCGTCTTGCCGCGGAACACCTTGAAACTGACCGACGTGTTGAAATTCCCGGACTCGGCACTTTCATCGTGGCTAATGAGTCGATAGACTTTGCGCCGGACTCAGATTTTGCCGCAGAGCTGAACGCGCCATTTGCGGCATTTGAGGCCATAGAGCTGCCCGATGACTTTGAGTCCGAAAAAGCGGAAGAAAAAGTTGAGGCAGCTGAGGAAACAGTGGCCGAGCAAAATGAAGAGATTGCTGCAGCCGCAGAGTTTGAAGAGGCCGAAGATGCTGCTCCACAGCCTGATGTGCCGCAGCCGCAGGAGGAGACGCAAGTTGAAACTTCCAAGCCTGAGAAACCGGAACCGGTTGTCAACGAGGTCAAAACGCGCTCACGCGGTTATATCCACTGGATTTGGGCGGCAGCCTGCCTGCTATGTTTTGCATTAGGTTGGTTTGCCCGAGGCTTCGAACCCGGCACTGCACCCATCCCCGCAGAACACCCCCTCACCGACACCATTAATAACCTTACTAACCTTTCCGACTCAACTATCACCGAGCCCGCACCAGAACCTGCCGCCGAGCCAGTCCCCGCACCGATTACCGACACCATCACGGCAACCCGCTTTCTGACAACTATGGCGCGTCAGCACTACGGACAAATGGAATACTGGGTCTACATCTATGAGGCTAATGCCACGAAACTTGGCCACCCCGATCGACTCTCTGCCGGCACCGTGGTAACTATTCCCGTATTGGAATTTGACCTCTCTGATCCGGCACAAATAGACGTTGCAAAGCGCATGGCAAAAGAAATTTACGGCCGCTTTAACTGAATGTAGCCAAAAATAATATTTATTAACTAAACCGAGGTACGCTATTATTTGTTAAATCAGTAATTTTGCACCGTTAACTAAAATTAGACAAATATATAACTCTTAACAACACTATGAGTGAACCGGTAAATATTCGCGAGCTGAACGAGATTGTAGCTGCGAAAAGTAATTTCATTGACATGATTGTCAAGGGCATGGATCAGACAATTGTCGGTCAAAAACATCTTGTGGAGTCTTTGCTTATTGCCTTGTTGAGCAATGGCCATGTACTGCTCGAAGGTGTGCCCGGTCTTGCCAAAACCCTTGCCATCAAGACCCTCAGCCAGCTGATAGATGCAAAATACAGCCGCATACAGTTTACCCCCGACCTGCTCCCTGCCGACGTTATCGGCACTATGGTCTATTCGGTGAAAAATGAAACGTTCCAGGTTAAGCGCGGCCCCATCTTTGCAAACTTCGTGCTTGCTGATGAAATTAACCGCGCTCCGGCAAAAGTGCAGTCCGCTCTGCTCGAAGCCATGCAGGAGCGTCAAGTCACCATCGGCGACAATACTTTCAAGCTCGACGAGCCTTTCCTTGTAATGGCCACTCAAAACCCCATAGAACAGGAGGGTACCTATCCGCTGCCCGAAGCTCAGGTTGACCGTTTCCTGCTCAAGGTTGTTATAGGCTATCCCACCCGCGACGATGAAAAGCTGATTATCCGCCAGAACATTGCTCCGACAAAGGTGGATATTCGCCCGCTGATTAAGCCCGAAGAGGTGCTTGATGCCCAGCAGACTGTCGCTCAGATATATATTGACGAAAAGATTGAACGCTATATCGTCGACATAGTTTTCGCCACTCGTTTCCCCGACGATTACGACCTCAACGACCTCAAGAGCATCATAAGCTTCGGCGCATCGCCCCGCGCATCTATCGCGCTGGCCAAGGCCGCCCGCGCCTACGCATTCCTGCAGCACCGCGGCTTTGTGGTGCCTGAAGATGTCCGCGCCGTTTGCCACGACGTTTTGCGCCACCGTATCGGCTTGAGCTACGAGGCCGAGGCCAACAATATCACCACCGATGAGGTAATATCCACAATTCTCGACAAGGTACAAGTTCCCTAACCAACGATGGACGCAAACGAACTGCTGAAAAAGGTCCGCAAGATTGAAATCAAGACCAAGGGACTCTCCCGCAATATCTTTGCGGGCGAGTATCACTCTGCTTTCAAGGGTCGCGGTATGACTTTCAGTGAAGTACGCGAATATCAATATGGCGATGACATCCGCGACATTGACTGGAACGTCACTGCGCGTCAGAACCACCCCTACGTCAAGGTCTACGAAGAGGAACGCGAACTAACCCTTATGCTACTGGTAGATGTCAGTGGTAGCCGGTTGTTTGGTGCCGTAGGCGAGCAGAAGCGCGAAATGATTGCCGAGATTGCCGCCACATTAGCTTTCTCAGCGTCGCAAAACAATGACAAAATCGGCGTTGTGTTCTTCTCATCAAAGATTGAGAAGTTCATACCCCCCAAAAAGGGTATGCGCCATATTCTCTATATTATTCGCGAGCTGCTCGACTACCAACCCGAAGAAAACGGCACAGACATAGGCGTGGCAATGCGCTACCTCAGCGACGTTATTAAAAAGCGCTGCTCGGCATTCCTTATCAGCGACTTTATTGACGAACACGACTATTACCAACCAATGTCTATTGCCTCGCGCAAACACGATGTTACCGCAATTCAGGTCTACGACAAGCGCGACACCACTCTGCCCAACGTGGGGCTCATCAGAATGCGTGACCTCGAGTCTGGCCAGGAACTGTGGGTTGACACTTCGTCGAAGGAAGTCAGACAGACCTACGACAAGTGGTGGTACACCCGCCGCCAGGCAATGACATCAACGTTGAGCCGCTGCAAGGTGGACTGCGCAAGCATTGCTACCGACGATGATTACGTCAAGGCTCTAATGACTCTATTTCATCAGCGTGGAGTAAAATGAAAAGATTGAATATCATAGCCGCAATATTGGCAACAGCCGCCACGGTGTGGGCCGGACCGGTTCAGGTTACTGCCGTGTTGGACTCCGTCGACGTGATGCAAGGCGGTTTGCGCAAGGTTGAAGTTGACGTGGTTCAGCCCCAAGGCTTGGTGCTTCGCTGGCTCAGCGACCCCATTGACTCCGCCCGACGGGTTGTGGAGATTTATCCAGGCGTGGAAGTGAACTATTCTTCAAGAGTAGATACCAATAATCTTGGCAATGACCGCCTGCAACTGCGGCGTACCTTGCTTATCCAACCCTGGGATTCGGGCGAAGTGGTAGTTCCCGGAATTGCGCTCGTTTCCGGAATGGATACTTTCCGTTCCGCACCGTTTGCGCTGAAAGTCTACACGGCCGACGTAGACACTATGACCACCGTTCACGCCATGATGCCCGAAGCAACCCAGTCGCGCCACTTCTGGGATTGGCTCCCCGATGCCATATATTATTATTGGTGGGCATTCCTGTTGGGACTCTTGGCAATTGCAGGATGCGTTGCCGCATATATTTTGCACCGCAAGGGCGGCTTGCAGAAGATGCTTGCCAAGCCCGAGGTCATTGTTCCGCCCTACGAAAAGGCCATTGCCGAGCTGCAGAACCTCAAAGTGCGCCAGCTTTGCGAAAAAGGTCGCGAAAAAGAATATTACACCGAGCTCACAGAAATTCTGCGTCAATATCTGGAAGGCCGCTTCGGCATAAACGCTATGGAGATGACAACGCCGCAAATCAAACGCGCCGTCTATGCCACAGTGCCCGAGAAGTCTGCCTCAACAATGATGACGGAGATTCTCGAGATGGCCGACTACGTGAAATTCGCTCGTATGCGCCCGCTGCCTGAAGACAACGTTCGCGCATTCAATCAGGCAATACAGTTCGTTGAGAATACAAAACCCGAGCCTGAGCCAATTGAAGGAAAGGAGGCCAAGCGATGAGCGTACAGTTTATGCACCCCCACGCCTTGTGGCTGCTGTTACTGCTTGTGCCGCTGATTGCGTGGTATGTAGTGCGCCGTCATAAGGAGCCGTCGCTCGGTGTATCGACCACTGCTGCCCTAACGTCAGTGAGCGGCGGCTGGAAAGCGTGGCTCCGTCATCTGCTTTTTGCGTTGCGTTGCGCCGCAATGGCTTGCCTGATTGTGGTGATAGCCCGCCCGCAGACCCACGACTCCTGGAATAAGACCAACGTAGAGGGTACTGACATAGTCCTCGTTTTGGATATTTCCGGTTCGATGCAAGCAGCCGATATGGCCAAGGTCAACCGCCTTGAGGTTGCTAAAAAAGTTGCTACGCAGTTCGTCAACGGCCGCCAGAACGACAATATGGGTCTTGTAGTGTTTGCCGGTGAAAGTTTCTCGGCAGTGCCGTTAACCTCCGACCGCGCAATGCTTGCCAACTACATCGGCGGCGTTAAGGTGGGTCTCATTTCTGCCGACGGCACAGCCATTGGCGACGGCATTGCTTCCGCCATCAACAGAATCAAAGACGGTCAGGCCGTCAGCAAGAGCATCATACTGATTACCGACGGCACCAACAATGCCGGAGTGGTTGCCCCGGAAACTGCTGCCGAGATTGCCAAAGACCTCGGCGTAAAGATTTACACCATTGGAGTCGGCGCTGATACGGCCGGAGAGGCTGTTCCGTATAAGGATGAAAACGGCAACACCATCGGCCTGTATATGACCACCCCCATTGACGACTCCTCCCTGCGTCAGATTGCCGGGATGACCGGCGGCAAATATTTTGCAGCATCGTCGGCAACGGCGCTCAGCGAAGTTTTTGAAGAAATTGATGCACTGGAAAAGACGGAGTTCGACGTTCGCAACTTCTCCCATACCGAAGACAATTATATGATGTGGGCGTGGCTTGCGTTCGGATTCTTTGCGTTGCAGTTGCTGCTAAAACTTACAGTTACCAGATCTATTCCGTAAAGTTATGGTAAATTTCGCTAATCCAAAGTTGCTATATCTGCTTGTTGCAGTGGTGTTTTTTGCACTGCTCTATTGGCGTATGCGCTATTTGCGCCGCCGCAGAATTGCAAGGTTCGGAAATCCGTCGGTTCTTGAATCGCTGATGCCCGACGTTTCCAAATATCTTCCTACAGTCAAGATTGTGGTTGCTTTGATTGCACTTGCCTCAATGATTTTCATACTCGCACGTCCGCGCACTCGCGGTCAGGTTAATGAGGAGGAGATGAGCGGCATAGAAGTGATGATTGCCGTCGACGTGTCAAACTCAATGCTGGCATCATCGACCGACGACCCGCGTGGCGTTTCCCGCCTGCAGCGTGCCAAGCACGTGCTTAATTCCCTGCTTGGCAAGCTCGACAACGACCGCGTCGGCCTCATCGTTTTTGCCGGTGACGCTTTCACCCAACTCCCGCTGACCCCAGACTTTGTGTCGGCAAAGCTCTACCTCAACGAAATCTCAACCGGAATGGTGGAGAATCAAGGCACCGACATCGGTGCCGCCATTCAAGTGGCAATGAACTCATTCAGCGGAATGAAAGACGTTGAGCGCGCCATTGTGGTCATTACCGACGCCGAAGATCAGATTGGCGATGCGCTCTCAGTAGCCAAAGCCGCCAACGATGAGGGTATTGAAGTCGACGTAATCGGCCTCGGCTCCGGCAAGGGTGCGCAGATTCCTCTTGACCGCAGCTACACTAACTGGCTTAAGGATGAAAACGGTCAGGTTGTCACCACTTTCCTGAATGAGCAACTCGCTCAAGAAATTGCAGCCGCCGGTGGTGGCGTGTATATCAACGGCGCATCCGCTTCGGCACTCAACGAACTCGCCGAACGCCTTGACGAAATCAAGAAAACCAACTTCGGACGAATCAACTACACCGCTAACGACGAGCAGTTCCCCGTGTTCGCCTGGCTGGCACTCGTTATGGTAATAATTGACTGCATATTCTCCAACCGCAAAATCGGATTCCTCCGCAAATACAACTTCTTCAGCCGCTCGGCTTCGGTTGCTGCCTTGGCGCTGTGTTCGCTTGCAGCTTCAGCACAGGCTCCCAAGGCTCCCTTGCTCGACTATCCAGATAATTCCCTGCGCCCTGAACGCCAGTTTATCAGAGAGGGCAACGAGCAGTTCAAGGCAGGACACTACCGCGAGGCGGAGATTCTTTATGCCCGCGCCCTCAATGCTAATCCTGAGAGCGAAGTCGGGCAATATAATCAGGCTCTTACGCGACTTCACCTGTCGGGCGACAATGCCGAGCAGAATCAGGAGCTGAAACAAAACGCGTTGCAAACGCTCCAAAACCTCGTCAAGGCGCAGAACCCAACAGTTGCCGAATATGCTGCATATAACTTGGGCAATGTGGCTTATGAGTCAGAGCAACTTCAGCAAGCGCTTGAATGTTACAAGCAGTCGCTGCGCGTGAACCCCGCAAACGAGAAAGCCCGCGAGAATTACCGCTTTGTTGAGAAAAAGATTCAGGACCAGCAGCAGAATCAAGACCAAAATCAAGATCAGCAACAAAACCAGAATCAGAATCAAGACCAACAGCAGCAACAACAGCAGCAGCAACAGCAGCAGCAACAGGAACAGCAACAACAAGAGCAAAATATTAGCCAAAGTAACCGCGACCAAATTCTAAATGCGGTGGAGAAAAAAGATGCGGCGGCGAGAGCACGCGCCAAGAGTGACCCCTCAAAGGGCGGCGGCCAGCGCAATCGCGGACGTAACTGGTAAAAGTAACTGCATTAAATGATACGCCGAATATTCATCTCACTTATTGTGTTGGCCGGAGCGCTGACTGCCGCTCTCGGTCAAACGTCGGTAGAAATTTCACTGCCGCGCAATGCCCGCGTGGGGCAGCGCTTCACGGTGAGTATCACCGTAAATAATCCCGACGGTAATGTTCAGACTCCCAAAGCACTGACGCTGAGCGGCTGCACGTTTGTCGGCGGCCCCGGCACGTCAACGTCTTCGTCTATCAACATTATCAACGGACATATGCAGCGCAGCGAAAGCCGCTCATATACGTTCACCTACCTGGCCGACGAAGAAGGCACCGTGAAAGTTCCGTCGGTAACCGTAACCGTTGATGGAAAGCAATATTCCACCCAACCGGGACAGTTTGCGGTCGGTGCCGGACAGCCCGCACAACAGGGTGGGGGCTCTACATCACGTCCGGGACGCAACAACGGCGATTTTGAAATCGGGCCGAACGACCTGTATATGCGCGTGGCGCTGTCGAACAACAATGTCTATGAGCAGCAGGCCGTAGAAGTTTCAATCAAGCTTTACAGCTCCAATCAGCAGATTGAGGGACTGTCAACGTCGAGTCTTCCGGCATTTGACGGTTGTTTGATAGAAAGTCTCGGTATGCCGCAGACGATAGATTGGCACAGTGAAACGGTGGGCGGTCGGCAGATGTATTCCGCAGTTGTATATCGCGCACTGTTGTATCCCCAACGAGCCGGAGAGATTACGCTCAGCGGCGGCGAATATACCGCACAGGCATATCGCCAGACCTATGTTCAAGACTTTTTCGGCTACCGCCCGGTAATGGAGAGCAAGGAGGTTAAGCTCAAACCGCATTTAACCACCCTGAAGGTCAAGGCTCTTCCGCAGCCCAAACCTGCAAACTTTTCCGGTGCGGTTGGCCGCTTCAAGGCATCGGCACGTTTGATTGGCAACGTATTCAAAACCAACGAGGCCGCCTCGATTATTTATACCATTGAAGGCACGGGCAATATCAAGTTCCTGGCCGTGCCTAAGGTCGATTTCCCCTCCGAGTTTGAGGTCTACGAGCCGGCTGTTGACAACAACGCACGGGTTTCCGGAGCAAATATGACCGGAACCGAAACCGTGGAATATACCTTCGTGCCGCAATCAGTTGGCAAATTCAAAATCGGCGAATATGACTTTGTATATTTCGACCCATCGGCAGGTGAATATAAAACCGTTGCCGTAGAAGGCTTTGAGATAGACGTGCGCAAAGGTGCCAACGTCAGCTCCGCAGCTGTGGGCGGAAAGCAGGATGTACAGGCCAAAAATACCGACATTCACCACATCAAGGTTGGTGCTGATACCGTTATCAAACCGCATACGTATATGGCCAAAAGCGCGTGGTATTGGCTGGCTTATCCTCTGCTGCTGATTATCACCTTGGCAATCGCCGCTGTTTACTATAAGCATCAACAAGCCGACCCCAATGGCCGCAAACTCAATCGCGCCGGCAAGGTTGCCCGCAAGCGTCTTGCTAAAGCCGGCAAGTTGCTCAAAGCCAAACAATACGACGGCTTCTATGAGGAACTGCTGCGGGCAATGAACAGCTATCTGAGCGACAAGCTGCAGATTCCTGCCTCGCAGATGAGCCGCGACACTCTGCGCAACGTTTTGGCTCAGCGCGGAGCAACAGATGAGCTGCAAAAGAAACTCAGCGACATACTCAACGACTGCGAGATGGCGCGTTACACGCCCCAAACCTCCGGAGCTGCTGAAAATACTTATGATGCCGCACGCGAAGTTATTGACACTATAGAGAATCTGAAATGAAAAAGCTATTTATCATAACACTCATTATACTGCAAGCTGCGGCCGTCAACGCCGGTCTTGTTGCAGAAGCGGATTCGGCATATATGTCCGATGACTTCAAAACGGCTGCTGTTTTGTATCAGGAAGCGATTGACAGCCTCGGTCCCTCGGCAGAGCGGTACTATAACCTCGGCAATGCTTATTATCGCTGCGACCTCCCGGGTATGGCCATAGTTAGCTATGAGCGTGCCCTTCGCCTTGACCCTACCAATAAGGACATCCGCGAGAACCTGGAGTTTGTCAACTCAAAGATTGTTGATCGACTCAACCCCTCAACCTCGCTTGTTGGCGGCGTTGCCGACACTGTTGCCGCTAAAATTCACCCCAATGCGTGGGCGTGGGTTGGCATTGTTTCTTTTCTGCTCGCATTGGGCGGCGCCAGCGTGTGGTTTTTCTGCGGAAACATTGCGTTGCGCAAAGTCGGCTTCTTCGGTGCCATAATTCTTGTGATAGTCTGCGTTATAGCAAATATTCTCGCATATCGCGCTGCCTCCAAAGCCTCAGACGAGGATTCCGCGGTGGTAATCTCGCCGTCGGTGATATTGTCGACCACGCCGCGTGTGCCCAAAGACCGCTCGGAGGAGGCAATGCTGCTCCACGAGGGCACCAAGGTGACGATTCTCGATTCACTCAACACCTCCGGAACCACCTGGTACGACGTTCAGGTTGATGACTCGCACCGCGCATGGATTTCCTCCGAATCTCTTGAAATTATTTAAGCAACAACAAGTTAGATAAATTATGTTGTAAAACATAAAAACACATTATAAAAATATTTTGCAACACGAGAATTTATGCCTAACTTTACGACAAATAAGTTAAACCCTAAAACCTCCTCCGATTTACAACTATGAGCAAGACAATCACTTTCAACGAGCTCCGTCAACTCAAAGACAGCCTGCCTGATGGCTCAATGCATCGCATCGCCGACAAACTCAACATCACCGTTCAAACCGTCCGCAACTACTTCGGTGGCTCAAACTATGAGTTTGGCAAAAACCACGGTGTACACATCGAACCGGGTCCCGACGGCGGCATTGTAGTTCTCGATGATACCACCATCTACGATATGGCTCTTGAAATTCTTGCCGAAAAATAAAAACCTTTCAGGGCCGACAAAAACGTCGGCCCTCTTTTTTTAATATGGACCGACTGATAACGGTGGCTATACATACTCTCGACAAGGCCACCCAACTTAAATCTCTCCTCGAAAGCGAGGGCGTAAACGTTACTCTTCAGAACGTTAACCTCGCCACGCCGGTCATATCTGCGGGAGTCAGAGTGCGTATTGCCGAGTCAGACCTCCCTTTGGCTCTGCGCATCATTGAAAATCCAGAGATATTTCGCACCGATACTGTTGAGGTAAACAACGAGAGTCATTCAATACTCGTGCCGGTAGATTTTACGGAAAAGTCCTTGAATGCCGCACGAATGGCATTTAATGTTGCCGATCGAATAAAAGCCAAGGTAGTTCTGCTCCATTCTTTCCTCGTGCCACGCACAAATCCGATGACGTCAATAGGCGATTCGCTGACGTTTAATCAAGCAGAGTCGGAGGCCGAAGACGTCGAGGTCTCGGTTTCAATTGCTAAAACTGCCCGCCGACAAATGCGTCAGCTCGAACAGGAGCTGAAGACGGAAATCAAAGCCGGCGGGTTACCGGCAATCAAATCGTCAACAGTATTGGTTGAGGGTGTGCCGGAGGAATGTATAGGTCGCTATATCAAAGAGCATCCCGAGGTGAGGTTGCTCGTGATGGGTACACGTCTGGCGCAGAAAAAGGCTCACGACTTGGCCGGAAGCATCACCGCCGAGGTGCTTGACAGCTGTCGTATTCAGGCGCTGACGGTAACTGAAACCGAAAAGCCCCTGCTCTCGCTCGGAGATGTGAATAATTTGTCGGTTCTCTCCCATTTGGAACAGGAAGATTTTCTCGCGCTTGATGCCGTCAACCGATTGCTGCCTGAAAATATGGCGGTTAATGTTAAGGTAATCTGTATGCCTAACGACCGCTATTCAAAGGCGACCAACGAGGCAGCGCGGCGAGCCTTGGAAGACTACTGTGCGGAACATTTCCCCAACTACCGTTTCACGTTGGTGGAACACGACCGCACCAAGCCGGAACTTGAAATAGAAAGCAGTGACCTCGTGGTGATTCCGAGTCGTAAAAAGAATATTTTTGCCCGTCTTTTTAATCCCGGAGCTGCCCACCGCCTCCTATTTCATACCGACATCCCGCTATTGGTTATCCCGGTTTAAAACAGCGGGAAAGTTGAGGGATTCTGAACGTATTTGCGCTCAAATTCTTCGTTGGTCATACAGAGCATCAGTATGCCTTGGATGAATGGGACTATACCCCAAATGCCGCAAGTAACAAGTGTAAGCAAGATGGTGAGCAAACCGCCGCCAACTTTGCCAAGGTAGAAATAATGTACTCCTAAAGAGCCGATAAATATGGCAAGCAAACCGGCGACACCACGGCTTTTGCCCTCCGGACCGGCCGGGGAAAACGCATCGTTACCGTAGCTGTAGCCGCCTTGGTATGGAGAGCCGTAAGGGGGCGGGGTTTGTTGCACATAGGAGAGTTGGTTGCCACATTGGGGGCAGAACTGAGTTGAATCGGGGTGTTGCGTGTTGCAATTTTGACAGTACTTCATATTACCAAAGAGTTAGATGATTACGTTTTAAGACCCCGGGAGCCATCAGTGCTCCTCGGGTAATATAGTATAGTGCTCGTGAGATTGTTGCCTGACCCTTGCGGCTTACTCGCCACGCCTTTAGCGGGATTCTTAGAATTGACGAAAGAGGGTAGGTCAAAGCTATTACGCAGCCGCAGGCCTGAAGGTTTTTGTTGGTGAAATGAGCCTTGGTGCCGGTAGACGCTCCCGGATGTTCGCATATGGTTATAGGGAAGAAGCGGCAGTTAAGGTCGCGACGTATTGCCGACCTCAAAAACATTTCATCTTCGCCGCCGTGAAGCTCTGCCGAGCCGAGGCCAAGCTCCGGGCAGCAGCGAAGAAATCCGGCAGTCGAGCGACGAAATGCAATTTCAAACGACGATACGAAGTATCCTTTGGGCAGTTTCTTTTTCAAATTAGTTAACTCCGATGGATATATGCAACCGGAATTATGGACAGATCCGAAAGTCAAAAGATCAACCTTAGGGTTTTCCTCAAAGGAGTTGATGATACTAAGAAGTTGATTTTTTGAATAGAGTATGTCATCGTCGGCAAAGAGGATTATATCGGCGCGGCAGTGTTCAATAGCATTGTTGCGGTTGGATGCAATGCCTTTTCCCTCAAATCGATGGATTTCTACATCGGGGCGGAGTAGCGAGGGGGGGATGGGGGCATTTTGATGTTCCTGCCAGGACACGACGTAGCGCACGCCCTCGATGGGCGGTAGCATCATTCGGGCAACGCGCTCAATGCCTTCGGGACGGTGGGTTACAACGGCGAGGTCGAGTGTCATCATAAATTCTTTAGCCAAAAATCGAGGAATCGTCGGGCAACTACCTCCGTATCGTTATGCTTAACCACAAATTCACGAGATTTACGCCCGCGCTCGGCAATTTTGTCCGGATTCAGGACTACGTTGCGCAGCGTGTCGGTCAGCTCATCCAAGTCTATCGGAGCGTTGATTATCGGGCGGTTTTCGGTTTCGCCTATGAAGTCGTAATATTCAGGTTCTCCGCCACTTACTGTGTTTAGCCCGTAAGCCATCGCCATCAGTGCCGTTGTTGCGGGCGTATAGCTGTATATTTGGTCAAGGACTACATGGGAATTTTTGAGTCGCTTGGTGAAGTCGCTGAACGGAATATTTTCAACGATTTCGAGTTCTGCCTTGTCGGGCATCTCTGAAACTACTCTTTTTGCCGCGATTTCGAGCAAGTCGGAGCCCTTCATCAGCTTACGGTTGCGGTCGCGCCCGAGAAAAAGTTTTACCTTTTGGGGTGTGGTAATGTCAACGGGCTGAAAGAGAGACGTGTCAATTGGTAAGCCGCCATAAGCCGCACGGTCATCGCCAAGAGCGCGTTGCATACCAAGGTGGTACTCATAGAGTACGGAGACCGCGCCGTTGAGCTGCTCCAGAGCTTCGCGCTGATAGTTGGCAAGGACGGGGGCGTGCCACGCTTCCCATTGCTGTTGTCGGGCAATGTGGTGGCGCGAGGGCTCGGAGCCGATAAACCATTCGGAATATCGCAGCGGACAGTCGGGGGCGGCAACCATATCAAGATACGCAATGTCGGTAGACATTGCCGTGAGAAACACGCTGCCGTTTTCGCGTTTCAATCTGTTGAACAGCGGGCGCATTCGTTGCGGGCGGAGCTGCACAAAGTCCACGTCGTGGATTGCAACAATGTCATAACCTCTCAGCAGCGGACGCAAATCTCCAAACAGCAGGCGCATATAGTGCTTTAATCCGCCGAGCTTGCCGGGACGGCGGGTGATGTCAATTTGCCGGTCGGTTTGCATCCAAGATGTGCCGTCAGATGCCTGAGTAACGTTGCAACCGAGCCGCCGCAGTCCGGTAGCCAGCGTGCGGTGGCAATTGCTGTAATCTCCGAGCAAGAGAATTTTAGGTTGCGAACTCATATCAACTGCAAAAATAGATAAATAAATCCGTTTTTGCAATATTATTTTTTAGTTAGAGCATCAATGTCTATTACTCCGTCGATATAAATAAGTGAATATTCGCCGGGCTCGGAAGTTTCCAAAATCATACCGGAAGCGGCAGACTGCTTGCCGGATATAAGTCGGTAAATTACAGTGTGTTCATCGCCATCTCGTGTTTCAAGTAAAATTTCAGTTGTTAAATTGGCTAAAATTTTATGAGCTTGCGATTTTATCTCTTTAATGGCCGCTGAGTCTTCGCAATCTATAATTTCTATGGAGTTGATGTCTTTAATGGCATTAAGAGATTTTTTTGTATCTTTGTCTTTGCCGTTGTTCAGGAATCCGCGTGCCATTCCCATCATTGCTTTACCGACGTATACCGACTCAACGTGAGGGTTTGAGGCCAAAGACTCAAAGAGCTTTTCGGCGTGGCAGTTCAGGCTGATGGCTGTTATTGCTATAACAAGCAAGTATTTGATTATCGACTGTTTCATAATCGTTTTATTTAATTGCTGACACTGTAAATGTTTCCGGATTTATAGTTCCGATTTACGTGAACGGCTTCCACTCCCGGCAATTTTTTGATTTCTCCGATAACATCTTTTGCTGATACGGCAATTGATGAACATAAAAGGCAAAGCAGCGATATGGCAATATGCGAACAATGTTTCATTATATATTTATGTTTTTAAGGATTTCTAACTTGTCGATGTTTTTTTGGAGCTTTTGCGTTACTTGCAACGCAATTTCCTTGGCTTCTTGAGGATCGGAAACTTCGTGATATGGTGATGGTGTTCTGAAAGTTCCAACCAATATCATCACGACGGCAATCGAGGCCGCCACCCAAGTCAAACGGTAAAATCTAACGGCTCTGATTTTGCGCTTTCTGCCGATTGTAGCATCGACTATGCGCCTTTCGAGGTTTTCGGGAACAGTGGTGGCAGCAGATACAGCGCGAAACATCTCGGCATCTGCACGAAACTCTTCGTCAACACTGGCGGCTGACAGAAAATATTCGCTCAGAAGACGTTCCTGTTCGGGGGTAGCCGTTCCGTTGTAGAAGTCGTCAAGATATTTTCGGAGTTGTTCTTTATTCATAGTCAAAGGTTTTTCTGAAATATTTCGCGTAGTTTGCGCCGACCTCGCGAAAGCAGTTGTCGGGCGTTGGCAGAGGAGATGTTAAGGCGGTCGGCAATCTCATCTGACGACAGTTCACCGAAAGCACTGAGGCGGATTACCTCTCTCTGATTCTCGGGCAGCGACATAATGGCGCGGTGGAGAAATGCCACGGTGTCGGGTTCTTGTGGCGAGGAAATTAAGTTTTCGGGTAATTCGGTCGAATTACGACGGCGGACTATGTCAATAGACGCGTTCTTTAAAATAGTCAGTGAGTACCCGAGAGGCGAACTTATATCGGAGAGTTCCGCTATGCGGTTCCAAATTTTAACCATAGTGTCCTGCACCGCATCGAAGGCATCGGCACTGTTTCCGCAAATGCTTGCAGCCACACGATATAGTTTGGGATAGAGCGGTAAAAATCGCTTGCGGAATATCTCTTCTGAGTCGTTCATACTATATAGACGACTCGGACTTAGATTTGTGACAAGGCGGCAAGCATTTTTTTGCCCGGGGAGTCGGGCAGCCGGAGTTTTTCGCGGAATGCAAGTCGCTGCGGGCGCAGCGGGTCGTTGCCTTGAAGCACTGTATCGGTGAGGAATTGTTCTATTTGGCGGGGGGTGTGGCCGTGGTAATGCAGCGAGAAGCATTCATGGCCAAACTTGTTGCCCACTGCTACTCCGGGAGTTTCAGAATCCGTTACGTACAGTGCCGGTTTGGCGGTGTATAGATATTCTGCAACAAAAGATGAGCAGTCGTGGATTATTGCATCGGAGTGTGCGAAGAGGTCGGTATATTCGCCGTCGGCAATGAAGCTCCAGCGGCGATAGTAAGCATCCGTGCGCTCCTTGCCCCATTTTTCGTATAATCGGGAGCGCAGCAGCGGGTGGGGCTTGAATGCAAAGTCGATTTCGTTGCGGTATTTTTCTGCGATTTCAAGCATCGGAGCGGCAAGCTGTTCAAAAAAGGATGACGCAAACGAGTTGTGGTCGTCAATGGAGTGATGGGGCGCCCATATAACGCGCTTTCGCCCGGTTTTCGGCCATGGGTCGCAGACCGGATTATTGATTTTCTGAAAAATTTCAGAGCCGACAACCGTAATGACTTCGCGGTTTACGGGGAGGTCGTTGCCGAACACTTCCTTTTCAGATTCAGAGCCGACAAATATCCACGATGCAACGCGACATAGCGGGGTATCGCGAAAATGTTTGCCTTCAGCCACTACTGCGCCGTAGGCGGTATATACGAAGAGGGAGTTGCGGCTGAATGAACGTATGCCCCAGTCGGGATAGCCCCAGTCGTAGGGTTGGGAATAGATTACTATGTCGGGGTTGAAATCTTTGAGGTCGGAGTATGATAGGGAGGTGAAATCGAAGCCGTCGCGGAACGGAAAAGAGTTTGCTGCGGCATATGCTGCGATGGCGTCGCGGTTTGACCGCATTATTGAGAGGTCTGTTTTGGGCGTGAAATAAGGGACGATGAGCGGGCGGAATTGCCGGGAGGCGTTCATCAGGAAGAAGAGTTCGTGGTAGCGCCACATCGACATTGACGTGACGAAAAACAACACGTTGATTGGCTCGGTTTTGGCCGCTATGCGGGCGCGAATTTTATCGCGACGTCGCCGATACAATGCGGAACTCATAATCCAGCCGAGTCGCTGACTCGCCTTCAATGTTTTGAATATCAGTCTATTCGAAAGTAGTAACTTTTTAATCTCCAATTCCTAACTCCTAACTCCTAATTCCTAACTAAAATAAGCCTCATCAGAGGATTTGGAAGAAACTCCGAATGACAGGATTTGAGTGCTATGCGGATCTCTGTAATCTGCCTTGGCGACCGAGGTCGCGCCCCCGAGGGGGTGGAGCCCGCCATCAATCCGTTAAGCCGAGTCTCGGGATTTCTAAAAGGTTTGAAGAGTTTCCCAATCTGCTCTGATGAGGCTTAATAATTTATGTTCGCTTTATAATATAACGGCTCGCTTGCCGTTATGGTTTAACATTACTCGGAGCATTTTGCCTTGATGAACTCGCGGTTCAGTCGGGCAATGTTGCTCAGGGAGATGTTTTTCGGGCACTCTGCTGAGCAAGCGCCGGTGTTGGTGCAGTTGCCGAAGCCGAGTTCGTCCATCTTTGCAACCATTTTGCGGGCGCGGCGGGCGCGTTCTACCTGACCCTGAGGCAGGAGGGCAAACTGGCTGACCTTGGCGCTGACAAAGAGCATTGCGGAGCCGTTTTTGCAAGCTGCCACGCAAGCGCCGCAGCCAATGCAAGTAGCGGAGTCCATAGCCATATCGGCAGCTACCTTTGAGATGGGGAGGTTGTTGGCATCCTGAGCGCCGCCGCAGTTGAACGACACGTAGCCGCCGGCCTGCTGAATCTTGTCGAAGGCGTTACGGTCAACGATGAGGTCTTTGATTACGGGGAATGCTGCCGAGCGCCAGGGTTCTACAGTGATTGTTTCGCCGTCTTTGAAGCGACGCATATAGAGCTGACAGGTGGTAGCTCCGGTTGCGGGGCCGTGGGGGTGTCCGTTGATGTAGAGAGAACACATACCGCAGATACCTTCGCGGCAGTCGCTGTCGAAAGCGATGGGTTCCTCTTTTTTCTCTACGAGTTGCTCGTTGAGAATATCGAGAGTCTCAAGAAATGAGGTGTCGGTGTCAGTCTCCACCTCGTAGTTTTTGAATTCTCCTTTGGCTTTAGGGCCGGCCTGACGCCAAACCCTGAGGGTTACTTTCATTTGTGACATAGTTCGGTGAAGATTTACGATTTGTAGTTACGGGTTTGAACCTTGATGGCTTCGTAGTGGAGCGGCTCCTTGATGAGTTCGGGTGCTTTTTCGTCGCTACCCTGATAGTCCCAGCAGCTCACGTAGAAGTAGTTTTGGTCATCGCGCTTGGCTTCGCCCTCTTCGGTCTGATATTCTTCGCGGAAGTGGCCGCCGCAGCTTTCGTTGCGGTTGAGTGCGTCGTAAGCAATGAGTTCGCCCATTGTGATGAAGTCGCGCAGGCGGAAGGCCTTGTCGAGTTCGTTGTTGTAACCTTCGGCCGTGCCGGGTACGTAGAGGTTGGTCTCGAACTCCTTGCGGATTGCCTTGATTTTCTCAAGAGCGGTTTCGAGGCTCTCTTTTGTGCGGGCCATACCTACGTATTCCCACATTACGTGGCCGAGTTCCTTGTGGATTGAGTCAACCGACTTGTTGCCCTGAATGCTCAGGAGTTGTTGCTGGCGGGCAATGACCTCTTTCTCGGTCTGCTCAAATTCGGGCAGCGAGGTTGAGGGGCAGGGAACGGAAATTTGGTCGCTCAGGTAGTTTTGAATCGTGTAAGGAAGCACGAAGTAACCGTCGGCAAGACCTTGCATCAGAGCGGAAGCGCCGAGGCGGTTTGCGCCGTGGTCGGAGAAGTTACATTCGCCGATTGCGAAGAGGCCTTTCAGAGAGGTTTGCAGCTCATAGTCAACCCACAGGCCGCCCATCGTGTAGTGGATGGCGGGGAAAATCATCATCGGGTTGTAGTAGCAAACGTTGCCAATCTTGTTGCCGAGTTCGCCGGGGTTAACGTCGGTGATCTCCTCATACATATCGAAGAGGTTGCCGTAGCGCTGGCGAACCTGGTCGATGCCGAGGCGGTTGATGGCTTCAGAGAAGTCGAGATATACGGCAAGGCCGGTGTTGTTTACGCCATAGCCTTTGTCGCAACGCTCCTTGGCTGCGCGGCTGGCAACGTCGCGCGGCACGAGGTTACCGAATGCCGGATAGCGGCGCTCGAGGTAGTAGTCGCGTTCCTCTTCGGGGATGTCGCTGCCTTTGATTTCACCCTTTTGGAGTTTCTTGGCGGTTTCGAGGTCTTTGGGTACCCAGATGCGTCCGTCGTTGCGGAGCGATTCGGACATAAGGGTGAGTTTCGACTGTTTGTCGCCGTGAACCGGGATGCAGGTGGGGTGAATCTGCACGAATGCGGGATTGGCAAAATATGCGCCCTTGCGGTAGGCTGCGATTGCTGCGGAGCAGTTGCAGCTCATAGCGTTGGTCGACAGGAAGTAGGTGTTGCCGTAGCCGCCGGTTGCGAGAACCACTGCGTGGGCGGCGAAGCGCTCAAACTTGCCGGTTACGAGGTTTTTGGCGATGATGCCGCGTGCGCGACCGTCAACCATAACCACGTCGTGCATCTCATAGCGGTTGTAGCTCTTTACCTTGCCGAGTTCAATCTGACGGTTAAGGCTCGAGTATGCGCCGAGCAGGAGCTGCTGGCCGGTTTGACCCTTGGCATAGAATGTGCGGGAAACCTGAGCGCCGCCGAATGAGCGGTTGGCAAGCAGGCCGCCATATTCGCGGGCAAAGGGAACGCCTTGAGCCACGCATTGGTCAATGATGTTGTTTGAAACCTCGGCAAGACGATAAACGTTTGCTTCGCGGGCGCGATAGTCGCCGCCTTTTACGGTGTCGTAGAACAGGCGGTAAACCGAGTCGCCGTCGTTCTGATAGTTTTTGGCGGCATTGATACCACCCTGGGCGGCAATTGAGTGAGCGCGGCGGGGTGAGTCTTGTATGCAGAAGTTGAGTACGTTGAATCCCATCTCGGCGAGGGTGGAGGCTGCGGATGCGCCTGCCAGGCCGGTGCCCACAACTATAACGCTGAGTTTGCGCTTGTTGGCGGGATTTACGAGCTTCTGATGGTCTTTATAGTTGGTCCACTTTTCAGCAACAGGACCTTCGGGGATTTTTGAGTCGGCAGCAGGAATTTCCAGGCCGTTAGCGGTTTTTGTGAGTTCCATATTGTTTGAAATTTAGTGGATTAATCTTCAGCCACGCCTTCTTCAGTTTCCTGAACTTCAGTAGCTGTGGGTTCAAAGGGATTTTCTTCTGCGGGAGCAACGCACTTTTTTGCATCACATTTACCTAAATTCTTGATATTCGCGATGTTGTTTTGCATTTCTTGAGCGCGCTCTTGAAGGGTTTGTTGGATTTGCTGGAAGCGCTGCACGTTGGCCATGTAATTATCATAATTACCTGTCGTTTGCGCTTGTTGCAATTCTGACTGGATTTTTTGGCCTTCGTTAATGAGCGATTCGTTCGCTTTTTGGAAGTGTTCCATATACATTTCCGCATATTGTGCATTCAGCTCATCGTTTGTCAGATAATACTGCTTCTTGGCCTGATAGGTGAATACGCAAGCTTGAACAGCGAAGAGACCGCATACAATGGTTACCCACCAGCAGCCCATGCACTTCAGGCGGGGCATCCACGTGTCGTTATCCCAGCCGATAGATTGCCACATCGACCAGAAACCGTGGGTCATATGGAACCACAGGGCTACGAAGCCGATAAGGTAAACCGGCAGAGTCCAGCACTCTTGAAAAGCAAGCTGGAGGTAGAGGGTGCCGGCGGCGCCGGGTACTTCAACGTCGTTGGCCGAATAAGTGAGGTGCATAACTTCCTGAAGCTGCATACGAGCCCAGAATTGCACAAGGTGAACGCCGAGGAAAGCGAGCACTACGATGCCGAGTACGAGCATGTTTTTCGATGACCATTCAACGCTCTTGGGGCGCGAGGTTACGGCGTATTGGTCGTTACCGCGGGCCTTGCGGTTTTGAACGGTGAGTACGAGTGCGTAAACGATGTGGATTACTACGAGCAATCCCAAACCGGCAGATGCTATCAGAGCATACCAATTTGCGCCAAGAAATTGACATACCGCATTGTAGGCGGTGGGCCAACAGATGGCAACAGCATTCATCAGCACGTGAAAGGTAACAAACAAGACAAGAGCCGCACCCGAGAGGGCCATAATGAACTTCTTGCCTATGGATGAATTAAATAACCACATGGTAGAATGTTGGGTGAATTTGGTTAAAGATTTATTTAGAAATTTTGATTGCTTTTTACACACCGCAAATTTACAAAATATTTATTAATAAGCCGTCAGAAACAAAAGAAAAAATTTCAAATCCGGCAAATGAGGATGTGTCAAGATTCCGCAGCGCGGAAAAATTTATGTAACCCCCACGAGCATCGTGGGGAGCAAACGGCTTGATAAATAAAAATCAACCGCGGAGTGTGTTGCATTTATCTCGCTGATATGCAACCGCATCCGCGGTTGGAATGTATTTAATGGGATTTTGCCATGAGGCTGTGTAGTAATTCAGTTTTTACTGCACAGCCTCATTCCGAAATGATTTTCAGGAAATCTTCTTCGGAGAGGAGGGGGATGCCGAGGGCTGTAGCTTTTTCGAGTTTGGCAGGGCCCATATTTTCGCCGGCAAGAATGGCGGTGGTTTTCTTGGAGATTGAACCGACGTTTTTGCCGCCGTGGAGTTCAATGAGTGCCTTGTATTCGTCGCGAGAGTGATGGGTAAATGTGCCGGAAATTACAATAGACTGTCCGGCAAGGGCCTGCGACCCCTCTCCGGCCGCCGGCAGTTCCGCTTCAAACTGCAACCCTGCGGCGCGCAGACGCGACAGGTTTTCCAAATTGCGCGGGTCGGCAAAATATGTGATTATCGATTCGGCAATAGATGGGCCGATGTCGTCGATGGCGGTCAGTTCTTCGGCGGTCATTGACATAAGTCGGTCGAGATTTCCGGCTGCGCGAACCAGCTTTTTGCTTACCGTTTCGCCTACCTGAGGAATGCCAAGCGAGTAGAGAACGCGGGCAAAGGGTACTGACTTTGACTCTCCGACGGCCTCAATCAGTCGGTGGGCAGACTTTTCGGCAAAGCCCTCGAGCGGCGCAATCTGCTCGGCGCGGAGTTCGTAGATGTCGGCAGTAGATTTCACCAGTCCGGCATCATAAAGCTGCTTGGAGGTTTCCGAGCCGATTCCCTCAATGTTCATCATACGGCGGGCGGCAAAATGCTCTATGCGGCCGATAATCTGCGGCGGGCAGCCGTAGGTGTTGGGGCATATCGTGGCGGCTTCGCCCTCGACTTTGCGCAAGGGTGTGCCACACGCCGGACATAGGGTTACAAACTCAATCGGGCGGGCATCAACGTGACGCGACGCGAGGTATACGCCGGTAATTTTGGGAATTATTTCGCCCCCTTTTTCAACGTAGAGTTTATCGCCCTCGTGAATGTCGAGTTTGCGGATTATGTCTTCATTATGAAGCGATGCGCGTTTCACAATGGTGCCGCTAAGGAGCACCGGGTCGAGATTCGCCACCGGGGTAATCACGCCGGTGCGGCCAACCTCAAACGACACGTAGCGCAGCGGCGTCAGCGCGCGTTCGGCGGGGAACTTGTAAGCTATGGCCCAGCGTGGCGACTTGGCCGTAAAGCCGAGATTCAGCTGCTGACGCAGCGAATCGACTTTGAAGACGAGGCCGTCGGTGGCCACAGGGAGCGTTTTGCGCTCAGTGTCCCAAAAGTTTATGAAGTCATCAACGTCTTTCAGGGAGTTGAGCCGCTGAAGAACCGGGGTTACTTTGAAGCCCCACTGTTTTGCCGCCTGAAGATTTTCGTAATGGGAAGAGTGGGGGAGATTGTCGGATAGAACGTAATAGAAGTACGCGTCAAGACCGCGCGAGGCGGCCTCGGCGGAGTTTTGGAGCTTCAGAGTGCCGGATGCGGCATTGCGCGGGTTGGCAAACAGCGGCTCATCGTTGGCTTCGCGGTCGCGATTAAGGCGGTCGAACGCTTCCCAAGGAAGAAGAATCTCGCCACGGATTTCAAAGCTGTCGGGGCGGCCTGTCGAGGCAGGGATTTCAAGGGGGATGGAGCGGATCGTCTTGACGTTTTCGGTGACGATGTCGCCGCGAGTGCCGTCGCCGCGAGTCACGGCGCGAACCAGTCGGCCGTGTTCATAAATCAGCGATATGGAGGTGCCGTCGAATTTCATTTCTCCGTCAATCGTGAAATCTTGTCCTTCAAGGGCGTTGCGCACCGTGGTAAACCACTTGTCAACCTCCTCTATATTATAGGTGTTGGCCAGCGACAACATCGGGCGCACGTGTTCTGCCTGCTCAAAGGTTTGGCTGAGGTCGGAGCCGACGCGATGGGTTGGCGACAGAGGGTCGTCAAATTCCGGATGTTCGCGCTCAAGCTGTTCCAGCTCCTTGAGCATAAAGTCAAACTCGCGGTCGGAAATCTCCGGCGCGTTCATTACGTAGTAGAGGTGGTTGTGGCGATTCAGTTCGCTCCTCAATTGAGATATTTTATCTTTGATGGTCATAGTGATAAAGTGGCGGAGTAGCAAAGTGGCAGAGTGGCGGAGTGGCGGAGTGGCAGAGTGGCGGAGTGGCGGAGTGGCAGAGTGGCAGAGTGGTTGAGTGTTGGAATGTTGGGATGTTGGGATGTCGGGATGTCGGGATATCGGGATATCGAAAGCCTAACTCCCAACGCCCAATTCTTAATTCTTAATTTTTAATTTTTAAATTCCAACGCCCAACGCCTAAAGCCCGATGCCCAATCAATAATTAAACGACGACCCTCCGATAAATTCGCGGATTAGTGAGGTGGAGGGGATGAATTTTTCGTCAATAGGCGTGAAGTAGCTCAGGAACTTGCGCAAGCGGTATGCCTCGGCATATTCCGGGACATCCTGGGGAACGCGCTTCAACAACTCCTCGCCGCGTTCTTTCAGCACTCCCAGCTCAAAGAGCAGGGAAGAATTAAACGTGGCATCGGCATTTTCCTGATATGGGAAAATCCATCGCTCTTCGCCGCGACGCACCGACGGCCAACGGCGAATTGACTCCTCGGCGCTGACTCCGCGATATGCCGCGTCGCGGATTATGCGGCGTAGCAGGCGGTTATCGGTCGTTGGTACCCAGTTGTGATTGTCGATTGCGAGAGTAGTGAGGGCGCTTACGTAGATTTTGAATTTCATACGCGGAGCAATCTCTTCTGTCAACGATGGGTTCAAGCCGTGAATGCCCTCAATCAGCAACACCGAGCGCCCCGAAAGGTTAATCTTGTTGCCGTGATATTCGCGTTCTCCTTTTTCGAAGTTATAGTAGGGGAGTTCAACCGTCTTGCCGTCGAGAAGATCCTGAAGGTCGGAGTTGAACTTCTTGAGGTCGAGGGCATAAAGCGATTCAAAGTCATAG
Organism: Prevotella sp.; assembly: GCA_023666665.1. Taxonomy (GTDB): domain Bacteria; phylum Bacteroidota; class Bacteroidia; order Bacteroidales; family Muribaculaceae; genus UBA3263. Next base: position 4,138 of record JAMPBN010000006.1, on the reverse strand, counting down.
TCGCCGTCTTCGTCGCGGGGCGTTTGGTCGCGATTTACGAAATAATCGTCGAGCGAAATCATTTTCGGTTCCAACAGATTGGTCATCAGTTGGATTGCAAGGCGTTTGGTGAACGTCGTCTTTCCTGACGACGACGGCCCGGCTACCAAGACGATTCTTGCTCCGCCCGATTCGTAGCGCGAAGTTATCTCGTCGGCTATGCGGGCAATTTTGTTGGCGTGCATCGCCTCGGCAACGTTTATAAGTTCGCGTGCATCGCCGCGCCGGGTCACGCGGTTCATCTCGCCGACATTGTTGACTCCAACTATATGGTTGAAGCGCAGATAGTCGGTAAAGGCGGCAAACATCTTTTCCTGGGGCTCGGCATCTTGGTCGCGCCCGAGGAGTATGAATCCGTCGTGGTATGGTTTGATGTCAAATTCCGAAATAAATCCGGTTGAGGGCGCAAGACAGCCGTAATAACTGTCAACCAGCCCTTCAAGACGGTAAAACTTGGTGTAGAGTTCGCGAACGGTTTCAAGCAGGGTGACCTTGTCGTGCAGCCCTTGCTTGTCAAATAGGGAGATTACGTCGCCGGTCAGTTCCTCAAAGTATTCAAATGGGAGGTCGGCGTTATGCAGACGCAGCAGCTCGCTTTTGATTGCGGCGATAAACTGCGGGGTGATTTCGATTTCGGGGCTCAGGCGGCAGAACCAGCCGTGAGAAATGGAATGCTCTATTTTGAGCGTTGCTCCCGGACATAGCGACTGCACTGCCCGATAGAGCATCATACAGAGGGAGCGGATATAAACGCGGTTGCCGCAGGGGGTTGCGGAGTCCATAAACTCCACGAGCTTGGGCATATACACGCGGAAGTGCAGACCCTCGTTCTTGTTGTTGACGTGGGCGCATATGGAACGAAAGCCCAGGCGACTTTCAAGTCGCTGAGCTATGTCAGCCAGCGACTCTCCGCCGCTGACCGACACGTACTCATCGAGATTTTTACAAAAGATTCGTAAGTTTTGCATTAACGTATAATGGTTTTCTTACCGTTGATGATGTTTACACCCTTTACAGGGGCATTGAGGCGACGACCTTGAAGGTCATATATCTCAGCGGTTTTGGCAATGGCTTCGGGCATGGCGATTGAAGTTTGCTCCTCGGGCATCGGCTCGAAGGTGAAGATTCCGGCATTCTGGTCGGTGGGGTTGTTGTAGAGATGAACGGAGTAACCCTGACCGGAGGCAGACACGTTCATATACCATCCGTTGGCCGCGTCTTTTGATGTCATTGCCGAATAGAAACCATCATTGTCGGTACCTTGTACTGAAGTGTTGTTATAATTATCAACAAGGTAGAAGCCGTAATGTTTAGTTGAGTTATCGTAGTCCCAGCGGGCTGTGGTGGCATTGTTTGCCACCGAGGGGGTGGAATTTACTGAGCCTTGAGGTTTTGCCTTGCAGACCATAGCGTAATATTCCGAGCCGGCGGGGTCTTTTTCAAACGTGAACCACTGGTAGTCGTAGTTGGCATCGGTTTTGGCGGCAGGGGCGTTGCTCCAAAGGCGGTCGGCCTGGGCGTTGTTGCCCTTGTTGGCATCATCCTGCAGAAGTTCAATTACCGACCCGTAGCGCGGCTGTGTTTCGGGGCCGTTGAAGCGCGTGTAGAGGCGGTAATATTTACCGGCTTCTGGAACTTCGGTGATTACCGGAGGGGTAGGAGTCTCGCCTTCTTCCACAACTTGGAAAATCACGTGGCCACCGTTGCCATCGTTGGGCGCGTTGTTCACGTTGATTGCCTGTCCTTGTCCGCTCTTGGAGAAGTTCATATGGTAGGCAGAAGTAGATGCGCCGCGAATAGCGTAGCGGAAAGTGCCGTCTTCATTTTCGGCGTAACACGTTTTGTCGAGCGTGAAGCCGTAGTCAAGGCCGGTTGCCTGATAGTCCCAGCGGTCGGAAAGAGCCGTGCCGGTAGGGGTAGACTTGATTGAACCGTTGGGCAGTGCACGGCAAACTATTGCGTAGCGGTTGGCATTGTCGGGGTCTTCAACGAATTTGAACTGCTGATATTCATTGCCGTCTGCTTTCTTGTTGCCCCAAAGGCGCAGCGCCTGGGCTTTATTGCCGGACTTGGAGGTTATAAACTCATGACCCTCGGCAAGAATTTCAAACACGTTGCCCTCACGTTCGTCAGAACAATTGCTTGAAAGATAATACCACTTCTCCGGGTCAGGCTTCTGATATTCGGGGATAACCAGCTGATGTGCACCGTAGTTATAACCGGCGAGGTCAAGGAGTTCCTTATCGGCAACTATGCGTTCCATTATTTCGTCGGTATCTTTATCAACCGGGGCCCAGCCCTGTTCGGCGATACCAATGAGGCGAGGTAGGGCAAGATACTCAACATCGGTGGGGCGGTCAACCTGTTCGGTCCAGAACGTACCCTGCACGCCGATGCAATGTTCGTTCAACGGAGGATTTACGTTAAGAGTGGTTGAGAGGGCACCGTCGCCTACGGCTCCGACTTTGTCATATCCGGCATATGAGCGGTTGATATAGTAGCCGCCGTTGAAACCGGTGTAGATGTGTTTCAGACCATTTTGCTCACATTTTGCCTCGCCGCCAATCCAGCAGAAAATTGTCGGGTCCATCTCTTTGATGATGTTCATATCCGGATTGCCATTGGTTACGAGTTCATTCCAGCCCATAACCTTGCGACCGTGTTGCTTGGCATAGTCAGCAACCTGCTTGTCGAAATTTATCTGCAAGCCGTGGAAGTCAGACAGGTTCAGTGAATTTTTAAGTGCGATGCAAGACTCCGAGTTTTCCCAAGCGGTAGTGTAGCATTCATCGCCGCCAATGTGGATATACTCATAAGGGAAAAGATCAACAAGAACGTCAATTACATCTTTTGCAAACTCAACGACGCGTGGATTCGACACATCGAGTACGTCGCGAGAAATGCCGCCACGATTCCAAATTGCGTGGTCGTATGTTTTGCCCTCGGGGTCGGTCGAGAGTTCTGGATAGGCGTGGATGGCAGCGACCATATGGCCGGGCATGTCGATTTCGGGGATAACCTCAATATGGCGAGCCTTGGCGTAGGCAACCACCTCGCGAATATCATCTTCGGTGTAAGAGAACGGACCATATTGCGTGCCTGATGATACTTGCGTTTGTGTCTCAAAATTTGTCAGGAGTACGTCATTGTTGGTAGCACCCTCGGTGGTCAACAAGGGCCATTTGGCCACGGGTAGACGCCAGCCCTGGTCGTCGGTAAGATGCCAGTGGAAGCGGTTGAGCTTATACACGGCCATAATGTCGAGCATACGCTTGACTTGAGCAACGTCAAAGAAGTGGCGGCTCACGTCGAGCATAAAACCGCGATACTCAAAGCGCGGAGAATCGATGATGTCAACAACCGGAAGCGTGTAAGTTGCACCGGCTTCACCAGCTACTCCGGCAGCAACGTTTACCGGCAGCAGTTTCTTGACGGTTTGGAAAGCATAGTAGAGACCGGTGGGCGTGGCCGCTTTGATGTCGGCTTCTGACGCGGTGACGGTTAGCTTATAACCCTCTGCGGGTAGCGATGAATCTGCCGACACAGAGATAAGTCCGGTGGTACCCTTGGTGGCATTCAAACCGGTGGTTTTGTTGATTGCACCGATAAAATTATCAATTTCGGCAACCATTTCGGCCGACAAATCGGCAGAATATCCCACACTGAAGCCGGAAGTGAGAGCAAGAGAACCGTTGCCCACAGTCATCTGAGCAGGCTTGGGAATCATATGCTCTACGCCCGCGAAACTCTTTGGCGCACACAGCATAAACGCGGTTAATACAAGCGCGAAAAACTTTGTTTTCATGGTTAAACGTTACGTTAAAAATGAAATGAAATAATTAATTTGGGAGCAAATTTACAAAAAAAAATAACAAAAAGTATTGCAAATTCCAAAAAAGTGCGTAACTTTGCAGCGCAATTCAGCGAACAGGGCGTTTAGCTCAGCTGGTTCAGAGCATCTGCCTTACAAGCAGAGGGTCGGGGGTTCGAATCCCTCAACGCCCACAAAACCTCCCGCTGAATTGCAAACTTCACAAGCGAGTGAAGGGCGTTTAGCTCAGCTGGTTCAGAGCATCTGCCTTACAAGCAGAGGGTCGGG
>JAMPBN010000005.1 GCA_023666665.1 Prevotella sp. | reverse complement strand
CATGTTACCCTCGTTTATTTCCGGGGCGTGCATCGGTGGGCGACTGAATAGTTACTTTACCCCCCCCTCTTGTTAATATTTATTAAACACAGGATGCCTCGCGGCTAATCTGACTAAAATTTTTGCTATGTTGAAATTTTATGTTAATTTTGCACGCAAATGTTAAAATTAACATTTATAAAATTTAAACAAAAGAGCCTCTCAAGTGTTAAAATAAATATAAAAGGCATCGTTAAAGATGAAAAAGTCAACAATCTGGTTCCTGACCATTACGATGGTACTGACGTTCATTGGTCTTATATACGTGCAGTTCATGTATATGAGTTCTATGGTGCGTATGCGCAATGACCAGTTTGACGAAAACGTAAGTCGCTCGCTTTATGCTGTAACGGTGATATTGGAGCAACAGGAAGCACGTCATTTCTTGGAAGAAAACCTAGCTGAAGTTGAAGATTTCACTGACCTCACCACAAGCGGTAGCAGCGAGGGCGTGGAGATGAAGTTCACTACCCAGACCGGCATCAAGGGAAACCTTACGCTCGAGGGTTCTCAGCGTCAGATTTCCGACATCAAGCTCCACACTCAGCCGGTGCAGCTCGGCAGCGGCAAGCCTGTAGCAAGCAAGCTCCACGGACAGTATCTCTATCAGCGCGGTTTGCTTGATGAGGTGATTCTCAAAATCATGTCGCAGAGTTCCTCGCGCCCCATACAGCAACGCGCCGACTCAACAATGGTGCGCAGCCTGCTGCAAGGCGAGTTTGCCAACAACGGCATTGATATTCCATTTGACTTCGCGGTAACCAACAGATACCATAACATTATTTATCGCACCGAGGGTTTCCCTTTGGCTTCGGCCAAAGCGCTGCGCGACAATGCCGACGTATATTCCATAGCGTTATTTCCCGGCGACCCGGCCAACCGCGTGAATTATCTGAGCGTATATTTCCCCACCAAGCAGAACTATATCTTCTCTTCGGTGCGCTTTATGGTGCCCTCGATGATTTTCACGTTCATAATGCTGCTGATATTCCTATATGCAATAATCATGGCATTCATGCAGAAAAAGAATAACGAGATGCGCACCGACTTCATCAACAATATGACCCACGAGCTGAAAACCCCCATCAGCTCCATATCGTTAGCCGGTCAGATGCTTGCCGACCCGGCCGTCAGAAAGAGCGAAACGATGATGAAGCACGTCACCGACGTTATCAACGAAGACACCAAGCGCCTGCGCTTCCTGGTGGAGACGGTCCTTCAAATGTCGCTCTATTACCACGAGCAGCAAGCGCTGAATCTTACCGACCTCAATGCCAACAAGGCCATTGAATCCATAACCCACAACTTCAAACTCAAAGTTGAGAAATACGGCGGCAAGCTGACAACCCGCCTGAACGCTACCCAAAGCAGAGTGGAAGTTGACGAGATGCACTTTACCAACGTGATTTTCAACCTGCTTGACAATGCGGTCAAATACCGCAAGAAAGACACACCGATAAACCTCGAGATCACAACCGAGAACACCCACCCGGGCAAACTGCTCATTAAAATCAAAGACAACGGCATAGGAATCAAGAAAGAAAACCTGTCGAGAATCTTCGAGAAGTTTTATCGTGTCAGCACCGGCAACCGCCACGACGTGAAAGGTTTCGGCCTGGGTCTTGCTTATGTCAAGAAAATGGTTGGCGAATTTCACGGCGACATTACCGTAGACTCCGAACTCGGCCAGGGGACCACATTCGCCATCACCCTACCCCTGCTCACGGGCAGCAATAACGAATAAATATTAACCCAAATATATAATTATTATGGAAGAAAAAACAAGAATCCTGCTCTGCGAAGACGATGAGAACCTCGGCATGCTTCTTCGCGAATATTTGCAGGCAAAAGGCTTTGTTGCCGACCTCTATCCCGACGGCGACCAGGGCTACAAGGCTTTCATCAAAGGGAAATACGACCTTTGCGTTCTCGACGTGATGATGCCTGAGAAAGATGGTTTTCAGGTAGCGCAAGAAATCCGAAATGTAAACTCCGAAGTGCCGATTATCTTCCTGTCCGCCAGAGTAATGAAAGAAGATATTTTCTCCGGCTTCAAGATTGGCGCCGACGATTATATCACCAAGCCGTTCTCGATGGAAGAACTCGTGTTCCGCATCGAGGCGATTCTGCGTCGCGTGCGTGGCAAGCGCGACAAGAACGTCACCATGTTCCGTCTGGGCAAGTTTACTTTCGACACTCAGAAGCAAACCCTCATACTTGGCGACAAGGTTACCAAACTGACCACCAAAGAGAGCGAACTGCTCACCCTGCTCTGCAACCACGCCAACGAAATTCTGGAGCGCAACTATGCGCTGAAAACCATTTGGATTGACGACAACTACTTCAACGCCCGCTCAATGGACGTGTATATCACAAAGCTCCGCAAACATCTGCGTGAAGACCCGTCAATCGAAATCATCAACATCCACTCCAAGGGCTATAAGCTCATAGTTCCGGAGCAAGACTAATTCCAACGAATCCTAAAAACAGCAAGCCCGCAACCTCAAAAGCTGCGGGCTTGACTTTTTTGTATATAAATAGGGTTATGAAATTGCGTGTTCAACTATTTCAACTGACTTGCCCGGAGTATGGAGGCAATGATAGTCAGTCAAATCGGAGTCGGCATACTTGGGGAAGTCGCAGGCCTCTTTATAGTCGCCCCAGAAGTGCATCGGGAAGAAATTATCTGCCTTGATGGCCTTGAGGAAGCGGTGAGCACCTTCGGCAAAATCAGTGCCTTGACGCGGGTCAACAGGAAACATTACTATGTTGATTTCAGAGACTTCAGACTTGATTTGGTTGACAACGTGGTCAAACTTGTCGGAAGCACGCTGCTGCTGACGTTCGTTATACTCATCTTTCCAGTGCCAGAGGTTCAAATCGCCGGCATGGAAAATAGTTTCGCCGGAATTGGTAGTAACGAAAAACGAAAGGCCGACATCCGTGGAGCCGTAAGCCTTGATTCGTGCACATCCGGGAACGTTTTCAACAACATCGCCGGGACTCATACCCTGAACGTTGAGTGTGGTTGGAATCTTCATGGCCGGAATATCGTTGGAAAGGATATACGTGCGGCGGTGGTCCTGCGCTATCTCAAAAATTCCTGGATTGTAATGGTCGGGGTGACGGTGGGTAGAGAAGAACGTAACCGGTTTGTCGGGGTTGTGGCTCAAGATTTTATGCAGAGCGTGAGCCGGGTCGCGGTAATAATCAAAAACGAGAATCGCGTCGTCGAGAGTGATGGCGAAACCGCTGTGGTCAAGATATGTTACTTTAGTCATGATATTTGAATTTTAGTTCACAATATCATAACGCCCCGGCGGCAACAGTGGTTCAAACAAACATAATTACAAGAATCTGCGCAATGATTACGCGAACAAACATAGTGACGGGATATACCGTGGCGTAGGCCACGGCAGGGTCATCGTTGCCGCAGGCTTCGCCGGAATATGTCAGCGCCATCGGGTTTGCCATGGCTCCGGCAAGCATACCGCAGGTTTCACCGAATCCCAGACCGCAAAGTCTCATAGCCGGAACTGCCATAATTATAACCGGGATAACCGTAATCAGGAAACCGACTCCAATCCACAGCGGGCCGTCGCCGGTCATAACGGTTTCAAGGAAATTGGCTCCGGAGCTGAGTCCGAGGCTAGCAAGAAAGAGCGACAGGCCGATGCCGCGAAGCATAAGATTGGCCGAGCGGGTTGTGTAAGTAACCAAATGGAAACGCGGCCCGAATGCGCCGATAAGAATACCCACAACTATTGGTCCGCCGGCCAAACCGAGACATACCGGTTGGCTGATGCCCGGAATATATAACGGAATGGCACCGACAACAAGTCCCAGCACCATACCGATAAAAATTGCCGCAAGATTCGGCTCTTTAAGGTCGGTGGTAACGTTTCCAAGGACTTTCTCAACATTTTCAATAGCTTTTGCCTCGCCTACTACTGTCAGCCTGTCACCAAGTTGCAAGACCAAGCCGGGGGTAGCAAGAAGTTGTACACCGGCGCGCAACACTCGCGAAATGTTTATGCCGTAAGTATTGCGAAGTTTCAGTGAGCCCAAACGTTTTCCGTTGATTTCCGGCTTTGTTATGATAACATGTTTTGAAATCAGCGAGCTGTCAATGGCATTCCAGTCAATTTCAGAGCTGTTATAGTCGGTAACATCCTGTTCGCCGAAAAGAACTGTCAAGGCTTGCGCCTCGTGTTCGGTGGTAACAACCAAAATGCGGTCATTCTGGTGCAGAACGGTGTCGGAGTTGGGGATGTGAACCTTGCCGTCGTGCCACTGTCGGGAAATGACAAATTTGTGTGGCGCAATCTTGGCGATTTCACGCACGGACTTTCCGAAGATTCCGGGGTTTTTAATGATATATGCGGCAATGTAAGTATGATTTGAATCTTCGTGGATATGGCAAACCATATCTTTGGGCCGAACGAACAGCTTGCGAACTATGACAAACGCCAGTATCACACCGACAACGCCAAGCGGATAAGTCACGGCACAACTCAGCGCAGCTCCGGCGGCAGGTCGACCAAGCTGCGACAACGTTTCCTGCGCGGCACCGAGAGCCGGCGTGTTTGTAGTGGCACCGCTGAGAATGCCCACCATATCACTCATCGGTATGGTAAAAGCATACGATAGAGCTACAGCCAACAGCGTTCCGAGCAAAATGGTTATTAAACTCAACATGTTGAGTTTGACCCCACCCGAACGGAAAGAGGAGAAAAAGCCCGGACCGACTTTCAGACCAAGTTCATACACAAAGAGAACGAGGCCGAAGTTCTGGGCATACATCAGCATTTCAGGGTCGATTGAGAAGCCGAGATGCCCTGCAAGAATGCCCATAAAAAACACGAATGTAACTCCCAGCGAAACCCCCATAATCCGGATTTTGCCCAATCCGAGACCTGCGGCTATAATAACCGAGAGCACAATCACCGCCTGCATCGGCGTGTGAGTGATGAATAAAGAGTCTAACCAATTCATTTTTTCGGGCGCAAAGTTACGTAAATTTACGCCGATATTCAATATAATTACGTAAATTTGCACTACTCTATACAGAACAAACACGTGCGCAGACGCATTATATATATTATTATTTCACTGATTATCAGCACCCTTACCGTTTCAGCACAGGATGTTGACACTGTGGTCATTGCGTCGGTTGACACGCTCATCCCTCTGCAGACGGATTCAATACCTGCGCCCCCTTCGCGAATCAGACGGCAAAAAGTAGACCTTGACAACACTGTAGTGTTTGATTCCAAGGACTCTATGATTGTGGTCGGCAGAAGTCGCACGTATATGTATGGCGACGGCCATGTGACCTACGGTGACCTCAAGCTTGATGCCGAAATCATTGATATGGACCTGAAAACCGCCGACGTTAACGCTTTAGGGCGCACTGACTCCTTGGGGGAACTGATTGGCACGCCAAACTTTACACAAGGCTCCGACTCTTACAGCGCCAAGTCAATGAGTTACAACTTCAAGACCGAGCGAGGTTTTATAACCGACGTAGTAACCCAACAGGGCGAAGGTTATCTGGTGGGCAAACGCTCCAAAAAGATGGAAAACGGCGAGTTTTACATTCAAGGCGGACAATACACCACTTGCGACCAACACGACGACCCTCACTTCCACTTTCAGATAACCAAGGGCAAAGTCAAACCCGGCAGCAATATAGTTACCGGTCCGGCATATCTTGTGCTGGCTGGTTTGCCGCTGCCTCTGGCAGTGCCGTTCGGTTACTTTCCGTTCACTAAAAAATACTCCTCAGGTATAATCTTCCCGACGTTTGGCGACGACTACCGCAGAGGTCTGTATCTCGACAACGGCGGCTATTACTTTGCGTTCAACGACTACGTAGACCTTGCCCTGACCGGCTCGATTTACACAAAAGGCTCCTGGGGCATTCAGGCACGCTCAAGCTACTCAAAGCGTTACAAATTCGCAGGCAATATTGCAATAAACTATCTGACCACGGTCGATGGCGAGAAAGGAAGTGCCGACTACTCCAAGTCAACCAACTTCCAGGTTCAATGGTATCACCAACAAGACTCGAAATTCAATCCGAATATGACGTTCTCGGCGAGCGTAAACTTCGCAACCAGCGGCTACTCGCGCAATAATGTCAATTCATACTATAATTCCAGCTTTACCGAAAACACCAAAAGCTCCACAGTGAACCTCACATACCGCTTCCCGGGAACCAAGTGGAGTATGTCGGCGGGCATGAACATCACCCAGCGCTCGTCTGACGAAACCCTCAACGTCTCGCTGCCCAACCTTACGGTAAGTATGTCGCAGGTAGCGCCATTCAAGCGCAAAAGAGCGGTGGGAGCCGAAAAATGGTATGAGCGCATAAAACTTTCATACAGCGGACAGCTGCAAAATTCGCTCACTGCCAAACAAGATGAGTTTTTCAAGAAATCGCTGATCAAGGACTGGCGCAACGGTATGCGTCATTCAGTACCCATCTCTGCCACCTTTCAGTTATTCAAATACATCAACCTGTCGCCAAGCCTCACGCTTACCGACCGCATGTACACCTCGCGGGTAAACCGTCAGTGGGACACTCAGGCAGCTGCGGAGGTTATGGATACAACATACAGTTTCTATAACGTTTTTGACTTCACCGCCTCGGTGGGATTATCAACGAAAGTTTACGGCTTTTGGCGGCCACTGTTCAAGGGCAAGCTGAAGATGGTGCGCCACGTAATGACCCCGACGATAAGTCTTTCAGGCGCTCCGGATTACAGTGCGCCATTTTGGGGATATTACGGCAGATACAGCTACACAGATGCACAGGGCCGTCAACGCGAAAACGTTTACTCCCGCTATCCCAACGCCATATTCGGAGTGCCGGGGCGCGGAAAGTCGGGCATCGTCAGCTTCTCATTGGCCAATAACGTTGAGGCCAAGGTTGCCACCAACGACTCCGTGGGCGAAAAGAAAATTTCAATAATTGAAAACTTCTCCCTCAGCGAAAGTTACAACTTCGCTGCCGACTCGCTCAATTGGAGCAACCTCAACACCTCAATTCTGCTGCGTCTGGCCAAGAACTTCAACCTGAGCCTTTCAGCCGTATGGGACGTATATACTTACAAACTCAACGAGTATGGCAATCCATACCGATGCAACGTTACCCGTCTGAAGGCAGGTAAAGGCATCGGGCGACTGTCATCAACCGGCACGAGCTTTTCTTACACGTTCAATAACAACACGTTCAAGAAATGGTTTGGCAAAAAAAACAAAAACAAAAACGGCGAAGAGGAAGACTCATCGGAGCAGGATGGCACCCGGCGCAAGAAAAGAAATTCTTCAACCGCATCGTCATCACACGATTTTGACGACGACGGTTATCTGAAATGGGAATGCCCCTGGAGCCTGTCAATCAACTACTCAGTGAGCTACGGCTATGGTGAATTTGACAAGGAGAAGATGGAATACAAAGGAAAGTTCACGCAGAATCTCTCCTTTTCGGGCAGTCTCAAGCCAACGCCCGGCTGGGACTTCAACTTCTCGGCATCTTATGACTTCAAGCAAAAGAAGATTTCATATATGAGCTGCAACATCAGCCGCGATCTGCACTGCTTTACGATGACGGCAAGCTTCGTACCGTTCGGGCCATATCGCAGCTACAACTTCCATATTGCAATCAAATCTTCGATGCTCTCCGACATCAAGTACGATAAACGCTCTTCTTACTCAAACGGCATTGAATGGTATTGACATTTCACGACCCAACCCCGTTGCAACTTGAGTCGGGCGCAATGCTTCCGGAACTCGACATTGCATATCACACGTATGGCAAGCTGAACGCCGAGCGCTCCAACGTCATATGGGTATGCCACGCGCTGACTGCCAATAGCGATGTCGCCGACTGGTGGCCACACACCGTTGAGGCCGGCAGATTCCTTGACCCGGAAAAATATTTCATTGTCTGCGCCAATATTCTCGGCTCACACTATGGCACTACCGGCCCACTCTCCACCAATCCGGCAACCGGGAAGCCCTATTACAACGCATTCCCGGAAGTTACGGTTCGTGATATGGTTGCCGCACACCGCCGCCTTGCCAATCATCTTGGTATTCAACGAGTGGAGTTGCTCATCGGCAGCTCCTTGGGTGGTTTTCAGGCAATGGAATGGGCTCTGACTGACTCCGATTTTGCAAAGCGCATCGCCCTGATTGCCACCTCGGCATATACCACGCCATGGGCTGCGGCCTTTAATGAGAGCCAGCGAATGGCAATCGAAGCCGATGCCACATATGGCAGCGATACGCCCGATGCCGGAATGGCCGGGTTGAGTGCCGCACGCTCCATTGCGCTGCTCAGCTATCGCGGCCCGGAGGCATACAATCGTACTCAGGCCGATGCCGACGAGCGCCCCACTCTCTCCTATCGCAAAGTTCACTCTTATCAGCAGCATCAGGGCAAAAAACTATGCTCGCGGTTCAATGCCTACAGCTATATGCGGTTAAGCCGCGCAGTAGATGCCCACGACGTTGGGCGCAATCGCGGAGGCATCAAAGCGGCGCTATCTTCAATAAAATCAAAAGCTCTCATTGTTGGCATTACTTCTGATATTCTCTTCACCACGGCCGATGCCAAGTTTTTGGCCGACAACATTCCCGGCGCTGCATTGCAGACAATTGAAAGCAACTTTGGCCACGACGGTTTCCTCGTGGAACACGAAAAACTCAACTCCATAATCTCCAAATTCTTAGAATCATGACGCAACGCAAAAATCTTAAAATAGGACTTTTCGGCTTCGGCACGGTTGGCCGTGCACTTTTTGAACTTCTAAAAACCACCAGACCCGCCGGAGTGGAGATTAAGCGCGTTTGCGTTCGCGACATCACCAAAAACCGCGGCGTTGCGGCAGACTTCACAGATATTCCCGATGATATTTTCAACGACCCGGAAATCAACGTTATAGTTGAACTTATCGACGATGCAGAGGCATCATATACAATCATAACCCGCGCTCTGAAGCAAGGCCTTACGGCTGTCAGTGGCAACAAGAAGATGCTTGCCGCACACCTGCCGGAACTCATTGACTTGCAGACACAGACAGGCGGCACACTGCTTTATGATGCCTCGGCCTGCGGTTCCATTCCGGTTATCCGCAATCTTGAGGAATATTACGACAACGATTTGCTCATCTCAGTAAAGGGTATTCTTAACGGCTCGTCAAACTATATCCTCACCAAAATTTTCAAGGAAGATATGGATTATGACAAAGCTCTCCGCCTGGCCCAGGAGGCCGGCTTCGCCGAGAGCAATCCGAGCCTCGACGTTGACGGCTGGGACTCGTTGTCAAAGCTCGTTATCATTACGGTTCACGCTTTCGGAACGTATGTTGACCCCTCACGGATTTTCACTTTCGGCATTTCATCGCTGAGCCACGCCGACATACGTTTTGCCAACGAAAAAGGCCGACGCATCAAACTCGTGGGTCACGTTGAGAAACTGCCCGACGGCAGAATATGTATGTGTGTGATTCCGCAGCTGCTATCAACCGACAAATACATCTACAGCGTTGACGATGAGTTTAACGGCGTGGTAATCAAGGGACTCTGTTACGACAAGCAGTTTATGTTCGGTCGTGGCGCGGGTGGCTTCCCCACCGGCTCTGCTATTTTGAGCGACATCACAGCCTGCCAGTATGATTATCGCTACGAATACAAAAAGCGCCACACTCACGCCGGTGGTCTGCCTGAGTTCACCAACGATGTAAGGTTCAGAATTTATTATCGTTTCAATAATCCGCAAGACATCAATTTGATAGACTTTGACTCTATCAGCGAGAAATATACGTCGGCGGAATATAACTACGTGGTAGGCACAACCTCATTGCGTGCGTTGCAAGATGCCGCTCCCGAATTGCGCCGCCGCCAGGTGTTCTTAGCTGCGTATCCTAAAAAATAACGGCGCAAGCCATATTGCGAGTACCATCCCACAACAGTCTGCGGCGAAGTCATAAACATCGCCGCCACGTCCCATATGCATAGCCTGCTGCAACAACTCTATGATGCCGCCAAAAGCCGCTACCGGCAAGCCGAGAAGCCAACGCTTTACCCGATTCGGCTTATGGCCACGCCATAAGTCAATATATAGCGTTGAATACATCGCGGCAAACATTATTGCGTGGACTACCTTATCGGTGTGTTCCCAAAAAGGTATATCATTGTCGGGGAGCGGCTTGGGCGCAAGCGTGAGGTAGCTTATCAGCACAAAACAAACCGTACTGAGGTTCCATCGCGGAATCCTCAACAAAAGACGCATCATACCAAAGCCTCGCGAAGCACTTCGTTGATTGAAGCAACGTAGCAGAATTTCATACCCTCAACGTATTCAGCCTTAATTTCTTCGATATTACGTTGATTTTCCTTGCAAAGAATTATTTCGTTAATTCCGGCGCGCTTCGCGGCAAGTATTTTTTCTTTAATGCCCCCTACGGGGAGTACTTTGCCGCGCAAAGTTATTTCGCCGGTCATAGCCAGCCGTTCCTTAACCGGGCGCTCGGTGAGGGCTGAAACAATCGCCGTGGTCATAGTTATGCCGGCCGATGATCCGTCTTTAGGTATTGCGCCCTCAGGCACGTGGATATGCAAGTCCATTTTCAGACGCTCGGCATCTATGCCGAGTTCCTGAGCGTGAGCCTTGACATAGCGGTGGGCAATCGCGGCCGACTCTTTCATCACGTCACCGAGATTACCTGTCAGAGTCAACATTCCGTCACCCTTTCCGGGAGTCAGCACGGCTTCGATAAAGAGAATCTCACCTCCAGCAGCTGTCCACGCCAATCCGGTAACCACTCCGGGAATCTTGTCGGTGGAATATTTGTCGTGACTGTTAGTCTCCACGCCGAGCAAATTGCGCAGAGACTCAGGCATCACGGGGACAGTTAATTGTTCGTTGGCCACCTTTGCGCGGATATACTTGCGCAGCACGGCGGCAAGCTTTTTCTGCAACTGGCGCACGCCGCTCTCTGCCGTGTAATTGTCGGTTATATACGAAATAGCCGCATCTGAAATTTCACATTCGCCCTCTGCCAATCCCATCTCTTTGCGCAGCATCGGCAGCAGATGTTGCTTGGCAATTTGCAGCTTTTCCTGCGCTGAATATCCGGAGAGGTTTATAACCTCCATTCGGTCGAGCAGCGGAGCCTCGACGGTTGACAGTGTGTTGGCCGTGGTGATGAACATCACGTCGCTCAAATCGAAGTCGAGGTCAATGTAGTTATCGTGGAACTTTACATTCTGCTCCGGGTCAAGCACCTCAAGCAGAGCCGCCGAGGGATTACCCTTGTAATCCT
Organism: Prevotella sp.; assembly: GCA_023666665.1. GTDB lineage: Bacteria > Bacteroidota > Bacteroidia > Bacteroidales > Muribaculaceae > UBA3263. Next base: position 51,382 of record JAMPBN010000005.1, on the reverse strand, counting down.
GGCCGAGCTTGTCAATTTCGTCGAGCATAATTATCGGATTAACCGAGCCTGCGCGGCGCACGGCATCAATGATGCGCCCGGGCATTGCGCCGATATAGGTGCGGCGATGTCCGCGAATCTCGCTCTCGTCGTGCATCCCCCCAAGGCTCACCCGCTCAAACTTCCGGCCCAGCGCTTTGGCTATGCTTTGACCAAGCGAAGTTTTGCCCACTCCGGGAGGGCCAACAAGGCATATTATCGGCGCATGGCTCTGTGGCGAATGAATGCGCATCGCAAGTTGCTCAAGAATGCGCTCCTTGACCTTTTCAAGGCCGAAGTGGGTCGCATTCAGCTCATTTTCAGCAAACTTAAAGTCAGCAATCTCCACGGTCGAGATCCCCCAAGGAAGCTCAAGAACTGCCTCAACATAGCTATATTGGGTCTGGAAATCTGGGCTTGACGGATTCAGGTGTTCGAGTTTGTCAATTTCGCGGGTGATTGCATTATGCGTGACCTCGTTAACCTTGGCCTTGTCAAGCTTTTCGCGCAATTTGGTAGTTTCGCTTCCCTCGCCGTAGAGTTCTTGGCGAATCGTGTCCATCTGCGATTCAAGAAACGCATTGCGCTGGCGCTCACTCATTTTCTGTCTTGTCCCTTCTTCAATTGCCTGACGGAGTTCATCTTCCTCCTTACGCACATAAAGGGCAGCCATAAGCCTGTCAAGGCGCTCACGCACACTGTTACACTTGAGCATCTCAATCCGGGCATCAACATTCACCGGAGCGGAAACACACAGCGCATTGATAACCGAAGCCGGGTCAGCATCCTTCTTACCTTTTTCAGGAGGGGCGGGAACGCATTGACTGTCGCCAAACTCCGAAACCTCGTGAATCGTAGATGCCGCCATTTCGATGCGCATCTGCAAATCTTCAGATTTCTTGACCCCACGGTCCTTAATCAACGTAGCCTTGACGCAAAGAGAATCGGCTACCATTGAATCAGACAGACCGTCGATATGAATTTTCTCCTTATAAGTCATCACCATTGCCAACGCATTATCGTCGGGCATAGGGATAACTTTCATCACCTTGCCAATGACACCGTAATCGTATAAATCTTCCAGCTTGGGATTATCTACACTCGGGTCTCTTTGGCAAACTATCGCCACGGCAATGTTATTCTGCTCGGCAATTTCTGCAAGACGCTTTGACAGCGGGCGAATAAGATGTATGGGAAAAAGAACTCCGGGAAATAAAACAAGATTTCTCGCCGGAAGAACCGGCAGGACCTCCAAATTAATCTTTGAATCGAGTTCTGTATTTTTAATTTCGATGTGTCCTACCGACACTGTTTCACTTTTCATACTAAATGGGTGTGTACCAACTATTTGGAAGCAGCATACTAACAAGTGATTCCGTTGGGATTCGAACCCAAGACCCACAGCTTAGAAGGCTGTTGCTCTATCCAACTGAGCTACGGAACCGATTATTTCGCCCGCAAAGTTACGAAAAATTTTCGTAACTTTGCAGCGAAGAAAAATTTTTACTTATTTTTATATGCAACTTACCCAACTGACGGCAATTTCGCCTGTAGATGGCCGCTATCGCTCAAAGTGCGAGCGACTTGATGAGTTTTTTTCGGAGTACGCCCTCATACGCTATCGTGTGCGCGTTGAGGTGGAATATTTTATCGCGCTGTGTGAGCTTCCACTTCCTCAGCTCAAGGATGTGCCTGAAACCACTTTCCCGCTGCTGCGTGCTGTGTATGAGAATTTAACGCTTGAAGATGCTCAGCGCATCAAGGAGATTGAATCAGTTACCAACCACGACGTTAAAGCCGTGGAGTATTTTTTAAAAGAGAAATTCTCGGCTCTTGACCTCGACCCATTTAAGGAGTTCATTCACTTTGGTTTGACTTCACAGGACATAAACAACACGGCGGTTCCGATGAGCATTTGCGATGCCATTGTTGAGGTTTATGCTCCGGCTATTGATGCTCTCGTTGAGCAACTTGAGGATCTGGCGGCACAATGGCGCGACATTCCCCTGCTCGCCCACACCCACGGTCAGCCTGCCTCCCCCACCCGACTCGGCAAGGAGCTGATGGTCTACGTAAGCCGTTTGCAGACTCAGTTGGCGTTTCTGAAAACCACCCCTATTTCGGGTAAATTCGGAGGTGCAACCGGTAACTTCAATGCCCACAATATCGCTTTCCAGCAGGTTGATTGGAATGCATTTGCCCAAAACTTCCTGCGCGAGAAGCTCGGATTGGTTCGCGAATATCCCACCACTCAGATTTCTCATTACGACAATCTTGCAGCATTGTTTGACGCACTGCGCCGCGTTAACACTATAATTCTTGACCTTGACCGCGACATCTGGATGTATATCTCAATGAATTATTTCAAGCAGCGCATAAAGGCCGGCGAGGTCGGTTCATCGGCTATGCCCCACAAGGTCAACCCCATAGACTTTGAGAACTCCGAGGGCAATATCGGAATGGCAAACGCCATTTTCTCTCATCTGGCTCAGAAATTGCCGGTAAGCCGCCTGCAGCGCGACCTTACGGACTCAACCGTTTTGCGCAACGTTGGCGTGCCCCTGGCTCATACTCTCATAGCAATTGCATCAACGTCGAAGGGTCTTGGCAAACTTCTGCTTAACGAGGATGCCATAGCCAGGGATTTGGAAAACAACTATGCCGTGGTGGCCGAAGGAATCCAAACAATTCTTCGCCGTGAGGGCTACCCCAACCCTTACGAAACGCTCAAGGCACTCACCCGCGTAAACACTGCAGTGACCGCAGAAAGCATCAACGAATTTATTGACACGCTCAACGTTTCCGACTCAGTTAAAGAGGAACTGCGCGCAATCACTCCCACAACATATACCGGCCGTTGAGCGTTATCCATTTAACCTCATAACCCATTAACCCCATAACCCTCGGCTTAAAGAGCCGAACACCATGGCCAAAATTACAAAGCAAGAAGCGCTCGATTATCATAAATATCCGCGCCCGGGCAAGATTGAAGTCGTGCCCACAAAACCATATGCCTCACAAAATGACCTTGCCCTGGCATATTCGCCGGGCGTGGCTTATCCCTGCAAAGAGATAGAAGCACATCCGTCAACGGTTTATGAATATACCGACAAAGGAAATCTTGTAGCCGTTATTTCAAACTGCACCGCAGTACTCGGTTTGGGCGACATCGGTCCGGAGGCAGGCAAGCCCGTAATGGAAGGCAAGGCTCTGCTTTTCAAGATATTTGCGGGGCTTGATTGCTTCGACATTGAGGTCAACGAAAAAGACCCCGAGAAATTCATTCAGGTAGTCAAGGCAATATCTCCTACCTTTGGCGGCATAAACCTGGAAGACATCAAAGCGCCAGAATGCTTTGAAATCGAGCAGCGGCTCAAGGAGGAATGCAACATTCCGGTGATGCACGACGATCAACACGGCACCGCTATAATCTCAGCCGCCGGACTGCTCAACGCACTTGAAATACAAGGCAAAAAGATTGAAGATATTCGCCTCGTGGTCAATGGTGCCGGCGCGGCCGCAGTGAGCTGCACTCGCCTCTATGTAGCCCTGGGCGTTCGCAAGGAAAACATCGTGATGTGCGACAGCAAGGGAGTAATTACCACGTCGCGCGAAAATCTTAACGAGCAAAAACGCGAATTTGTCACCAATCGCGACATTCATACCCTTGCCGAAGCGATGGTTGATGCCGACGTATTCCTCGGACTTTCGGTGAAAGACGTGGTTACGGAAGATATGTTGCGTTCAATGGCACCGAAACCGATAGTTTTCGCGCTGGCAAATCCCGACCCGGAAATTGAATATGAAAAGGCGGTGGCAACCCGCACCGACCTGATAATGGCAACCGGTCGCAGCGATTATCCCAACCAGATTAACAACGTTCTCGGCTTCCCTTACATTTTCCGTGGTGCTCTTGATTCGGGAGCCACAGAAATCAACGAGGCGATGAAGCTCGGAGCAGTTCGAGCTATTGCGACCTTGGCCAAGGAGCCGGTTCCCCCGGTAGTCAATGCCGCCTACGATGGCACCAAGTTGACCTTTGGCAGCGACTATATTTTGCCGAAACCCCTTGACCCGCGCCTGCTTATGACGGTGGCTCCGGCAGTGGCCCGTGCAGCGGCCGAAAGCGGCGTGGCCCGTCGCCCCATAACCGACTGGACAGATTATGCCGAGCGCCTGCGACGCATAATGGGGGTTGACAACAAGATGCTCCGCCAGATTCACGAAGAAGCTCACGCTGCGCCCAATAAGCGCGTTGTGTTCGGCGAAGCCAATACCGACAATACTCTTCGCGCCGCCGTTATTTCTTATGAACGAGGACTTTGCACCCCGATTCTGCTCGGCAATGCCGAGATGATTCACAAACGTGCCGAGCGACTCGGAATTTCGTTAGACGGCATTGAAATCGTGAATCCCCGCCACGACCGCGAAGCTCCGCGACGTGAACGTTATGCCGAAATGCTAGCCCGCAAACTCCAGCGCCGTGGCATGACCCACGCCGTTGCCGTTGACCGTATGTATGACCGCAACTATTTTGGCATGATGATGGTTGAAACCGGCGATGCTGACGTGTTTATTTCCGGCGTTTATTCATCGTGCGGACGCAATCACGACATTGCCCGCGAGGTTATCGGCGTGCGCGATTCATATTCCACTTTTGGCGCACTTCACATTGTAAATACCCGCCGTGGCATCTACTTTATGGCCGACACTGCAATCAACTCGCATATGACCGACGAAACACTCTATGACATAGCACGCCTTACGCGCCTGTCAGCAGAATATTTTGCCCACGAGCCTGTCATTGCTATGATAAGCAGCTCCAACTTCGGGTCAAGCGACGAGCGCGAGGCGCAGATGGTTGCCCGCGTTGTAAACAGGATGCAGACGGAATTCCCCGAACTGCCTATCGACGGTGAGATGCAGATTCAAAACGCACTCAACACCCGCCTGCGCGACACAAATTTCCCATTCACGCGCCTTAACGGCCGAGAAGTCAACACCCTGGTATTCCCGAACCTTACGGCAGCCCACTCAGCATATCGTTTGCTCTTGGAAATGGGCATTGGCGATGCTATCGGCCCGATTCAGATGGGTCTGAAAAAGCCGGTGCAGTTTGTCAACGTTGACACTCCGGTGCGCGACATATTAAACGTTGTTGCCGTGGCGGTTATCGGCGCTCACACCAGGAAGTAAACCACTCAACGGTCTTTTTGATTCCTTCGCTCAACGGCGTTGACGGCTTGAAGCCGAAAGCGCTGAATGCAGCGGAGGAATCTGCATATGTGCGCACCACGTCGCCTGGCTGCATCGGTAGCATCTGCTTTTGCGCAACACGCCCGGTGGCGTTTTCTATCTCGCTGATAAATTCGCCGAGATTCACCGGCGAGGAATTTCCTACGTTGAAAATTCTGAATTTTGATGACGGAGCAGTAAGGGCAGCTCTGACCACTATTTCAGCCACATCGTCAATGTAAGTGAAATCGCGCTCCATATCGCCGCCATTGAAAACCTTGATTGGCCGGTCGTTAAGAATGGCATCAGTAAACAGATACGGAGCCATGTCGGGTCTGCCCCAGGGGCCGTAGACTGTAAAGAACCGCAGGCCGGTAGTGGCGAATCCGAATAGGTGGGAATATGCGTGAGCCATCAGCTCGTTGCTCTTCTTGGTGGCTGCATAGAGGCTTGCCGGCTTGTCGGTTTTTTGTTCCTCCTTAAAGGGAATCTCATCATTCAGACCATAAACGCTGCTTGAGGATGCGTAGACCAAATGGGCAACGCCGCAGTTGCGGCAGCATTCGAGTATGTTCAGAAATCCAATCAAATTGCTATCGGCATAAACATACGGATTTTCAAGCGAGTATCTGACACCCGCCTGCGCTGCAAGGTTTATGACCACATCAAAATCACCTGTCTTGAATACTTGCTCAAGTGCGGTGCGGTCGGCAATATCAAGCAGACGAAAGTCGAGCGCGGAGCCGACTTCAGCCAACCGCGCCCGCTTCAATTCGGGGGAATAATAGTCGTTGAGATTATCTATGCCGACAACTGTGCAACCCTTGTCCAAAAGCCTTTTGCACACTGCGGCTCCGATAAATCCGGCGGCTCCGGTAACGAGAATCTTATTGCTCAATGCGCTTACGTATTGCTTCTGTTTCAGCTTCGTAGCCGGGTTTGGCAAGAAGTGCAAACATATTCTTCTTGTATGCCTCAACGCCGGGTTGGTTGAACGGATTCACTCCAAGCATATAACCGCTGATGCCACAGCCGATTTCAAAGAAATAAATCAGCTGGCCGAGGTTGTATTCATTGATTTCGCTGATGGAGATACGCAGATTGGGAACTCCGCCGTCAATGTGGGCCAAACGAGTGCCGAGCTCTGCCATCTTGTTAACGTGGTCAACGTGTTGGCCGGAAATGAAGTTCAGACCGTCGAGATTCTCGGCATCCTCGGGAATGATAACCTCGCGCTGCTGATTTTCAACGCTGATAACTGTTTCAAAGATTGTGCGCTCGCCGTCTTGAATCCACTGACCCATTGAGTGGAGGTCGGTTGAGTTATCAACGGCGGCAGGGAATATGCCCTTGTGGTCCTTGCCCTCGCTTTCGCCGTAGAGTTGTTTCCACCATTCGGCAAAGAAGTGAAGTTTGGGATTGTAGTTCACCAGGATTTCAGTCTTTTTGCCTCTGCGGTAGAGGGCATTGCGGGTCATTGCGTAAAGTTCGGCAGGATTGCCGGGTTTGGAGCAGATTTGCTCCATATCGGCAGCGCCCTGGAGCAGACCGCGAATATTGAAACCGGCAATTGCTATGGGAAGTAGACCCGCGGGGCTGAGAACGGAGAAGCGGCCGCCAACATTGTCGTCAATAACGAAAGTGGCATAACCTTCGTCGGTTGCCAATGAACGGAGTGCGCCTTTCTTGGCATCTGTGATTGCTACGGTGAGTTTTGCGGCCTCTTCGCGGCCAACTTTCTGCTCAAGCATATTGCGGAGCAGGCGGAAAGCTATGGCGGGCTCGGTTGTGGTGCCTGACTTTGAAATAACCACTATGCCGAATCGCTTGTCGGCAAGGTAATCCATAAGTTCGGCCAAATAATCTTCGCCGATGTTTTGTCCGGCAAAAAGGATTTCCGGTTTGGTAGGAGCGAATTGGTTTTTAAGCGCTTCGATAATGGCTTTTGCCCCGAGATAGGAGCCACCGATACCGATGCACACAACGGCATCGCACTCTGCGCGGAGCACGTTGGCAACAGAAGTGATTTCCTCAACGAGGTCAGAGTTGATGGTAGACGAAGGGAGGTTGACCCAACCGAGGAAGTCATTGCCGGCACCGGTGCCGTTGAGAACGGTTTGCAGCGCCTTATCGGCTTCGGGTTTGAGCGCTTCTATAGAGTCAAGAGTCACGCCGCCTATTGCGGCATCTTTAATATTAATATCGAAAGTTTCCATTTTATTGTTAAGTTAATCTGATTGCTATTCGTGAAATTGCGCGGCGCGGCATAGTGCCTTCATAGAGAATGGAATAAAGTCCGTCAAGAATCGGCATGTCAACGCCGTATTTTTCATTTATCTCGTGGATACATTTCGTTGCATAATATCCCTCGGCAGTCTGCTCCATTTCCATACGGGCAGCCTTGACTGAGTAGCCTTTGCCAATCATAGAGCCAAAGTTATGATTGCGCGAGAACTTGGAGTAGGATGTCACCAACAAGTCGCCGAGATAAACTGAGTCGCAGATATTGCGCGGGCGCGGGTCTACGGCATCGATAAAACGCTCCATTTCGCGCACGGCGTTGCTCACAAGCATTGCCGTAAAGTTATCACCACCCTTCATTCCGTGGATTATACCGGCTACGATAGCATATACGTTCTTTAAAACGGCGGCAAACTCGATTCCGGCAACGTCGATGGATATGATTGAGCGGACAGAGTGAGAACCGATGCAACGGCCGAACTCGGTGGCACGGTCAGGATCAGCGCATCCAATGGTGAGGTAGCTCACGCGGTCGAGAGCGACCTCCTCGGCGTGGCATGGACCGCCGATAACGAGAACGCGGTTTCGGTCAACGCCGTATTTGTCAACCATATAGTCTGCTATGGTCATATTGACCTCAGGCACAATGCCCTTGATTGCCGACACCACGGTTTTATCGTTGAGAGGTTCGGTAATCTTTGACATATGGTCGAGGAAATATGGCGAAGGCATTGCCAGGAGCAACGTATCTGCCAATCTTACGGCTTCGTTGATGTCGGAAGTGAAATGAATGCGGTTAACGTCAAATTCAACATCGCTGAGATATGCGGGGTTGTGTCCGCATTCCTTAAATTCTTGAATGCGGTCATCGCGGCGCATATACCAGACAATATGATTGCAGTTGCGCAATATCATCTTGGCCAGCGCGGTAGCCCATGAGCCGCCACCCATCACCGCAATTGTCTGTATGGGATGCTTCATTACTTTTCGGGTTTCATTTGCGGGAACAGGAGAACTTCCTGAATGGCTTGTTGCCCTGTCATAAGCATAACCAGACGATCCATACCGATACCCATACCTGACGTAGGGGGCATACCGTATTCGAGAGCGCGGATAAAGTCGTGGTCAATAATCATAGCTTCGTCGTCGCCCTTCTTACCGAGATTCATCTGGTCGACAAAGCGTTCATACTGGTCAATCGGGTCATTAAGCTCGGAATATGCGTTTGCCAGTTCCTTGCCGTTGACCATCAGCTCAAAGCGTTCGGTGAGTTCGGGGTTGTTACGGTGCTTTTTGGTCAGCGGCGACATTTCAATGGGATAGTCGGTTATGAACGTTGGCTGGATATATTTGCCCTCGCACTTTTCGCCGAAAATCTCGTCGATAAGCTTTCCTTTGCCCATTGAGGGTTCAACCTCAACGTGGAGTTGCTTGCAAACCTCGCGCAGTTGGTTTTCGTTCATTCCGGTAATGTCGATACCGGTATGCTCCTTGATGGAGTCAATCATAGTTACGCGCTTAAAGGGTGCCTTGAAAGAGATAACGTTGTCGCCGATTTTAACGTCGGTGGTTCCGTTAACTTCCAGGGCAATGCGTTCAAGCATCTTCTCGGTGAACTCCATCATCCAATTATAGTCCTTGTAGGGAACGTAGATTTCCATACAGGTAAACTCGGGATTATGGGTGCGGTCCATACCCTCGTTGCGGAAGTTGCGCGAGAATTCATAAACGCCGTCAAAGCCACCCACAATCAGACGTTTGAGGTAGAGTTCGTTGGCAATGCGGAGATAGAAAGGAATGTCAAGAGCGTTATGATGGGTAATAAACGGACGTGCGGTAGCGCCGCCGGGAATTGCCTGAAGCACCGGGGTGTCAACTTCCATATAGCCGTGTTCGTTGAAGAAGTTGCGCATAGAGTTGAAAATCTTGGTGCGCTTGATAAAGATGTCGCGCACACCCTCGTTGACGATAAGGTCAACGTAGCGGCGGCGGTAGCGCAGTTCGGGGTCGTCGAAAGAGTCGTAGGTAACGCCGTCTTTAACCTTTACGATAGGCAGCGGGCGCAGGCTCTTGCTCAGAACAAGCAATTCCTTGGCGTGAACGGTAATTTCGCCGGTGCGTGTGCGGAAAACGAAGCCGCGCACTCCGATAATGTCGCCAATGTCGAGGAGCTTTTTAAATACGGTGTTGTAAAGCTCTTTGTCTTCGCCGGGACAGATGTCGTCGCGGCTCACATAGACCTGAATACGGCCGCGAGCATCTTGCAGCTCAACGAAAGCTGCCTTGCCCATAATGCGGCGGCTCATAATGCGTCCGGCAATGGCCACTTTGCGGGGAGGCTGCTGCTCGTCATTAAAAGTATCGCGGATTTCGTCGGAATGGCCGGTTACGGTAAATTCGGCTGCGGGATATGGCTCGATTCCCATTGAGCGCATTGCCTCAAGGGAATTTCTGCGTATTTGTTCTTGTTCTGAAAGTTGCTGTGCCATTTCAGTTAATTAGTAATTATCAATTAGTAATTAGTAATTTCTTTTATATTGTAGAGGATTTGAGAGCGAGGCCAACCTTTTCGTGGAGTCCGAACAGCAGGTTCATATTATGAACGGCCTGGCCGGCTGCACCCTTGATTATGTTGTCCATTACTGCGGTAATCAGCAGTTTGTTACCGATTTTTTCGAGGTGAATAAGGCATTTGTTGGTGTTGACAATGTCTTTGAGGTCCGGCCGACGGTCCACGATAAACGTAAATGAATGGTCGGCATAGTAATCTTCATAAAGATTGCGCAGCTGCTCAACGCTCACGGGCATATCCATATAAGCCGTTACCAACATTCCCCGGGCAAAACTGCCGCGCATGGGAATAAACATAATGTCGGAATCGAAAGTGGACTGAAGGGTTTTCAGTGTCTGACGGATTTCCGGGATGTGCTGATGCTCAAGGGGGTTATAAATGCTGACATTATCGCGATGCCAGGCAAGCTGGTCGGGACTTGACTTCTCTACCGCCGAGCCGCTGAATGCGGTGATTGCGGTAATGTGAATCGGCGAGTTAAGGAGCAGATTTTTAGCCAGAGGGAGTAGCGCAAGTTCTATGGCGGTGGCAAACGAGCCGGGTGTAGCGACGTGTTTAACGCCGTGAACGAGCCGTTTGCGGTTAAGCTCCGGAAGACCATATACAAAATCGTTGCCCTCGCTCTCAAGTCGGAAGTCACGGCTCAGATCAATGATTCTTAAATCTTCAGGGATTTGTCGGTTTGCAAAGAGGCGCGAGGTGTGGCCGTGGGGGTAGCAACAGAACACCACATCGAGCTCGTCGAGTTCAACATCGGGGGTGAAGCGGAGATATGTTTCTCCCTCCATTCCCTGGTGTACTTCAGTGATGAGCTTGCCGGCGTAAAGATTGCTCTGCACGCGGCTCAGTTCAACATCGGGGTGATTTATCAGCAAGCGGATAAGCTCACCGGCGGCAAAACCCTCGCCGCCAAGAATGCCGGCGCGAATCATTGTACTATCGGTTTAATGTTTGCAATTGCGGCATTTACGCGGCGCTCAACTTCGTCATAGCCGAGGAGTTCGGTAATCTCAAACATATGCGGACCCTTGCACTCGCCCACTACGGCAAGACGCAGAGCGTTCATCACGTTGCCCATATGCCACTCGCGCTCCTTAATTTTGTCGAGCACGGGTTGCTCAGCATCTGCGGGGCTGAGCGAGGGGAGCGCTTTCATCCAGCCGAGCATTTCGGTAAGATATGCCGGAGTTTCTGCCGTCCAGCGTTTTCTCACGCTCTTTTCTTCGTATTCCGTCGGAGCCACGAAGAAGAATTTGGCATTGTCCCAAAGGTCACGCACAAAGTTGATGCGACCCTTTACCATACCTACAGCCTTTTCTATATATTCGGGCGCAAAGTCGTCTGGGTTAACGCCGTGTTCTTTCAAAATGGGCTTGAAAAGTTCGGCGAGTTCGTTATCGGGAAGCATTTGGAGGTATTGGTGATTGAACCAGGTTCCCTTTTCGTAGGCGAATTTCGCACCGGACTTTGAGCAATGCTCAAGCGAGAATCGCTTAATCAGTTCATCCATCGTCATAATTTCCGTATCATCGCCGGGATTCCAACCGAGGAGAGCCAGGAAGTTGACAACGGCCTGCGGCAGATAGCCGTCTTCGCGATAACCGCGTGATATATTGCCTGTTTCGGGGTCTTTCCAAAGCAGGGGGAATACCGGGAATCCGAGGCGGTCGCCGTCGCGTTTGCTGAGTTTTCCTTTGCCGTCGGGCTTGAGCAGCAGGGGCAGGTGTACGAACGCCGGCATAGTGTCGGCCCAGCCAAATGCTTCATATAGGAGCACATGGAGCGGGGCAGACGGCAACCATTCTTCGCCGCGAATCACGTGGCTCACCTTCATCAGGTGGTCGTCAACAATGTTGGCCAGGTGATAAGTTGGCAGGTCGTCAGAACTCTTGTAGAGTACTTTGTCGTCGAGGATGTCGCTCTTAATCACCACTTTGCCGCGAATAAGATCGTTGACCTCAACGGCGCGTCCGCCGTCAATTTTGAAGCGCACTACGTAGGGAGTTCCGGCATCAATAAGAGCCTGAACCTCTTCAGCAGGCATTGTCAGCGAGTTGCGCATATTGCCGCGGGTGCGAGCATCATATTGGAAGTTGGGAGTTGCTTCACGTGAGGCGTTGAGCTCTTCGGGGGTATCGAAAGCGATATATGCCTTGCCGTTGTCAAGGAGTTGCTTAACGTGCTGACGGTATATGTCGCGGCGTTCACTTTGCTTGTAAGGTCCATAAGGGCCGCCTTCAGCCACGCCTTCGTCAATTTCAATGCCGAGCCAATGGAGCGCTTCGTTGATGTATGCTTCCGCTCCGGGAACGAAACGCTGCGAATCGGTGTCCTCAATGCGGAGAATCATAGTGCCGCCATGCTGACGAGCAAAAAGGTAGTTATACAAAGCGGTGCGCACGCCGCCGATATGGAGAGGCCCCGTAGGCGACGGAGCGAATCTCACTCTAACTTCACGGTCTGTTGTGTCCATAAATCTTGGTTACAATTTTTCAACCGCAAAGTTACGAAATTTTCAACAATTATGAATCAGTAATTATGAATTTTTATAGTTTAGAGGAGCAGACAGGCATCGCCATATGAAAGGAAACGATAATCCGGGTCGGCAAGCGCGTGGGAATACATCTTGTGCCATCCGTCGCCAACAAAAGCACTCACCAGCAGCAACAACGTTGATTTGGGCTGATGGAAGTTGGTAATTATTCCGTCGACCACCTTATACTCGTAGCCCGGAGCAATGATTACCCGGGTGGATGTCACCAGACGCTCGCCACACATTTTTGCCAATGCTTGCAGGGCATCTTTTCGCGACAGGCGCGGATGTTCGGCGGAATACGGATACCACTGGGGCAATTCACCTATATTCCGGCCTTGAGCTGCAAGGCAACCCAAATGATACAGACTTTCGAGAGTGCGCACCGAGGTAGTTCCAACGGCGATAATCGGTCGGTCAGTATCGGCCAATTCCTCTATGAGCCGGCGCTCCACGCAGATAAATTCGCTGTGCATTTCGTGTTGGCCAATCTGCTCGGACTTCACCGGTTGGAATGTGCCGGCTCCCACGTGGAGGGTCAATTCGCGACGTTGCATTCCGGCGGCATCCACGGCCTTGAGCAACTCGGGAGTGAAATGCAGTCCGGCGGTCGGGGCGGCTACGGAGCCGTCGACTTTGGAAAACACCGTTTGATAATCTTGCATATCGGACTGCTCTGTCGGGCGGTTGAGATATGGCGGGATGGGAAGTTCACCTGCGGCGGCAATAATCTCGGCAAAAGTCATATCGCCGGTCCAGGAGAATCTTATAATAGAAGAGTTTCCGGTTTTGGCAACTCTTTCGGCGGTGAGAACGGAGTCACCGACAAGTCCCATCAGCTTGCCATCCTTCCATCGCTTGCTGTTGCCCACAAAGCATTGCCATTCAACGCCGCTTGCACCGGTTGACGCGAAATTCACGGCATAGTCAATCGGGCTGACCGGCTCAAGGCAAAACACCTCAATCAGCGCTCCGCTCTCCTTGCGGAAACGCAGGCGGGCGTTTATCACGCGGGTGTTATTATAAATCAACAAAGAACCCTCCGGGAGCAATGACGGCAACTCGTTGAAACGATGGTCTTCAATCGTGCCATCGTGTTTGCGCACAAGGAGCTTGCAACGGTCGCGTTGCACTAGGGGGTGCTTGGCAATGCGCTCATCGGGAAGAGGGTAATTATAGTCTTCTATGCTGATTTGTTGTGGATTCATTCTCTGTAATAAATACGTTTTACGCGGGGGGATACCGAGGTGAGGATTTCGTAAGGTATGGTTTGCAGCGCATCGCTGACATCGCAGACCGGGAGGTTTTCACCAAAGAACTCTACCGAGGTTCCAACTTCGACTTTGGGGACATCGGTAATGTCAACCATACAAGCATCCATACATACATTGCCCAGTATGGGACACAGCGTGCCGTTGACCCACACCTTACCGAGGCGGTTGCCCAGGTGGCGGTCAAGGCCGTCGGCATATCCAACGGGGACAGTGGCAACTCGCGACTTGCGGTCAAGAATCGTGCGCCGTCCGTAGCCGATTGAGGTTCCTTCGGGCCATTCTTTAATGGATATTATTATTGAGCGGAGGGTGCTGACAGTGCGCAAGCCCCGGGTTTGAGGCACACCGATTGTGTCTACACCGTATAAACTGATGCCGAGACGCACCATTTCAAACTGATATTGCGGAAAACGCGCTATGCCGGCAGAGTTCAGAATATGGCGCTTAAACGCATATCCGAGCGCAGACTTCATTTTTTCACATATTTCGACGAAAAGAGCGAGCTGACGGTTGGTGTAGTCATCCATATCAAGGCAGTCGGCGGTTGCAAGGTGAGAGAACACTGATTCCACTATGACAACGTCGGTATTGCCCAACCGTGAGCAGAGCGCGGGAATGTCTTCCTCGAGGAAACCGAGGCGGTGCATACCGGTGTCGAACTTCACGTGAATGGGATAATGCCGGATATTGCGTTTGCGCCCCTCGCGAATAAACTCATCGAGCATATCAAAGCTGAAAATCTCCGGTTCAAGGTGATTTGAGAACAGTGAGTCATAGTTCGTCACCTTGGGGTTCAGAGCCATAATCGGCATTGTGATGCCGGCGCGGCGAAGTTCCTCGCCCTCATCAACCACGGCAACTGCAAGATAGGCAGCGCCCTGACTCTGAAGTGTCTTGGCAAGCTCATATGCTCCGGCACCATATCCGGAGGCTTTCACCATACAAACAATGCCGGTGGTGGGTTTCAGCAATGCACGGAAATGGTTGAAGTTATGAACGATGGCATCAAGATTGACCTCAAGAACGGTTTCGTGGTGACGCGCCTGGAGCTGCTCGCCAAACGTGGCGACTACCCCACCCTCTTCGCCTTTAACGAGAATCAATTCATTGTTGAAGTCGCTGACGGAGATTGTCTGACAAAATTCCTCCTTTGTCATACCGCCTTTGCCAACGTAGATTATGCGGTCAACTTCGGCAATCTGCGGCTTTTGGTCGCAGTCGCGGAGCGTGTCTAATATAACCGTAACTTTTTTGTGGGCGGTTTTTCTGCGCAGGGTAAAATCAAGAGCCGAGTCAAGCGAGAAAGTGTCGCAGGTAAAACGGTCGGTTATTATGGTGCAGTTATTAACGCCGTCGCTGGCATTCAACCGCGTATAGAGCGGGCGCACGGTGTCTTCCGGAAGCTGAACACCGTAGAATCTCAGCGTCTCGGTGGTGAGCAACCGGTCGCGCTCAATCCAGTCGGCAGACGGTGGCAACTCTACGGCAATTTTCATAACCGCAGCCGGAACATTGCGCTCAACCGCCTCAAGCAGCTCCGCCGGGAAGATTACCCGCGAGGCATTGTACGCCATTTTCAGGAGTTCGCCGGCTTTTTGGTAAAAGTCTGAGAAAGTATCGTTTTCGCCGAGAGGTTCTATTCCGGTAACCACGACCGTTTCGGGTTGCACTACCGCAGCCAACCGGGCCATTTCGCCGGGGGCAGTGGCTCCGGCTTCAACAACGGCATATTCTGCCGACGGATTCAAACCCAAAACGGCTCGCGGCACACCTATCTGCGAGTTCCAACTGCGCGGAGAGCGCGAGGTCAATGCCTTGAAAGCGAAACCCTCGGCAAGCCATTCCTTAACTATGGTTTTTCCCTTAGAGCCTATCACGGCAACCATATGGCCGTGGAAAAGATTGCGATAGTCTTCTGCCGCAGATTGGAGAGCATCAAGAGTATTTTCAACCACAATGAAATCTCCGGCAATTCCTTCGGGTCTCTTCTCAACCACGAAGAGACTGACACCTGCAACAGCAAGCTCGGGGATATATTTATGGCCGTCGTTATTGGCGGTATGTAGTGCGAAAAACACTGACCGTTGCGGCTCGCGCAGTGAACGCGAATCGGTAAGGACAATATCCTTACCCGCAGCAGCCATAGCTTCTAAAATCTTATTCATCAGTTCAAAATAACGAAAATAAGTTCGCGCAATAGATCATATGAGTCCATTCGGGAACCCACGCCCTTGGAGCGCACATCAAATCGGCGGCAAGCAGTGATTGCATTAATTACCTGACGGGCATTATACATTCTCATTGCGCCGACAATGCGTCGCACGTCGGCACCTCCGGGCTTTGAGCCGATTGCCGCCGCTATGCCATAGTCTGACTTCTCGGGCGCGTAAAAGGCCAGAAGCATCTTTGCAAAGAAGTTGAAAAGAGTGGCTCCAACCGGTATTGATGGATGGGTTTTAGGATTCTTGCGGAAGAATTCAATGATGCGATAACACTTTGCGGCATCGCGCTTGGCCACGGCCTCTACAAGTTCAAAATTATTGTATTCCTTGCTGACTCCGATGAGTTTTTCAACCACCTGCGGGGTTATGGACGCCCCCTTGGGCAGTACCAAGGTGAGCTTTCTAACCTCGTTGTGCATACGACTCAGGTCGGATCCGACATGTTCAACGAGCATCGCCTTGGCTTTGGCATCCACGCTTAAACCGGCCTCGGCGGCAAGTTCCTCGATTTTCGGGCCTATCTGGCTTTCCCACAATCTGTCAGATTTAAAAACAACTCCCTTTGATGACTTGACGGCGTTCATAAACGACGCTCCCGTTAGAGCTTCGCCGCGACCAATTATCACAAGTACGGTTTGAGGATTAGGGCGCTTTGCATACTCTACCAAGGCATTGAGAAAGTTCGCTTTTTGGCTTACAGCTTGCATTTCTTTGACTATGACAACCTGGCGCTCGGCCATCATCGGATAGCGCAGACATGCATCTATTACCACGTCGGGTTCAACCTGCGGGCCATATAATATATAGAGATTGAAATCTTTCTCTTCATCAGGAACCAAAGCTTCAAAATCCTTTGTCAACTCATCAATATAATATGCCTCCTCGCCGTGTAACACGTAGAGCGGCGCCGGGGTTCCCCCCTTGATTTGCTGACGGATTTCCTTAAAAGTTGGTTGCAATGATGCCATAAAGTGAATTTTTTGCTAAATTTGCAGAGGTCAAAGTTACACATTTTTTCTCATTTATGCCCGCAACCGACCAAAAAAATTGCATCACCCCGCTCAAACTGCCCCCTCGCGAGCTGCCGCTGCGCCGCAATCAGCGTGGCTTGATTGAAATCTTCGACCCGCTGCGACATAAATGGCTGATTCTGACCCCCGAAGAATGGGTGCGCCAACACTTTACAGCACACTTGATTAGCGACCGAAGCTATCCCGCCTCATTAATTGCCAACGAAATCACCGTGAATCTCAACGGCCTCAAACGCCGCTGCGACAGCGTGGTTTGGAGCAGTGCCGACGGCTCCCCTCTTATGATTATTGAATATAAAGCTCCGGAAGTTGCGCTGACCCGAAAAGTATTCGACCAAATTGTGCGCTACAATATGGTTTTACAGACGCCTTATTTAATAGTAAGCAACGGACTCAAACACTATTGCTGCAAAGTTGACTGCGCCAAAGGCACTTACAGCTTCCTGCCGGAAATTCCCGATTATCTGAAATTATAAACGCGACGCACTACTCCGGCAGTGTCAACTTCAACCATACATGGGGTTGACACCACAACATCTTTCAACGCCAACGGCGCATCAGGCATAATACCCTGAGTCCAGGTTGCGGAATCTCGGGCCGTTGACAGTCGCCACTGGCTCATATCGGGCGACACATACACATCGCGCACCGGAATCGTGTCAAGCTTAGCATACTTGCGCATCGAGTCAATCACGGCGTGGGACCGCTCGGGAATTGACGCAGTAAAAAACCATAGCCCGCGAGGTGAAAACCTTGCCGTTGAATCTTGGCGAACCAGGATTGAAACCTTAGCAGGGAATAGACCATAGTCCATCTTACTTGTGTCAGACAACGAAGTGATTACTTTATCCAGCGAATCTTCAATAAAAAGACTGTCGCAGGCCAACTTCAATTCAAGCTCCATACCGTTGACGGCCAAAAAGCAAGCCACCAACAATTTCTTAGCATTATATATCTCAACGCTGGTTGTATCTGCGCTCTGGCCCTTGAACTCAAACTTGCCGTCAATGGCAGGAAGACGCATAACCACACGCTCGCCGCCGCCCACGCCATATACCACGGTCATCTCCTGAGTACCCACGGCAGGCACGTCAACATTGACCTTAAAGCTCTTTTCTCCACCGCAGGCACACAGCAGAAACAAGCACAAAATCGGGAGCAATCTCTTCGTCATAACACCGCAAAAATACGCATTTTTCAAAAAACCTCAAAAAAAATTTGCACACCTCAAAAATACTCCCTACCTTTGCACTCGCAAACAGCACAACCCGGAGAGGTGGGTGAGTGGCTGAAACCACCGGTTTGCTAAACCGACGAAGTGAGCAATCGCTTCCACGAGTTCGAATCTCGTCCTCTCCGCCATCAACGCTGAAATACAGCGAAGTAGCGAATAAGTACCCGAAAAAGTACCCGAAAACGGACTTTTACCGGGTAATTTTCTTATTCTGCCCTATGAATAAGCGGAGCCGGAACGCTCCCCAACGTTTCCGGCTCTGCCCTCTCTGAATTATTGGAGCGTGAATTGACAGAAAAGAGGAGACTCGTGGGAGTCTCCTCTTTTCTGTACCCGGACCCGGGCTCGAACCGGGATGGGTTGCCCCAACGGTGTTTGAGACCGTCGCGTCTACCGATTCCGCCATCCGGGCGTTTGCGGGTGCAAAGTTAGCTACTTTTTGCGAAAACGCAAAGAATATTTCTTAAAATCTTTTGATTTTGTGCGGATATGATTTAAAACATCAAAATTGGTCTTGTTTTCTCATTTATTTTGTATTAACTTTGCGCTATCAGTTTAACCCTCATTAACCAATATGTAACATGAAGAAACATAATTTTTACGCCGGTCCCTCGATTCTGAGCGATTACACTATAGATCATACAATTGATGCTATACGCGATTTCGACGGTATGGGGTTGTCATTGCTGGAGGTTAGCCATCGTTCCAAGCAGTTTACTGCGGTAATCAACCAGGCCGGCGAGCTGGTCAAGGAGCTGCTTGAGGTTCCCGAAGGTTATTCGGTGCTTTGGCTCGGAGGCGGCGCAAGTATGCAGTTCTGCATGGTGCCTTACAACCTGCTGCAAACCAAGGCCGCATATCTAGAAACGGGTGTTTGGGCTGCAAATGCCATCAAGGAAGCCCGTCTGTTTGGCGAAGTTGAAGTGCTTGCCTCCTCCAAAGACAAGAATTTCAGCTACTATCCGAAAGATTACACCGTTCCGACCGACGTTGACTATTTCCATATCACCACCAACAATACCATATACGGAACAGAGTTGCGTGAAGACCCCGATTCGCCGGTGCCGATGGTTGCAGATATGAGTTCCGACATCTTTTCGCGTCCGGTCGACGTAAGCAAATATGACATCATCTATGCCGGAGCGCAAAAGAATCTCGCTCCCTCGGGTGTTACATTGGTAATTGTCAAGAATGATGCACTGGGCCACGTTACGCGTCCCATTCCGACTATGCTCAATTATATGACCCACATTAAGAAAGACGGTATGTTTAACACCCCTCCGGTGCTTCCCATCTACTCCGCACTGCAAACGCTGAAATGGTATAAGGAGCGCGGCGGCGTTAAGAAACTGCAGTTGGCCGACGAGGAGAAAGCCGCAGTGCTCTACGATGCCATAGACTCAAGCCGTCTGTTTGAGGGTACGGCTGAAATTGAGTCGCGTTCAATCATGAACGTTTGCTTTGTGATGGCTCCCGAATATAGGGAGCGTGAGCAGGAATTCATTGACTTCTGCACCGAACGCGGCATTGTTGGCATCAAGGGTCACCGCTCCGTGGGCGGCTTCCGCGCAAGTCTTTACAATGCCCTGCCCCTTGAGAGCGTTAAAGCGCTGGTTGAAGCAATGAAAGATTTTGAAAAGAAATGAAAGTACTGATAGCCACCGAAAAGCCTTTTGCGGCAGTTGCCGTGGAGGATATGCGCAAAGTGCTGACCGAAGCCGGTCACGAAGTTGCGCTGCTTGAGAAATATGCATCGGCCGAGGAATTGAAAGCCGCCGTTTACGATGCCGATGCGCTGATTGTTCGCTCCGACAAGGTTACTGCCGACGTTATTGCCGCCGCCCCGCAGCTGAAGATAGTTGTACGCGCCGGCGCAGGCTATGACAACATTGACCTCGCCGCTGCCAAGGAGCGCGGAATCGTCGTGGAGAACACCCCCGGACAGAACTCCAATGCCGTGGCCGAACTTGTATTCGGTATGGCTGTGATGGCCGTCCGCAATATGTATGACGGCACCTCCGGCTCTGAGCTTTTAGGCAAAACGCTCGGTCTGCAAGCATTCGGGCAGGTTGGCCGCAACGTTGCCCGTATTGCCAAGGGGTTCGGCATGGAAGTCAGCGCCTTAGACCCCTATTGCCCCGACCAGGTAATGACTGATGCAGGAGTAACCCCGGTTCATGACATCAAGGAGCTTTACGCACTCAATAAATTCGTCAGCATTCACATTCCCGCCACGCCCGAAACCAAGGGTTCAATCGGCTATGACCTCATCTCGTTGATGCCCATGGGCGGAGTACTTATCAACACCGCCCGCAAGGAAGTGGTTGACGAAGCCGGACTGGCCAAAGCCCTCGGCGAACGCACGGACCTGAAGTACGTTGCCGACGTGAAGCCCGACAATGCCGCCGAGCTTGAACACATTGCCCCCGGACGTGTGTTTTTCACGCCCAAGAAGATGGGTGCGCAGACTTCCGAGGCCAACATCAACGCCGGCATTGCCGCCGCCCGCCAGATTGCAGCCTACTTTGCAACAGGCGACACGCGATTTCAAGTGAATTAGGCGTTGGGCGTTAGACATTAGGTATTAGACTCTGTAACCATAATCATCACCTTTCACTCTCAACTCTTCACTCTTAACCTTATAACCTGCGGGCAACGCCCGCGTTAACCCTTAACCATTAACCTACGGCGAATAGCGCCGCCTATCCTATGGACATTAACAAAATTCTCAGTAATCTCGAGGCCAAACACCCCGGCGAAAAAGAATACCTCCAGGCAGTGCGCGAGGTATTGATGAGTGTTGCTGACGTATACAATCAGCATCCCGAATTTGAAAAAGCAAAAATCATTGAACGCATGGTTGAACCCGACCGCATTCTGACGTTCCGCGTAACGTGGGTCGATGACCGTGGCGAAGTGCAAACCAACCTCGGCTACCGCGTGCAGTTCAACAAGGCCATTGGCCCATACAAAGGCGGTATTCGCTTCCACGCATCCGTTAACCTCTCGATTCTGAAATTCCTCGGCTTTGAGCAGACATTCAAGAACGCACTCACCACCCTGCCGATGGGCGGCGCAAAAGGCGGCTCCGACTTCTCGCCTCGCGGCAAGAGCGATGCTGAAATCATGCGTTTCTGCCAGGCATTCATCCTTGAGCTTTGGAAGAACCTCGGCCCAGACCGCGACGTGCCCGCCGGCGACATCGGCGTAGGAGCTCGCGAAGTCGGCTATATGTATGGCATGTACAAAAAGCTCGTCGACGAACACACCGGCACATTTACCGGCAAAGGTCTTGACTTCGGCGGCAGCCGCATCCGCCCTGAAGCCACCGGCTTCGGCGCTCTCTACTTCGTTGAAAATATGCTGAAGATGAAGGGCGACAGCATCGGCGGCAAAACCGTGGCTATCAGCGGCTTCGGCAACGTTGCCTGGGGCGCTGCACTCAAAGCCAACGAACTCGGTGCCAAAGTAGTCACCATCTCAGGCCCCGACGGCTATATCTACGACCCCGCAGGCATTTCCGCCGAAAAGGTTGACTATATGCTTGAACTCCGCGCTTCGGGCGAAGACATCGTGGAACCCTACGCCGAGAAATTCCCCAGCTCACAATTCTTCCCCGGCAAGAAACCCTGGGAACAGAAAGTAGACATCGCCCTACCCTGCGCCACCCAAAATGAGCTCAACGGCGAAGACGCAAAGACTCTCATTGCCAACGGAGTACAGATGGTTGCCGAAGTCAGCAATATGGGTTGCACCCCCGAGGCTATCGACGCATTCATTGAATCACGCACCACATATGCCCCTGGCAAGGCTGTAAACGCCGGTGGCGTGGCCACCTCCGGTCTGGAAATGAGCCAAAACGCCATGCACCTGCAATGGAGTGCCGAAGAAGTTGACCAGAAGCTCCACTTCATCATGGACTCCATCCACGAGCAGTGCGTCAAGTACGGCACCGAGCCTGATGGCTTCGTCAACTATATGAAGGGTGCTAACATTGCCGGATTTATGAAAGTGGCCCACGCAATGATGGCACAAGGAGTTCTCTAAATCAGAGGCTTTCGCCTCTGATTTAGAGAGGTTATCGGGGGCTTTGCCCCCTGGTTAAGGGTTAACGCGGGTCCAAGGCCCGCTGGTTAAATCGGTGAAAGGTGGAGAGTGAAAGGTGAAAATATTGCCTGTTTTGCTGCCCCCTCACGACCGGCCAAAACCATAATCTTAACCCTTAACCCTTAACCTGCGCCGCATAGCGCCGCCTCAAATGATAGATACTCATACACATCTTTATCTTCCCGATTATGGGGAGGACAAGTGCGCGGCCGTTGACCGCGCACTTGCTGCGGGTGTGGAGCTGATGGTTCTGCCCGGAGTTGATGCTGACTCCATTGAGCCGATACGCGAACTCCACGCCTTGCGCCCCGATGCAACTGCAATGTGTGTCGGTCTCCACCCCACGGAAGTGCACCCCGAAAATTGGCGGGAACACTTGACGCGGGTGGCGGACGCTCTCACTGCCCACGACCCACTACCCACTGCCCACTATTCAGCCGTTGGCGAGATTGGCCTTGACCTCTATTGGGACAAATCGCAGCTTTCCTTGCAGCTCGAAGCCTGCGAGACGCAACTTGACATAGCAGACAGCCTCAACCTCCCTGCCATAATCCACTGCCGCGATGCCATGCCGCGGATGCTCGACCTTATGGAGGGTCGCAAAGGGCGGTTGCCATGGCTCGTGTTCCACTGCTACAGTGGCACGGCCGACGACGTTGATCGCCTGCGCCGGTTGCAACCCGACGTAATGTTTGGCATCGGCGGAGTGTTGACTTTCAAAAAGTCGCCGCTACCCGACATCGTACCGCAAATCGGTCTAAACCACATTCTGCTTGAAACAGATGCTCCATGGCTCGCACCCGTGCCGATGCGAGGCAAGCAAAACGAAAGCGCCTACATCCCCTATATCGCCGCCAAACTCGCCGAAACAATGCAGATTTCCGTAGCCGAAGTCGATGCCGTCACTACCCATTCAGCCCGCACTTTCTTCAAGCTATAAGTCTCTTAGATAATTGCTTGTATATTATTTCCGGTGCTGGTAGAGCTGCCAGGAGTTATAAATGTTGTGCCACACGCTATACAGCCCTCCGGCCATAGCCGTTACCGGCGAAAGAAACGTGTAGCCCATCCAAATGATAAACACCGTGTTCTTCTGCCCTAAGGCTTGGCCACCTTCAATGGGCTGACCATAACGCCGGCCAATACTCTTGCCGACAAAGAACTGAAAGATACAGCACAAAAACGTTACCACCACAATCCCGGCCATAAACATCGGCGACACTGTGCTGTGGACTATCGCTTTGACAGTTACCCCTATGGCCAGCGCCAAGGCTATGGCCCAAAGATAGAACGGCAGGTCTCGAAACTCGGTGAGCTTATGCATCACTCCCGGCAGGTATCTGCGGATTATCCAGGCCAAAAGCAGCGGACATATCAGCAAAGGAAACACCTTGTTGATAATCATCGTAAACGTGGCAAAAAAGCCAATTCCCGGATGTGGATGCGCAAGGGGAAGCAATGCCGGTGCGGCGATTGCCATAGTCAGGTTAATCAATATAGTATAAGCCGTGATGTCGGGAGCGCTGCCGTCGAGCTTGCGGGTAACCACGGCAGCTGCCGTGGCAGTTGGGCATAGCAGGCAGAGCATTATGCTCTCCAAAATTATCCTAAAGCCCTCATTCTCAATCGTTGATAGCGCCGTTGCAACCGAGGCGAACAGCACCACCTGAATGCTAACCAAAATGAAGTGCCACCTGCGCAGATGCAAATCGTGGGGACCAATCGACAGAAACGTCAGAAAAAGCATCGCAAAAATCAGCATAGGCTGAACCACGCCGATTGCCCGGCTAACGAATGCGTGCGTTCCGTTGAGAGTCGGAATACTGACGTAGATAAAATATGCAATTACTCCGGCGAGTATTGATATGGGTAGCGTCCAGTTCTTTACAAATGTCATCATTGTGTATTATAGATATATTGTATTTCTAAATCCCCATCAATGCTAATATATATGGTGTCAGCAGTGCTGTAAGCAGCCCATTGAGCGTAAGTCCTAAAGATGAAAATGCGCCGTAGCGCTCGCTGCGCTCTATGGCAGCCGAAGTGCCGATGGCGTGTGCCGCCGTGCCGATTGAAAGTCCTTGGGCTATGGGGCTCTTTATCCGGCTCATCTTCACAATCTGAAAGCCGGTCATTCCTCCGAATATCCCGGTGCAGACAACCACGGCAGCCGTCAAAGCAGGAATGCCGCCAATCGTTGCAGAAATCTCTATGGCAATCGGCGTGGTTACGGCCTTCGGAACCAGCGAAAGTATTACCTCCTGGCTCGCGCCGAGAAGTTTGGCAATAACCACTACCGACACAATCCCCGCAACACATCCGGCCAATTCCGCGACCATAAGTGGCAACAACTGCTTCTTGATTGTCTCCAACTGCTTATACAGCGGCACACCGAGTGCCACCACCGCCGGCTTCAACCAAAATTCGATATATTTGCCACCGGCCTTATACGTCTCGAAGTCTATTCCCGCGCCTTTCAAAAAGCAGATCAGCACGATTATTGCAACCAATACCGGATTGAGCATCCTCACGCCGGTGAGCTGCTGCAACCGCTGAGCGCCAACAAAAGAAATGAATGTCAACGCAATCAGAAATATTTCGTTGCTCAGGAATTCCATCGCCTCACCAGATGGTGCGTCCACCCCGTAGCAGCTATGATGACCACAGTGCTTCCAACCGTAGCCCCGACAATTGGCAGCCACTGGTCAGAAATTATGCTCAGGCAGTTCATCACACCGACTCCGGCAGGTATGAAAAAGAGTCCCAAGTTATGCACCATGAACTCAGACAGGCGCTCCACCCAACTGAGTTTCACCACTCCTGTTTTCAGCGCCAAGGTCAGCAGAAGCATACCGATGATGCTCGACGGCACGGAGATTCCCGTGAGCCAAACAATCAGTTCTCCCAACCCCAGGAAGACAAAGAGTAAGCAAAACTCAATTATCATAAAATCTGCAGCCTAACGCCTAAAGCCTAATGCCCAATCACTTCACCTCCCAAGTTTCTCCCGCAAGAATCATCTCCCTCAGAGACTCGAACTTCTTAACTGCTTTAACCTGCTCTTCGAGCGCCTCGTTATAGGCCGGGGCTTCAACGTCGCGAATCACTCCGAGAGCAAGCGGCAGCGTCTTGCCGTCCATCAGCGCGAGCTGGCGGTGGAGAATGTCGCCTTGGGAGTGTGCATCGTGAACAAGAACATCGTCAATGGTACAGTCTTCGCCAAGTTTCACGGCCTTGAGTTCAAAACCATCTTGCACCAGACCATACTCTTTGTTTTTGCCAAAGAGCATTTTTTCGCCGTGGTGCAGTGTAATGGTGCGTTCGGCGCGGATTTCCTTGTCGGCAATATCGTTATGAATGCCGTTGTTGAAAATCATACAGTTCTGCAGCACTTCGGTCACGGCGGCGCCGCGATGACGCGCAGCGGCCACCATACAGGAGCGTGTGGTGTCGAGTTCAACGTCGATTGAGCGGGCAAAAAACGTTGCGCGGGCGCCGAAAGCGAGTTCGGCAGGGATAAATGGGTCTTCGGTAGTGCCGTAGGGCGATGATTTGCTGACAAAGCCACGCGGCGATGTCGGCGAGTATTGTCCCTTGGTCAGGCCGTAGATTTTATTATTGAGCAGCAGTATGTTGATGTCGATATTGCGGCGTAGCGCGTGGATAAAGTGGTTGCCGCCGATGGCGAGTCCGTCGCCGTCGCCGCTCACCTGCCATACGGTCATTTCGGGGTTGGCCACCTTAAAGCCGGTAGCTATGGCAGCAGCACGGCCATGGATGGTATGGAATCCGTAAGTGTTGCAGTAATAAGGGAGTCGCGAGGAACACCCGATGCCGGAGATTACGGCAGTTTTATGAGGCGGAACGCCGAGTTCGGCCATTGCTTTATGGAGGCAGTTGAGTACGGCGTGGTCGCCACATCCGGCACACCAGCGTACACTTTGATCTGATTTATAGTTTTGGGGAGTGTATTCCATGGGTTATTTCTGAATTTCTTTGACGCTGTTAACAATTTCGCTGACGAGGAAGGGCTGACCCTGAATTTTATTTATGCGGCGAATATCCTTGCCGGGGAACTTCATTTGCAGGAAGTCGGCAAGCATACCGGTGTTGAGTTCAGCAACGATGATATTTTTGTAGCGACTGATTATTTCGCCGAAGTTGCGCGGCAGCGGGTTGATGTAACGCAGCTGGGTGAAAGCAATGGGGGTGCCTTCGGCATTGAGTTCGGCTGCGGCAGTGCGGAGGTGTCCGTATGTGCCGCCCCACCCTATGAGCAACGTATCGGCGTCGGGGTAGAATACCTCTTGCAGGGGGATGTCGAGGGCAATGTTTTCAACCTTGCGGCGACGCGCTTCGACCATAAGTTCGTGGTTGCGTGCGTCGGTGGATATTGCTCCGGTCTGAGCGTTTTTTTCAAGGCCGCCGAGTCGGTGGGTAGCGCCTTCGGTGCCGGGGATTGCCCAGTAGCGGGCGCCGTTGGCGGTGCGCTCGTAGGGGTGGAAGTCGCCGTCGGCCTTATCGGCGGGGAGCAGCGGCGGGTGGATTTCAGGATAGTCGTTGGCATCGGGTACGCGCCATGCGCTTGAACCGTTGCCAATAAAAGCGTCGGAGAGGAGGATGACCGGGGTCATATGCTCGAGGGCCAAACGGCAAGCCTCAAACGCCATATCAAAGCAATCGGTGGGAGTGGTGGGAGCCACCACGCAAAGCGGGCTTTCGCCGTTGCGGCCATAGAGAGCTTGCATGAGGTCGGTTTGTTCGGTTTTGGTGGGCAGACCGGTTGAGGGGCCGCCGCGCTGAACGTCGATAACCACCAGTGGAAGTTCTGCCATCACGGCCAGGCCGATTCCCTCGCTCTTTAGCGCCAGGCCGGGGCCGGAGGTTGATGTTACGGCCAGTGAGCCGGCAAAGGAAGCACCGATTGCCGAACATACGCCGGCAATTTCATCTTCCATCTGCACGGCTTTGACCCCGAGATCCTTGCGCTTGGCGAGTTCGTGGAGAATATCTGTGGCCGGAGTGATGGGATATGAGCCGAGAAAGAGTGGACGACCCGACTTTTCCGATGCCATAATCAGGCCCCAGGCGGTTGCTTTATTTCCCTGAATATCGGTGTAGATGCCTGGGTTGGCATCGTCTGACTCCACGCGATAAGTTGCGGTTGAGGCGTGGGTGTTTGCGCCAAAATCATAACCGGCATCGAGTACCTTGGAGTTGGCTTCAAAGACGGCGGGCTTTTTGGCAAACTTGGAGCGCAACATTTGGCGTGCTCCCTCAATGGGGCGGTCAAAAAGCCAACACATAAGCCCGAGAGCGAAGACGTTGCGGCACTTCATCACCGACTTCAGATCAAGACCCGAGCCTTCGAGCGCGGCTTTGGTTTGTTGAGTAATGGCCACTTGCATAACCTCGCAGGGAATTTGCAGCTCGCCCACGGGATCAAGAGTTTTATATTCCGCCTTTTTGAGGTCGGTTTCCTTGCACGAATCTGAATCGAGAATAATTAATCCGTTGTGCTTTACGTATTTATAGTTTTGCTTGAGCGCCGCAGGGTTCATGGCAACGAGAACATCGCATTCGTCGCCGGGGGTAAACACGTCTTTACCGAGAGAAACCTGAAAGCCGCTGACGCCGCTCAGAGAGCCTTGGGGGGCGCGAATTTCAGCAGGATAGTCGGGGAAAGTTGAAACCTGATTGCCTACCGAGGCACTCACGTTGGTGAAGATGTTGCCGGCAAGCTGCATACCGTCGCCGGAGTCGCCCGAAAAGCGGACTACCACTTTCTGCACATTTACTTTATTTGACATTGTTTAGTTTTAAGGTTAATACTGACCGCAAAGTTAAGAAATTTTTCTTATCTTTGAGGGCAACTTTTAGAGTAAAAATTACGTTCTTTAATAAAACAACCAAAATTTCAACTATTATGGATTATAAAGGAAACCTTTGGAGCGCGATTTTAGCACTGATTATCGGCATAGCGATGATCTTCTTCTCCAATACGGCGCTGCATACGGTAGTGGTAGTAGTCGGCATCCTCTTCATAGCGATAGCAGTTTTCAACTTCGCCTTTGAGTTCTCGCGCAAGCGCAAGGCCTCGGGCGGCACTTCGATGACGGCCATACTTTCATCTGCCGGAGCGGGAGTTCTCGGCATTCTGATGGTATTCACGCCCACGAGTATGGTAGATCTGATGGTTTATCTGTTTGCCGCCGCGATAATACTGTTAGGACTGTTTCAGATTATCAATCTTGCCTTTGCCTATCGGCCGGTGACTTTTCCGTTCTGGTTTTTCATCCTCCCGGCATTGCTGGTAATTACCGGAGTGGTAATCTGCATAATCGGCGCTCATGCCGTCGGCGAGCTGATGATATTGATTACGGGAATAGCGCTGGTAGTCTATTCGGTAGCAACGTTTGTTGACATTGCCGGACTGCTGTCGTTCCGCCGCGACCTTGCAAAAGCGCAGAAAGCTGCCGACGAAGCTGCCCGCCAGGCCGAAAAGCCCGCCGTTGAGGACGTTCAAGCTACAGAAATAAAATAACCCAAACCACACATAAACCACTTAATGAAAAAGATTTATCACATTGCTTTGCCGGTTGCCATACTGTGGGGAATCGACGCAGAGGCGCAGACCCAAATCGGCAGTTTCTATTACGACTTAAACGAGACTGACAAAACGGCCACACTCAAACGCAGCGATGATTACAAGAGTATGACTGACATCGTGTTGCCGTCAACCGTTACCGACAATGGCACCACATATACCGTAACTTCAATCGGCCAGCAGGCCTTTCAAGAATGCACAAACCTGAAAACCATCCAATTGCCCTCAACGCTCAAGTTGATTGATCAGTGGGCATTTTATGGTTGCACGGGGTTAACGAGCATTGAACTCCCCGAGAGTCTTGAAGAACTGGTAACTTACGCCTTTCAGCGCTGCTCGGGATTGGAGAGCGTAAAGTTCAACGACGCACTTACCACCATCGGGGCAAGTGCGTTCACCAACTGCACGAGCCTGAAAGAGGCGAATCTGCCAAAGAACCTGAAGACGCTCGACGTTGGCGCATTCAATAACTGCTCAAGCCTCAGCGCCGTGACTTTCGGCCCGAACATTGAAAGCATCGGGCAAAACGCTTTCTACAGCTGCGGACTTACGGAGTTTACCTTTCCGGAATCGCTGACATCGTTTGGCGGTGGCATTTTAAGCCAAAACAAGAAGCTCACCAAGGTTACTTTTGCCGCAAATATGAAAACGACCGGCCAACAGACCGTGCGCGAATGCACAGCTCTGACTCAAGTTGTTATCCCGGAGGGAATTGACAACCTTGGCGACGGCACTTTCTATGGCTGCAGCGCCATCGAGGAGCTGACTTTGCCCTCAACCTTGACTTCTTTGTCGTCCAACTGCCTATATGGCTGCTCATTATTGAAGTCAGTGGAGCTGCCTGCTGCGATTACCGAAATACCTTCGGCCGCATTTTATGACTGCTCATCACTGAAGACGCTCCCCGGCGGCAACAATATAACCTCGATTGGCAAAAGCGCATTTTACGGTTGCAGCTCATTGACCGAGATTTCTCTGTCAACCTCTCTTAACGTGATTCCCAGCCACTGCTTTGACCGCTGCGTTTCGCTGACCAAAGTAACCATACCTAACAGTGTCACGGAGTTTGAAGACAGCCCCTTTCACTACTGCACCTCGTTGAAGACGCTTAATATTCCCGCCAGCGTGGTTTCCATGCCCGGCAACCCTGCAATCGGAGCCTCGAGCCTCGAAGCATATAACGTAGATGCCGCAAACCCCAAATTCGCATCGGAAGACAGCGTATTATACGATAAGGAGATAACCTCCATAATTGCATTCCCCGGAGCCAAGACATTTTATAATATGCCCGAAACGGTTGAGGTAATCACCGACTTTGCGTTCAACAATCTTTCAAACCTCAAGCAGGTAACTTTCAGCAAAAACCTCAAGAGCATCGGTCAGTCAGCCTTTTACGGCTCCGGGCTGACCTCGGTTGACCTTTCAGACACTCAAGTAGAATCAATCGGAATGACCGCATTCTTCCTGTTGACCTCAATCTCCGAATTTATTTTTCCCAACACCGATTTCACTCTGGGAAGCACCTGTCTGGGCGGCATCGGCGTGAGTAACCTGGTGTTCCCCGAAGGCGTAACAAGCATCGGCATCCAAAACGACACTCCTGCATCGGTATTCTCAATGGGCTCGAATCTCAAGTCTATCTGGTTGCCCTCCACTCTGAAACAGATTGTTCCTTTCGGCGGCTCTTCGTCAAAACTTCAGGTAATTTATTCATGGGCCACGACACCGGCAGAATTCGTTGCCGGCACAACGGTTGAACTCCCCAAAGGCACTGTAATCAAAGTACCCAAAGGGACCAAAAGCGCTTATGAACAAGCCTGGAAAGAAGTATATACCAACGCCACTTACGACGATTGCCTCCCCACAGAACCGACTATCAATGCCGAAACTGACAATATCAACATTGCATGGGACGTATATACCGACAATCTCTACCCTGCCAACATTGCCCGCTATGAGCTGAATCTCTATAACGGCAGCAACACCGATTCCACCCCTCTGTTCACCAAAGAATTTGAGCAAAGCGGAAACGTCGCACTATCGTTGGGGCAGTATGAACGCGGCAATTACACAGTGACCGTGAAAGGCTACACACAGCGCAATCAGTTGGTTATGGGCTTCACCAAGCAGTTTGAAGTAAGCGAATCGGGCATCGACGAAATCCTCTCACCTGCTGACGCAGAACAAATCCGCTACGACCTGAGCGGCCGCCGGGTGTTGACTCCTCAAAAAGGTCAGCTCTACATAGTCGGAGGCAAGATTGTGAAGTTTTAGAAAATTTTCGTAACTTTGCGGGATAACAAAACGAACCATCTGCAGATGTTACTTTCAATGACAGGATTCGGGAAAGGCGTTGTCACCATTCCCGGTAAAAAAATAACTGTTGAGCTGAAATCGCTCAACTCAAAGCAGTTTGACATGTCGGCACGCATTCCTTCAGCCTATCGTGAGTTAGAGCTGGAGATGCGCCGCCGCGTGGCCTCACGGCTTGAGCGCGGCAAGGTAGATATGATATGCTCCGTTGAACACATCAACGGAGGCACCGCTCCAGCAAATATTGACATAGAAGCTGCCGCAGCTTATAAGAAACAGGTTGAAAATCTGCGCGATGCCTTGGGGTTACCCTACCCCACTGATTGGTATTCCATATTACTGCGCCTGCCCGAGGTGGTTGCCGCCGAAAATCATTGCGACCTGACCAAAGAAGAGACCGACGCAGTGATTAAATGCCTGGATGAAGCCATTGACGGACTTATGGCTCACCGCCGCACCGAGGGCGAGAAGCTCGAAGACTTCTTTGCTCTGCGACTGCGCAAAATAACCGATATGCTGACCGAAGTACCGCGCTGGGAAAAAGAACGCATTGAAAAAATCCACATCAAACTCGAAGAAGGCCTTGCCAAGATTCCGCAGGCTCAGATTGACCGCGGCCGCCTGGAGCAGGAAATGATTTTCTACATTGAAAAGCTCGATGTTAACGAAGAGCGCCAACGCTTGGGTCAGCACCTAATCTACTTTGCGGAGACCATGGCATTGCCAACTCCCGGACAGGGCAAAAAGCTCGGTTTCATAGCCCAGGAAATGGGTCGCGAAATCAACACTCTCGGGTCAAAAAGCAACCACGCAGAAATGCAAAAGCTCGTGGTTAAGATGAAAGACGAACTCGAGCAAATCAAAGAGCAGGTGCTCAACGTGATGTAAACATTGATTTATGGCAGGAAAAGTAATAATATTGAGTGCGCCGAGCGGAAGCGGCAAATCAACGATAATCAGCGCCCTGATGAAAGCGGGAGAACTGAATATGCAGTTTTCGGTATCGGCAACCAACCGTGCGCCACGTGGCGCGGAAGTCAATGGCAAAGATTACCACTTTCTCACCGACGAAGAATTTCGAAAAGCAATCGCCGCAGATGCGTTCCTGGAATACGAGGAAGTATATCCCGGAAGATTCTATGGTACACTGCGCAGCGAAGTTGACCGCATAGCCGCCGCCGGCAGCAACACCGTGATGGACATTGACGTTAACGGCGCTCTGCGGGTTAAAGAACAACTTGGCAGTCAGGCATTGGCCATCTTTATTCAACCGCCGAGCATCGACGAACTGCGCCGCCGGCTCGAAGCCCGCGCAACCGATTCGCCCGACAGCATTGATGCACGCATAGACCGCGCACGCTACGAACTCGACCAGGCTCCGCGCTTCGACGTAACGGTTGTCAACGACAACCTTGACCGCGCCATAACCGAAACCTCACGACTCATAACCGAATTTATCAGCAAATGATTTGCACGGGCATTTTCGGCGGAACTTTCAACCCGGTACACAAGGGACATATTGCCCTGGCGCAATGGCTCGTTGATACCGGAATCTACGACGAAGTATGGCTCACCCTCTCGCCCGCAAATCCGCTGAAAAACGACCGCCCCGGGGCTTCCGACACCGACAGGAAAGAAATGCTGAAATTAGCTTGCGAGGGGCATAACCGCCTGAAGCCCTGCTTCGCGGAATTTGATATGCCCCGCCCGTCATATACAGTCAACACTCTGCGCCGCCTTGCCGAAAAATATCCCGACAGGCAATTTTCGTTGATTATCGGGGCAGACAACTGGCAAATATTCAGCCGCTGGCGCGAACCGCAAGCAATAATCAGCGACTTCGGCATAACAATTTATCCCCGCCCCGGATACGATGTGGCAACCCCTCAGCCCAACGGCGTGACTTACGCCGCCGATGCACCGCAATGCGCCGTGTCATCGTCGGAAATACGCGCCGGCCTCGACACCACGCTTCTCGACACCAAAGTTAAAGAATATATTTCTGCACATAATCTATATGGACAAACAAAAACTCTCGAATAACGCATTGGCAGTAATGGCATTGGCCAGCGAATACTGCCGGGCTATGGAATTGGCTGCATCGACCGAGCGGCGCGATTTTATTGACAAGATGATACATCTTCTACCCCGCATATATATGGCAGTCACCGATATTCCCGCAGCGGAATTTGAGGAACCCGACTATGCATTTGGCGCGGCACATCTTGACGAGTCATATTACGACCAGGTAAGCCGCTCGGTAGCGGAACTTTTAGGCGCGGACGACACGTATCTGGAAACTTTCCACCAGGATATGAAATACTCTGAAAGCCCTGTCGCCGCAACCATTTCAGAGGGACTTGCCGACATATTTCAGGTAATGTACAACTTTATTGAAGACGTCCGCGATGCCAACTTTGAAATCATCAGCGAACATCTCAGCGCCCTGCGCTGCGACTTTAGCGAATATTGGAGTCAGATTCTCTGCAACGTGATGCGCCCGCTGAACGAATTATATCAAACCCGCCTGTCGGAAGACGACAGCGACGAAATGCCTTTTGAATAAGTTATGCTGAAAAGAGCCATATTCGGCGCGATTTACGTCGCCATAATAGTAGCGGGCATTCTCTGCGGCCCATTATGCTTTTTGATTCTGTTGCTGATGCTCAGCACCTTTGCCGAAAATGAGCTGCTGGTAATGATTAACCCTCCGGCTGAAAATATGTCGGAAGCCACCATTGGAATGCTGCAGCGTTCGCTTGACTGCGTGGGTGCAGCGGTGCTGATTGTTACTACCTGGACCAATATGCTGTTCATTCCCGGCGTGGTTACTTACATTGCATATCTGATTCTCAGACTCACGGTGCAGCTGTGGGTGCGCGACCAGGATGCCATACGCTCAATTTCATCATCGTTCATGGCTCAGCTTTACATCGCAGTGCCCATAGCGCTGATGAACATAATCTACCACATTACTCCTGCGCTTCTGTTGCTGCTCTTTGTACTTGTGTGGGTCAACGATACTTTCGCTTATCTCGTTGGCCGCACGTTTGGCAAACATCGCCTCTGGGAACGAATCTCGCCCAAAAAGAGTTGGGAAGGATTCTGGGGCGGACTGGTGTTCACGGTAATCGTGGCCGGAGTGTGCGGATTGTTTTTCCCGGCAACTTTCGGCGGGTTCGGACTCATTAAGATGGCAATAATCGGCGTAACGGTGAGCATTGCCGGAACACTCGGCGACTTGGTGGAATCTTTGATGAAACGCACAGTCGGCGTTAAAGACTCCGGCACTCTGATTCCCGGCCATGGCGGCATACTCGACCGCATTGACTCCATACTGCTTGTGATTCCCATGGTTTTGGTCATTATTTTCTTTATGACATATGCTTTTTGATTTTCTCTTCAAGCCCCGTGAATTGCAGCCACTTCCCTACTCCACAGATATGCATTGCCATATAATTCCGGGGGTTGACGATGGTTCACCCGACGTTGAAACCTCGTTGACTCTCTTAGTGCATATGTCACGGTGGGGTCTAAAGCGAATATTCGCCAGTCCGCATTCCACGCAAGACCGCTACGAAAACACCCCTCAAAGCCTTGCCAAGCCCTTTGCAGAACTGAAAGATGCGATTCAGGCAAAACAAATGTCCATAGAGCTGCATCACCATATGGAGTATCGCATTGACGACTTTTTTCTGCGTCAGTTCGACAATGACAATATAGTGACTCTGCCGGAAAATTTCCTGCTGATAGAAAATTCATTTTCTCACGAACCCTGGGGAATGAACAATGTTGTCTATGACCTGATAAACCACGGCTATAACCCGATTCTCGCACATCCGGAGCGCTACGCATTTTACGCCCTGCATCATCGCGACCGCTACAAGGATTTGCACAATATGGGCGTATATTTTCAGGTAAATCTCTTGTCACTGGCCGGGCATTACGGCAAAATGGAACGCGAAACGGCCGTTTATCTGCTCAAACAGGGTATGGTGCAGTTTATCGGCACGGATCTTCACCGTATGTCGCACGTTGAAACCATTACCCGCTATCTGAGTTCCCGCCAATATCAACGCGACCTCAAACTATTCGACAATCTGCGAAATGATACGTTGTAAAGCACTATTATTCGGTTTACTGCTGGCTGCAGGAGTCTCGGCCGAAGATTTCACTATGAACTACTCGGCAGAGCTTCAAGCGGCAGGCGGGCCGGGCAACTTCACTCCTTATTATATCAACTCCCTGCGCCACGGCTCGCTGACCTCAGCACGCGGCGCAATGCTTGACCTGAAAGCGTGGCGACCGATTGATATTTCAAAGCGTTTCAGCTATTCGTTTGGCATCGAAGCATTTGCATCGGCCACGAATAAAGTTGGCTATGACCGATTCAATAGCGAAACCCAAAGTCTTGAAATAAACTATCAGCGCCCGGCGGCAGTGGTGCTTCAGCAACTTTGGGGGGAGGTGAAATATCGCGGCGTGTTTCTCTACGCCGGATTGCGCGATTTTACCCCCTCGCTGCTCAACGAGCGGTTGAGTTCAGGCGACCTCATTGAGAGCGGCAACTCGCGCAATATTCCCCAAATCCGAGCCGGATTCATTGACTTTCAAAACATCCCCTTTACCAACGGTTGGGTTCAGATTCAAGGCGAGGTGGCTTTTGCAAAGTCAACCGACAATGGATGGCAGAAAAGCCACTTCGGCTACTACAACGGACACCTGGACCTGGGATGGTGGTATAACTACAAGCGCTGCTACTTCCGCACCAAACCCACGCAGCCGTTTTCAATAACCATCGGTCTGCAGGCCTCCGCACAGTTTAACGGCGACATCTACTGGTATGAGAATGGCAAGTTGACCGACACGCACTTGCAGAAATTCCGCGTGCGCTCGCTACTCGACATTCTGCTGCTGAAGTCGGGCGACGGCGACTACTACTGGGGCAACCACCTCGGCGCGTGGGACTTTCAGGCACGATATCGCCTGCCCGACCGCTCCGAAATCAAGGCATACTTCAGCTGGCTGTGGGAAGACGGCTCCGGCATTGGCAAGCTCAACGGTATGGACGGCCTGTGGGGACTGGAATGGAAACCCGCCAAGCCCGGCGCAATCAGCGGCGCAGTGCTTGAAGTCATCACGTTTATGAACCACGGCGGTCCGATTCACTACGCACCCCACGATTACCAAAATCCCACCCTTACCGGCTCAATGGCCTCGGGGGCAGATAATTACTACAACAACCACTACGCCAACGGCTATGCCCTCTACGGCATGAGCATCGGCTCGCCGATGTTCATATCGCCAATCTACAACACCGACGGCGCAACAACCATATTTCTCAACAACCGCTTCTGGGGTCTGCACGCCGCCGTGGAGGGTCAAATAGCGCCGCGAATTTCATATCGCGCAATGGCCTCCTACCGCAGATTTTTCGGCACTCCGTTAGTGCCGGCGCTGCAAGTCACCCACGACGTTTCAGCCTTTTTCGAGGCCAAATGGCAGCTTGAAAAAGTGCCGGGACTTTGCCTTGGCGCACAGGTATCGCTCGACTACGGCAACTCGCCCTATGGCAAGAACTTCGGCGCTCTGGTCAGCGCATCCTACAGCGGAATTTTCAACTTTAAAACGGGTAAATCAACGCCATGCGTATTCTAAAATATCTTATTCTTGCAGCCGTCGGACTTACGCTTGGCGGATGTATGCAACACAATGGCCGCATAGGCGACTGGTTCGGCACCTGGAAACTCACCTCGATTGAAATTGACGGAGCCTCCGATACTGATTATCAGGAAAATATCTTTTTCCAATTCCAAACAGACATTGTTTGCATCAATCAGGTGAACACCGAAATCAGCGGCAGCTCAACAAGAAGCTACGGCCGTTGGAGCGAAGAAGGCACCACCCTGACCCTTGATTTCAGCTATACCGCCGAGAATCAGGGAAGTCAGTTCATGCCGCCGGCAGAAACACTTCTCGGCCACGACGTTAATATTCTCGGCATTGAGGAAAAGACATCACGCAAAATGGTTTGGACATATCAAAAGCCCGAATCGGGTCAAACCATAACATACACGTTAAAAAAACAGTAATTTGAATTTACACGGATTTTTTTGTAACTTTGCACGTTGAATCGCCATACTTTCAACTTATTTAGAATGAAAAAACTCCTAACATTCTGCATATTAGCCTTATCGCTCGGACTTCTCAGCTCGTGCGGCGAATATCAGCGCGTGCTGAAGACTTCCGATCCGTCGGTGAAGTTTGACTATGCAAAAAAATGGTACGACGAAGGCAAATATGCTCAGGCCGCAAGCGTTCTGTCGGAGATGGTAAGCACCTTTAAGGGTACTGAACGCGGCGAGGAAATTCTCTATATGTTGGGAATGTGCAATTACAACAACAAAGACTATCTCACCGCCGGAACATATCTCCACACGTATTATACCCGCTATCCCAAAGGCAAATACGCTGAAGATGCCCACTACTACACCGGCAAGGGTTACTACCTTGACTCGCCCGACGTGCAGCTCGACCAAAGCCAAACCATTCAGGCAATCGAAGAGCTGACATCATTTCTGGAGTATTATCCGCGCAGCCCGCGAGTGCAAGAAGTTCAAGGCCTGATTTTTGAGCTTCAAGACAAACTGGCGCTCAAGCAGTTGCAAAACGCGCAGCTCTATTACAACCTCGGCACTTATGGCGGCAACAACTATCAAAGCGCCATCATAGTTGCCCAAAACGCTCTGAAAAACTATCCCTACTCAGTATATAAGGAAGACTTCGATATGCTCATTCTCAAGAGTCGCTTCAAGGAAGCCGACCTCTCGGTGGTGGAGAAACAGGGCGAACGTTTTCGCCAGGTTATTGACCAATATTACAACTTCATAACAACCTATCCCGAAAGTAAATATAAAAACGAGGCCGATAATATCTTTAAAATCGCCTCTAAATACGTTAAAGAATAATGGACTACAAAAAGACCAACGCACCGCTCAACACCGTAACCCGCGACATGGTGAAACTCTCTGAAGACACCGGCAACGTTTACGAAACCGTAGCAATCATAGCAAAACGCGCCAATCAGGTCGCCGACCAGATGAAGCACGACCTCGAAAAGAAACTTCAGGAGTTTGCTTCACTCAACGACAATCTCGAAGAGGTTACTGAAAACCGTGAACAGATTGAGATTTCACGCTACTACGAAAAACTGCCCAAAGCTACCCTCATTGCCGCTCAGGAATATGAGGAGCACAAACTGCACTATCGCAATCCCGCCCGCGATAAGAATATGGACTAAATGAACATCTATGGTCTCATAGGGTTCCCGTTAGGTCATTCCTTCTCGGCAAAATTCTTCAGTGAGAAATTTGCTGCAGAAGGAATTGATGCAGAATACCGCAACTTTGAGATTCCGGAAATCGGCGACCTGATGGAGCTGTTGGCGGAGTATCCCGACATCAAGGGGTTCAACGTCACAATCCCTTATAAACAGCAGATTATCCCCTACCTAACCGAGTTGTCGCCGGCAGCAAAAGCTATCGGAGCGGTAAACACGGTTAACGTTATTCACGACTCGGAGGGCAACGTAACCGCTCTAATTGGTCATAATACCGACAGCCCGGCATTTGCGCGAACCCTGGCTCCGATGCTTCCATTGGAACCTGTTTCCGCTCTGATCCTCGGCACGGGCGGAGCCTCACATGCCGTTGCTGCGGCGCTCGATACCCTGGGAATTGACCACACCACCGTTAGTCGCACCAAAGGATTGACTTACGCCGACCTCACGGCGGAAATCGTTACTCACAATCGGCTGATTGTCAACACCACTCCGTTAGGCATGAGTCCACGCACCGATGCCTGT
Organism: Prevotella sp.; assembly: GCA_023666665.1. Classification (GTDB taxonomy): domain Bacteria; phylum Bacteroidota; class Bacteroidia; order Bacteroidales; family Muribaculaceae; genus UBA3263. The sequence goes on along the minus strand of JAMPBN010000005.1, from coordinate 12,131 downwards.
CCCGACATCCCATATGAGGCATTGACCGACAGACACATCTGCTACGACCTCATTTACAATCCGACCGAAACGCTGTTTTTGAAAAAAGGCGCCGCACAAGGTGCCTCAACCAAGAACGGCCTTGATATGCTTCACCTTCAGGCACTGCTCGCCTGGCAAATCTGGCAAAAATAATGCTCGTAAAACTTTATGGCGCTGCCGTCCATGGCATTGATGCCCTTATAATTACTATTGAGGTCGCAGTCAGCAAAGGCTTCGAGTTCTCAATCGTGGGCCTGCCCGATGCCGCAGTAAAGGAAAGCTACGAGCGAGTGATGAGCGCCATAGGACAAAGCCACATGGTGCCTCCCCACAAGCAGATACTCGTCAACATGTCGCCGGCCGATGTACGCAAAGAGGGTGCCGCCTACGACCTCCCACTTGCCGTTGGCATCCTTGCCGCCGATGGGCAGATTCAATCGCCCAACCTCGGCAAGTATCTGATTATGGGAGAATTGGGACTCGATGGCAGTCTGCTCCCCATAAAGGGTGCGCTCCCCATGGCCATAAAAGCCCGCGAGGATGGATTTGAAGGAATGATAGTTCCGACGGCCAACGTTGACGAAGCCGCAGTGGTAAACCGCCTGAAAGTTTACGGCGCAAACACCCTCAGCGAGGTAATCGGGTTCCTAAACAGTGTCACCACTATCGAGCCGACTGAGGTAGACACCCGCGCTGAATTTGCCAAGGCTGCCGACCTCTTTGACTTCGACTTTGCCGAGGTCAAGGGCCAGGAACTGGTGAAACGCGCCTTTGAGGTAGCCTGTGCCGGCGGTCACAACATCCTGCTCGTAGGTCCTCCGGGGTCGGGCAAATCTATGATGGCAAAGCGTCTGCCCTCTATCCTACCCCCTCTGACCCTTAGCGAGGCGCTCGAAACCACCAAGATACACTCCGTAGCCGGCAAGTTGCCGCGAGGGTCGCACTTGATAACCGCACGACCGTTTCGCTCGCCCCACCACACCATCTCAAGCGTGGCGCTCGTTGGCGGCGGCAGCAACTATCCGATGCCGGGCGAGATCTCACTGGCCCACAACGGAATACTGTTTCTCGACGAGCTGCCTGAGTTTTCGCGTTCCGTGCTTGAAGTGATGCGCCAACCGCTTGAAGACCGCACCATCAACATTTCGCGCGCACGCTATTCCGTTGACTATCCCGCGGGCTTTATGCTCGTAGCCTCTATGAACCCCTGTCCGTGCGGTTACTACAATCATCCGAGCAAGCCATGCACCTGCATGCCCGGAGCGGTAAACCGCTACCTGTCGCGCATCAGCGGGCCGCTGATGGACCGAATAGACCTGCAAGTGGAAATTCTGCCGGTGCCGTTCGACGACCTGCACTCCGGAGCCGAGGGGGAGAAAAGCGCGGATATTCGCCGCCGCGTAGTTGCCGCCCGTCAGCGGCAGATTGAGCGCTTCGCCTCAGAACCGGGAATTTATTGCAACGCGCAGATGGGTCCCCGCCAAATGGCCAAATACGCCAAGCTGACCAACGAATGTGCGGCGATTCTACGCGACGCAATGACCAAATTCGACCTCTCGGCTCGCGCATACGACCGCATTATCCGCGTTGCGCGCACCATTGCCGACCTCGAAGGCAGCGCCGAAATTGCTTCGTTGCATCTGCGCGAGGCCATTGGCTACCGCAATCTTGACCGCTCCTCGTGGGGTGCAACCGTGACCCCTCAAAACTACTCCCAACTATGAATTTCAGAAATATTCCGCCGGTTACCAAAAACCTGCTCATTATAAACATATTAATCTACTTTGTCTGCGCTTTTTTGCCGGGGCTTAACGTCTCGGTTGAGCGCTATTGCGGGCTGCACTATTTTCTGTCGCCCGACTTCTACTTCTGGCAGCCGATTAGCTATATGTTTCTTCACGGAGGCTTTATGCACCTGTTTTTCAACATGTTCGGCGTGTTGATGTTCGGCTCCATTATCGAGCGGGTGTTCGGCTCAGCGCGTTATCTGCTGTTTTACATCACAGTTGGCATCGGCGCCGCCCTGGTCCAGGAGGGTGTTTATGCCCTGATGATTTCCGACCTCGCAAAAAGTCTACCCGACGGTCTGAAAGTAAGCTACATAGCCGATGAGGGCGCGAAAATCATTCATCAAGGGATGAATTGGACTGATGCAACCATCGGGCAACTGAACCAACTCATCAACGTTCCTACCGTTGGAGCTTCGGGCGCGTTATTCGGTCTGCTTTTAGCCTTTGCAATGCTCTTCCCCAATATGCCGCTCTACATAATGTTCATACCGATTCCCATCAAGGCTAAATGGATGGTGCTGGGCTATGCGGTGTTAGAGCTGTTCTATGGCGTTACCGGTTTGCAAAGCGGCGTTGCTCACTTTGCCCACCTCGGCGGTCTGATTGTAGCCCTGATTCTGATTCTTTATTGGCGCAAGCGCGGAGAAATCAACAATGGACCGCTTTATTAAGACTGCTTGTGGTGCCTTGATTGCAGCCAACGTGGTGATGTTCATCATCTTGCAGTTGGCTCTCGCTCTCGGAGCATCGCCGTCGTGGTTCGGACTGATTCCGCTGCCCCGGCCTGCCGTTTGGACTCCGCTGACGTATATGTTCACCAACACCGGCTTCTTGGATTTGCTATTCAACTGCTTATGGCTCTGGCTTTTTGCCTCAATGGTCACGGAAATCGGCACTGAGCGTCAGTTGTTGGTTTCATACCTTGTCGGCGGTCTATGCGGCGGGGTGTTTTTCATCATATTTGGAGCCTTGGGAATCTGCCGGGGCGAGCTTTTCGGTGCCTCAGCTGCAGTTCTTGGCGTTGTGGCATTCGCTGCCGTCAGAGCGCCTTATATGCGTTTGAATCTGATGTTTTTCGGCGCGGTTAAGTTCGCGTGGATAGGTGCGATTGCCGCGATTTTGAGCCTCTTGCCGCTCCTAACCGGCGGGGTTGAATCGGGAATTGCCCACTTGGGTGGCCTCATAGGCGGCGCGGGGTATGCTTTAGCGCTTAAATTCAAGCGCCCGAAGTTTAAAATAATAAGCCACAATGAAAAAAAGAGCCTTGACCAACTTTTAGACAAGGTTAAACGCTCCGGCTACGCATCGCTCACACCCGCCGAGCGTAAACAGCTTCTTGAATATAGCAACAAACTATGAGTCAACAGCATAAAGTCGTCACAATACTCCGCAAAACCGCCTTACCGCTTTGGGTGTCTCTGAACGTATTTATCGCCGCCGGAACGATTTTCAGCGGCTTCGGGCCAACCATTGACCAGGAATATATGCCGTTTGCCGGGCTTGCGTCACTGACCTTTCCCGGATGGTGCCTGGCAACTGCTGCGCTACTGCTTCTCAACTTGCTATTCTGCCGATGGTTAGCCATTGTTTCCGGAGCTACCATGCTGATAGTGTTGAAGCCGTTTCTCATTTTCTGCCCACTGAATTTTGGCAGTAAAGAACTGACCCCTGAGGAGGAAGCGAGGTCATTCAAGATATTGAGCTACAACGTAGTTAGCTTCGTTGACGAAGAAGGAAAGTCAACTCCCGAGTTTAACCGCACAATGCACGAGATTTTACGCTCAGATGCCGATGCTGTGGTTATTCTTGAATATGAAAACCAGGGGAAGCTGCAAAAATTCGTACCCCAATCGCAAATTGACTCGCTCAACAGCATCTACCGCTTCTTTGAGCGCGGCGGAATGGGTACGGTAATGTATTCCAAACGTCCGATTCTGCACATCACGCCGCCGGAAAACGTGCGCAGTAAGGGAAATATGGAAGTTTTCCGCACATCTGTTGCCGGTCGTGCGGTCAATATTTTCGGGGTTCACTTGCAGTCTATCGGTCTTAATAACGACGACAAAGAGCTGTTTCGCAGCCTTGCAGACACCGACACTTCCGATGCCAACCGCACCACCGTGGGGCGCGTGCGCCGCCAGATTATTGCCAAACTCTACGATGCGTTCGAGAACCGCGCACACCAGGCAAAAATGCTGCGCACATACATAGAGCAGCTCGGCGGAAACATAATAGTTTGCGGCGATTTCAACGACGTGCCCGGCTGTCGGACAATCCATATTCTGGAAGAGGCCGGGCTTAAAGATGCGTATGCCGAGACGGCTTTAGGTCCCACAATCACCTATAATGCACCGCTGTTCTTGTTCAGAATAGACCACGTGCTTTATCGTGGCGACATGACGGCCAAGCGCATTCAGCGCGGCGATGTGGCCTCCAGCGACCACTACCCGATGCTGACCACCTTCGTCTGGGATTAGGCTTTGGGCTTTAGGCGTTGGGTATTAGCGGGGAATGAAGCTTTGGAAGGAGTTGTCGGAGTAGAAAACCATGATGTTTACGATGGATTTTGAGCCGTCGGCGGGGATTGTAACGGTTGGAGAGTCATCCTTTTTCAGCCTTACATCTCCCGAAACCTCGTGCATAGGTTCATCATCGTCAAAAATCAGCGGCTCACTCGAGTTTCCGAGCCCGAAAAGCCCCTCATCAGGCTCCATAGTTTCGGCCTGCTGTGGGCGATATGATGCTGCAGGCTGCCCCGGGAACACTCCTGAAGCTGGAATTTGGGACTCCGCAGCGGAAATACGTCCGCCGGTTTCCATCTGACCTTCGCCAAAAAGCAACCACAGCACGCTGAGCTGAGGGTAGGCGTTGTGGATTTTTGCAATCACCGCGTCCGAGATTTTTTTGTTTCTTCCACTCAGAATCTGCGAGAGGGTGGGTCGGGGTATGCCACATGAATCGGCGAACTGTGTGGAGCCGATTCCATGCGATTCCATAAAGGAAATTAGGCGATTTACAATATCCATACTGTTTACATTTGGTAATTTTTACGTTGCAAAGTTAAACATAAAAATTTAAACTACCAAATTTATTTTTGTAAAACGTAAACGGCTTTTCGTTTACATTTGAACTTACATTCGTAAACAGGCACCATTCGGAGGAATATACATAGGAGTTCACTAACGTAAATTATACAACTAAAGCTTTATATTTAATGAGGTATTTGTTTGGTGTTCCAATGCTTATACACAAGAAATAAACGCGAATTAGGTACATTTGCCCTCAATTTGTATTTGTTTTAATCCAAAACTTTAATATATAGCGGTATTCTATTGGGTTATTGTGCATTGCATCATATGTTAAATCTATCCAATTCCCCTTATTTTATTTTTGAGAATTATTTCGAGCTGTAAACTCTTCCGATTTACGCATCTTAATTTTTCATCTTGGTTTGAGAAATTACATTTGCAATATTAGAAACGATTTTGCAAACTTTGCATTTTCAAACCCATAATTCAGTTTAACAATTCTAAAATTTTCAAATAGGAAATCAGCGGTTTTCGTTTTAAATATTTCGGTTTGTGTTTGCAAACAGAAACAGTTCTATTTTCGCCGATTCTATTTGGTCAAATTTTATTGTTTTTGTAAATGTGCGCTAATGGTTTTGTAACCCATTTATTGTTCAACGATTTACAGAAACATTAAGTTCATTTTTCACCTCTTTTGAGCCTCTGAGAATTAAATATTTAACTTTTGTTCAAACATTGATACGATTTGACCCGATTTTTCGTTATATATTAGATGAAACTCCGCATATCATTTATTATCACCATATTTACGCTGCTATGCGCCCTACCCTCCATGGCCGCAGTGACCATCCGGGGCAAGGTTTCGCATGGCGACGGCGATGCCAACGAGCCGCTCGAGTTCGTTTCGGTAGCAATCAAGGGCACTGCAATCGGCACGTTCACCGACCTTGATGGCCTCTATACCCTATCCGCCCCGGAAGCCGACACCATTGCCGTGACGTTTCACTGCATCGGCTACCACGACGTAATCCGCAAACTCATCAACTCGCAAGGAAGTGTTACTCTCAACGTAAAGATGCTCCCCTCAACCGAACTCAACGAGGTTGAGATTACGGAATTTCGCAAGCAAACCGATGGCATCCAAAAAATCGATCTCAACACTTACAAGCTCGCCGCCGATGCCAGCGGCGGCACCGTGGAGTCGCTGCTCACCACGATGGCCGGCGTGCACTCGTCGAACGAGCTGTCATCGCAATATTCCGTGCGCGGCGGTTCCTACGATGAAAATTCCGTCTACATCAACGGAGTTGAAATCTACCGCCCGCAGCTCATCAGCTCCGGCCAGCAGGAGGGTCTCTCCGTAATCAATCCCGCAATGGTCAAGGAGGTCAACTTCTCAACCGGCGGCTTCTCGGCAGAATATGGCGACCGAATGAGCTCCGTGCTCGACATCACATACCGTCAGCCCGAAGCGTTCGAGGGGCAAGTGGCCGCATCCTTTCAGGGCGCATCCATAGCAATCGGCCAAGGAACCAAACGCTTCTCCCAACTCCACGGCCTCCGCTACAAGCGCAACAACACCCTGTTGAGCAAACTCGAAACCCGAGGCGAATACGACCCGAACTATTTCGACTATCAGACCAACATCAACTTCCGCTTCAATCAAAAGTGGAAAGTGTCGTTTCTCGGCAACATTGCAATCAACAACTATAAGTTTCAGCCTCAAACCCGCGAAACCAACTTCGGCACCTCGACCGACGCGAAGCAATTCACCGTGTATTTCGACGGCCAGGAAAAAGACCGCTTTGAAACCTACTTCGGTGCCGCGATGGTAAACTTCCGTCCCTCCCGCTCAAGCGACTTCACACTGCTCGCCTCAGGCTACCATACCAACGAGCTCGTTAGCTACGACATCAGCGGCGAATACTGGCTCGACCAGGCCGGCACCGGCACGGTGGGCGGCGAACTCGGCGTAGGCAAATACAAGGAGCACGCCCGCAACCGCCTGCGCGGCTCAGTGTTCACCCTATCGCTGCGCGGCAACACGTCAATCAAGGACCATAACCTGAGCTACGGACTCTCCTACAACATCGAAAAAATCCGCGACCGAGCCTCCGAGTGGGAACTCCGCGACTCCTCGGGCTACTCCCTGCCCTACGACCCGGATGCCGTGAGGGTGGTCTACAATCAGTCATCGCACCACGACCTCGCATCCTCGCGCCTGGCGCTATTTGCCCAGGACTCCTGGCGGCTGCAATCCTCGCTGGGTTATTGGACAATCAATTACGGCCTGCGCGCAAGCTATTGGAGCTTCAACCGCGAGTTTCTCCTCTCTCCCCGAGCTTCGGTGGGATTCGTTCCCGAGCAAAACAACAGTTGGGCATTCCGCTTCGCAACCGGTCTCTACTACCAGTCGCCCTTCTACAAGGAATATCGCCAGCCGGTTGAGGACGCTGACGGCAACCTCATAATTCAGCTCAACAAGGGCATCAAGTCGCAGCGCTCGCTGCAGTTCATATTGGGTACGGACTACTCTTTCCGCTCGCTCAACCGCCCATTCAAGCTCTCGGCCGAGGCTTACTATAAGGCTCTAGGGCGACTGATACCCTACGAAATCGACAATTTGAAACTGAACTATGCGGGCGTAAACGGCGGCAACGGCTACGCCATGGGGCTCGACCTGAAGCTATTCGGGCAGTTCGTGCCGGGCTCCGACTCGTGGATCTCATTCTCGCTGATGAAGACGCAAGAGACGCTCAACGGCGTGAAAGTACCCCGCCCCACCGACCAGCGCTACTCCGTAGCTCTCTACTTCACCGACTATTTCCCCAAGTTCCCGAAGCTGAAATTCTCGCTGCGCGGCATCTTCTCCGACGGCCTCCCCATTACCCCGCCCCGCTCAACCCGCGACAAGGGTTACTTCCGAACGCCCGCATATAAGCGCGTGGACATCGGCCTGAGCTACGCCCTACTCTCGCCGCCCAAGGACGGCGAGGCCAAACGCTCCGGCTTCTGGGGTCACTTCAAGAGCATTTGGCTCGGCCTGGACTGCTTCAACCTCCTCGACATCTCCAACGTCAGCTCCTACTACTGGGTCACCGACATCAACGACATCCAGTACGCCGTACCCAACTACCTGACCCGCCGCCAGTTCAACCTCCGCCTCACCATCGACTTCTGAGACATGGATGGGCGGGTATAAGCCGCCCTCATGGGGTCGCAAAGTTTTGTCGCGAAGTGTGGCGGGCTTAAAACCCCGCCCTCCATATCGGCGGCCCACTTTGCCACTCCGCCACTCCGCCACTATGCCTCTCTGATTAGTTCAGGGGGATGAGGTTGTAGATGTTTTGGGTGGAGGTTTGGGCGGAGGTGATGACTATGAAGTTGTCGGCGGACACAAATCGGGGCCGGGTTAGCATAGGGAATTGAATGAGAGGACGGAGCCCAAGGAGGTTGAAAGAGTTTCGTCGCCGGTATATATTACGCTTCGGCGATTTTCAGGAGTTGCCGATAAAACGCCCCATTTATTGAGGCCATCAAAAAACGACTGATTAAACGTGCTTCCCGATTTAATTTCATATGCATATTGTTCCAGCCCCTTTGTTTCAATTAAGTCAACTTCAAGACCGGTACTGTCGCGCCAAAAAGTCAAATCGGGCGTTACGCCTCTATTCAGATTATCTTTAAGGAATTGATTGACCACCATATTTTCAAATAGCGCGCCGCGAAGGAAGTGTGAGTCCAACTGCTGCGGAGAGCTTATGCCCAAAAGATTGCATGCGAGGCCGGTATCGTAGAAAAATAATTTCGGAGTTTTAACAATTCGCTTATTATAGTTATTGAAATTTGGTTCCAGGCGATAAATTATGTAGCTTGCTTCGAGTACCGAGAGCCAACTTTCAATGGTTGGAATTGTGACTCCGGTCTCAGTAGCGAGATTTGCCTTATTGAGCAGTTGACCGATTCGGCCTGCACACAACCGGACAAACCGAGTGAAGCGGCTCAGATCTCCAATGTTGAGAATCACGCGGACATCACGCTCAACGTAGGTTGATATGTAGGCCGGGTAGTAATCTGTTGGGGCAATGTTTTTATCATATATTCGAGGATAAAATCCTTTGAAAATCTGTTCGTTTATCTCCTTGGGCAATAAATCAGCTTCATGGAGTTCGCGGCGAGAAAACGGCAGCAGTTTCAAGACGGCTGTTCTTCCGGCAAGTGACTGGTCTATGGCAGCCATAAGGTGGAAATTGCGCGAACCGGCCAAAAGATACATTCCCGACTCGTTGACGTTGTCAACGTGAGTCTGTAAATATGAAAACAAGTCCGGCACTCTTTCGGCTTCGTCGATTATCACATGTGAGTTATATGTTTTGATAAATCCGTTTGGGTCCTCGGAGGCAAATCTACGCATATCCGGATTTTCCAACGATACGTATCGGTAGTCCGGATATAGGTTTTTAAGCAGGGTTGACTTGCCCGACTGACGCGGCCCGGTAACCGTTACAATCGGAAATTTCTCGCTCAATTGCCTCAATTTTGCCTCTATATTTCTATGTATCATAGCTTTAACAATTATAAAATTGGATTTTATAATTGCAAAGATACGGAATTTATGTTTGATTTTCCAAGTTTTTTTTGTAACTTTGCTCTATGATTAAGACAATTTATTTAGCCGGAGGTTGCTTTTGGGGCACAGCTCATCTGATGTCGCTGGTGCCGGGTGTGGAACACGCAGTTGCGGGTTATGCTAACAGCATAATCCCCGACCCGACATATGAAATGGTGTGTACCGGCAGAACCGGCGCGGCAGAGACCGTCAAGGTGGACTATGACGATACGATCGTGAGTCTCACCGATTTGCTTCAGCTCTATTTCAAGAGCGTTGACCCGCTGTCCATTAACCGTCAGGGCAACGACATCGGCTCACAATATCGCACCGGCATTTATTATTCCGACCCGAAAGACGCCGAAGTAATTGATGCACAGCTCGCCACGCTTCAGAGGCGACACAAGCAGCCACTTGCCATAGAGTTTGCTCCTCTGCGCAATTTCTATCCCGCCGAAGAATATCATCAGGATTACCTCCGGAAAAATCCCGGCGGGTATTGCCACGTGAATCCCGCGCTGTTTAAAGAGGCCAAGGCAATGAAGCCCAAAGAGCCCCGCAATCAGGCAGAGCTGCGCCAGCGCCTCACGCCCCTGCAGTGGGAGGTAACGCAAAACGGCGCTACCGAGAAACCGTTTGTCAACGAATATGACAACGAATTTCGCCCCGGCATCTACGTCGACATTATCGACGGCACCCCGCTGTTCGCATCGTCGCGCAAGTATAATTCCGGCTGCGGCTGGCCGGCATTTTCCAAGCCAATCAGCCGGGAGCTGCTCACCGAACTTCCCGACTATTCATACGGCCGCACTCGCACGGAGGTGCGTTCGGCAAAGTCCGGCGCACATCTCGGCCACGTCTTCCCCGACGGCCCCATTTCCGAGGGAGGTCTGCGCTACTGCATAAACTCAGCAGCCCTGAGGTTTATCCCCAAGGCCGATATGGAAAAAGAGGGCTACGGAGCCTACCTCCCCCTCATCGAAGAATAAAATAGTCTGACTTTAAGATATTGTCAGATATATCCATTTCTTTGAAAGACTCTGAAGATGGATTTCCATGAGAACCTCCTAAGATGTCGACCGCACCATTTACATCCTGATTTAATAATGACTTGGCAAGTCCGCGATAGCCAAATTCCGCATTGGTTATTCCCATAATTTCAAGCAAGGTTGGGTAAATGTTTACCTGACCGGAAATACGGTTGATTTTTGTTGTCTTTCCGGTATTTATGGCCATAAACACTATTGGAATATTCGTATCTTCTTTCTGCGAGAGATTACTACCGGCGGCAAGCCCTTGACAATGGTCGGACGTAATTACCACCACAGTATTCTCTTTTGGAGATATTTTATACAGTTCATTCAGGAATTTACCTAATTCATAGTCAAAATAGCGGGTAACGGCATAATAGTTTTTTTCTGTGTCATTAACTGAAGCTTTAGAAAGTTCTTCAGGAACCTCTACACATTGGTCCTCAAATGGAACATGCATAGAATTGGTTATACACTCCAATACAAACTGCCCCTTGTAATTACGTAATTTTTCCAATGCCAGGTCGAACATTGCGCCGTCGTGGCCGCGTTCTTTCATAGAAGAAATGAAATCTCTGGAACATAGAATTTCATTGAATCCATACGATTCAAATGCTCCCACTTGATTCCAAACTGCGCCATCATCGCCGAACACGGCTAAGCTATAAGGCGCATTAAACTCCTTGATAATAGAAGGATATGCATTCTTGGAGCCATAGCGCATTGCTGCTGCCCCATCTTTTAGTGGGAGCAAGCCTGTGTTTATAATCATTTGGCCGTCACTACTGCCGCCGTCCTTAACCTGCGCCAACATATTCAGCGTACTTATTGTTCCTACAGAATCTAGAAGCGAATTCATAGTCGGTGTTATTTCCAATCCGTTTACTTTTAGATTTATGACGTTGGCATTCAATGATTCCACAACAATGATAACCAGATTCTTTGCTCTATTGAAAGAGAAGCTGTCGGCTAACTCGTAATGGTTAAAGTTTTGTATAAAATTCTCAACTTCTTCTTTTTCATCAGTGCTAAGTTTTTTGGTTCCAAAAAGTTGGTCGACCAGCATAACACTGTTTTTGATGAAATATGCCGTTAATCCGTTAATTTGAAGATAGCCTGTACGGTTAATGAGGAACTCCATACGATGTTTGGCTTCTTGCACAAACGTTCCATGAGGAATATTGCTGTTATTTTTCCATCGTATGTATGAACGGGTTATGGCGGCTTGTCCGAGTACAAACAATCCAATGGAGAATAGTATCGGATATAGTATGTTAATCTTGTCGGGGATGATATGTCGTCTGCTTAGAATCAAGTATATGGTATAAGCAGAAGGAACAATCAGGTATATAACATCGCTGAATTTAAGCAGGCCGACTATGCTGTTAATTAATAAGGAGCCGACATTGCCGGCCATAGTAACCGCATTGAAAGAAAGAAAATCTCCCCAAAAACGAAAATTCAGTATGTTAGCGAGCAAAAAGACAGCTAATCCCCATACAGGAATCAACGTCAGCCACCATCTTCGCCTGATAAACCAAAATGGCAATGTTATAATCGCAGTATCTCCGCAATAAAGAATAAATAAAGAAATGTTTTTAGTAGATGACAAAATTTGATTTTTGTCGGTTATTATATTGATTTTTAACTA
>JAMPBN010000004.1 GCA_023666665.1 Prevotella sp. | reverse complement strand
ACAAAGCACCATCAGTTAGTCTATATCAAACACAGGAATTTGCAACTGCCCCAATTTTTCCTCACTTACACAACCCAAATTTCTTCACCAAAAATGGTGTTATAAAAAAGGTGTCATATATGTCGGCACGCAGTCAATGTTATTATCGCGCGACAGGTCTTTTGTGTATATCAGATAACTTTGCGCAATACGCGAAGAAAATTTTTTGATAAATTCATCAAGCGATTTATGTGTATTGTATCCGGAGGATTTTACTTCGATGGGGCAGATTTTGTTTTTACGACTAATCAAAAAGTCAATCTCGAAATTTTTCTTTTTGTCGGGAGTCGGCCAGGTGTAATAGAATAGTTCGTGTCCCGAAGACTTTAGCATTTGCGCCACCATATTTTCGAAAACATATCCTAAGTCTGCACTTAGTTTGTCTAAAAGGAGTCGCTCGTAGATTTCGTTATCGGTATAGCTTTTATCCCAAAATGCCATAGTTATAAATAGCCCGGTATCGCAGATGTAAAGTTTGAATTTGTCGGAATTGGAATGGAGATTAAAACCTACATTTGGGTCGTTGGAATGGCGGCAAACCATTACGGTGTAGGAATCCTTCATATCCTCGATGGCTTCGCGCATTCGTGAGGCTTTGGCTCCGTTTATTACTGCACCAACTTCATAGCGCGAAACATTGCGACCTAACTGCTCCGGAATGGAAAAAAACATTTCTGACAGATTGCCGGAGGGATCAATTTTTCTAAAATCTTCTCGGTATAGTTCAATAATATTGCGTTTTACGGCGTCAACATCTTGCAGGTTTTTGGTGTTAAGATACGCTAAAACGGCCTGAGGCATTCCTCCAACGAGCATATAGAGCCTGAAAGTTTTCATGATAGCCCGATGGGCGGCCTGACCTAATGGTTTTCTTGTTTTGAAAGCTGAATGCAGCAAGTTGTAGGTGACTGAGTCACCGGTTGCCCATAGAAACTCTTCAAAGTCAAGTGGGAATAAGTTTATTCTGGTTTCTTCGCTTGGTATGATGATGTCTTTGACGTTTTTACGTATGGAGAGCAAAGAGCCTGTTTCAATATAGTCGAATCTGCCATCGGCAACGAGTCGTTTGATTGACTGCCGCGCTAACGGACACTTTTGAACTTCGTCAAAAATGATAACTGACTTTCCTGGAGTTAGAGAGGTTTTGTAGATGAATTGGAGCTGATTAAAAAAAGAGTCTAAGTCGGAGAGGTCGTTGAATAGTTCAATAACTCCTTTATGTGGATATGCAAAATCTATCAGGATGTAAGATTCGTATTCGTTGCGGCCAAAGTTTTCGGCGAGTGTTGACTTTCCTACGCGGCGAGCACCTTGAATGAGTAACGCGGTGGGGTCTTGATGGTTGTTTTTCCATTCAAGCATTCGGGTGTAAAGTTTACGCTTAAATTCGATTGTCATAATTGTATTTTTTTTGCTGCTGCAAAAGTAGCGATTTATTTCTTAAATATCAAATAAATACAAGAGCATTTGTACCTGACCGCCAAATTTGAAACGGTGTTTTTGCACCTGACCGCCAAATTTGAAATGGTATTTTTGCATCTGACCGCCAAATTCAGCCTCCTTTATAACGAAAAAAGATGCCGACCTTGGGGTCGGCATCGTATCCGGGAAACGGACGGGTATATTAACTTAATTCAACCGTCGGGATTAGTAGTTCCACTGGCAGGCTACCTGTTGGATGTCGTTGGAGCCGGCGGTGCGGAAGTCGGTAATTTGGTTGTAGCGGCAGTTTACGTAGCGCAGAGCATCGTCGAAGGTGAGTGAGAGGGTCTGAAGCTGGTTGTTGTTGCAAATCACGCGCTGCAGGAAGTTGAAGTTGTCGAGGTAGAGTTCGGTAAGGTCATTGTAGGAGCAGTCAACGTATTGCAGCTGCGGGCAAGATGCTATTTGCAGGGAGGTGAGGTCATTGTAGGAGCAAACGAGGTCTACCAGGGTGGGACATTCGCGCACCATCAGCGAGGTCATCTGATTGTCGGAGCATAGGAATGTGCCGAGCGAGGGGAGGTTGCTTACCACCATTGACTTGATGTCGTTGGAGTCGATGTTGATGTTGGCAAGGTTTTCAACACCCACGAGCGTGAGGTTTTGCAGTTTGTTGTAGCCGGCATAGAGGTGCTTCAGGTTGGTGCAGTAGCTGATGTTGAGGTTCTCAATGTGGCAGCCCTGACAGTTGAGGGTTTTCAGCTGCGTGGAGTTGGCTACCGAGAAGTCAACGAAGTAGTTGTTGCTGACGTTGAGGGTCTGGAGCAGAGGAGTGGAGCTGACGTCGAGGTCGGTCAGGCGGTTGCGATAAACGTTGAGCTTAACCAGCTGCTTGCAGTCTTGCAGCGATATGGAGGTTAGCTTGTTGCGGTAGGCGTTGACCGTGGTCAGCGCGGGACTTTCGTTGAGGTTGACGGTGGTAAGGTGGTTGCGCGACACGTCGACCGTAGCGAGGGCTTGGAATCCCATGGCGATGAAGTCGCCGGCGAGTTTTTTGTCGTTCCACTTAATGGCGGTTACGTGTCCGCCGTCTACTGTGACTCCCTCCCAGGTAGAGGGGGTGTTGAGGTCGGTGATTTTCAGAACTTCGGCGTTGGTCTTGCCGGACTCCGCAGAGGGTTGGCTAAGAAAAGTCTTCAACTGTTTCAGCTCATTGCGGTCAATTTTCTGAGCGGTGGCGGTCAGGCTTCCAAGGAGGACTGCCATCAAAAATAATGCCTTTTTCATAATAATAGTTGAATTGAGTTATATGATTAAGTAGTGTTGAATTAGTGCGCTATATTTCCTTTTTGCATAGGTATAACGCCCCGGCGAGGAAAAAGGTTCTCAGAAGCTGTAACGCACGGCGGCCATTATGCGGTTGCCCGAGCCGGTGGTGCCGTCGAAGTTGCGGCGGTAGCCTCGGGCGTATTCTATGCCGAGCAGACAGTTTTCAAAGAGGTTGTAGAAGCAGTTGGCCGAGAAGTATTTGCCGGTGCGATAGGTATCGCCGCCCAGTGCTCCGCGGTCGTAGAGCGTGGCCTGACCCCAGGCGAGTGTGGCAAACCACTTGGCGTTGAAGTCGTAGCGCAGGCCGGCGGCGTAAGAAAAGCTGCGGGGAGCTATGAGCTTGCCGTCGGTGTCGGCCGAGGGTACCATATTGAGGGGCATACTCATAAGGTCGGCAACGTAGCCGGCGATGCCGCGACCGTATGTGGCATTGGCGTAGAGTCCGAATCCGGCGCCGAGGTGGGCGTAGCCGCTGAGTTGCACACCGTAGCCAAACGTGTAGCGGCGCTTGCCGGTAATCTCATCGCGGTAACACATATTGCGGAATATGCCGCTGACTCTGACGTGGTCGCCCTGTTCGCCCCAGTTGTAGCGCAGATATACCGGGATGTCGGGCACGCGCTGGGCTATGGCGTGGGTGTAGTCGCCCATCGAAGAGCTGCCCGGAGCAGCTTCGGCGGCGATGGCTACCGACCAGTGGGGGCTGAGGCGCGGAGCGTATTGAAATTGCACGTTTTTGGCATCGCTGATGCCGCAGGGGCCTTCGGTGTCGACCGTAGGGATGCTTGCTGCGTCAACAAACGTGCTTCGCGCAAGGCCGGCGGTTACGTAGCCCAGACGAATGTATGCTTGCACGAGCTTGAGTTCGTGGGCGTTGCCCGAGCCTCCGGTGAAGTCGGTCTGCAAGAATGCTGAAAATTGGCCGAGTTTGCCGGCGTTGCCCGCAAGTTGGAAGAATATTGTGGAGTGGCGGGCGGTGAGCTGCATAGCGGCGCGATGATCGGGATTTGGCGGCGTTGGCATGGAGTAGGGGCGGAAGTCTGTGCCGGTTTCTGACGAGCCGGCAAAGTTGTATGCTGCCGTGGCATAAATGTTGCCGCCGATGCCGAAGGCGATTTTGCCCTTAGTGTCGAGGAAGAGGAATCTGGGAGCCGAGGGGTCGTGGAAGCTTACGTCGGCGGGCTCATAGAGCACGGCAACGACGTCGCGCTGTACTTTTGTGGTGTCGCCGCTTACGACGATTACTCTTTGTGGAATTCCGGTTTGGGAGTCGGCGCCGATGCGTGTTGCCTTGGCGCCTGCGGTCGCTGCCGTCAGGGCAGCAACCGCGAGGAGGCTTACGTGTTTTCTCATAGTAATAGTTGAAAAATTTAGTAGCGGAGTGGCGAGTGCCAAAGTGCCAAAGTGGCAGAGTGGCGGAGTGGCGGAGTGGCGGAGTGGTTATCGGCGGTAGTCGGCCAGCATTGTCTGGAGTTTTTGGCGGGCGAAGAAGATGCGGCTCTTGACGGTGCCGAGGGGCAGACCCATCTTTTCGGCTATTTCGTTGTACTTATAACCGGCAACGTGCATAGAGAACGGTATGCGATAATCGTCGGCAAACGAGTTGATGGCCTCGGTGATTTCGCCGGCTGCATATGTGCCTTCTACGGAGTCGATAGAGCTCTCTTGCGAGGAGTTGAGGTGGTAGAGGTCTTCCGTTTGGTCTATGATTGTAGCCGAGCGCACCTGATGGCGGTAGTTGTTGATGAAGATGTTGCGCATAATGGTGAAGACCCAGCCCTTGAAGTTTACGTTTTCGGCAAACTTCTCTTCGTTGTCGAGAACCTTGAGGGTGGTGTCCTGGAGGAGGTCGTAGGCGTCGTCGCGGTTGGATGTAAGCATATATGCGAAGTTGAGGAGATTGCTTTGCAGCGCCATAAGTTGAGTTTGGATGGAAGTTGCCATGATGAAAAAGTATTTAATGGTTTATATTATTTTCTTGTTTGTTGTGTCGTTTGTTTTGTAGTTTGACGACGCAAATATACAAAAATATTTTAAATCCAAACAAAAATGTAAAAAAGTGTGCAAGAAAATGAAAAAATAACCGAAATGTAACAAAGCGACATTGAGAATCAACGATATAAAACGAGATGTAACGCGTTGTAACGCGTTACAATGCGATTGCAAAACCGACCCCCAACACCCATCACCCAACGCCAATCGCCTAATCTACAACGCCATACGAATGTTACAAAAATATTTCTTAAATAATGTTAATTTTGCGCTTTCGTCGCTTTTTGCTACTTTCGCGGCATGTTAGACGACAAAAAACACGCGGTTGATACGCGCTATCTGCGAATGGCTCGGATATGGGCGGAAAACTCGTATTGCACGCGCCGCCA
This sequence comes from Prevotella sp., assembly GCA_023666665.1. Classification (GTDB taxonomy): domain Bacteria; phylum Bacteroidota; class Bacteroidia; order Bacteroidales; family Muribaculaceae; genus UBA3263. The sequence continues at coordinate 67,764 of JAMPBN010000004.1, read as the reverse complement.
AGTGGGCGCAATAATCGTGTCCGGCTCAATGATTATTTCCGACGGCTTCAACGGCACACCCTCCGGCTTCGAAAACGTCTGCGAGGATGATAACGGTTTGACCAAGCCATATGTTCTCCACGCCGAAGCCAATGCCATAACAAAAGTGGCCCGCAGCAACAACTCCTCGGAGGGTGCCACGCTCTACGTAACCGCTTCTCCTTGTCTTGAATGCGCGAAGCTCATAATCCAATCGGGCATAAAACGCGTTGTATTCAATGAACTCTATCGTATAACCGACGGCATCGAGCTGCTCAAGCGTGCTGGAGTAGAGGTAGAACAAATACAGCAACTATAATGCAACAAAACAATCGTACGGCGCTCGTCGGAGTGCCTGTAATCGTAACTTTGGCCTTGCTTGTCGGGATATTGCTCGGCAGCAATTTTAATGTGCACAAGCGCCGGTCAGCCGCTTCTGATGCCCGCGATAAGGTAGAGGAGATTTTCTCGCTGATCGAGTCAAACTACGTTGACAGGGTAGACATAGACTCGCTGCTTGAAGAAACCATTCCGCTGATGCTGGGCAACCTTGACCCCCATACCGCATATATCCCCGCTTCGGAACTTCAGGGCGTCAACGACGAACTCGGCGGCTCTTTTTCGGGCATAGGCATATCGTTTCAGGTGATGAACGATACCATCACCGTGCTCGAAGTGATTTCCGGAGGCCCTTCCGAAAAGGTTGGATTGCTGCCGGGCGACCGCATAGTTGAGGTTAATGACACGCTCGTGGCCGGCAAGCATATTACGAGCGACGACGTTATGAAAAAACTGCGCGGCCCCAAGGACACGCAGGTAAAGCTCGACATAAAACGCGCCGGAGCGCCGGGGCTGCTGACTTATACCGTGACGCGCGGCGATATTCCGGTCACATCCATTGACGCATCTTATATTATTGCGCCGCAAGTGGGGTATATTAAGGTGAATAAGTTCGGCCGCAATACTTTTACGGAATTTTTTACCCAAATGATGATGCTTCGCGCCAATGGTGCGGAAGATTATATTCTTGACTTGCGGGGCAATGGGGGCGGATTCCTTGACATTGCCATCCGTATGGCCAACGAGTTCCTTCCTGCCGGCGCGGGAATTGTGGAGACCCGAGGACGCGGCGGCGAGGTGCACGACCGTGTGGCTGCCGACGGTAGCGGCACGTTCCAAAAAGGTCGCCTCATTGTGCTGCTTGACGAGTTTTCCGCTTCGGCATCGGAGATTGTTGCCGGCGCGGTGCAAGACAACGACCGCGGCACGATTATGGGCCGTCGTTCGTTTGGCAAAGGGCTGGTGCAGAGTCAGGAAGCCCTCTCCGACGGCTCGGCAATACGCATAACCACGGCTCGATACTATACCCCCTCCGGGCGCTGCATACAGAAGCCGTTCGTTAAGGGAGAGGCCGATGATTATGCTCTCGAAATCTACGACCGCTACGCCTCGGGAGAGGTGTTTTCGGCTGATTCCGTGAAGTTTGACACCTCCCTGCTCTACCATACCGTTTCCGGGCGTGAGGTATATGGCGGCGGCGGTATTATGCCCGACATTTTCGTTCCGGCAGATACGGCCAACATCACCTCTTATTATACACAGGTGAGCAATGCCGGTCTGCTTCATCGCTATGCATTTGATTATGTGGATGCTAACCGTTGGCGCCTGGATGAGGCCGGAAGTGTTGACGAACTGCTTGCCCTGCTTCCCTCCGATCAGCAGTTGCTCGGCGACTTTGTCAGCTTTGCGGCGTCCAACGGTGTTGCGGCGCGGTGGTACTACATCAACATTTCGCGCCCGCTGCTTGTTAATATCCTGAAAGCGCTGATTGCCCGCGATGTGCTCGGCACGGCTGCTTTCTATGAAATTGACAACACCCGCGACAATGCCGTGGCTCGCGCTCTTGAAGAACTTAAATAACATAAATGGACAAATCCTCTCTCCGCCGACGTATTAAAACGCAAAAGTCGCTGCTCACTCAGGCCGAACGCCTGACGGCGGCTTCGGCAGTATTTGCCGCGCTTGAACGCACTGCGGCATTCCTCCTTGCCGACCGCATATTGGTTTATAGCTCGCTACCCGACGAGCTTTCAACCCGCGAATTTATCGACAAATGGGCGGGGCGTAAGCACTTCTTCCTCCCTCGCGTCAATGGTGTCAATCTCGAATTGCTGCCATATGAGCGCACTCGCCTGCATCTCGGGGCTTTTCATATAGAGGAGCCCGACGGCGACGAAATCGTTGATCCCGCATTGATGGATCTTATTGTGGTGCCGGCTGTGGCTATGGATTCCGCCGGCAATCGGCTGGGTCGCGGTCGCGGATTCTATGATCGGCTGCTTGCCTCAACCCGCGCTACCGCCGTGGGCGTGGGCTATGATTTTCAGCTTGTTGCTGAGGGCATACCTGTTGAGCCGCACGATGCACCGCTTGACATCGTGATTACCGAGAACCACGTCTATCGCAGATCACGGAATCTGAGATAATCCTCAAAATCTTTGCCGCTCAAAACTTTGGCCACCACCTCCTCGGGAGAGAGGGTGGGGCGAAGTGCCGCGAGGTTTTGCGATGCGTCGCGTTTTGCCAGCCGTTCACCCCGCTCGTTGCGCAGCAGCGGAATGTGGGCATACTCCGGCGGATTGTATCCAAGCAGTTCAAAGAGGTAAATCTGCTGTGCGGCGCTCAGCAGCAAGTCTTCGCCGCGCACCACTTCCGTAACGCCCATCAGGGCATCGTCTACCACTACGGCCAGCTGATATGCCCACGCGCCGTCGGCTCTGCGAAGCACAAAGTCGCCGCAGTCGCGGGCAAGGTTGACGCGCTGTGGCCCGAAGTTGCGGTCGGTGAAACAGAGGTCGCGGGCGGGGGCGAAGATGCGCACGGCATGGCGTGCCTTAGGCTCCGGCGTGAAGAAGGGGAGTTGCGCCGGACGGCAACGTCCGCCGTAAATGACGCGTCCGTCGCTCTGATGCGGTGCCGATGATGCTATAATGTCGGCGCGGGAGCAAGTGCAGCCGTAGGTCAGGCCGGTTTGGCGCAGTCGCTGCAAGGCAGCCTCATAAATCTCGTTACGTTGGCTCTGCACATAAGGGCCGTGCGGGCCGATATTGTCGAGTCCGCCCTCATCCCATATGAGCCCGAGCCAGCGGAGGTCATCTTCGAGCTGCTCGGCAAATTCGCGGCGCGAACGCTGCGGGTCAAGGTCTTCGATGCGCAAAATCCAGCGGCCGTCGCAGCGCCTGACCGACAGCCACGACTGCAGCGCGGCATATACGTTGCCCAGGTGCATCCGCCCGGTGGGCGACGGCGCAAAACGCCCTACTGTTACTGCTTTTATCATCTCCGGCAAAGTTAGGCATAATTTTTGATTTTCAAGATTAAAAAAAATGTCGTACCTTTGCAAAAATAATTATTTAATCAATTTTTTTTCATGAAAGACCCGAAAGTCATTATTGACAAATTTGCCATTAAAGGCAGCGTTGCAGAGGTGAAACCCTTGGGCAATGGCCTGATTAACGATACATTTGTGGTTCGTACCGCCGAATCCGACGCTCCCGACTATGTGCTTCAGCGCATCAATCATAACATCTTTACCGACGTTGACGGGCTGCAGGGCAACATCGAGGCCGTGACCCGCCACATCCGCCGCAAACTCGAAGCTGCCGGCGAAACCGACGTTGACCGCAAGGTGCTGACTTTTATCCCGCTTAAAGACAGTTGCAAGACTTATTATTACGACGGCGAAAGCTACTGGCGCATCATGGTGTTCATTCCGCGCTCAAAGACTTTTGAGGCCGTTACTCCCGAGAGCAGCCGCGATGCCGGCCGCGCATTCGGTCAGTTCCAGGCCATGCTCGTAGACATCCCTGAGAAGCTTGTTGAAACCATTCCCGACTTCCACAATATGGAACTGCGTCTGCGTCAGCTGCGCGAAGCCGTTGCTGCCGACCCCAAGGGCCGTGTTGCCGAGGTGAAGTGGCACATTGACGAACTCGAAAGCCGCGCCGATGAGATGTGTAAGGCCGAGCGCCTTGGTCGCGAGGGCAAGCTGCCAAAGCGCATTTGTCACTGCGACACCAAGGTCAACAATATGATGTTCGACGAAGACGGCAAGACAGTCCTCTGCGTTATTGACCTCGATACCGTGATGCCGAGCTTTATCTTCTCAGACTTCGGCGACTTTATGCGCACCGGCGCCAACACTGGCCTGGAAGACGACAAGAACCTCGACAATGTGGAGTTCAATATGGATATATTCAAGGCTTTCACCGAGGGTTATCTCTCCACGGCCAAGAGCTTCCTGCTCCCCATCGAAATCGAGAATCTGCCCTACGCCGCCGCTCTGTTCCCCTACATGCAGACGGTGCGCTTCCTCGCTGACTATATCAACGGCGACACTTACTATAAGATTCAATATCCGGAGCATAACCTCGTTCGCTCCAAGGCTCAGTTCAAGCTGCTGCAGAGCGTAGAAGCCCACACCCCGGAAATGAAAGAGTTTATTTCTCAGCTCACCAAGTGAGCAGAGAAATAAAGGTTAAGGGTTAATGGTTAAGATAATTGCTCTTAACTAGAATCTTCACCCTTCACCTTTTACAAAATTAACCCTTAACCCTTAACCGCAGGGCAAAGCCCTGCATTAACCCTCGGCGCGGAGCGCCGAATGTAACAATGGAACTTAAAGGAAAAATCATTGCTGCACTCCCCGAGCAGGGAGGCACCTCAAAAGCCGGCAACGCCTGGCGTAAACGCGACTACGTACTCGAAACCCAGGAGACATATCCCAAAAAGATGTGTTTCAACCTCTTTGGCGACCGCATCGACCAGTATCCCATGGCTGTGGGCGACGAAGTTGTTGTTAGCTTCGACATTGACAGCCACGAATATAACGGCCGCTGGTACAACGACATCCGCGCATTTAAGATTGACCGCGTAGCTCCCGGAGCAGCCACCGCAGCCGCTCCCGCAACTCACGCTTCGACCATTCCCGGCGACTTTCCCCCGGCTCCCGCCGACCTGCCTGCTGCCGGTCCCACCGAAGACCTGCCTTTCTAAATGATGACAAATAGCTTCGTGCGCGTTGCTGCGGCAGTGCCTCGCGTAGAAGTAGGCTACTGCACAGCCAACGCTGACCATATTATAGACCTGGCGCGCAAAATGGCCGACGACGGCGTGCGTCTGGCCGTGTTCCCCGAATTGAGTGTCACCGCATATACTTGTGGTGACCTCTTTCTGCAACCTACGCTGATTGATTCGGCCTTTGCCGAGCTTCATCGCATAGCTCGCGAAACCGCCGAGCTGCCAATGGCGCTCGTGGTGGGCGTTCCGCTGATGATCGCGGGAGCGCTGCGCAACTGCGGCGCCGTAATCTCCTCGGGCGAAGTCAAGGGCGTGCAAACAAAGGAATACCTGCCCAACTACGGCGAGTTTTACGAAAAGCGCTGGTTTCGCCACGATGCCCGCGCCCAACACACGCTCTTCGTCCTCGATGGAGTACGTATCGGTGTGGAGATCTGCGAAGACCTGTGGGCTCCGATTCCCGTGTCGACCCACCAAGCTCTTGCCGGCGCGGAAATTATAGTCAACCTCTCCGCCTCTAACGACTTGGTTGGTAAACGCGCCAAGGTTCACGAACTCGTTACCCACCAGTCATCGGCACTCCGCTGCGCATATCTCTACTCTGCGAGCGGCTATGGCGAGTCAACCACCGACTTGGTGTTCGACGGCAAGGCCATAATCGCCGAACTCGGCCTAACGCTGGCCGATTCGCCACGCTGGCAGCGCGATGCTTTCTATGAAAGCGCCGATATTGATGTGCAACTCATTCGCTCCGAGAGAGTTGTCAACAGCTCGTTTACCGACTGCCGAGTGCGCGAAGATGGTCCGGAAGCGTGGAAATATATCGACGTGACCCCGGCAGCTCCCGCAATTGTGAGCCAAAATTTGCGCCGCCCCATTGACCCGATGCCGTTCGTCCCGTCCGACCCCAAGAAGCTTGAGCAGCAGTGCGTGGAAACTGCAAACATTCAGTGTCTCGGCCTGGCAAAGCGTCTGGAAATCACACATTCCAAGGCTCTCGTTGTCGGCATCAGCGGCGGATTGGACTCCACGTTGGCGCTGCTCGTGGCCTGTCAGACCTTCGATATGCTCGGACTGCCGCGTACCGGAATCCACGCCGTCACGATGCCCGGCTTCGGCACCTCGGGACGCACTAAATCAAACGCCTACAAGCTGATGGAAACCCTCGGCGTAACAGTTCGCGAGATACCCATAGCCAAAGCCGTGAAGCAGCATTTTAGCGACATCGGCCACGACCCTGCGGTTCAGGATGTTACCTACGAAAACGCGCAGGCGCGTATGCGCACGCTGATACTTATGGACCTTGCCAATAAAGTTGGCGGCCTTGTGTTGGGTACCGGTGACCTCTCCGAACTCGCCCTTGGTTGGGCCACGTATAACGGCGACCAGATGAGTATGTATGGCATCAATGCCGGCATACCCAAGACGGCGATACGCCCGCAAGTGGCCTGGTATGGCAGTCTGTGGACTCAACTCGTTGACATCCTTGCCGATATTATTGACACCCCGGTGTCGCCCGAGCTGCTTCCGGCAGATTCGTCGGGTAAGATTGCGCAAAAAACCGAAGATCTTGTCGGTCCTTATGAACTCCACGACTTCTTCCTCTATCAGCTGCTGGCGTTGCGCCGCAAGCCTTCGGTGATTTATATGCTTGCCTGTCGAGCCTTTGAAGGGAAATTTGATGGCCCGACTGTAAAACATTGGTTGCAGACGTTCATTTGCCGCTTTTTTGCTCAGCAGTTCAAGCGCTCGTGTATGCCCGACGGCCCGAAGGTTTCCTTAGTATGTCTCAGTCCGCGAGGCGACTGGCGCGCCCCCTCTGATGCCGAAGCGGCGCTGTGGCTCGACGATATTAAATCTCTCTGACTATGAAGCGATTCCTACCATATCTGCTATTTGCCCTCGCATACGCGCCCGCACGCGCAACGGACTCCGAACTCACCGAAGCACCCGATACTATGGCGCTCCGCGAGGTGTCTGTAACGGCCATCAAGCTTGCCGACGACCTTGAAACTGAACCGGTTTCGAGTACCACGGTGGGTCAGCAAGCAATTCAGCGACTCAATATTACCGACCCCAAGCAGTTGTCGGAACTCGTGCCCAACTTCTTCATCCCCGCATATGGTTCAAGAATGACTTCGAGCATCTACGTGCGCGGTCTTGGCGCACGTATTGACCAACCCGCTATGGGATTGAATGTTGACAACATCCCGGTTCTCAATAAAAACGATTACGACTTCGATTTCTTTGATATTGAGCGCGTGGAGGTGCTTCGCGGCCCGCAAAGCGCCCTTTATGGCCGCAACACTATGGGCGGACTAATCAACGTCTACACCCTCTCTCCCCTGAACTATCAGGGTATGCGTTTGCTGCTCGAAGGGGGTAACTTCAACTCCTGGCGTGCCGCTATGGGGCTGTATCAGATGTTTAAACCCAACTTTGGTATGGGGCTGGATATTAACGCATATTCTACGGAAGGACAATACGTTAACCAACATACACGCTCACTCTTCCCGAAGCAGAACCGCAAGGCCGATCAGGCCGAGCAGTATGGTGCGCGGCTCAAACTCGCGTGGCTTCCCAAAGATAACGTCAGCGTTGACAACGTCATCGCGTTTTCATACAATCGCCAAGGCGGCTACCCCTATGAACTTATCGGCTCGGATGAAGTTAACTATAACGACACGTGTTATTACAACCGCACCTCCGTGAGCGAGGGTCTGACCATTCAGTGGCGCACCGACAAGTTCACATTCAGTTCCATAACCGGACTGCGCTACCTCAACGACGATATGATGCTCGACAACGACTTCACGCCGCTGAGCTACTTCACTCTAAATCAGAAAACCAAGGAGTCGAGTGCTACCCAAGACGTCGTTTTTCGCGGCAAGGAGGGTAATTATAACTGGATAGCCGGAGCTTTCGGCTTTGTAAAACACACGCGGATGACCGCTCCGGTTCAGTTCCAAAAAGATGGCATTCAGAATCTTATCTTGGCAAATATGCCGACATTCTTACAGCCGCAATGGGACTCCGAACACTTCTATCTGAACTCCGACTTTGTGCTCCCCAACTGGGGTGCGGCGCTCTATCATCAGAGCGAATACAAGCTCGGCGACTGGACTTTTACCGCCGCCTTGCGCTTGGACTATGAGGAGTCGGCGATGTTCTATTGGATGGATGCTTCGACAGGTGTAACCATCAGGGGCGCACATATGGCTCTTGACGTTCACGACAAGGACCACCTTAAGCAGCACTGGCTCGAACTGCTCCCCAAGGTGTCGGTAAGCTACGCCCTGCCGATGCGTGAGCCGTCAATTCTCTACGCAACTGTGAGCAAGGGCTATAAGGCCGGCGGCTACAACACGCAGATGTTCAGCACTATAATGCAAGACGAACTAATTCCCTCATATGGGCCGAATGCTGCTGAGAAGAAGAAATTCACCGTTGAGGAAACTGCCTCGTATAAGCCCGAGTACTCCTGGAATTACGAAATTGGAGGCCATTTCAGCTGTATGGGTGGAAAAATTCTTACCGATTTGGCGGCGTTTTATATCGACATCCGCGACCAGCAACTTACTGTATTTCCCGACGGCAATTCTACCGGGCGTATGATGACCAACGCCGGGCGCACCCGCTCCGTCGGAGCAGAGGCATCAATCACTGCCCGCCCCACCGAGCGCTGGACTGCCCGCGCAAGCTATGGCTATACCAATGCCAAGTTCCTGAAGTTCAGTGACTATAACGAGACCGGTGAGCTTGAAGACTATAAGGGCAACTACGTGCCTTACGCCCCGCAGCATACGGCATATGCTTCCGTGCAATACTCCCAGCCGCTGCCGATGTGGTGGTTCGACCGCGTTGACCTTGAAGTCAACGGTCGCGGAGTCGGCCCGATATACTGGAATGAACAGAACTCGGAGCGTCAAAAATTCTACGCCCTGCTCGGGGCGTCAATACGTTTGCAGCTGAGTCACGTTTCGCTCGACATTTGGGGCGAAAACATACTAAATCAACGTTTTTCAACGTTTTACTTTAAATCGATTAACAATCAGTTTATACAGAGAGGTTCCCGCCGCACGTTCGGCGTAACCCTGCGCTACATAATGTAAAATATGAAGAAACTACTCTATCTCTCCGCCGCAGCTCTCACGCTCCTTGCGTCCTGCAAGGCGATTGACCCGACCCAAGACCTCGAGGAATATGATGACTGCGTTGTTTATGCCGTTGATACCATCACCGGCGACGGCATTGCCACCGATTATGCCAAAATCAACCTGACCGGCGATATGTCTACCGGACTGTGCAACCTCGAATTCGTTGACCTCAAGCTTCAGCCTGATGCTGAGGTGCAAACGGTGCGCGTCAACGGCCTGCAGCAATATATGCAGGACGAGCGCGACCAGGCCGGCAACGTCACCGACATCCTCTACACCTTTTTCAAAACCGAAGGACCTGCTTATACCAGCGGCTTGAACGTCAACAACCTGCGCTTTGGCTGGCTCTCAACGGTTTATTGGTGTCACTTCACCTCCGAGCGGGTGCGCGTGTGGTCTTTGCCTGAAAAGTTTCAGACATATGCCAACTACAACAAAATCACCGGCAATCACGTTGACCAGCTCGAAAACAGCATTTGCCCGCGCTACGATATGAAAATCAACACGTCGGCCAAAACCGTGACGTTCAACGCCAAGGGCGTAACCCTCCCGGCGCAGAATACCGAGGCTGAAAAGGTCTTCAAGTTCCGAGAATATGACCTCGAAAATATCAAGATTGACTTCAACAAAAACGGTTTCACCGCATCAGTGGCCGAACTCAGTCCGGTGACCGACGGCGTGAGCAATGTCTTTAAAATCACCGATCTGATCCTGAAATTTGAAGTTGACTACTCCGGCGTTCACGAGCTGGAATACGACATAACCCATCTGACATCAAACACCAAGATTCACGTTAAAACCCAACTTAGCTATAACCGCAAACAGTAATGGATTTCATTGAAGAACTCACATGGCGCGGCATGATTCACACCGTCATGCCCGGCACTGACGAAGAACTCAAAAAAGGTATGGCCACGGCCTACCTCGGCATTGACCCCACCGCCGACTCCCTCCACATTGGCCACCTCGTTGGCGTAATGATGCTCAAACACTTCCAACGTTCCGGCCATAAGCCCCTTGCGCTCATTGGCGGCGCAACCGGTATGATTGGCGACCCCTCGATGAAGAGCCAGGAGCGCGTGCTCATTGACGAAGTGACTCTGCGCCACAACCAGGAAGCCATCAAAAAGCAGCTTGCCAAGTTCCTTGACTTCGACTCCGACGCGCCCAACGCCGCAGAGTTGGTCAATAACTACGACTGGATGAAAGACTACGGTTTCCTCAACTTTATCCGCGACATCGGCAAGCACATCACCGTTAACTATATGATGGCTAAAGACAGCGTGAAGAAACGTCTTGGCGATGGCGCCACCCACGGTATGTCGTTCACCGAGTTCTCCTACCAGTTACTTCAGGGTTACGACTATCTATATCTCTACCGCAATAAAAACTGCCGTCTGCAACTCGGCGGCTCCGACCAATGGGGCAATATCACTACCGGCACGGAACTCATTCGTCGCACTGAGGGCGGCGAGGCTTTTGCTCTGACCTGCCCGCTGATTACCAAGGCCGACGGCGGCAAGTTCGGCAAGACCGAGAGCGGCAACGTATGGCTCGACCCCAAGCGCACGTCGCCCTACAAATTCTACCAGTTCTGGCTCAACGTCAGCGATGCCGACGCCGAAAAATATATCAAGATTTTCACCACTCTCAGCCGCGAGGACGTTGAAAAGCTCGTTGCCGAACAGGCTGCCGACCCCGGTCAGCGCCCTCTGCAGAAGCGACTTGCCCGCGAAATCACCACGATGGTTCACAGCGCTGCCGACTGCGACGCCGCTATCGAAGCCTCTCAGATACTCTTCAACCCCAAGGCCGTGGAAGCACTTCACCATCTCGACGAGGCCACGCTGCTCGACGTTATGGAGGGTGTGCCGCAATTTACCGTGAGCCGCGAAGCCGTGGTGAGCGGCGAAACCCCCTTGGCTGAACTCTTGACCGCCGAAAATTGTTCCGTATTTGCAAGCAAAGGCGAATATCGCAAGATGGTACAGGGCGGCGGCCTCAGCATCAACAAAGAGAAGGTTACCGACCCGATGGCCAAGGCCGACGCCTCAATGCTGCTCAACGACAAATACATCCTCGCCCAGCGCGGCAAGAAAAATTTCTATCTGCTGAAAGCAGAATAGCAGTAGGCGAGGGCCTTTAGACCCTCGCATCAGCCTTCAAAAGAGTGGGGGGCTAAAGTCCCCCACCTCCATTTAAGAACCTTAAAACCCTCATAACTATGGAACAAAAAGACTTACAGACCCTCGCAGCTAAAGGAATCTCTCAGCAGCAGGCTAACGATCAGCTCAAACGTTTCGCTACCGGATTTCCATTTCTCGAAATCATTGACTCCGCGACTGCGGGCCACGGCATTATGCGCCTGACCGAAGAGCAGCAAGCCGCTGCCGAACAGCGCTGGACAATGTTTCTTGCCGATGGCGGCGAGGCTTGTAAGTTCGTTCCCGCCTCCGGCGCCGCCTCGCGTATGTTTAAGGCGCTGTTCAACTTCGTTGACTCCGGCAAGATGACCCCCGAAATTCAGCAAGTTATCGACAATATCGACAAGTTTGCGTTCTATACGTCGCTCAACGCCGTGTGTGTCAACTCCTACGGCAAGTCGGTAGCCGACCTGAAAGCAGAGGGTAAGTATAAGGAGATAATCGGCGGCATAATTCTCGGTTCCGGCCTTAATTACGGCCAGCTGCCCAAGGGGCTGCTGATGTTTCATAACTATCCCGCCGGAGCGCGTACCCCCCTTGAAGAGCAGATTGCCGAGGGTGCGGCTACGGCTGCCGCGCCGGGTGGCACTCTCCATCTCCACTTTACCGTCAGCCCCGCCCATCGCGCCCTTTTTGAGCAGAAACTCGCTCAGACAGTCCCCGCCGCCGAGGCCAAATATGGCATAAAGATAGACGTGAGCCTTTCGGAGCAGAAAGCCTCGACCGACACTCTCGCCGCCAACCCCGACGGTACGCCCTTCCGCGACGACAGCGGCAACCTCCTTTTCCGCCCCGGCGGCCACGGCGCTCTCATCGAGAACCTCAACGACATTGATGCCGCCGTGGTGTTTATCAAAAACATCGACAACGTTGTTCCCGACTCTCACCGCACCTCTACCGTGAAATGGAAAAAGATTCTTGCCGGAGAGATGATTCTTATCCACGACACCATCGCGCAATATATTAAGGAGCTGCGCTCGGGCAACTGCCCTATTGACCGTCAGCGCGAAATGATAGCGTTCCTCCACGACACGCTCCAAGTGCGCGACCCGCGAATGAAAGCGCTCAACGATGCCGACCTCGAGGGCTTCCTCCTTGTCAAGCTCAACCGCCCGCTGCGCGTGTGCGGTATGGTGAAGAACGAGGGCGAACCCGGCGGCGGTCCGTTTATTGCCGTTAACCCCGACGGCTCGTCGTCACCCCAAATTCTTGAAAGCCATCAGATTGCCCCCGAATTTAAAGACTTGATGGCCAAGGCCACACACTTTAACCCCGTAGACCTTGTTTGCTACCTTAAAGATGCTGACGGCAAGCCCTTTGACCTGCCCCGCTACGTTGACCAAGCAACAGGCTTCATCTCGCAAAAGTCGGCCCACGGTCGTGAGCTGCAAGCCCTGGAGCTTCCCGGCCTTTGGAACGGCGCTATGAGCGATTGGAACACCGTGTTTGTCGAAGTGCCCGCATCGACTTTCAATCCGGTTAAGACGGTCAACGACCTACTGCGTCCCGCCCATCAATAGTTCACAATCGGCGGATTTTTGTGCAGAAATAGTTGGTTTTTCGCAAAAAATGCGTACCTTTGAGGCGATTTTGCGCTTATTGCAAACGTCTTAAAACCGACCATTATGCACATAAAAAACGTACTTTCAGCGCTATGTATCGCCGGTGCAGCTCTCTCTGCCGTGGCAGCGGAACCCATTTACCGCCCCACGCGCCAAACCATCGAAGAACCCTCCGATCGTAATCCCTCAGTCCTCGTTAAAAATTACGACTCAGAGATTTCTTATGATGAGCACGGACTCCCAATCCTTGAAATTCAGACATATACCACCGGAGAAAAGCTGCGTATAATAACTACATACACCCCCGAGGGGCGTATGGCAACCGACACCACGCTCTATCTGAAAAATGGCGAGTGGATTCTATCGCAGACGCGCAAACGTGAATACGACCCCATTTGTGGCGCAGTCATAGTGAGCGAAGAATATGAATATGACGGCGACATCGCCTATCCCGGCAATAATTTCCACCGCAACCTAACTCGCGATGACAACGGCAACATCACACTGGCGGAAATTGCCGTTTACTACGACGGCATCTATGACCCCACACGCCGCCTGACACTGAAATATGGCGACGACGGCAAGCCCACCGAAATCACTTTCCAGGAATTGATGCATGATGGCAATGCATTTATTTGGAGCTTTGGCGAGCGCTACACCAATCTGATGTGGGAAAAGTGCAACGGCCAGATTTGGGATGTTGCCGACCTCTTTTCAGGCGATAACCGCCTCGCCTCCGGCCATTTCCGCAACGACAACGGCTCCAAATCCTACGATGACTACGACTTCACGGCCACCTACGCCGACAACACTTCGACCGTGGTGATGACCGGCCTGTTTCACGGTTTCGAGAATATGAAAAACACCATTATCTCGACTGAAACCACCACAGAAGATGGCAGAGTAAGCTACATTCAACGCCGCACGTATGAAGACCTTAACGGCGAATATGCCGTTGAACATTACCTTAATACCAATATATTTGATGCCTGGGGAATCGAAACTGAAATCAGCGAATATTATTGGGAAAACGATGACGAAGCCAATAAAGAGCAGATAGAATACAACTACTCCGACGTAGTCTACGACCCCACCTACGGCTTTCCGCTGGAATATACCACGTATGTTGAAGGTCAAGCCGTTACCCGCGTAGTCTTGTCGGACTACGTTGACTGCGTTACCGGCCAGGCCGGCATCAAACAGATAACTCCTAACTCCTCACTCCCCACTCCTAACTACTACGACCTCCTGGGTCGCCGCGTCAGCAATCCCGGCAGCGGACTCTATATTAAAGACGGAAAAATAATCAAACACTAATCATAAACCAATCAAAAAACGTTCTATGAAAAAAGTTCAACTCACGAGCTTTGGAGTCATTGCCGCCCTTGGCCTGCTTGCGTCCTGCGACGAAGGTATGGACCTCGGCGATATGACCGGAACCATCCTGCCCGACGTTAAATATGACGCCACGGTCAAGGGTGCTCCCTCCGCACGCTCGAACGTGAGCGAATTTGACCAAATCAAGGTTGAAGACCTCACCCTCACTCTCACATCTGCCGACGGCAAGCACTCCGAGGAGTTCTCAGCCGGCAATTTCCCGTCAGACCGTGGCTTTGCCGTTGGCAAGTATACCCTGACCGCATCCTACGGCGATGCTGACGATGAAGGCTTTGAAAAACCCGCCGTTTACGGCGAAACCCAACTCACGGTTTCTGAGGGCAAGGCAACCCGCGTGGAACTCACCGCAGTGCCCTCCAAGGCTATGGTGGGCATTGTATACGATGAAGCGGCCCTCAACTACTTCACCGAACTGAAAGCCTCGCTCCACAGCGTTGGTGGACAAACCATTGAATACTCTACCTCGGAGTCGCGCTTCGCCTACCTCAAACCCGGCGAAGTAACTCTCGACGTTACCTTTACCAAGCCCAACGGCAAGGGCGGCACTCTCGAAGTTGCCAAATTCGATGCCGAAGCGCAACACCGCTATACCCTGGGCATCAAGCTCGGCGGCGACGGTGCCGGCGAAGTCAGCGGCCTGACCGTGACCTTCGACGAAACCCTGACCCGCGAGGACATCACCGTCGACATTTCCGACGAACTCCTCTCCGTGCCCGCCCCCGAAGTGGAACTCTCCGGCGTTCAGCCCGGCGAAACCATCAACCAGGTGAGCGGTTCGCCGCTGACCACTCCCGTGCGCGTTGACATCAAGGCCCGCGGCGGCATCAAGTCTGCCGTGCTTACCACTCGCGGCAACGACATCAACCTGCCCGAAGGCTGGCCCACGGAAATTGACCTTGCAGCTGCAAACGCCTCGCAGCAGACCCTGCTCGAGAGCTTCGGCTTCAAAAACATCGGCATCTTCAACAATCCCGGCCACCTCGCAGCCTTTGAACTCACCGAAGTAATCAACTCGCTCCCCTCAACCGCCGCCGGAATCGCTCCCATTACCTTCGAGCTGAAAGTTACCGACAAGAACGGCAAGGTTGCCTCCGAAGAGCCCCTGGCGTTCAGCGTAAAGGTCGACGACCTCTCGCTCACTATGGAGGGCATTGAGGGCGCAGCTTACGATGGCGCAGGCAGCGTTGACGTGCTCGTTAAATACAACGGCACCGCCGACCTTACCGGCCTGCTGCAAGTCAAATATCTTGCTACCTCGGGTCAGTTCAAGTCTACCGCCATCAGCAACGTGGCCGCCAAAGAGGGGCAGGAGGGCGCTTATGTAGTTACCATAGCAGTTCCTGCCGATGCTCAGATTCCCGTGGTGATTGTGGGCAACGTTGGCGCGCTGACCACCGACGAAGTAACCGTGCCGGCCGCTCCCGCTCCCGTGGTAGCCGTTGCCGACAACGATGTCTTTGCCAAGCAGCTCTATGCGTCAATCTCTACCGAGGGTTACTCCCTCGACGGCAAAGAAGTTACCGCCGAAGTTGCCACTTTTAACTCCGCAACCAACTCATACGCAAATTTTTCTAAAGCCACTGCCTCCCTCTCCGGAACCGACTTGCATGTTAGTGGCCTGACTCCTTCCACGAAACACAAGATTCGTGTCAAAGTCGGAGCGCTGATTTCCAACGAGGTCGAAATCACCACCGAAGCCGCTGCCCAAATCCCCGGCGCCGATATGGAAAGCTGGACACCGCAAAACTTCTATGGTCATTTGGGTGCGTGGACTGTATCAAGAGACTATAATAACCCTAATGAACCCTGGTTTGGGTCAAATGGTACGTCTTTTTCAAAAGCAACATACCAATCTTATCGTTCGTGTATTGATGCCGTAGGTATGTCTGACGGACATATATCAGGTTCTACTGCTGCGTTTGTACGAACTGTAGGCGTTGAAACCAAAACAATATCAAAAACTCCGTCTTCTGTGTGGGCTGGCGAACTGACCCTCGGTGAAGATAATACCGGTTATAGTCTTCAGTCTCGACCGTCGGCTATAACTTTTTGGTATACATATTCGGATTATGACAATCAGGGCGATAAAGGCTTGGCTGAAATTACAGTAACTTGTAACGATGTGACTGTATGTGAATTTAGCAAGCAACTTGATCCAACCGCTACTTTTACAAAGGTAACTACCCCCGATTTTAACTATGCCGGAAGTAATGGTAAAAGTATAAAAGTGAATATTAAATTCCGCTCAACCGCTACAGATAATTTCTTAACATCCAATAATGTAAATGGCCTCTCCAGTGGCGGCTTAGGTTCCGGTTCTGCTTCTGATGCTTTCCTTGGCTCAACTCTTGTAGTTGATGACGTGGAACTTGTTTACTAATCAACGCTAATAAATTAACTTCGATAAAATTATGAAATTTAAATATCAAGCCGCTCTTGCTGCCATAGCTCTTGCCCTCGGCTCTTGCGCTGCCGACGCAATGTTCGACGACGGCACCGGCACTTCTGGCAAAACCGGCATCAACAAACCCGGCGTTGAAGTAAACAATGCCGAAAAAGTTATCAAAAACGCACCCTCAC
This sequence comes from Prevotella sp., assembly GCA_023666665.1. Taxonomy (GTDB): domain Bacteria; phylum Bacteroidota; class Bacteroidia; order Bacteroidales; family Muribaculaceae; genus UBA3263. The sequence goes on along the minus strand of JAMPBN010000004.1, from coordinate 50,766 downwards.
GTGCCGCTTACGACGTTTCAAACTTCCTGCTCGACTTCTATCGCGACGGCGAAGCCGAGCCGTTTATGAGCAAGAAATATGGCGACCTCAACGCTACGATCGACCTCCCCGCCGGCGACTACACCATCGGCGTGCGCTCTCACGATGTGAAAGACGCCGAGTGGGACAACCCCTACTTCGTCGGCACTTCCGAGAAGTTTACTATCGTGTCGGAGAAGATTACCACTGTGGAACCCATCAGCTGTAAGTTCTCCTCGATCAAGGTGACCGTTAAATTCAGCGACAAACTCCGCGAACAACTCGGCGACAACGTCAAGGTTACCGTACTCGTTGGCCAGGGCAAGCTCGTCTACACCACTGCCGACGAAAACCGCGGCGGCTACTTTGCACCCCTCGAAGGCTCTACCACTATGGTAGTAACCTTTACCGGCACGGTTGACGGTCGCGAGGAAACCGCAACCCGCACCTATGCCGACATTGCTGCCGGTCAGCACCGCCAGATTACTTTCAACGCCGGCGGCGAACTCCTCACCCCCGATGAACCCAAGGGCACCATGGAAGTCGGCGGCCTCTCAATCAGCTACGACTACACCGACGAGACCCTTGACGGCTCCGTAGACCCCGGTAAGGAAGAAGTAATCAACGACGGTGAAGCCGAACCCGGCCAGAAACCTGAAATTCCCGACCCCGACGACCCCAACAAGGGCGACGAACCCACCCCTCCCGGCCCCGGCGGCGATGACACCCCCGACCAACCCAACGAGCCCATCAACTTCGGCGGCACCCTGACCGACGGCTGCAACGTTTCCTGCACCGAACTTCTCGACAAGGGTGGTTATACCGTTACCATTGCTGTTCCCAACAAGATTGAAGACGTAGTAGTTGAAATCATATCTGACGACGGTCTTACTCAAGATATTCTCGAAGGGGTTCAACTCACCAATAAATTCTCACTGGTAAACCCCGGCACCCCGGTGCTTGAATCAAAAATTCAGGGTCTCGGTTTCCCGATTAAAGATGATGTTTATGATAAGGCTGAAATGAACATCGACCTCACTCCCTTTATGGCACAACCCTTGCTGAGCATGCTCAACGGTGGTAATAACTCCAACACGTTCGTTTTGAATGTTACAGACCAAGCCGGAAACAAGAAGACTCTGACATTTACAATTTATTCACGCGTATAACCTCCCCCTCTAACCTTACAGAAAAATGAATAAGAAAATCTTTTCATACCTGATTCCGGCTGCCATAGCCGTTGCCGGACTCTCGAGCTGCTCCGAAGAGCAGACTCTTGCTGTGGGCGAGGGTACAATGTTTATCTCCACCCGCTTCAATAGCGACGTAGTGGTTGAAAGCCGCACGCAGACCGAAGAGGAACTTGCCGCATCGACCAAACTCTGGATCTACTCCGATGAGGGTGTGGTGCGCAAGTATAACGGCCTCTCCGAACTTCCCGCAACCGGTCTGAAGCTCATCTCTGGCACTTACACCATCAAGGCATGGGCCGGTACTCTGAGCTATGCCTCGTTTGACGACCGCTGGTTTGAGGGCAACGAAACCGTGACCATTGAAAGCGGCAAAACCCAGGCCGTAGAGGTGGTTTGCCATATTGCCAACGTGGTTGCTTCCGTTAGCTATCCCGACGACATTGACGAGCATATCTCCGACTACTCGATGGTGATTTCCCACAAGGGCGGCTCTCTGACTTTTGATGGCAACCAACCCGACCTGAAAGGCTACTACATTATGCCCGACGATGTCAACACCCTTGATTATGCCCTGACGTTCACCACCGACGGCCAGCAGAAAACCGTCTACGGCACCATTGCCGACGTTGAACCTACCCACCACTACGTGCTCAACGTGGTTGCCAACCCCAACCGGGACGAAATGGACGGTGCCGCCTTCATCACCATCGTGGTTGAAGACATTCCTGACCCCATTGAAGACGAGATTGTAATCACCACTCCTCCGGCAATCACCGGCTATGGCTTCGACATCAACGCCCCCGTTGCCGGCGAGAACGGCACAATCGGCCGCAAGAGCGTCTACATCAGCGCAGCTTCTGCCGTCAAGAGCCTCGAACTCTCCGGCATTCCCAACCTCCCCGGCCTTGAGGGCATTGAGTTCATCCGCGCCACCCAAGACTATCGCGACCAATTCAGCGCCGCAGGTATCTTCTACGAAGTCGAACAGAAAGATGCCGCCACCGGAGCACAGTTGATTAAGTTAGTGTTTGAAGACACCTATCTCAATGCCCTCCCCAACAGCGAAGAACCCTACGTAATCACCATCTCTGCAACCGACTCCGGCAACAAAACCACCACGGCCAAGCTGACTCTTCGCATCTCGGAGGCTCCGGTAGCTACCGGCTCCGTGGCCGATGGCGCAGTGTCATATCTGTCGGCAACTCTTTCGGGTACTATTGCCAAAGACGGCGTTGAATCTGTCGGCTTTGAATATGCTCCGGTTGGCTCTGACGAATGGCAATACGTTGAGGGAGCCACCTCGCGTGCCGCATTTGCCAAAGGCCAGAGCTACTATGCCACAGTGACCGGTCTTGAACTTTCAACCGCATATAAATACCGCGCAGTTGCCAACTATGGCACAGAATCTGCTTACAGTGGCGACGAAGCAACCTTCACCACCCTGACCGCCCCGCAACTCCCTAATGCAAGTTTTGAGAACTGGCACATAGGTGGTTCAGGCAACGTAGCCGGCAAAGTACAGATTCCGATGCCGTCAGGTCAGGAATTTTGGGATTCCGGCAACCACGGTTCTGCAACGATGAATGTAAATATAACTAATAAGGTTTCCACCTATAAACACTCCGGCAGCAGTTGCGCACAGTTGCGTTCGCAGTTCGTTGGCATCTTCGGCATTGGAGCATTTGCAGCAGGCAATGTTTTTATTGGCAAATACCTTGAGACAGATGGCACTAACGGCATAGTTGGTTTTGGCCGTCCGTTTGACTTCCCGACTTCTGACATCAAACCCGTTGCCATTAAACTGTGGGTAAAATATGAAACCAATACCGATTGGACTGATAAGACATGGCCGGAAGACTTGGGAACAAGACCTGCAAAGGATGAGGGTCATATATTCGCTGCACTGTTTGATGACTACGATTATAATGGCTCTGACGAACAGTATAAGGGCAAATATGGCTTTGTGGTTCACACCAACAGGAGCAACCATTGGCGTCTGTTCGACAGTCACGCATCCAATGTCATTGCATATGGCGAAAAAGTATTTACCGACAATACCCCCGGCAGTGACCTTATAGAGCTGACCATCCCATTTGAGTATTACCGCGATGCCCAGCCCAAGCTGATTGCCGTAACTTGCACCGCCTCAAAATATGGCGACTACTTCGTAGGCTGCGAAGGCGCAACTATGTGGGTCGACGACGTGGAAATCGTCTACGGCCCCAAATAACCCGACTACTCATCGGGGAACGCAAGCGTTCCCCGGCATAACAACTATTGTATCATTGTTTAGAGCAGGGGTGCTTGCGCCCCTGCTTAATAATTATATGACATTGCCTACATCTAAACTTCGTGCCGACTGGCATAGTTGCACCCGGCGGATATGGCCGGGCGCAGTTATGGGGGGATAAGTCGTGAGGAGGCACTGGAGTTGAATCGCGCCGCGGAGTTGGTTGCTATGCAACCGTGACGTCGAGGGCGGTTTCGCGGGCTATGCGGTCGGCAATGGCGAGAAGCTCGTCGCGGCCGACGGCTCGGAGCAGCTCATCGGGGGTCTTGCGGTCGATGGAGTAAAGCATAATCTGCCGCGGCTGTATCTCCTTATATGCCTTGATGAGTGCGGAGATTTCGGCTTCGGTGGTGTTGTCGATGCCGTCGCCGCGCAGCAGCATGGTCTGGATTATGCCCGAGCCGCTGAATTGCTTGAGTTGGCCAATTACGCGCTCGGCAGTGAATTGCCGCGAGGTCGGGCGGTCAATGCGCCGCATAGTGGCTTCTATGGCGGAGTCGAGCTTGAGAATGTTGTTATCGACCTTGCGGAGTGCGCGACACACGGCCTCCGAGTCCAGGCGCGTGGAGTTGGTTAGTACTGAAATTTTGACTTCGGGATAGAACTCATTGCGCAGGGCTATGGTGTCGTCAACAATCCCCTCGAAGTCGGGGTGAAGCGTCGGCTCTCCGTTGCCGGAAAAGGTGATGACGTTGAGAGGCGCACCCTCGGCGCGCATGGCGGCGAGCTTTTCGCGCAACTGTGTGCGCACCTGCTCACGCGTGGGCAGTCCCGACGTACCGGCCCCTTGGGCGTTGAAGCCGGCCTCGCAGTAGAGGCAGTCGAAGGAGCACACCTTGCCGTCGCTCGGCGACAGATTCACGCCGAGCGAAGCACCGAGCCGCCGACTATGAATCGGCCCGAAAATGGTTGAGTTAAACAATACGGTTTGCATTATTGCAGTTTGGCGAGGGCGGCAGCGATGCGGGCAAGGGCGGTGCGGATGTTGTCGTCGGAGGTGGCATAGCTCAGGCGTATGTAGCCGGGAGCGCAGAATGCCGCACCGTCTACGGTAGCAACGTGGGCTTCTTCGAGCAGATAGAGAGCGAGGTCGCCGGAGGTGGCAATGAAGCGGTCGCCGGCTTTCTTGCCGAGCAGGGCGCTGACTTCGGGGAAGAGATAGAATGCGCCCTGCGGCTCGTTGACTCTCAGGCCGGGGATTGCGCGGGCAAGGGAGACCACGAGATTGCGGCGGCGTTCAAATGCGCGACGCATCTCTTCGACGCACTCCTGAGAGCCGGTATAGGCGGCTTCGGCGGCTTTTTGCGCAATGGAGCTTGCCCCGGAAGTGTACTGACCCTGGAGCTTGTTGACGGCTTTAGCAAGCCACAGCGGGGCGGCGCAATAGCCGATGCGCCAGCCGGTCATTGCATATGCTTTGCTGACTCCGTTGATTACTACGACGCGGTCTTTCAGCTCCGGGAACGATGCCAGTGAGCGCAGCTCCGCGCCGAAGTTGATGTGCTCATATATTTCGTCGGCCATAACGAGAACGTCGGGATGCTTGGCCAGCACGTCGACCAGCCCCTGAAGTTCCGCAGGGGTGTAAACCGACCCTGTGGGGTTAGACGGAGAGCAGAGAAGCACCATACGCGTTTTGGGCGTAATTGCGGCTTCGAGCTGTGCGGGAGTTACCTTAAAGTCACTTTCAATGTCGGTAGCCACGGTTACCGGCACACCCTCGGCGAGTTTTACCATCTCAACGTAGCTGACCCACGCGGGGGTGGGGATTACCACTTCGTCGCCGGGGTTGATGGTGGCGAGAATTACGTTGCAGAGTTCCTGCTTGGCGCCGTTGCCCACGACGATTTGCTCCGGAGCGAAGTCTACGCCGTTTTCTGTGCGGAGTTTTTCGCTTATGGCCTTGCGTAGGGAGAGATAGCCGGCCACGGGGGTGTAGAATGTAAAATTGTCGTCGATGGCTTTCTTCGCGGCCTCCTTGATGTGGGTGGGGGTGGGGAAGTCGGGTTCGCCGACACTGAGGTTGATGACGTCAACGCCTTGGGCTTTCAGCTCGGCGCTTTTTTGCGACATTGCAAGTGTGGCGCTCACGGCCAGTGACTGAACTCTGTTTGAAATCATTTTTATTAGTTAGGAATTAGGAATTGGGAGTTAGGAATTCGAAGTAGTAGTTGTCGCGAGATACTATGGTATAGGTGGCGTCGGGATAGCCTCGGGCAAAGTCTTCGGGCATTACGGGCTTTTTCGTGCCCCATTTAAACTCAAATGCGTTGAGTTTGCCCGGCTCGGTCTCCTCTATGAGGTCAATCTTTTTGCGCTGATATGTGCGCCAAAAGTAGTAGCGATTGTGCCAAGCGAGATTGTTGTTCATTTTCAGTAGCTCACTGATGAGATAGTTTTCCCATAGGGCGCCGACATCTTGACGCGCCTCAAGGGGGCGGAAGTCTCCGATTACGGCATTGCGCACTCCGTTGTCGTAGAAATACCATTTGCAGGTGCGCACAACTTCATTGCGGAGATTTCTCGAGTATCCTCCAAGACGATAGAGTACGAAAACTTTGCTCAGTAAGTCCAAATAGCGTTCTATGGTATTCTTGCTCATTGAGAGCGTACGCGATAACTCGTCGGTAGATACCTCTGAACCTACTTGACAGGCCACGAACTGTAAAAGTTGGCGCATCTTTGCAGAATTTTTAATACCGTCGACCGCAAGAATATCTTTAAGGAGATATGAACTGGCGAGGTCTCGCAGATAATCTTGCTTTTCAGCAAAATTAGGCTGCATAACAACGTCGGGGTATGAACCGTAAATCAGCCGATCGGGAAGCGATGACATTGCTTGTATCGGGTTCTCAATCTGCGAAATCTCCTCTTTTGAAAATGGCAAGAGCAAAAACTGCGATGCGCGACCAACGAGCGGCTCCCCAACTTGTTGGAGCAAATCGAAAGATGCCGAGCCGGTAGCAATAACCGCCAAATCGGGCATTTCGTCAACAATCAGCTTCAAAACCTTGCCTATCTCAGGAATATTCTGCGCTTCATCAATTGCAAGAAGACGTGTGCCGCCAAAGAGTCCGCGATAGTTTGCTACCGTGCGGTTGGCAAACATTTGCACTGTCATGGCATCCTCGCCGTTGAGCAGCATCGGGGCGTCATCGGCGTGGCGTTGAATGATGTCGCGAAGCAGAATAGTCTTGCCAACACGCCGCGCACCGTATATAATCGTAGCCTTACCCGGGATGACTTTTCGGTCAACCCTGTCTGTTATTGTGCGAATTATCTGAGCCATTGGATTATAGGATGTGTTTATGCGGCAAAGTTACGCAATTGATCTGACGTATGCAACACTTTTTAACTAAATTCAGTCAGTTGACAGACGGATATTTTAATAAATTCGGTCAGTTGACAGACGGAAATTTGTATAAAATTCGTCAGTTGAAGGTCGGCACGCGGCGGAAGAGGCGGTCGGTGCGGATGTTGAAGGGGAAGTGCTTGTCGGGGTCGAAGCTGATGAGTACTACCTCGGGGCGGCCAACGATGTGGTCTTCCGGCACGAATCCCCAGAAGCGCGAGTCGAGCGACTTGTGTCGGTTGTCGCCCATCATAAAGTAGTAGTCCATCTCAAAGGTGTATTCATCAGCGGGTTGGCCGTCAATATATGCCCGGCCGTTGCGCCACTCGGCGGTGTGAGGCTCATAGTGGGAAATGGCGTGGCCATAGCGCGCCCAGCCCTCTTCGTCAAGTTTCACGGTAATGCCGCGTGCGGGTATGGTAATGGGTCCGTAGTCGTCGAGAGTCCAGCCGTCGGCCATCGAGGTCGCGAGCGGGTAGAGGAAGTTGTCGTAGGGCGTGTATTCCATACGCTTGATTGAGGTGACTTTTGGGTCGCTTTTCAGCGTTTGGATTTGCTGCTGAGTCAGCGCCACGCCCTGACGGTCGTGTTGCGGGTCGTTGACGCGGTCGGCTTTTGCCACTTCGATGTTGTCCCAGTATGCTTCGCGCTCTTGGGTTGACATTTTGTCCCAGTCGCTATGGGTGAAGTTGTAGTTATACTGCACGTGGGTGTAGTTCGGGAGTTTTACTCCGTCGTTGTAAATCACGCCGTTAACGATTTTGAACTCCTGACCGGGCAGACCGACGCAGCGCTTGACGTAGTTTTCGCGGCGGTCAACTGGTCGCCAAATCACTTCGCCGAAGGTCTGCGGATTGTTGCTGATGTAGCGCATTCCGAGTGCGCGGACTGCCGCGTCGCGCTCAATGAGAGAGCCGGAGGGGTCGGGGGCGCCGCCTTGGGCAATCATTCGCTCGCCGATGATGCGCGACAGGGCATAGATGTCGGGGTTTTGAGCTTTGAGCGCCACGGTGTCGCCGCCGGGAAAGTTGAACACCACGATGTCGCCCAACTGCACCGAGCCGAGGCCTTTCAGGCGGTGGTATTTCCACTGCGGAGAGTCGAGGTAGCTCTTGGTGTTGACAACCGGGAATGTGTTCTGCACCAGCGGAAAATGTACCGGAGTCATCGGCACACGCGGGCCATAAGCCGTCTTGTTGACCCACAGGAAGTCGCCGGTAAGCAACGTCTTTTCGAGCGACGAAGAGGGAATCTGATAGTTCTGGCCGATGAATGCAAATACAAAGTAGACCAGCACCAGGGCGTAAACTATTGCGTCGACCCACCCCATAACGGTGCGGACAGTTCCGGACTTGGCTTTTTTCCACCACGTAAAGGGGATATAGCCGGTGATATAGATGTCGAACAGCAGCAGCCACCACAGAGCTACCCACCAATTGTTCAGCCAGTAGACCCACAGCAGAAACAATACCGACACCAGAGCGAAACGCACCCAGCGGGTGGGCTTGTTTTCGGCCACGCGGCGCTTGAAATCTTCAAAAAAACTCATAACTGTTATTTCTTCTATATTATCTCAGACATCATTTCGTCGATAGTGTGGAACCCGCTCTTGCCGGCGAGCCATTCGGCGGCCATTACGGCCCCGAGGGCGAATCCGGCGCGCGACTTTGCGGAGTGCTCCAAGGTGATGGAATCGACATCGCTCTCCCATGTGACGCGGTGAATGCCCGGCACTTCGGCATGGCGTATGTGGTTGATAAGCAGCTTGCCGGGGGCGGGTTCCTCGCTCCAGCCGTTGAGCGAGTCAACCTCGTTGATAATTTGCTCGGCAGTCATCAGCGCGGTGCCGCTCGGGTGGTCGAGCTTGTGGATATGATGCGTTTCGGTCAGGTCGGGGACGTATTGCGGGAATTTCGACATCATTTTGGCAATGAAGCGGTTGGCGGCAAAAAAGAGATTAACCCCGAGCGAGTAGTTGCCGCTCCACATCAGCGCCACGCCTGCGGGCATCGCGGCTTTGACGCGCTCCAGACCGTCGGCCCAGCCGGTGGTGCCGCACACCACGCTGACACCCTGGCGCAGGGCCTCGCCAACGTTGGCCTCAGCAGCCGACGGCACTGAAAACTCTATGGCCACGTCGGCGCTGCGAAACTCCGGCGAGTCGATTTTAACCTCGGTATCCTTGTCAACTTTGGCCACAATCTCGTGGCCACGGCTAAGGGCCAGCTGCTCAATAATGTGGCCCATCTTGCCGTATCCGATAAGAGCTATTTTCATTTGTTAGCAAATTTTAATTACGCAAAGTTACGATTTTTCAGCGAATTTTCGTATCTTTGCAGAAAATAACCAATCCTTTTTAATCTTTTTTTTACTTTATGAACCGTTACCTTCTATCTTTTATCTTCGCAGCGGCATCTCTCTCCGCCTTCGCCGACTACGAAGTAAACTTCCCTGAAGGCACCCAGCAGACTGCCACCAATCCGCAGCGCACCCTCAACAGTGTAACCTTTGCCGTGGGCAATCTTCCGGCGCAAACCGTCAACGTCGGCCAGGTGTCGGGCGGCGACCTTTTCATAGACCTCACCAAGCAGTGTGTGGTGCTCACTCCCGGAGCCAACGTCAAGATTGACTTCAACTGGAGCGGCAACTGGATGAACAGCTACGTATATCTGGATCAAGGCAACGACGGCAAATTTGACGCAACACTGACCGCCGACAATCTTCCCGACTCCACGGGCGATATTCTCGCATTCTCTAATCTCAATAACAAAAACTCCGCAGGTGAGGATGCCCTGGATTCCAAAAACGTGCCGGGCAACTCGATGCTCCTGCCTGAGTTCAACCTCGGCGACCTCAAGCCCGGACTCTACCGCATGCGCTTCAAGGTTGACTACAACGAAATTGACCCCGCAGGCCGCACTTCCGACGATGAAACCAAACCCCACATCCAGCTTGGCGGCTGCATTGCCGACGTGATGGCCTGGGTTATGGAGCCCGCTACCCCCACCTCGCTCAGCGACATCACCCTCAAGGCTGAAAACGGCTCCCTTGCCCTCTCCGGCCTCGATGCCGACGGCAACTTCACCGTAAGCGGCACTGCCGACGATAAGTACGTCTTCAGCGGAGTTAACGTAATCAACACCCTCGAAGCTCCTGCCGAAGCCGCATTTGCCGACCCCACAATCGGCAGCAGCTCCGTGGAACACAAAACCTTCACCGGCAGCGTAGAGCTCAATCTCAGCGATTTCTACTCCAACGGCACCATCGAGGGCATATTCCTTGACAACGCCAACAGCGGCACTTTCTATGACTACGACAGCGACTTTGCCGGAGTGGAAAAAGATGCCGCCAAAGGCTTCACTACGCTGATTGTCAACGACGAAGAAGTTGCCGTCAACTCCACTACCGCATATACTTTCCTCAACAAGAAATTCAACATCCCGGTAGGTGGCGAATTTAGCATCAGCGCCAAGTATAGCGGCGTGGGCGCACGATACCGCGTGTACGTCGACACCGACTTTAATGGTTCTTTCGGCAACCCGATTGCCGATAGCAGCACATTTGGCCGCATGGGTAAAATCAAACTTCCCGACGGCACCCAACCGGGCGTTTACCGCGCACGCCTCGAAGCCGCCGGCAACTATCAGGTTGACTTCCTTATCAACGTCTACGATCCTACGGCAAATTATCGCTGCGAAGCTCTAAACGGCATTATTCTTGCCGCCGACGGCAGTGTGTTGGCCGAGAGTTTCCCCGCATTGACCGAGCTTAAAGTCAAGGCGCTGCCCACTCTTCCCGGCTTTGAAACGGATGAAATCATTGTACGCCACGGCCACGGCCTCACCGGCAGCGAATACATTGCCGGCAATCCCCAGTGGGTTGACAACGTGCTGAAACTTGACGAAGACGGCACAGTGACCATCCCCGGCTCGCTCATCGACGGCGATTTCACCGTCTACGTCCTCTTCAAGGAGGCCGAAAACTCAGAGTGGACCAAGGTGTGGGGCGACGAATTTTCAACCGATGCCGTTGACTCCAAGCGCTGGGGCTACAACGAACGCTACGGCGCCGCGTGGAACTACTGCATGGCCATCAACGCTGAGCAGCGCGCCAAGACCAACATTATGGCCAACGGCTACTACAACTCCTACGCCCTGCCCGCATCGCAGTTCCCCGGCGAAACCGCTCCGATGGTAACCGGTGCAATCATCTCGCAGCGTCTGCTTGAGGTGCGCTATGGCAAGATTGAAGCCCGCGCCAAAACCAACCCCTGGGTAGGCAGCTTCCCGGCATTTTGGATGATGCCCGCAGAATCGAAGATTGCCGACACCGGCTACAACACGTGGCCCAACAACGGCGAAATAGACATTTGGGAACAAATCAACACTCAGCAGGCCGCCCACGGCACCATTCACAGCGGCTGGGCAAACTGGAACACCGACAACAAGGGTTGGCCCGCGCCCGGAAAGTCGTCACCCGCCAAGACCGGCAGCATCAGCTCCGACCCCTCGCAATGGCACGTATATGCTCTGGAGTGGGAAGCCGATGAGCTCCGCTGGTATATTGACGGCAAGCAGTTCTTCTCCTATAAGAACCAACACTACGCACAGGAAGGCTCGCCTTACTACACCGAAGCAGTGACCTGGCCCTTCGACAAGAAGTTCTACATTATTCTGAACCAGAGCGTAGGCAATGGCTCCTGGGCAGCAAAACCCGACACCAACCACGAGTATCACACTCAGTTTGACTACGTTCGCGTATATCAGAAAAAGAATAATCCCGACTATCAGCTAATGAATGCCCTCGGTACAAACGGCGATGACCCCAACTTCTACGTTCCCGCCACCAACGTTTATAACGGCGACAGCACTGAAAGCGGCATTGATGAAGTCTCAACGGTGGAATTTGACGGTTCCGCAGTCTACTTTGACCTCTCAGGCCGTCGCGTCAACGCCGCAGCGCTAACCCCGGGCATCTACATTGAGCAGCGCGGCTCAAAAGCCACCAAGGTGGTTATCCGTTAACGGTCTTATATTCAGGAATCAAACGATGCAGGGCGGCGATTACGTCGCCCTCGTCGTTTATGAGTGCGTCGATAGCAGGAGATATTACGGCGAAATCGGCCGGGCGCACTTTGGCAACCTTGATTTTGGGGTGTGGGCCGGGCAGAGTGTGTTCATCGTCGGTCAACACTTCCTCGTAGAGTTTTTCGCCGGGACGCAGTCCGGTGTAGACAATGCGCTCGTGGCCTTGGCCAAACAGCGTGATTACGCGCCGCGCAAGGTCGGCAATCCTGACGGCCTCGCCCATGTCGAAAGCAAAAATTTCGCCTCCGTGGCCAAGGGTCGCCGCAAGCAAAACCAGGCGGCAGGCCTCCGGAATCAGCATGAAAAAGCGCCTCACCTCGCGGTGTGTAACCGTCAGCACTCCATCCTTGAGCTGACTCATGAAGAGCGGCACCACGGAGCCCTGGCTGCCAAGAACGTTGCCGAAGCGAGTGGTGATAAACAGGGTGGGTTCGGTGGGCAGCGACTGAACGTAAAGTTCGCAGGCTCGCTTTGTTGCGCCCATAACGCTGGTGGGGTTTACGGCCTTGTCGGTCGATACCATAACAAACCTCTCCACGCCATATTCACGGGCAAGGTCGGCAAGCAACTTTGTGGAACCCACATTGTTTGCAACCGCAGCCTCGGGATTCTCCTCCATAAGCGGCACGTGCTTGTATGCCGCTGCGTGAAAGACTACCTGCGGCCTCACCCGATCAAATAGTTTGCGCATAGCCCGCGCATCGGTGCAGTCGCCCACTATGAATCGGGCCTCCCTGCCGAGCTCAAGGCGCAGATTGTGAAGCGGGGTCTCCGCACGGTCAAGCAGCCAAAGCTCTCCGACACCAATTGTGAGCAACTGGCGTGACAATTCCGACCCGATGCTTCCGGCCGCACCCGTCACGAGCACGCGCCGACTGCCCATCCGGGCAGCCACGTCGCTGAGGTCCGTCTCTATGGGCTCACGGCCCAAAAGCTTCTCCAAATCGCTTGCTTTCACATCTGCAAAAATACAACTTCCCCCCGACTTTAGCAAATTTAGGCGTTGGACGTTGGGTTTGTATTGGCGGGTTTTAAGCCGCCCGAAGTCTGCCGCCGAGGTTTTAACAGTTGGATTTAAGATTTTTTGGCTGTTGGGAGCTAACTTTCAGCAGCGGCGGGGTGTTTTATGTGTAGCTATTGAAATTATGCGAACTGATTTTGCATCCCTCGTCCTCTGCGACTGAGTTGTGAAACTGGGTGCAGAGGCTCTCATAAATAAATAGTTGAAACGTGAGGGGAGGGGCGCCGGCCAACAACCGCGTCCCTCCTTTTTTTTCGTGTGGTTTGTCGGCGTGGAAAATAATCATTATCTTTGCGCATTGTTACTCAACACGTTCACACTTATGAAACATTGTCTCAGCTTTGTCGGCATACTTTTGCTGTCGCTGTTTGCACCGGCCGGAGCGCAGCAACCTGAAACCAATCTGTCGACCATCGACATAACATTGGCCGACGGTCAATATTATATTCAGAAAGATGTTTATACGGATTGTACGGTAAAGCGTCTGACTCCGGGAGCAGAGCCGCTGACCTATAGCCCGGCGCGGATTAAGGTGAGGGGCAACTCTACCGCGACGCTCGACAAGCAGCCTTATCGCATCAAGTTCTCCGTTAAAGAGCGGATGATGGGAGCCGACCGCGCCAATGCCAAAAACTGGGTATTATTGGCTAATCATACCGACAAGAGCCTGATTCGCAATGCTCTGGCCTTTCGTGTGGCTGAATTGGCCGGTATGCCGTTTGTGCCGGGTACGGAGTTTGTTGATGTGAGGCTCAACAACAAGTTTGTGGGCAACTATCATCTGACCGACCATATCGACATCCGCAAAAAGCGTATCCACATAACCGAGCAAGACACCATACCGGGTGCTGACCATAACTACACCGGCGGCTATCTGCTTGAGGCCGACGGCATAGGATATCGCGAGCCTGTGTTTTTCCGTTCTTACGGTTCTGGGACGACGGTGGTCATAAAGAGTCCGAATGAAGATGTCGTCAACGATACGCATATGAGCTACATTGCCGATTGGTTTACGGAGGTTGAGGAACGGGTGCTGAGCCAGGAGTTTGACAATCCGATCAACGGCTACCGCGCCATGGTTGATTCGGTAAGTCTTGCTGCATGGTATATCACTAACGAGGTTGCTGCAAATCCCGATATGTTTTGGAGCAACTATATGTATAAGGACAAGGACAACAACAAACTCTATTTCGGGCCGGTGTGGGACTTTGATATTGCCTTTAACAACTGCGTGCGTAAAGGCAACCTGACAAAGCGGATGATGATAGATGCAGCTTTCGATTCCTATTACGGAACTTTGGGAGTGTGGTTTCAGCAGATGTGGCGCGACCCATGGTTCAAGCAGCTGATATGGCGCAACTGGCGTGCATTGGCCGATGGCGGCCTGAAGGAAACTCTACTAACCTATGCCGACGAACTCGCTATGCAAATCGATGCCTCACAGAAGCTGAACTTCGATTTGTATGCTATCGACGAAGCGGTTTATGACGAATACAAATTGTTTGACTCCTACAAGGAAAATATCACTTTTCTGAAGCAAACAATCTCCGACCGCATAGACTTTCTGGAAAAGGAATTTGCGGAACGCTGCGATGTCGGCAACACTGAACATCCGGTTACTCCTCCCGATGAGCCGATAGTTGGCCCTATCGGGGAGTCGGAATATGTTATTCCCGAAGCCGGCAATACATATGCCATATTCAACGCCGGGGTGAAGATGCCCATAGCCGTGACTGCCACGGGCGGTGTAGCGCTTGCCGATGAGGCAGGGGCAAAAGCCTGCCACTGGGTTTTGCAACCCGCGGCCAACAATACTTTTTTAATAGTAAACGCCGAGAGCGGACTGGCCGTTTACGACGACTCAAAAGGGGTTAAGAATACCCCTCTGACCACTGCCACGCCCGATGCGTCAGATGCCTGTCAGCAATGGATATTCACTCGTACTCCGGATGAGGAACCCCCAACATATTGTATATCCAATATTGGCAGCCAATTGGCGTGGAACAATAGCAACGGGGATGCCTTTGTGGGTAACAACATTATAGCATGGACAAATGATTCGCAGAACTTCAGCAAGCCAACGCGTCAATGGTTGTTTGCGCAGATTACCGAAGAGGAGGAAGACAACGGCGGCGATGACACTCCGGGCGATGAGAAAACCGACGACCAGGAAGCGTCGATAAACGACCTCTCCACCCCGAACTATTCCGTGGCATACTCGCGCAGCCTGCATCGCCTGCGCTTTGCGGGGTTTGACGGGCAACTTGTTCAAGGCACATGGAATATATATTCGCTTGGAGGCACATTGGTTAGCCACGGTGAAATCGCCCCTGAAGTGTATATCGGCAATATTGAGCCGGGGTTGTATCTGCTGAAGTGGGAGGTAGGCAATCAGACCAAAACCGCAAAAATTGTAATCTAACAAAAAAAATCGTAAATTTGCGGTATTAAAAGTGCTGAAAATTATGGCTCGACCTATACGAAATACACCTGAACTCTACGGCGAAGTCGCTCAACGCTTCATCGCAGAAAATGCTGATGTTCCATCTTTGGAGAACCGCATACGTGAGCGTGAGCGCATACATAACAGCGTAAATGATTTTTTGTCGCTAATTGCTAAACATCAGGGCGAATAATGTCATTTCAGAATCCTTTTACGAGATTGGAAACAGGCAGGTTTTTGCCTCCATTCGATTGCGGCGATGACGATTTGAATGACTTTTTTGCATCAGATGCGTTAAAGTGGCAGGATGAACTCCTTACCGCTACATATTACCTCGAGTTGCAAGGGAAAATAGCTCTTTATTTCAGCTTGTCAAATGATAAAATCAGCGCAAATACGCTGCCCAAAAGTTTTTGGCGTAAAATCAAGGCATCTTGGCAGCTGTGCCGTTTTATCAGAAAGACGGCTTTAAATTTCTTGGAAGTCAGGAGGAAGAGTTGTATAAAAGCTATAAGGCAAACAATTCTCTTGAAAACACTATAGCAATGTGTTTTTCATTAAAAACAATAATATAATAATGGAAAAGATTATACTTACGGGCGACAGGCCCACCGGCAAACTTCATCTGGGTCACTATGTTGGCTCGCTGCGCCGGCGCGTGGAGCTGCAAAACTCCGGCGAATTTGATAAGATATTCGTGATGATTGCCGATGCTCAGGCGCTCACCGACAATGCCGACAACCCCGAAAAGGTACGTCAGAACGTAATCGAAGTTGCTCTGGACTACCTGAGCGTGGGCATCGACCCGACCAAGACCACCATTTTTATTCAGACCCAGGTGCCGGAACTCACCGAGCTGGCGTTCTACTATATGAACCTCGTTACGGTGAGCCGCGTGCAACGCAACCCGACGGTGAAAACCGAAATCAAGATGCGTAACTTCGAGCAGTCAATCCCGGTGGGATTTTTCTGCTACCCGGTAAGTCAAGCTTCTGACATCACGGCGTTTAAGGCAACGACGGTGCCCGTGGGCGAGGATCAGGCTCCGATGATTGAGCTGACCCGCGAAATAGTGGCCCGCTTCAACCATATATATGGCCCGACTCTCGTAGAGCCGGAAATTCTCCTGCCTTCGAATGCCGCTTGTCTGCGCTTGCCCGGTACCGACGGTAAGGCCAAGATGAGCAAGTCGTTGGGTAACTGCATCTACCTTTCCGATACCCCCAAGGAACTGAAAAAGAAAGTCAACAGCATGTACACCGACCCGGAGCATCTGACCATTGACGCTCCCGGCCATCTGGAGGGTAACACGCCGTTTATTTACCTCGATGCATTCTGCCGCGACGAACACTTTGACAAGTATCTGCCCGACTATGCCAACCTTGACGAACTCAAGGCTCACTACACTCGCGGCGGCCTGGGCGACGGCACGGTTAAGAAACTGCTGCTCAACATTCTTGAAGAGGAGCTTGCCCCGATTCGCCAGCGCCGCGCACAGTATGAACAGAATATTCCCGAAGTCTACGAAATTCTGCGCCGAGGCTCTGAAGTGGCCCGCGAAGCTGCTGCCAAAACCCTCGATGAAGTCCGCGCAGCAATGAAAATCAACTACTTCGATGACTCGGCACTCATTGCCGAGCAAGCCGCAAAATATCGCAAGTGAAACCGATAATCTATCAGATGTTGCCGCGCTTGTTTGGCAACAGCAACGCAACCTGCACCCCCTGCGGCTCAATCGAGGTCAACGGCTCGGGCAAATTTGCCGATATTACCAACTCTACGCTGCGGGCAATTCACGCCCTCGGTGCCACTCACGTGTGGTACACCGGCGTGATTGAACACGCCCATTGCCCCGACTACTCGGCCTACGGCATTCCCCGCGACAACCCTCACGTCATCAAGGGACAAGCCGGCTCGCCATATGCCATAACCGATTACTACGACGTTGACCCCGACCTTGCCACCGACCCCGCGCAGCGTATGGCCGAGTTTGAAGACCTTATTGCCCGCACCCATGAGCAGGGACTGAAAGTGGTGCTTGACTTCGTGCCAAACCACGTTGCCCGCCAATATCACTCAGACGTTGCCCCCAAGGGACAGCGCGACTTCGGAGCTGACGATGACCCCACGCTCGCGTTTCACCCCGACAATAACTTCTACTATATGCCGGGTGCGCGTTTTGCTCCCTCCGATGTGTATCTCGGTGACTATGTGGAGGAACCCGCCCGCGCATCGGGCAACGACTGCTTCACCCCCTCGCCCTCGCGCAACGACTGGTATGAAACCGTGAAGCTAAACTACGGCGTTGACTACCTCGGCGGCTCGCAATGTCACTTCCAGCCGATTCCCGACACCTGGTTCAAGATGCTCAACATTTTGCGCTACTGGGCGCGCAAGGGAGTGGATGCCTTCCGCTGCGATATGGCCTTTATGGTGCCGGTTGACTTCTGGAGCTGGGTCATCCCCCAGGTGCGCCGCTCGCGCCGTTCCGTGCAGTTCATCGCCGAGATTTACGACGTGAACCTCTACCGCACGTTTATCGACGCCGGTTTTGACTATCTCTACGACAAGGTTAACCTCTATGACACCCTCCGCGCCATTGAGTGTCACGGCATACCCGCCGACCGGCTTACCGGCGCGTGGCAAACCGTCGGCGATATGGGCAGCCATATGCTCAACTTCCTTGAGAACCACGACGAGCAGCGCTTCGCATCAGACTTTTATGCCGGCGATCCCTGGCGCGTAATCCCCTCGCTGGTAGTGGCTTCAACGATTTCAACCGGACCGATGATGATTTACTTCGGTCAGGAACTCGGCGAGCGCGGAATGGATGCCGAGGGCTTCTCCGGGCGCGACGGTCGCACCACGATTTTTGACTACTGGAGTCTCGACAAGCTCCGCCGCTGGCTCGCCGGAGGCAAGCCCTCACAGGCCAATCTCTCCGACGACGAAATCAGCCTCCGCAACCTCTATATGAGCGTGCTCAACATTGCCCGCTCAGAGGCGGCGATTGCCGAGGGACGCTTCTTCGACCTGATGTATGTGAACTATGAGAGCGCCGGAGTCAATCCTCAGCGTCACTTCACGTATCTCCGCAACCACGGCGACGAAACGATGCTCATAGCCGTGAATTTCGGCGATACCGAGGCCGATATGCGCATTAATATTCCCCGCCACGCCTTTGACTACTTGGGGTTGCGCGAACAAGAATGTTCCGCAACCGAGCTGCTCACCCGCCGCAAGGCCCGCAAGGTTGTCAGCTCCACGCTCCCGTTTACCACCAAGGTGCCGGCCCACGGCGCGGTTATCTGGAAATTCACCCAAAAGCAATGATTATTCTCTACCGCATTTACCAGCTGCTGATTATGGTGCCGCTGATGCTGATAGCCACTGCCATTGCCGCTGTAATCACATCGTGTGGCTGCATGTTGTTCGGCGGCCGGTGGTGGGGCTACTACCCTCCGATGCTGTGGGCGCGGATAATGTGCGCGCTAACTCTGGTGTGCGTCAAGGTCAGCGGTCGCGAGCATATCACCTCAAGGCAGAGCTACGTGTTCGTGGCAAATCATCAGGGAGCCTACGACATTTTTGCTATTTACGGCTACCTGGGGCATAACTTCCGTTGGATGATGAAGCAGAGCCTCGAGCGCATTCCGCTGGTAGGGTGGGCGTGCAAAAAGGCCGGCATGGTGTTCGTTGACAGTCGCACACCCGCCGCCATTGCCAAGACCATGCACAACGCCGAAAACCTCCTTGCCCACGGCATGAGCCTGGTGGTGTTCCCCGAGGGCGCACGCACGTTTACCGGCGAGGTTGGCCGCTTCAAGCGCGGAGCCTACACCCTGGCCACGGGCTATAACCTCCCGGTGGTGCCCATCACCATTGACGGCGCTTTCCACGTGATGCCCCGCACTACGAAGATTCCCCGCTTCGGAACCATAAAACTAACCATCCACGCTCCTATTTCCCCCTCAGACCCCAACCTGATTGAGGATTCCCGCAATGCAATCCTGTCGGTGTTGTAGTGGCAGAGTGGCAGAGTGGCGGAGTGATAATTACTAACTACTAATTAAAAGAAATGCGAAAATGGCGTATTGAAGACAGTGCCGAGCTCTACAATATCAACGGCTGGGGACTGAACTACTTCTCAATCAACGATAAAGGCCACGTGCAGGTGACCCCCAAAGATGGTCTTGCTGCGGTGGACCTCAAAGACGTGATGGACGAACTTCAGGTTCGCGACATCCAGGCCCCGGTGCTTCTTCGATTCCCCGACATTCTCGACAACCGGGTAGAAAAAATATCCAACTGCTTCAAGCAGGCCGCCCAAACATACAGCTATCAGGCTCAAAACTACGTTATTTACCCCATCAAGGTCAATCAGATTCGTGAGGTAGTAGAGGAAATCGTCAGCCACGGCAAGAAATTCAACATCGGCCTCGAAGCCGGCTCAAAGCCCGAACTTCACGCCGTATTGGCTACCAATATCGCCGAAAATGCCCTCATTATCTGCAACGGCTACAAAGACGAGAACTACATAGAACTCGCTCTGTTGGCCCAAAAAATGGGCCGACGCATTTTCCTGGTAGTTGAGAAGCTCAACGAACTCAGAATAATTGCCCGCGTGGCCAAGCGCCTCGACATAATGCCCAACGTTGGCATCCGCATTAAAATCTCCAACTCCGGGTCGGGCAAGTGGCAAGAGAGCGGCGGCGACCAAAGCAAATTCGGACTAAACTCCTCCGAGCTGCTCGAGGCAGTTGACTTTTTGGAGAAAAACGGCCTCAAAGATAGCCTCAAACTCATTCACTTCCACATCGGCAGCCAAATCACCAAAATCCGCCGCATCAAAAACGCTCTGCGCGAAGCTATGCAATTCTACGTGCAGCTCAGCAAAATGGGCTTCAACATAGACTTTGTGGACATTGGAGGCGGCCTCGGCGTGGACTATGACGGCACCCGCTCGTCGTCGTCGGAGTCGTCGATGAACTACTCCATTCAGGAATATGCCAACGATGCCGTCAGCGCTCTGGTAGACGTGTGCGTGAAAAACGACCTGCGCCAGCCCAACATCATCACCGAGAGCGGACGCTCGCTGTCGGCCCACCATTCAATCCTGATTTTCGAGGCTCTTGAATCTACCTCGCTGCCCGCCTGGAAAGATAATGAGGAACTCCCGGCCGAGGCCCACGAGCTTGCCCGCGAACTCTACGACATTTGGGACAAGCTCGACATCTCCAACCTCTACGAGGCCTGGCACGACGCGCTGCAAATTCGCGAAGAAGCCCTCGAACTCTTCTCAATCGGCATTCTCGACCTGCGCACCCGTGCCCAGGTTGAAAAACTGTTTTGGAGCGTGGCCCGCGAAGTTGCCGAGCTGGGCAACTCTATGAAACACCCGCCCGAGGAACTGCGCAAAATCACCCGCATGATTCCCGACAAATACTTCTGCAACTTCTCGCTGTTTCAATCGCTCCCCGACCACTGGGCCATAGACCAGATTTTCCCCATTATGCCCATAAGCCGCCTCGACGAAAAGCCCACCCGCTACGCCACAATTCAGGATATGACCTGCGACAGCGACGGCAAGATTGCCCACTTCATCACGGCATCCGGGCTGAGCGATTCGCTGCCTGTCCACCCCATAAAGGCCTCAGAGCCTTACTATATCGGCGTGTTCCTCGTGGGTGCATATCAGGAAATTCTCGGCGACCTCCACAACCTTTTCGGCGACACGTCGGCAGTACACATCGACGTATATCCCGACCACTACGAAATCGACAAGATTATCGACGGCGAAACCGTTGCCGAGGTGCTCGACTACGTGCAGTTCTCGCCCAAAGCCCTGGTGCGCAACGTAGAACGCTGGGTTACGGCGGCAATGAAATCCGGCAAGATAACCCCCGAAGAGGGCCGCGCATTCCTCTCCAACTACCGTTCCGGACTCTACGGCTACACCTACCTCGAAAAAGACTGATGCCACGCTATTTTATGACCTTGGCATACCGTGGAGAGCCGTTCCACGGCTGGCAATCGCAACCCGGCGAACGCACCGTGCAGTCAGAACTTGAGCGCGCGCTGTCTACCATTTTGCGCACCCCCACCACCATAGTCGGCGCGGGGCGCACCGATGCCGGAGTCAACGCCTCAATGATGGTGGCCCACTTTGACGCGCCCCATCTCCCCGAACCTCGGGCCATCAACGCGCTCGTGGCTCCCGACATAGTGGTCAGCGAGATTCGCCAAGTTGCCGACGATGCCCACGCCCGCTTTGACGCCACATCGCGAACATATCATTATCGCGCCCTGGAACACCGCTCACCCTTTCTCTACCCCCTTGCGTGGTTCACCCGCCCGCTCAACTACGTGGCTATGAACCAAGCCGCCGCCCTGCTGCTGCAAACAGACGATTTCACCTCGTTTGCCAAGCTCCACTCCGACGCCAAGACCAACATCTGCCGCGTGACCCGCGCAGAATGGGTTTCCGACCCCGCCACCGGCGGCATGACATTCATAATCACGGCCAACCGCTTTCTGCGCAACATGGTACGCGCCGTAGTGGGTACGCTCGTAGAGGTAGGGCGCGGCAAAATGACCGTCGACGAATTTGCCGACGTAATAGCCGCAAAAAACCGCTGTTCGGCCGGCACCTCTATGCCCGCCCACGCCCTCTACCTCGCCGACATTACCTACCCCTATTAATCCCAACGTAGGGATGCACGGCTCGTGCGTCCCTAAAACCGAAAGCGGCGGCCTTCAGACCGCCGCACACCCGCCCATACCTCAGATTTATGTAACTTTTTACAAAATATTCCCTCAGATTTGTGTAACTTTTGCTTGTATATTCCCTCAGATTTATGTAACTTTGCCACGCAAATATCTAAGTAATAGATGAAAAGAAGAATTTACAAAAAGCTGCTCGAATGGAAGTCCTCAGAAAGCCGCAAACCACTGCTTCTTTTAGGCGCAAGACAGGTTGGTAAGACTTGGTTGATGAAAGAGTTCGGGCGGGAAGAGTATGAAAACGTTGCCTATATAAATTGCGATGAGGAAACTCTTACGCGCAATCTCTTTACCGGAGATTACGATATTTCGCGGCTCATACTCGCATTTCAGGCCATTGCCAATCAAACGATTATTGCAGGAAGAACGCTTATCATACTTGATGAAATACAAGAAGCGCCGCGAGCGCTCCACAGTCTGAAATACTTCTGCGAAAACGCTCCTGAATATCACATCATTGCCGCCGGGTCACTGCTCGGCGTAACACTTAGTCGTGAAGATTCATTCCCGGTCGGAAAGGTTGATATGCTTCGGGTTTACCCTATGGATTTCAGCGAGTTCCTGGATGCCTTAGGTCAGTCAATGCTCTGCAAGACGCTCAAAGACTATAAATCGCCGCTCATTGATGCGTTGTCACCAAAAATTATTGGATATCTGCGGCAATATTATTTCGTGGGCGGTATGCCGGAAGTCGTCAGGCAATTTGCTCAAAACAACGACCCTAAGGAAGTTCGCCGACTTCAACAGGCTATTCTTGACTCCTATAGAATGGACATTTCAAAGCATACCACAAAATCAGAATCAGTTCGTGTTGGACTCGTCCTCAACTCCTTGCCGTCGCAATTGGCTCGAGAAAACAAACGCTTCATTTATGGTGCAGCTAAGCCGGGGGGGCGTGCCGCAGAATTCGAAACTGCCATACAATGGTTGATTGATGCCGGTTTAGTATATAAGGTATGTCGGGTATCAAAGATAGCCGCACCGCTTAAATTTTACGAGGCGTTGGGTGTGTTCAAGCTGTTTTTCCTCGATGTCGGACTGCTTTGTTGCATGTCGGACGTGGCGCCGTCAGATATGCTGCTAAATTACAATGACCTTGAGACATACAACGGAATGATTGCCGAAGAATATGTTGCCCAACAACTCAGCTCTGAGAATGTTCAGCTCTTTTATTGGAGCAAGGAGAATTCACCCGCAGAGATTGATTTCGTGATTCAACAAGGGAGCGCAGCCATTCCGATTGAAGTAAAGAGCGGCACAAACGTCAAGGGAAAATCCATAGCGGAATATGTCAAGAACAATCCGGAAATCAAAGGATTGAGATTTTCACTCCTTCCGTACAAACAACAAGATTGGCTAACAAACATACCACTCTACGCCATACCCTTTCTATAACCCGGCCTCAACGCAAGGGCTCACGGCTCGTGCGTCCCTTCCCACTCCCCGGCTCCGAAATAGTTCCGAAATGTGGGTTTCGGGAATCTTGAGGCGCCCCGCCTTGTTAACATATTTTAACGGTAAGGGTGGGTGGGAGAATGTGAAAAATACTTAAATTTGCACGATTAAACATTTCATAACAACACACATGTGCAAATTTAAATTTATCATTGCAACTCTTGTTTTCGCAGTGCTTTCCGCTTTTAGTTTAAGCGCCGCCGATCTTCCTGACTATCAGCTTGAAGGAGCAGGAACCGGCAATCAGGGTACCTATCTCGTTTCAGTTTCGGTTCTCGGCAAGAAAAAGAACATCAACGATGACCTTATTGCTCGCTGCGCCGTTCACGGCGTTCTGTTCAAGGGTTTTGCCGACACTACATCGCGAAAAACCATCCGCCCGCTTGCAGGCTCGGCAACTGCCGAGGGCGAACACGCCGACTACTTTGAGAAGTTCTTCAACGAGGGCGGCCCTGCCACCAACTACGTAACCTTCGTAAACTCCTCGCGCAAGCTCGCCAAAGTGGGCAAGCAACACAAGGTAACCGTCACTGTAACAGTTAATAAAGACCAACTGCGCCGCGACCTTGAAAAGGCCGGAGTGGTCAAGAGTCTTAAATCAATGTTCTAAGCCATGAAAAAGTCATTGCTCATTCTTGCAATCGCCGCGTTGGCCGTGAGCGGTTGCAAAACATCGCAAAGAGTTGACGACACTCTTGCCCATTCATCTTTTGAGGTTACCTGTCTCGGCGTTGATCTCAACGGTTCGCAGACTCTCCGCGCCTTCGGCAAGGGAAAAGACAAAAAGCAGGCCATGGAGACCGCCAAGAAAAACGCTCTCCGTGCCGTAATTTTCAAGGGCATCACTGCCGGCACCGGCGAGTGCAACAAGCGTCCGCTTGTTACCGCCGTGAATGCCGAAGAACGCTATGAGTCATATTTCAACGAGTTTTTCCGCGACGGCGGCGAATATAAAAACTACGTATCTTCAACCGACGAAAAGCAGAATTCACGCATTAAAGCCGCCAATACCGCCCTCGAAAACTGGGGCATCGTGGTGAGAGTTGACCGCGCAGGTCTGCGTCAGAAACTGATCGACGACAATATCATTAAATAACCACGACTATGAAAACTCTGACTAAAATATTCGCCATTGCGGCACTCGCCGTAGCCGGTACGGCTTCCGCCCAGGTAAAGAAGCCCACCATTATGGTAATCCCTTCCGATACCTGGTGTAACTCCCACGGCTACGTGCAGAAAATCAACAATCAAGGCAAAGTTTCAAACGTTCCCGACTACGAGGCTGCCGTGAGCCAGAACACTGAGCTTATGAGCGCCATCATCAAGATTCAGGAGCTGATGACCGACCGAGGTATGAACGTCAAAGACCTCGCAAAAGCCATTAAATCAATAAACCAAAATAATGCCGAAGACGAGATGCTGACCTCTCGCTCCTCGGGCGCATCACTGGCTCAGACCCCTCTGGAACGCCTTAAAAACGTTGCCAAGGCCGACCTTATTCTCGAACTCTCATACGACGTGAAGACCACCGGACCGAAGCGTTCGCTCTGGTACGCCCTGCGCGCCCTCGATGCTTACACCGATGCCCAGGTTGCAGCATCGTCGGGCAATGGCCCCGCCTCTTTCTCGGCCGATACCCCCGTGCTGCTCGAGGAAGCTGTGCTCGCCAATATTGACCCCTTTACCGCGCAGCTTCAGGACCACTTTGAGGATATGCTCGAAAACGGCCGCGAGGTGGTACTCAACATCAAGGTGTTCGACAACGGCTCCGGCCTCTCGCTCGAAGACGAATACGGCGGCGAAATGCTCCAGGACATCATTGAAAACTGGGTTGCCGACAATACTGTCAACAATCGCTTCAACCTCTCTGACGCGTCAGACTACGTGATGCGCTTTGAGCAGGTGCGCATCCCACTCTATCGCGCAAACGGCCGCGCTATGGACACCCGCGCATTCGTTAACCAGCTGCGCCAGTATCTCGCTAACCCGCCGTATAACATTCCCGCAAAACTCGTTATATCGGGTCTCGGCAAGGCCGAACTTATTCTTGGCGAAAAATAATTTAACCTCACTACTATGAAACTCTCAACCAACATAAAACTGGCAGCACTTGCCCTGGCTTGCTCGCTCAATCTCGCGGCTGCCGACTGCGACCTCGACATTCAAGTCGTAGCCCCCGACCCCATAGAGTCAGACATCACCGAAGCTACGTCGCAGGCCGTGGCCAACCGCCTGACCCGAGCTCTGACCCACGACCACGTTTCGGCCGACGAGAACTATGGCCAATTCTATCTCACCGCCGTGTTCTCCCATCTCTATAAGGAAACCCTTGCCGGCCCGCCGATGCAATATGCCGTGCGCACGGAGATGACCCTCAAGGTGGCAGACATTTTCGGCAATAAGGTGTTCGACAGCGAAACCATTGAGCTGCGCGGCGTTGGTACCTCCGAGCAGCGCGCGTTCATCAACGCCCTCACGGCCATCAATGCCAAAAACAAAACCATTGAAAACTTCATAAACCGCGCCCTGCGTAAAACCATCTCCTACTTCGACAAGAACTACAAGCAGCTTCTGGCCAAAGCCCGCCAGGCCGCCACGATGCGCGACTACGATCAGGCGCTCTATTACTCAACGCTGATTCCTGCGTGCTGCTCCGGCTATAGCGAGGCCGAGAAGGTGACTCTCGAAGTGTATCAATCCTACATTGACCTTCAGGGCACCAAGCTGCTCAATCAGGCCAAGGCCGAGTTTGCCGCCCTGCCCAATGGCGAGGGCGCACGCCGCGCATATCAGTATTTGAATCAGATTGACCCGGCATCGTCGACCTACAAGTCGGCAATGAGCCTTGCCGAAGACATCAAGAAGCGCTCTCACGAGGAATATGACTTTGAAGTTCATAAAAAGTATGAGGATTCACACGAACTCAAGCGCCTCAACATTGATGCCGCCAAGGCTATCGGCGTGGCCTACGGCAAAGGACAGAAAGACAACACCACCAACATTCTCTGGAAATAAACATCAACTATGAAAACCATTAAACTACTGATGCCGGTTCTCGCACTGAGTCTCGGCATCGGCTCTGCAGTTGCCGACCTTACTCCGCAATCAAACGGCAAAAAGTGGGGCTACGTAAATGAGTCAGGCACCGTAGTGATTCCTTACACCTACGCTGCCGCCGAACCGTTTGTCAACGGCATGGCAAAAGTTCAGAAAGGCAAGAAATGGGGATATATCGACGAAAACGGCAACCCCAAAATTGCCGCTGCCTACGATGAAATCGGCGACTTCAACAACGACATCGCGCTGGTAAAGAAGGGCGCCAAATACGGCTACATCCGCTCAAACGGTGTTATTCTCATCGACCCGGAATATGACTTTATCGGCACCCCGAACGCCGACGGCTACGTCTGGGTTGCCAAGGGCAAAACCCTCGCCGCTGCCGCAAAGGGCCTGTATCGCGGCAACAAGTGCATCGTGCCGGTAAGCAACTTCACCACGCTCTCTTTCTTCCTCGACACTGACTCCGTTGATTTCCGTATGGGCTACCCCTACACCAACGCAAGCCTGCCCAACGAAATCAAATATAACTTCTCAATGCTGACATCGCCCGAGGTACCCTACGTCTACGCCTCGACCGGCTCCAAAAATGCGCTCTATGACCTTGACGGCAAGTGTGTTGCCCCGCTGAGCGATGTTCGCTACGGCGCTCCGGTAAATGGTGTCAGCATGTATGTTAAACCCGGCTCAAAATCAGGTAAATATAACTACTACAACGTTGAAACCGGCCGCGCTCTGCTGAAAAAAGATGTTGAAATCAAATTCACCGACATGAAAGAGAAAAGCATCTACTCCTACCCGTTCAGAGGCGGTTTTGGTGCCTGCCCCTGGAATGAAGGCAAGTATCAGTTGGTCGACACTTCCGGCGAACCTGTCGGCAGCATCTATACCTGGCTCTCGCCGGTAGCTGCGATGGGCGGTTATGTGGTCAGCGACGGCTCCAACTACGGCGCTATCACCAACCAGGCCGCTCAACTCATTCCCATGAACTTCAAGCAGATTGTAACACCACGCACCGATGCCGGCGCAGAACTGCTCGTTGCCAAGGATCATAACGACAAGCTCGGCTATATCAACTTCAGAGGCGAAACGGTGATTCCTTTCATTTATGATGCTGCCGACCACTTCCGCCACGGCAAGGGCTACATTAAAAAAGACGGCAAATGGGGTATGATTGATGCCAGCAACAAGGTGCTGATTCAGCCGCTCTACAAGAGCGTGCTCTACTCCAAAAACGCCACCGACACCCACGCCTGGGTTCAGGACTTTGACGATAAATATTACCTGCACTCTCTGTCAACCGGCGCACGTGTTCTGCCCACCGCATTTACCGACTGCACCAATTTCGACGCTAAGGGCCGTGCCGCAGCCATGACCGACGAAAAAGCCGGCGTAATCGCGATGGACGGCAGCATTATCGTGCCGTTCCGCTTTGAGTCAATGGATATTGCCCGCCAGGCTCTCAGCGCCCTCGATGCTGATGGCAAGACCGTTATGACCGAGATTGACGCATATCGCTTCAATACCAAACTTAACCCCAAGCGCAACTCGTTTGGCATCTACCAAGTGATTGACGAAGATATTTGGGACTTCTAAACTATGAAAAACATGAAGACAGTAAAAATAATGCTTGGTGCAGCGTCAATGCTGCTTGCAACCTCATCGGTCAACGCCAAAGTAATCACCGACTCAATCGAAACCAACTATCGTCGCAGCTCAATCTGCTCGTTCCTGGTTTCGCGCACCGACCAGAAGCTCCACGACAAGATTGAAGAGGAGTTCCTTGAAATTCCCACCCCGAGCCAATATAACGAGCACGACCTGAGCGTGCGCATTCTCAACGTGTCGTCAAAGGGAAAATATGCCGACGACATTGACAGCTGGCTCAACAAAAACCACATTGCCGGCCGCGTGGTGAGCCGTTGGTTTGACCGCAACATTCTGACCGGTGAATGCGGCATGAACCTCATTTATCAGCGCGGACTCTACAACGCCACCGAGTTTGATAAGGAGCTGGCCTCACGTTCGCCGCGTGGCATCAACATGCTTCAGGATGCCGGCGAGGAACTCATTGGCAACACCTTTGTACTGGTACACGAAGCCCACTACATAGACAATGCCCAGCGAAGCAAAAACGTGGCCGCCGGCCTGCGCGTTGCCGGCCTCTTTGCAGGTGCATTTCTCGGCGGCAGTCTTGGCCAGTCGGTCAGTGACCTTGGCGACAACCTCGGCTCGATGGCCGAAACGTTTAAGGGCTTCCGCGTGAAGATTCACACCCGTCTCTATCAGCTGGTGTGGGACGACGAGGCTGCCGGCACGTTCTATCAGAGTATGTGGAACAACAAGGAGGGCTTCCTTGCCAACCGCGACAAGCTGAAACTCAAATACATCGGAGAGGTTTCATCGTCAGGCTCCAAAAACTCCTTCATGGGCATCAGCGAGGAACACCCCGAAATCATGATTCGCAAGGCCTGTCAGCGTGCGATTGACGACAACGTGCGCGACCTGCAACACAACTTCGAGGCCTTCCGCGTAAAGTCGCCCATCATCGCCGTCAATGGCAATGAAGTTATGGTCCCCATCGGCATGAAAGAGGGTATCACCACCGACTCTGAATATGAGGTACTCGAAGCCGAGGAGCGCGAGGGCCGCACGGTCTATCGCCGCATCGGCACGATTGCACCCATTGAAAACCGCATTATGGACAACCGCTTTATGGCCTCGGAAGAGGGTGCCGCAGGTTCTGACCTCAAGGCTACCGCATTCAAGGTAAAATCGGGCAAGACCCCGATGCCGGGCCACCTGGTGCGCCAAATAAAATAATCAGAAGCTGAAATGAAAGGCCACGCGAACGCCGTTTTTAGGCAGGCCGGGGCCGTTGTGGGTGAGGCGATGCACATACATCACGCTGAAAATCCTGAAAATGTTGCTCAAACCTACGTTCATTTCCATATAAGGCATCGCGCCCATCGGCTTGGTGCCTGCTGAAACCGGAAATTCAAGCAACTCGGCGTTATTCGCCGGGTTGTTTTTTTTGCTCAGCGTACCCCACACGGCGTGGAAGCCAATCAGCTCGCGGAGCTTCAGCTTTTTGATGCCGGGGATGTAATTGAGCAGTGCGCCGTTCATATTGTAGTTCAGGTGCAGCTCCACGTAGCTGTCGTTGATGAACTCCAGCGAATTGAGCAGCGAAAAAGCCTTGCTCTGATAGAAATAGCTCAGGTTGGCGTTGGGGGTGAGCAGCGAGGGAAATACTGTTTTATCCCAGACGTGGCCGGCTCCGAGGCGTGCATCCAGGTGGCCCCAGGATGAGAAATACCAGCGCTTGTCAATGAAAAATTCCGTGCGGTTCATTCCCCAGCGGGTGCCCAAAATCTTGGCCGGAGCGTAGGTGTGGGTAAGCCGCAGAATCGGGTTGGATGAACTCAACACCTTGCGGCTGTTGATGCTCTGATAATATTTTTCGCCCGGGGCCCAGCGGATTTCGCCGATTATGGCGCTCTGCTGGTAGTGGCTGAACCGTTGGCCGTTGCCGTCGATAAACTCAACGTAGGGGGTGGCTTCCTGGCGCGAGTGTTGCAGCCCGAGGGTGAACGTGAAGTGGCGGTCGGTTTCGTAGTTGAATGCCAACCGGGTCAGGCGGTTATACGTCATCATATCGTTCTTGCCGCGGCTCACGGAGTTAAACAGCGTGCCCGATGCGCCATAGGGCTGCCCAAGGCGGTCAACGTCGTAAGAGTGGCTCAACCTCACCGAGCGAATCGGAAACTCGCCGGCATGGTGCTTCTTGCGGTTGAAACTGTATTCCACAGATGCGCCATATTTCCAACGGTGATCTTTGAAACCATATGCGCCGTGGGCTTTCAGAAACCAGTGGGGCGACATCTTCCCGGTGGTCATCACTCCGAGCCTCACGCGCCACCCCTCAAGACCGTTGTTATTGAGCGACGAGAATATCGGGCCGATGGCTATCGGGCCCTTTTCTCCGCCGGGGCGCACCCAGTCGCTGATTAGGGTGCCGAGAATTTTTTCGCCCCAGTAATACACCTTGTTGGAGCGCAGACGCTCCATCATCAGCTGCATGCGGCTTGCGCCGATGGGAGTGTCGGCCGGGCGGAACGATGCAATGCTCTCTTGCAAGTCGTTGCGTTCTATCACCTCCACCTTGCCGTCAAAGACGCTCAAGTCCTTCGGCGGATTGAAGTTGTGGGAGTTATTCACCGTGAGGCGCGTGGCATATGCATCCACGCCAACGTAGCGGGCTTCAATGATTACTTCGTCGCGGGTTTTGAGGCGCGAGCCGTCTTCCCCCCGGTCGTATTCCTGAAGCAGATACATATTGTTGATAAAGTTAACGTTGGCATCTTTGGGCAGGCGCATCTCGGCGCGGCGAATGAACATGGTTGTGTCATCCTTGACCACGTAGATGCGGCCGTTGAAGCTCGGCATCGTGGCGTTGTGGGGCACGAAGCTAAGCACTATCAGCGAGTCGCCGCGCTCGGCGTCGGCAATCGTGTCGCTGAGATAAAACTTGTAAAAGTCGGTGGCCAGGCGGCCAAGCGGGCTGACAAACTTCTGGCGCAGCAAGGTTATGTCGTTGGCATCATAGAGGTCGACCGGACTCATTACGTCCTCAAAAATCGTGGTCACGGAAGCAACATCGGCCAACTTGTCGTCAAGGCCGTGGCTCCGGCGCAGGCGCACCACCTCGCGGCGAGTCTGCGGGTCGCGACGATAAAACACGTCGCTGACTTTCTCCTTGACAGTGAGGTTCAACACCGGGCGACCCGAAAGCTCCGTAGTATCCACATACTCCTTGAGGAAGCCCAATGCGCCCCCCGAGTCAATCGGGAAATTAATGATTCCGAGATTGATACGCTCGTATACGCCGTGGTTATAATACTCATTATTCAGTCGCGGATCAGTCATATTCCTACGCGCCATAACCTTCTCCACAAACTCAACTGCGGGGTTGTCTTTCTTGGAATACTTCTCCTTTTTCGGGCGCACAACGAGTTCGTCAAGCTGAAGATGCCGGTCCTCAGCCTCCGAATCCGTTTCAGTTGCGCCAATTCCCCAAGCAACCAAATATATCGTCAATAAAAGTAAAAATTTCTTCTTCACAATTAATAAACGCATCTCCTCCGCCGAATATTGCGTATCGAAATGACACATTTTTACACACCTATGTTAAAAATTTGGTGATATGCAGTGGATTGCGTATATTTGTGGTGCAATAACAATAATCACACGCAGCTAGATGGCTGTCATACAAGCAATTACCCCCCCCCATTGGCATAATTCGCCACTGATTTTGCTTCGCGTCGGCGAGGTAGCGCCGCTACGCACCAATCCCCTTCAATATTTTGCGTCAGCGCGACGGACAAAAGTCTGCCGCCTCCTATGGAACCGACCGACTTTCGTTGGTCGCGACTCCGCGTGCCGTTCCCTAATCTAACAGACTAATCACAAATCACTAACAATAAAAATCACACAACATGAAAAAACTTTTACTTTCACTGTTAATGCTATTGCCTATAGCCGCTTTTGCTGATACAATGGCATTCCAGGCTGATGGAGTGAGTGACACCAACAAAAGTTCTGCTATAACCATTTGTGTCATAAAAAATAACACAGATGGGAATATTGTAGATGTTACATTTACTCAAGAAGATATTTGCTCTTTAAAGTTGACAAAGGTAAATAGCAGCAAATCCAACGTGAAAAATGGTGTAGTCTTATGGTATGCAAATGACATATTCACGTTAACGCCTATGGAGGGCATCACTATCAATAAGATAAAGATTCATGGCACAGATAAGTGGGGAGAAATAAAATATGACTCTCAGTCAGTAAAACCATCCAGTAAAGCACCTGATGTAGTATTTGACAATCTGAAGGCCGATAAAGCAATAGAGTTCACGGCTTCTGCACAACTGCGATTCAGCTATTTTGAAGTAGAATACACGAAAGACAGCTCAAATTCTTCCAAATCCGAAGTTAAACTGGGTTGGTCAAAGGAGAGTGAGACCTTGAAGTTTGGTGACGAATTCGTGGCTCCCGCGCTGACTAAGTCGGTTGCAGATGCTACGGTGACTTACGCTTCTGACAATGCTGACCTGCTGGCCGTTGACGCTACAACCGGCGCTATGACTCTGACTCCCAACGTTGCCGGCACCGCCACGATTACCGCCTCCATAGCCCCCGACGACGAAAAATACTTCGCCACCCCCGCCCGTTACACCCTTTCCGTAGTTGACCCGAATACGCCGTTTAGCTACGTTTCGGCTATGGGAACCGACTTCACTTTCGAGAACCCCACCGGCCTCGAAGTCTGGCAACATGATGACACGTACGGCCTGAAAGGCAGTGCTTTTATCAACAGGACCACCAATGCTGCCACGGCTATCGCGGCATCTCGGGTACTCGACCTCACCAACTATAAGAACATCACCCTCGACTTCCAAAACGCCTTCAATAACTACAAGAAGAACAATGTAATGATTGACGTTGCCGACTTCAACGGCTACGCCTACGTAGTAGTTAAGGAAGAGGGCGAAACCGAATGGACCGAAGTTTGCGAAGCCACCGCTCCGAGCGAATTCTCCTGGACATTCTACAACAACGCACAAATTGACCTCTCAGCCTACTCCAACAAGAAAATCCAAGTCGGCTTCAAATACGTCTCCACCTCCGACGTTGCCGGCACCTGGGAAGTCCAAAACATCAAAGTCGCTGCAGTAGCCGGCCAAACCGAACCGGTTGATCCGGCTGCTGAAGTTCCGGTGTTTACCGTGGTTGAGGAAGACTGGTATAATCAAGCCGCTTCAACGGTTTATGTGGGCGCAAAAGTTACACTGTCGGCTCCCGAGGGCATGGAAGATTGGCTGATGGCTTATACCGTTAACAACGGCGAAGAAGAACTGACTGATGAAGCCGTTGTGCTGACCATCGACGAGGAAACTACTATCTCGGCATACTTTGATGAGGAAAACGTGGTGACCCGAACCTTCAAGGTCGCCAAACTTCCTGCACCGACTCTGAGCGTGGCATTCGGCTCTGTTGCCGACAATAGCGAAGTCACCGTGAGCTGCCCGATAGAGGGCGCAAAGCTTTGGGGCTATATCGGCAACGAAGACATGGCGGGCAAAGATCTCCCTTACACCTTCGCAGTCAGCGATATGGTCAATGTTTGCATTCACGCTGAAAAAGAGCGCTTCATTAACAGCGATGAGGTTGAAGGCATTTACACCATCAAACTCCCGGCACTCCCCGCAACCTGGGAGCCTGTCACCGCCCTCGACCAAGTCAATGACGGCGACGTGGTAACTTTTATGGCCAAAGAATATACCGGCGTGGCTTCCAATCAGGATGTTACCTATCCCGCAGTGATAATGAAGAATCTTGATAGCGATGTCATAAAGGTTACCGAGTTTACATACGACGAGAAAAAGCATCTTCCCCAGGACGCAATGCAGTTCACGCTGCACACTGCTAAAGAAGGCATTATCACCCTCTATAACGACGATAACAATGGCTACCTAAACTCGACTAAGAATAAGAAAGTGTCGTTTACAACGGAGGCCAAGGAACTGACCCTGTCATTTGGCAGCGATGGCAATGCGATTGTCGGAGGTATAACAATCTCTAACGAAAGTTATACTTTGCGCTATAATCCCAATGTTAAATCCCCGGTAGACATCACCAGCGCTCGCTTCACATTCTACACCTCCGGCCAAAATGACATCTATATGTTTCGTCAAACCGGCGTTGAACTGACCGCTCCGAGCATTGACATTGAGATGAATACAACCGTGAATGTTGGTGACATAATCAGCATCAGCTGCCTCAAGGGAGCGCACGTATGGATTCGCGAAACTCCGCTTGGCGGCAACAATTCAGATGTCAGCAAGATTGTGGCAAAAGAAGACGGCTGGAACAACCACGAAACCCATCAAGTAAACTATATGATTTCGCAGCTCGGCCAAAGCCTTGAAGTTAAAGCCGTTTCGGCCGACGGCACGCTCCACAGCTCCGTTGTTAAACTCGAAGTCTCCGAAAATGGTGTTGTGACTTCGATTGCCGATATTGCGGCCGCAGAAGGCGCAGCGGAATACTTCGACTTGCAGGGTCGCCGCGTGGCTCGTCCCACCAAGGGCAACCTCTATATTCTCAAACAAGGCTCCAAAGTGAGCAAGCAGGTGTTCTGAACGAGCACTCTGTATGTGATATATAAATTGTTATATGATCCCAAGGTCCTGGCTTGTGAAAGCCGGGACCTTATTTTGC
This sequence comes from Prevotella sp., assembly GCA_023666665.1. GTDB lineage: Bacteria > Bacteroidota > Bacteroidia > Bacteroidales > Muribaculaceae > UBA3263. The sequence continues at coordinate 15,778 of JAMPBN010000004.1, read as the reverse complement.
ACTCATCACCATAGCTCATCACCCACTTGGAGATTCGCGAAAAAATGCTTATCTTTGCGGGCAGATAATTATCACATTTCAACCTAAGTAGTATCATGAGACTCATTATCGAACCGAATTATGCCGACCTGAGCCGCTGGGCCGGCAACTATGTTGCAAAACGCATCAACGAGGCCAAACCTACCGCCGAACATCCCTTTATCCTCGGCTTGCCCACCGGCTCGTCGCCCCTGGGTATGTATTGCCGCCTTATCGAACTCCATAAGGAGGGAAAAGTTTCGTTCAAAAACGTAGTAACTTTCAATATGGATGAATACGTGGGCATTCCCCGCGACCACGAGCAGAGCTATTGGACGTTCATGCACGAAAACTTCTTCAACCACATCGACATTCCGGCCGAAAACATCAATATCCTCAACGGCAACGCTGCCGACCCCAAGGCCGAATGCGAGCGCTACGAAGCCAAAATAGCCTCCTACGGCGGCATTGACCTCTTTTTGGGCGGCGTTGGCCCCGACGGCCACATCGCATTCAACGAACCCGGCTCCTCGCTCACATCCAAGACCCGCATGAAGACGCTGACCAAGGACACCATCATTGCCAACTCACGCTTCTTCGACAACAACCTCGACCTGGTGCCCAAGACCGCTCTGACCGTAGGCGTTGGCACTGTTATGGCCGCTAAAGAGGTGCTGCTGATGGTCAACGGCCACAACAAAGCCCGCGCCCTGCACCACGGCGTTGAAGGCGGCATTTCGCAGCAGTGGACCATCTCGGCTCTACAGATGCATCAGCACGCCATCATTGTTTGCGACGAAGATGCCTGCGGCGAACTCAAGGTCGACACCTACCGCTACTTCAAAGACATTGAGGGCGCAAATCTCAATCCTGATAGCCAGTTGTAAGGCGTAAGGCTTTAGGTCATATAACAAAACGACCTGCTTCGTATGAAGCAGGTCGCTTTTGTTTTCTTTATCTCTCTTAGCCTTCGATGATGGCCTCGGAGGGGCATACAGATGCGCAGGTGCCGCAGCTGATGCAAGTATCGGGGTCGATGTGGTAGATTTCGCCTTCAGAGATAGCGCCAACGGGGCATTCGGGCAGACAGGTGCCGCAAGCCACGCATTTGTCGGTAATTACGTAAGCCATTGTAGTAAAATTGGTTAGGTTAAAAAGTTGTTGTTATTTGGTTACATTATGCCCTGCAAATGTACAAAAAAATCAATAATCACCCTGCAAAATTTAAAAAAAATTGCTTTACTTTGCATCCGTCAAACATCACATTAAAATATATATTTTGCACCGTAATTCTCTTAAACAGTTGTGTTTCGGCATTGTAACATTGGTAGTTATGCTGCTGATGTCACCGGGCGTAAGCGCTCAGAGAGTTGCTCTGAAAACGAACGCTTTGGAGTATTTAGTTATGTCGCCCAATCTTACACTTGAGGCTCGGTTGAGCCGTGTACTCTCGCTTCAGGTTGGCGTGGGTGTCAATCCCATAACCAAGCCCATTGGCGGCATTCAGCTCACAAACTTCCGCGTAGAGCCCGAGTTGCGCTACTGGTTCAATCGCCCTATGGCACGCCATTTCCTTGCGCTGAGCGCCACTGCCGGCAACTGCGAGGTTGAGCTGAAAAACCGCGTGTTCAAGGGCTACGTAATGGCCGCAGGTATCAGCTATGGCTATGCTCTGGTTCTGTCAAAACATTGGAACATGGAGGCCGAAATTGGTGTTGGACTGGGCCATTTCCGCGGCTATCACTACAATAACAAGGTGAGCCGGCAACCCGCTTCGTTCAACTGCTTCCACACCCTTCCGGTGCCTATTCGGTTTGGTCTCTCGTTCAGCTATATATTCAAGTAAGCCACTTCGACGCTCATGAAGAAATTTTTACTCCTGCTTGTATCAGGCTTGATAGCATCCCTCAGCAGCTTTGCGCGGACAATTGAAATCAGTGGCAACGTGAAGTTCGCAGGGTCTCAGGAACCCGCTCCCGGAATTTGGATTTACAACTACGTTGACGATGACAATGAAACCATGCTCGGCCAAACCGATGAGGCCGGCAACTTTCTGATTGTTACCGACTCGGAGGCCCGTCTGCGTTTCGGCGGCAATTGCACGGATGCATTTGAAGACGTGGCCGGTCGACTGCAAATCAATGTCGAAGTTTTGCGCAAGTCGCGGTCGCTCAATGAAGTAATCGTAATCGGCAAGGCCGGCAATATGTCGCTCGTCGTTGAACCCGCCGACCTGGTAATGGAAGGCGACTGGATTAAGTGGACAACGCCGGTGAAAATCCCCAGGCAGCTTTTCGACAGGAGTTCGCGTATGATTGTTCAACCCGCAATCTGCGATGTTACCACCAGCGAAGTCTTCTTCAAGAAGCCGGAAATCGTTGACGGCTGGCGTTACGCCAACACTCAGGACCGTATGCACGACTGGCACGCCGAAACCACCGATACGCTCAACCCATTTGTCGACATCAAGACCCGCGACTTTCGCAAAGAAACCACCGTTTGGCTCATTGACTCATTCAAACCCGAGGTGAAATCCCACGATTTCATGCTCACCATTCTCTGCTCGCTTGAGGACTATAATAAAATCAAATATACCGATTCTCTCGAAATCGGGCGTGGCACGATTAACCCTCTGCGCTTCCTGAACTATAGCCTCGAACCGCTGCCTCTTAACGATGAGTCCTTCATTCCGCATCAGGAAAAGGAGCTGCGCGATGCCAGCGGCGAAATGAACCTCGTTTTCCCGGTGGGAAAGTCGGAACTCGACCTCTCTATGGGCAACAATGCCAACGAGTTTGAGTCGCTGCTAAATGAGTTCCGCACAATCAACAGCAGTCAGGGCATGACACTCAAGCAGTTTTCAATCTACGGCTACGCCTCGCCCGAGGGCCGCTATGAGAGCAACAAAAAACTCGCCGGCAACCGTATGAACTCCGCAATGGCATACGTTACCGACCGGATTAACGCCATTGAGCCGACGCTGTTGAGGAACGTTGACCTATCGTCCGACGCCGACGTTGCCGGTTGGGAAGAGGTTGGCAAAATGCTCCGTACCGACTCGCTCTTCGAAGAGGCCGACCGCGTGGCCGAGCTGCTTGACCGCTATTCTACGGCTGATGCTCGTTCCCGGGCAATGAAGCGACTCCCCTTTTACTCAAACGTGATTGTCAGAGACTACCTTCCGCGCATGCGCCGCGTCAACTACCGCATAGTAACCGAATATCTTCGCCCGCTAACCGACGAAGAAATATCCGAACTCTACCATACCGACCCCTCCGGCCTGAGCCGCTACCAATTCTATCGCTACTATACCGCCCATACCGGCAAGGAGCGCGAAGAAGCCCTGCATAAGGCCGTGGAGGTTTGGCCCGATTTCATCGCTGCGGCTACCGAACTCTCGGAAGTAATGCTGCAAAAAGGCGAGAACCCCCGCGAAATCCTCGAACCATTCTTCACCGACATCACAAAATGGCGCTCGCGCCCCGAAGCCATGCGCTACAACATGGCGCTCTGCCGAATGAAAGACCAACAGTACTCCCGCGCCGATTCCCTGCTCTCAACCGTAAGCGATACCGAGCTGACCCACAAGGCCATAATCTATTGTATGGCGATGAACGGACACTATCGCAAGGTTATTGACGAAGTCAGCAAGGATTCGCCCCTGAATGCGGTTTTGATGCGCCTGAAAATTAACGATAACAACGCTGCGGCGCGTATGGCACTGAAGCTCGGCAACACTGCCGTCGAGGAGTATGTTAAGGCCGTGGCACTCAATCGCGTCGACGACTGGACGGCCATTGACCATCTCAACGAAGCCTTCAGGCTCGACCCCTCGCTCAAAGCTGTGGCCAAAACCGACGGCGACCTGCTCGGACTCATTGAAAACGAAGGCGTTGATTTGGACTAAAAACTTAAAATCTTACCGAATCAGATGTTCAAGTATATTAAATACGGTTTAAGCCTTGCGGTTCTGCTCACAACTCTCCCACTGACCACGTCCGCAAAGAAAAAAATAACCGTCGACCTGAATCAATTTCAGGCTCACGGCACCAATGCCCTTGACTACGTTCTCCAAAAGCCGCTGCCGGCGGATACTTTCCCGGCTGAAGATAAAGGTTTTGGCAAGCACTTCTTCCTCGGTGCAAGCGGCGGCTTCTCGGCGCTCGGCAATAGCTTTACCGGTGGCGTGAGGCCGGGATTATACATTGGCGGAGAACTCGGCAGCTGGTTTACGCCCGTCCATGGTATTCGCCTTGCCGGCGATCTTGGCATTATGTCGGTTCACTCCGGCATTTCGCGCTGCTGGTACGGCTCCCTTCAGGCTGACTATCTGATGAACTTGACGAGCTTGCTGCGCGGCTACAACCCTACCCGCAAGTTTGAACTCATATGGTCCATTGGCGTTGATCTGCGTCGTCTTCGCCAGCTGGGTTCATGGCATTCTGTTGGCGGATTGGCAACGTCGCTGCAGGCACGCTTTAACGTGGCTCCGTCGCTTTATATCTTCGTTGAGCCGCGTCTGGCAATGCTTACCGGCTACCGATATGACGGCAAATACAACTGGAGCCGCCTGAATGCCGACCTTTCGTTGAGCCTTGGCCTCGGCTATCGCATTCAGCAAGGCCGCTGGCGAGCTATGGCCTCAACGTCCAATCATCTCATCAACGACGACGGCTTCTATTTCGGCGCAGGTGCCGGCGCATGGGGGTTGCCCCGTCAGGGTTTCCGCTCGTTGAAGAATCCCTTTGCCACCGCCTTTGTTGGCAAGCAGCTCTCGTCAGAGTCGTCGCTGCAACTCAGCCTCAGCTTCGATCAATATCGTCAAAGCGCAAAGCACAAATATGCCGGCATCGGTTCGCTTGACTATGTTCTCAATCTCGGAAATGCCTGCGGCGGTTATCGCCCGAATGCGGTGTTTCAAACCCTTGTGAATGTTGGCGTTGCCGGCGGCATGATTACTCGCGCCGGTGATGAACGCGTGATGGCTCCCGGCATCAGCGTCGGCATAACGGGTCTGTTCCGCCTGTCTGAAAACTGGGGAATCTACATTCATCCGCAGGCTTATCTCTTCACCCGCAAGTTTGCACGTGCGCTCTACGGTCGGCAATCGCCGCTTACAGCGGTAGACCTTGGCGTGCGCTATACCATCGGCGATTTCAGCCGCCTCCACCCCGTAAGCTACGAAACCTACAATGCCGACTCGCGCCATTGGTTTATCTCTGCAGGCATTGGTGGCGCAAAACGTTTGCGCGGCAGTTTCGGCCCCGGAGCAGATATTTTTGTGGGCTTCGGAAAGCGCTTCACCCCGGTATCGAGCTGGCGCCTGCAACTCATCGGCGACGGCTTTCCACGCATGCCTAGAGCCCTGGATGCCACAATCCATTTCGACTACCTAACGAGCATAACCACTGCCATGTATGGCTACGACCCTGACCGCGTGTTTGATCTTCAGGGCGTTCTGGGCGTGTTTGGCGGGGCCGGTCAATATGATGGCGATATGAAAGCAGTGTTCGGCCTCACCGGAGGCTTGCAATTTAACTTCCGCCTCAATAAGTATCTCGACCTCTATGTTGAGCCGCAGTTTTTGGCTGCCAGCGCCCCGATGGCTCGCAACGGCCGCAACTGGATTCCCGAACTGCGTGCTCAGCTCGGCTTGCGCTATAAGCTTGGAACTCCGATTGGCGGACGAGGCTCAATCGGCGAGACTCCCTATGGCGACCGTCGCAACTTCGTCGGCATTGCCGGCATGCCCGCTGTATTCACCGGAAACATCACCGGGCGGAATATGCACATCACCGGAGGGCTCGACTTGACTCTCGGACGCTGGTTCTCGATGGTTTCCGGTCTAAGATTGACGTATGCCAACGATTGGGTGTACCGCCACGCCAAAACCCACTATCTCGGAGCTCTTCATCTGAACTACCTGCTGAACTTCACCTCGCTGTTTGACCGCAACGCTGACCGACGCTTCCACATCATCGGAGCCTTAGGTGGAGGTCTCGGCATCAGTCCGGACACGAGCGCAAAGACATTTGTCATGGCCTATGCCGGCGTGCAGTTCCGCTACAACCTGCCGTGGAATATCGACGTTCACATCGAACCCGGCTTCAGCGCTTGGCCCAACCGCCTGATTCCCGGCGCAGCCTCCAGCGCTCGCTTTGAAGCCGAAGGCCGCCTTGCCGTAGGTGCCTCCTACCGCTTCTAACGTTACTGAAGTTTGCAAAAATTTTTGTAACTTTGCAGTCAGTAACAAACGTTTGTAAAATTATGGAAGAAAACAAGGGCAGAAATTGGGCGCCGCTGATTGCCGGCGGCGTTGTTGCGCTGATTATTCTCGGCATACTGATATGGCTGCTTATCAGCCAGAAAAAGGCTACCGACGAGGCAATATTGAAAGTCCAGGAATTGGAGCTTGCCAACGAGCAACTGCAACTCAGCAACGAATATGACGAACTGTCGAACTCTTTCGTGCAACACGAGGGTCAGATGGTTCTGTTTAATAACGACAGCATCCGCGCCGAATACGAAGCCGCCAAAAACAAGGTCGAGCAGCTGCGCCAGGAACTCAAGCAACGCGACCGCCTCAGTCAGCAACGCATCGCCGAACTGCAAAAGGAAATTGGCACCCTCAAAGAGATTATGCGCCACTACGTTGAGCAAATCAACGAACTCAACCAGCAGAATCAGGAGCTCCGCGCCAAAAACGAAACCCTTGAGCAGAACAACCGTCAGCTCTCAAACCGCGTGGCCGAAACAACGTCGAAAAACGAAGTACTCAGCCAAAAAATGCAGCTGGCCGAGAAGCTCAACGTCAGCAGTGTGACGCTCCGCGCACTCAACGCCAAGGGCAAGGAAGAAAAGAAAATCAAAAAGGCCAAGCAACTTGCCGTAACCTTCACCATACCTCAAAACAATTCAACCCCCGTAGGGCGCAAAAGCATATTCTTGCGCATCACCACCCCCGAGGGCAACCTACTGAAAGGCAACGGTATCACGTTCCCATTTGAGGGCGCAACCCTTGAGGCCACAGCCAAGAAAGACGTGGAATATGAGGGCAACGAAATTCCCGGAATCACTATCTACTGGGACAATAACTCCACCCTCACTCCCGGCAGCTACCGCGTAGAACTCTTTTGCGACAACTATCGCCTCGCCTCCCGCAACTTCACAATCGACAAATAAGTGGACTTCCTCGGCTACATATACACCCGGCTCAACGCCGTAGACATATCTACCGGTCAGGCGCTTTTTCGCCTTTGCCTGAGTATGGTGTTGGGTGCAGTTGTGGGCTACGAGCGCAAGCGCAAGGGGCAGCCCGCCGGGCTGCGCACGTTCTCGCTCATCGCTATGGGCGCGACGCTCGCTATGCTCGTTAGCATCTATGTATGTCAAGAATACGTAGGGCTGAAAAACGGCGACCCGGGGCGAATTGCCGCGCAGGTAATCACCGGCATCGGCTTTCTCGGTGCCGGCGCCATAATTCAGGCCAAAGGCTCCGTGCGCGGACTGACCACCGCTGCCGGCATATGGATGGCGTCAATTATCGGCCTGGCCGTCGGAGTGGGACTCTACGTACTCTCAATCTGCGCCACGCTGCTGATACTTTTCATCTTAGTGCAGCTCGAAAATATTGAACACAAGCTCGACATGGGTGCGGAGAGTCGCATTATCCGCCTTAAAGTCAAGACTATCTGCACGGAGATACAGCCATATCGCGCCGCGCTGAAATCTCACCACGCCTCGCTGGTCAACACCTACGTTGACTACGACTACGAAGCCGGAGTCACCCGCCTGAACCTCGTGGTTCTGCTCCGCGAACACACCGACTACATCGCCCTGTTCCAAACCCTCTCCAAAGTCTATCCTACAGAGTCAATCTCCATCGCCAACCAACTCTCCTAAAAGTACGTTTAACAAAACCCATAACCCATCAAGCCAAAGGCTTGACTAAAAATGATAGAATCTCTGATTACCGACCTGGCGTATATTATGGTGCTTGGCGCCGTAGTTACGTTGCTGTTCAAGTGGATAAAGCAGCCCGTAGTGTTGGGCTACATCGTAGCCGGCTTTCTTGCAAGCCCTAACTTCGAGCCGCTCCCCTCGTTGGCAAACGCCGAAAATATTGACTTTTGGGCCGAAATCGGCATAGTGGTGCTGCTCTTTACCCTCGGTTTGGAATTCAGTTTCAAAAAGCTGATGGACTGCGGCGGCTCGGCCATAATCACGGCGCTGATAGTCATCTGCGGAATGATGTGTACCGGATTTTGCATCGGCCATCTGCTCGGCTTCACGCCTATCAACAGCCTCTTTCTCGGCGGTATGATTTCCATGCAGTCTACCACTATCATAATCAAAGCTCTTGGCGATGCCGGACTGCGCCACCGCCGTTTTGCTTCTCAAGTGCTTGGTGTGCTGATTGTTGAAGATCTATTTGCAGTGCTACTTATGGTGGTGCTTAGCTCCATTGCCGTCAATAATTCGGTCGAGGGCTCGGAACTGCTGATGTCAATGGCCAAGCTGGTGTTCTTCCTGGTAATATGGTTTGTGGTAGGTACTTATGTCTTGCCCACGATTTTCAACGCCGTGCGCCGCTACCTCAACGACGAAACCCTCCTGGTGCTCTCCATAGGCCTCTGCTTCGGAATGGCGGTATTCTCCGTCTACTGCGGCTTCTCACTGGCTCTCGGCGCATTCGTTATGGGGTCAATCCTTGCCGGCACGAGCTATGCCGAGCGAATCGAACACGTTATGACCCCGGTCAAGAATCTCTTCGGCGCAGTGTTTTTTATCTCGGTGGGTATGATGGTAAACCCCACGGTAATAGTGGAATATTGGCAACCAATATTGATACTCTCCGCAGCAGTGGTTTGCGGCGGCATCATCTTCGGCACGTCGGGTATGCTCATTACCGGCCAGCCGCTGAAAATTGCCATACAGAGCGGCTTTACGCTGACGCAAATCGGTGAATTTTCGTTCATTATCGCAACGTTGGGCACCTCGCTCGGCGTCATCAACTCGTCGATGTATCCCATCATCGTTGCCGTATCGGTAATCACGACGTTCGGCACACCATACTTCCTGAAACTTGCCGACCCGACCTACAACCTCGTGGCTGCACATCTGCCCAAACGCTGGCAGTTCCTTATTGACCGCTACTCCTCGCGGGCTGCCACCGAAAGCGAAAGCAAGCGTGTATGGCAGAAAATACTCAAGCGCTACGCCTGGCGCATTTTGCTCTACGGCTCGCTGCTCATTGCCATAGTTCTGGTCAGCAACCTCTATCTCAAGCCGCTGATTACCGGGTGGATACCCTCAGGCGGGGGCCGCTTCCTCAGCTGCTTCATCACCCTAACGCTGATGTCGCCGTTCCTCTTAGCGCTGACCTACCACTCATCGCGCCGCGCCGAGCGCCAGCTGCTCATCAGCCTCAACTCCCGTGCCGGGGTGCCGCTGATGGTCATGGCCGCCGTCAGGCTGATTCTCTGCCTGTCGTTCATTATCTACATAATCGGCTCGTATTATGGCTTTTCGACAGGCGTGACAGTGGGTCTGGCGCTTTTTGTGATGGCAATGATATTTTTGTCGCGCAAAATGCACCGCCGCCTGGCTCGCCTCGAATCGCGCTTCCTCGATAATCTCAACGAGCGCGAACTGCGCCGCTCCGGCTCAAAAAACAACCTGGTCAGCAATATGCACCTTGCCTACGGCACCGTGGGCTATGATTTCCCCTTTGTGGGCGACCGCCTGTGCATCTCCAACGTTGGCCGCAAGTATGACGTTAACATTGCGTCGATTCAGCGCGGCGGCGAAGTCATCCCCGTGCCCGGCGGCGATGAGCGTCTGTTCCCCGGCGACGTTGTCGGCGTAATCGGTACGGAAGAAAACATTTCCAACTTTATGTCGCAGCTCGAGAAAGGTGCCGACTCCTCGTCGGCCGAGGGGAAAAATGAAGACGTGAAGTTCTCGAGCATCACGCTGTCGCCCCACTCGCCGCTGCCGGGCAAGACGCTACAGGAGGCTGATTTGCGAAACAAGTATCACGCCATGGTGGTTGCGCTGCAGCGCCAGGGCGCTTTCGTCAAGCTGACCCCCGGTGAGGCATTCCGCGAGGGCGACGTGGTTTGGGTCGTTGCCCAACCCTCATCGGCCGCTAAATTGGCTTAGTCGAAGATATTGTCGACGGCGGGGTCGTCGGAGGTGGTGTCGGTAAGCACGCCCACGTCTTCGCCCTCGCAGAGGTTTATCCCCTCGGGGAATATAAACTGCGTATCCTGGCGATAGGGCAGCGACTTGTCAGCAAACACCTTGGTCAGGAACTTGCCGGTAATGGGCAACGCCATTGAAGCGCCCTGACCCTGAGCCATAGAGTTGAAGTGAATCGGCTTCTCTTCGCCGCCTACCCACGTTGCCGTGACGAGTTCGGGGGTGAAGCCCATGAACCAGCCATCGGAATTGGAGTTGGTGGTACCGGTTTTGCCGCCCATCTGAGCCGTCAAGTTGAACGGCGCGCGACGCAGACGCGACCCGGTGCCGGAGTCAACGACGTTGAGCAGAATCGACAGTATGCGCCAATATGCGCGCCCGGAAATCACTTCCGTATGGGAGGTTGTAAACTCCGAAATTACATTGCCGTTGGAGTCAGTGATTGAGGTAACGAACAGCGGGTCGGTACGCATACCGCCGTTGGCAAACGCGGAATAAGCGGTGACCATCTCCTTGACCGACACGTCGCAAATGCCCAGACAGAGCGACACAACAGGGTCAATATGGTTGTTGATGCCGAACGTGTGGAGATTCTGCGCAAACGTTGCGGGGCTGAGCTGATCCATAAGTCGGGCGGAAATCCAGTTGTTTGAGTTGGTAAGCGCCCAGCGCAGGTCTACCATCTCGCCGACGCGGGTCGTGCCGGCATTGCGGGGCTGCCAGGGGCGGCCGTTGGCATCGTAAATGGTGGGCTGCTCGTTGAGGAACTCATCGCAGGGTGTGAAGCCCTCTTCCATAGCGTAGGTGTAGAGCAGCGGCTTAATGGTGGAGCCGACCTGACGGCGACCGGTGCTGACCATATCATATTGGAACGCCGAGAAGTTCGGGCCGCCAACGTATGCCTTGACGTAGCCGTTGCGCGGGTCCATGGCCATAAATCCGGCGCGGAGGAATGACTTGTGATACAGAATCGAGTCACGCGGAGTCATTGTGGTGTCGGTCCAGCCGTCGTAGGTAAATACTTTGAGTTCAGTGGGTTCGTTGAAGTTGCGCTGGATTTCGACCTCTGTCAGTCCCTCTTTTTTGAGCCAACGGTAGCGGTCGCTGTCTTTGATAGCGCGGGCAATGAGGTTTTCAATGGCCTGGGCCGATACTTCTTCGCGGTTTGAGGAATAAGGTGCTGACTTCGAACCTTTTTTCTCTTTCCAGAACGCGGGTTGCAGGGTCTTGCTGAGGTGCGAAACGAGGGCATCTTCGGCATATTGCTGCATACGCGAGTCAATGGTGGTGTTGATTCGCAAGCCGTCGGTATAAATGTCGTAGTGTGAGCCGTCGGGCTTGGGGTTCTTTTCAATCCAACCGTAGAGCGGATTCGTGGCCCACGCTATGGAGTCGTCAACAAACTTCTGGCCCTCCCACTTGGGATAATCCGAGCGCAAGGGTTTCTTTGCTCCAAGCATACGGCGCAGCTCCTCGCGGAAGTATGGCGCGGGGCCATCTTTGTGGTCCACTTTGTGATAGTCGAGGGTCAGGGGCATAGCTGAAAGGGAGTCGCGTTGTGACTCGGTGAGATAGCCGTTCTTCTCCATTTGGGAGAGCACGGTGTTGCGACGGTCGCGTGTGCGCTCGGGCTTGCGGATGGGGTTGAAATACGACGGATTTTTCACCATACCAACCAGAGTGGCAGCCTCCTCAATGTTCAGATCGTTGGCATCTTTGCCGAAGTAGACCCACGCCGCCGATTTGATGCCCACGGCGTTATAGAGGAAGTCAAACTGGTTGAGGTACATCTTGATAATCTCCTCCTTGGAGTAGAAACGCTCCAGTTTCACAGCAATCATCCACTCCACAGGCTTCTGAATGGCGCGCTGAAAAATGTTGCGGCTCCCCGGAGAGTAGAGTTGTTTAGCAAGCTGCTGAGTCAGGGTTGAGCCGCCGCCTGCGCTCTTTTGCTGCAAAAACACCGTCTTGACCATAGCGCGGGCAATTGCCTTGGCATCAATACCGCTATGGTCCATAAAGCGGGCATCTTCGGTGGCTATCAGCGCGTTGATAACGTTTTCAGAGATTTCACTATAGTCGGCATAAACGCGGTTGCCGGTAGGGCGGAAATAGCGGCCAAGCTCCTGGCCGTCGGCGCTGTAAACCACGCTTGCAAACTTATCCGTCGGGTTCTTCAGGCTCTCAATATCAGGCATATAACCGATTATGCCATTGTATATAAGCACCAGCAGCAGCGCTACGCCAACCACCACTGCGCCAAAAGCAACCCACAGCGCCTTGATAATGCGGCGGCTGCGAGCAGAAATTCCAATCTTTTCCTTCTTCATAACTCCCGCAAAGTTACAACAATCTTCCCAATTTCCCAAACGCCGTTACGGGATGCAATGTGTAAAGTGCGATGTATGGCGTGGCGTGGCAGTGCAACTGTCAAGTTCGTGTCAGACGGCACAGACCGCTTAATAGCTATCGGCTCAAAAATGGACGGAAAAAGCAAAAAATCGGCTCATCGTGAGCCGATTTTTGCCATTTTTTCGCTAAATTTGAGCCGATAAAACATAAGTTATGACTCTTGATATAGAAATTCTGCAGATTTTGCATTACAATCCGCTGTCATCACGCAGCGAAGTCGAGGCCGCACTAACCAATAACCCAAGTGCGGCAACGGTAAAACGCGCCTTGGCTGCTATCGTGAAAAATGGACATGCTGAAGTCGTTGGCAGAGGTCCGTCTACCCGCTATAAGCTAACCCCGCAGGCGCACGTAACAATGTATAATCGGCAATGTTGCTGTTTTACGAGCAAAACAACATCTCCGCGTTCAAGCAAATCTTTATAGATCAATTCCTCTTTGCCGTCAAAACGTATTTCTGAGGTGTGGGTGGTGAACATATGCGGGGGGTGGGGTGTTGGTTATGTAAAATGTGATTCATAACCAAAAATGCTTTATTAACTATGACAACCACAAAATCTATTCGCGGCACTAAGACAGAGGCTAACTTGGTGTCGGCCTACATGGCGGAATCCGCAGCTTATAGCCGCTATACGTATTATGCCACTCAGGCTAACAAGGAGGGCTTTTATCCCATTGAAAAAGTTTTTACCGACACGGCAGCCAACGAGCTGCGCCACGGCAAGGTGTTCTTCAAATTCCTTGAGGGCGGTCAGGTTAAGGTTAATCTGACGGTTGACTCGGGTGTAATCGGCAAGACGGTTGACAATCTCGCCACGGCAGCCGCCGAGGAACACACCGAGGGCGTTGAGGCTTATATCGCCGCCGCGAAGACTGCCGACGATGAGGGCTTCCCTGAAATCGCCGCTCACTTCCGCGCCATTGCCGAAGTGGAGTCCCGCCATGAGAAGCGCTTCCGCAAGCTCATTGAGCAGATTCAATCAGGCACGGTATGGAAACGCCCCGAGCCGATTGAATGGCAGTGTATGGTCTGTGGATATGTTTATTACGGCACGGAGCCACCGTCGGTATGTCCGGCTTGCGACCATCCCTATCAGCACTATATGCCGCTTGACTTGGATCTTGACTGACGAAGCATCAAATACACACCCGCAGCCGTGAGCGCTGCGGAAACAACGCTAAGGGCGGGAGTTGACACGGAGTCGATTCCCGCCCACATTGTCAGTACGGCCAGGGCGTTGTTGACAACGTGGCAGATAATGGGCAACCAAAGCGAGCCTGACCAGAGCAGGACGTAGCCGAAGAATGCGCCGAGCAGGGTGCGGGGGAGCAGGCCGACGGCCTGGCCGTGCATGGCGGCGAAAATCAGCGCCGTGAGCCATATGGCCAGGTGTGCGCCCATACCGGAGCGGAGAATGTTTTGCATCGCGCCGCGAAAAAAGAGTTCTTCGCTCAGACCGGTGAGAATTGACATAATCATCAGCGCGATGGCGAGGTTGAGGCCGGTGTGCGGGCCGAGAATTGCCGTTGAGGCGGCCTCGGCGGCGGCTTCGAGGTCGAGAACGCTCTGCGGCCAGGGGAGCATTTCGCACAGCGAGTTCAGTCCCTCAATAGCCGGAAGGGAAAGCAAAAGTGTGGCAATTGTGAGGCCGGTCATCTTCGCGGAAGGGAGCGTGCGCAGGCAGAGCAGGTCGGCGGGCAGGCGGGTAATTAGCAGCGCCGTGATTACTGCGGGGAGCACAAAGGCAAGCAAGTCTTGGCAGACAATTGTGATGCGGACAACGGCGAGCGAATTGTCGGTAAGACGGACGAGCAGGGCGCTGAGGCCGCCGGTGAGTGCTATGCCGATAACGAAGAGCAAAAAAAGCAGAAACAGATATTTTAGGGCTTTGGGCATTTGACTTTATGTGTTTAGGTAGAATGGTGAGGTAATAGCTTTGTATTCAGTGGAATTAAGGGCGAGTTGGCGGCGCTGTGGCGCGGCGGCGCAGTGGCTGAAGATGGCTATGACTCGGCGGGGTGGGGCGGAGGGTTTGGTTGTCAGTTCGATTGACTCTACAAGGTGGAGCCCGGCGAGTTTGGCGGCATAGACCCAGTGACCCAAACGGTTGGGGGGGAGGATGAGGGAGAGCGTGGGCAGTGGGCAGTGGGCAGAGGGCAGTGAGAGGAGAGCGGAGGCTTTGTGCATAAATGGCTGCGGGGGGAGGGAGTCTTCGTGGCGGGCGGCGGCGCGGCGCGGGTCGGGGGCGAGGAGCCCGGAAGCAAAAAAAGGAGGATTGCAGACTATGGAGTCAAACGGCTCTTGCGTTGTGAAGTTGAGAATGTCGGCGCACACTGCCGAAACCCTGTCGGTCCAGGGAGATGCAGCGGCGTTATCGGCAGCCTCGGCGGCAGCTTCGGGGTCAATGTCGAGCATCACGACCTCTGAAGCACCCCGCTGCGCCATCATCAGGCCGATGAGTCCGCAACCGCAGCCTATGTCGAGTACCCTGCGGCTCACCGGAGCCATAGCGCCGAGGCTCACGCCGTCGGTGCCGACTTTCATTGCTGCCCGCTCATGACAGACGCTGAACTCCTTAAACCTGAAAACCTTCTCCCTCATAATTGAAAAGGCGAGAAGCGACGTTGGTGGTCGTTTCTCGCCGAAATCAATTGCGAACTCTTTGCGTAGAGTTAGTTTTTCTTGGTGCGGTTGCCGTAGCGGCTCATGAACTTATCAACGCGGCCTGCGGTGTCAACGAGTTTCTGCTTGCCGGTGAAGAAGGGATGAGAGCTGGAGGTGATTTCGAGCTTCACCAGAGGATATTCAACGCCATCAATGGTGATGGTTTCTTTAGCGGCCACGGTAGAGCGGGTGATGAACACCTCGTCGTTTGACATGTCCTTGAAAGCAACCTCGCGATAGTTGGAGGGGTGGATGTCTTTTTTCATATTGTCAGTCAATTAATTATGCGTTGATAATGAGTGAATTGATCGGCTGGTAAGGCCGCTTCTATTCGTAATGGCGCGGCAAAGTTACGAAAAAATCCTGAATTAACCTCGCGCCCGGGCAAAAAAAATCTGCAAGGTTTGCGCCTTGCAGATTTTCAGAGTGTCCGAGATGAGGACACTAAAATAAAACGTGAATAAATTTCAGTAAATAAGG
>JAMPBN010000003.1 GCA_023666665.1 Prevotella sp. | reverse complement strand
GCCGTATTGCTTCTTAAAAAAATTCACAAAACACAAAAGTTTAAATGACTTCTATATGCAAAAGGTTCAAAACGAGCGTAATAATTTCCAACTTTGCCTATGGGAATAATAGAAAATGAAATTTTATTTGTTGTTTCGTCATATAATGCCGGCACGATTGTCGGGAACTCTTTACATTTGAAGACCAAAATGCCATCCTCAAGAGATACGTTACAGTCTGCAGTGTATGCTCCGACTGAACTTTCTCCATAATAATAGTCGCCGATGGTGATGGTGTAATCGCCTTCAATGCCCTCAGAGGCTTCGGCATTAACATTTTTTGCCACTTTATGAGTGGACTTCTTGGTCATACTTACTTTCTTATAGGCTGCTTTGGTTTGGGGAACGTTGAGCCTTGTTTGCAGGTTGGCGCGTTCAAATGTCCCCTTTGCAAAGTTTACGCCGGTGCTTGCATTTTCCGCAAGAACAGGTGCGGTGCGGGCCTTATGCACGCGGGGCGAAGCGGTTGCTTCAATGCGGTGAGCGCGGGGCTCGACCGCCTTGGCTTTAGCCATCTTCATCGTGGGGACTGCAACGGATGCAGAGGCCGCGAGAACCAGGGCCGAAAGCGCGAGAGTGTACAATCTTTTCATAAGCTTAGTGAATAAATAATGTGAATAATAAGTAGATATTCTATTTTTGCGGGGTTGTTAAGCAGAGTCTTTATGTTGAGAATTTCTACCAAGTAAGATAGAGAGGAAAGTTTGAGTAGTTAACTATCAAAGCGCAAAGGTAGGGATAATTTGCGTAACTTGCAAGAGGTGAGGGAGATTTTTTTAATGGATAGCCACGCCAAGACCCCCACCCCCCCCTAAAGGGGGAGAGGTACTATGCCATCTCCCCCTTCAGAGGGGGGCTTGGCCGCATTCCGTTATTAGTCTTCTTCGATGGTGAAGTCGTCGTCGGCCTGGTCGGGAGCGTCGGATTCATCGGCCGGGGCGGAGTCGGCGGCGGCGAGGCCGGGGCGCTTGAACTTGGGAAGGCGCGAGGTTGACTTCTTGTCGGGGTTTTCCTTGACGGCTTCCATAATTTTGGCTTCGAGTTCGTCGGCGAGTTCGGGGTTGTCGTCGATGACGAACTTGGCGGCGTCGCGTCCTTGGGCGAGTTTGGCACCGTCGTAGCTGAACCAGGAGCCGGATTTCTGGATTATGTCGTAGTCGCAGGCCATGTCGAGAATCTCGCCTGAGCGGGAAATGCCTTTGCCGAACATGATGTCGAACTCTGCGCGCTTGAAGGGGGGAGCGACTTTGTTTTTGACCACTTTGCAGACTGCGGCGCGGCCTATGGCCTGGTCGCCTTCTTTGAGGGTGGTGGAGGGGCGTATTTCCACGCGCACCGAGGAGTAGAATTTCAGGGCGTTGCCGCCGGTAGTGGTTTCGGCGGGGCCGAACATGACACCGATTTTTGCGCGGAGCTGGTTAATGAATATGCAGCAGGTTTTGGTGCGGGAGATGGTGCCGGTGAGCTTGCGCATTGCCTGCGACATGAGTCGGGCCTGGAGGCCGACGTTTTTGTCGCCCATCTCGCCGTCGATTTCGCTCTTGGGGGTGAGTGCGGCCACGGAGTCAATCACCAGAACGTCGATTGCCGATGAGCGGATGAGTTGCTCGGCGATTTCGAGGGCTTGCTCGCCGTTGTCGGGCTGGGAGATGTAGAGAGAGTCAATGTCTACGCCGAGGGCTTTGGCGTAGTAGGGGTCGAAGGCGTGTTCGGCGTCGATGATTGCAGCGATGCCACCGGCTTTTTGTGCCTGGGCAATAGCGTGGATTGCAAGGGTAGTCTTGCCGGAAGATTCCGGGCCGTAGATTTCGATCACGCGGCCTCGCGGATATCCGCCTACTCCGAGGGCAAGGTTAAGCCCGATGGAGCCGGTAGGAATCACGTCTACTTTTTCAACCACTTCGTCGCCCATCTTCATGATGGCACCGCGGCCGTAGCTTTTTTCAATCTTGCCCATAGCTTGCTTGAGGGCTTCGAGTTTGGCTGCTTTGGGATCGGCAGCGGCCCCGGCGGGGGTGAGTTTTTTTGCCATTTCTTTGTAGGTTAAGGGTTAAGGGTTAAGGGTTAAGGGTTAAGGATTAAGGGTTAATGTGCAATGTCGGAATGTGGGAATGTACACATTATGACATTTTGACATTTTGACATTTTGACATTTTGACATTTTGACATTTTCACATTAGTTACAGTGCAAAGTTAGGGAGTTGGTGGGCAAGAATCTTGCCCTGGTAAGTTAAATAAGGTTAATGTCGCTGCTGAGCAGGGCGGCGGCTCCGGCGCTGAGGAATGCGGGGTTGCTGCTCAGAGCGGAAATGGGCTGCTCTACGCCCTTGGCGCGGGCCATCTTGACAATCTGCTCAAACTCCGACAGCGGGGCGTCTAAAACGAAGAAATCCACGTCGATGCACGAAAGGTTGATGATCTCAAACAAGCTCCCTACCCTGCTGCCGATTATAGCGTTTGGGCCGAGAAATTCGCGGGCGGCTGCTGCCGGCATATCGCCGGGCGAAAGTATGACGCCGTGGATGCGGGTTTCTTTTTCGAGCTTCGATGACCCTGGAATCGTAACGATAACTTCTGCGGCCTGACAGGTGGGAATTATGGCGTCGAGTTGCGACGGGTCGGTGAAGTGAATCCAGCGGGCGCCGGCTTCAACGGCGGCAAGTGCCTCACGTGCAGTAGTTGCTATAAACTGTGTCATGTTAAGTGGCGGAGTGGCGGAGTGGCGGAGTGGCGGAGTGGCGGAGTGGCGGAGTGGTAAAGTGGCGGAGTGAGGAGTGTTTTAACTTTGCCACTCCGCCACTCCGCCACTTTACACTTTAAAATTTAATTCTTTATGCGGCTTTTTTCTTGTTGGTGAGGTAGGCAACCGGGGCAGCGATGAAGATGGTGGATAGTGTACCGATAATCACGCCCATAATCATTGCGAAGGTGAATGCGCGGATTGCTTCACCGCCGAGAATGAAGATGCAGAGCAACACGAGCAGGGTTGACACGGAGGTCATGATCGTACGTCCCAAGGTGGAGTTAATCGACTTGTTTACGAGGTCGAAGAAGTTCTGCTTGGGATAGAGGGTGATGTTTTCGCGCACGCGGTCGAATACTACCACGGTATCGTTAATCTGATAGCCGATTACGGTAAGTATGGCGGCGATAAACGTCTGGTCAATCTCCATTGAGAAGGGTACCCAGCCATAGCACCAGCTGTAGAAGCCGATGATGGTGAACGCGGTGAAGGCCACGGCGGCGAGAGCGCCGAGTGAGAATGCCACGTTGCGGAAGCGGATAAGGATGTAGAGGAACATCGCAATAAGCGCGAGGGTTACGGCGATGTAGGCGTCTTTCTTCATATCGTCGGCAACTGAGGGACCGACTTTCTGCGACTGTATGAGGCCGAATTCGGTGTTGGCCGTGGAGAATTGCTCGGGGGTGATGCCGTTCATTTCGGGCTGGAGACCCTTGAAGAGGAGTTCTACGATTTCAGATTCAACTTCGGGATTGGAGTCTTTGATTTTGTAGTTGGTAGATACGCGAACCTGATTTTTGTTTTCGATGGTGATAACGCTGAGCGATGCGCCGTCGAACAGGGGGGCGAGGTCGGCTTGAATCTTTGAGGCTTCAACGGGGTGGTCGAACTTAACCACGTAGTTGCGGCCGCCGGAGAAGTCAATGCCCTGATTGAGGCCGCGGACAAAGAGTGAGGCTACGATTGCAACGCAGACAACTGCAACTACCGTGAAGCTGACCTTGCGGGCACCCAGGAAGTTGTAGTGGCTGTTGACAAACATCTTGCGCGAGAGCTTGGTGTCGAACGTCAGCGACTGGAAGCTCTTGCTCTTGGCGCCCATGATGAACACCAGGCGGGTCAGATATACTGCGGTGAAGAACGAGCAGCAGAGGCCGATGATGAGGGTGGTGGCGAAGCCCTTGATGGGGCCGGTGCCGAAGAGGAGCAGGATGATGCCGGTGATGATAGAGGTGAGGTTGGAGTCGAAGATTGCGGAGAAGGCGTTGGCGTAGCCGTCTGCAATGGCGTTGCGGGCGTTCTTGCCTGCGCGGAGTTCTTCTTTGGCGCGCTCAAAAATGAGCACGTTGGCATCTACTGCCATACCCAGGGCGAGCACGATACCGGCAATACCGGAGAGGGTAAGCACGGCCTGGAAGGAGGCGAGGATACCGAAGGTGAAGAAGATGTTGAGGATAAGGCCGAGGTTGGCAACGAGGCCGGGAATCAGGCCGTACATCAGGCACATGAAGATCATCAGCAGCACCAGGGCTACAACGAATGAAATCATACCGCTCTGAATAGCTGCGGTGCCGAGGCTCGGGCCAACAACCATGTCGGAGATGATGCTTACGCGGGCGGTCATCTTACCGGATTTGAGCACGTTGGCAAGGTCTTGGGCTTCCTGTACGGTGAAGTCGCCGGTGATTTCGGAGGAGCCGCCCTCGATTACGGTGTTGATTACGGGGTAGGAGTAAACAACGTCGTCGAGCACTATGGCAACGGGTTTGCCAACATTGGCGCGGGTAACGGCAGCCCACTGGCGTGCGCCTTCGGGGTTCATGCGCATATTGACGGTCTGGCCGCGCATCTGGTCGAAGTCGGTCGAGGCGTCAACGATGTTGTCGCCGTTCATTCGGGGACGCTGTTCGTGGGTTTCGGGGTCGATGTCGGTGCGCAGGGCAACCAGGGAGTAGATGTCTTTCTGGCCGCCGACCATATCGGGGTTGAGCGCCTTGTTGCTCCAGGCGAGCTTGAGGTTGTTGGGCAGGGTGGCCTTGACCTCGGGAGCGGCAAAGATGGCCATGATTGTGGCTTTGTCTTTGGCCTTTGCGTAGCCGATTACGGGGCTGTTGTATTGCGCGGGCATCAGGAAGTTGCCCAGGGTGTCGTTTTGGGCGCTGTAGGCCTTGCGCAGACCCTCGGTGAGCTCGTTGAGGTTATACATCTCGTAGAACTCAAGGTTAGCGGAGCGCTGGAGCAGGTCGCGAACGCGCTCGTGTTCCTTAACGCCGGGGAGCTCGAGAAGAATCTGACCTTGTTTGCCTTGGAGTACCTGAATGTTGGGCGAAACAACACCGAAAGCGTCGATACGGTTGCGGAGCACGTTGGTTGCTGAGGTGTTCACGCGGTCCTGGGCTTCGGCTTTGAGCTTGTCGGCAACTGCGCCGTAGTTGGTTCCATCGTTTTTAATAACGTCGGGGAACACTACCGAGAAGTCAACCTGCGGGTTGTTGGCAGCGGCCTTGTATTGTTCGATGAAGGTTTCTACGTATTCAGTTTCAGGGGCTGCGTAGGCAATTGAGTCGGTGGCTTGGACGGCGCGGCGCAGGGTGGTGCCGTTGGAGTCTGCGGCCATGGCTTTGATCATGTCGCCCATATTGACCTGAAGGGTAACGTTCATACCGCCTTTGAGGTCGAGGCCGAGGCCCACGCCCCAGCGCTGAACTTCAGCGTATGTATATCCCATGTAAACCGGCTCCAGTGCTATGGAGTCCATGTAATGCTTGTAGGCCGCAGTGTAAGCGTCGGTGGTGTCGTCGGCGCCGGCTACGGCTACGGCGTACTCTTTGCCTTGGTTTTCAATCTGGCTACCCTTCCAGGTAAACGACAGATAGAACAGGCAGATAAGTACGAGGAAGATGGCGATTACACCCGCCACGATGCTTCCTAAAGAACCTTTGCTGTTCATGTGTTTGTAAGAAAAAACTTTATTAAAATTGGTTTGAATTATATTTTCGCGATAGGGCATTTTATGCCAAAATGCGCGCAAATATACGAAAAAATTTTGAATTACTAATTAGCATTTGGCAATTAGTGACTGTTTGTAACCATAAAATAAGAAACGACGGTTTAAAAACCGTCGCTTCCAAAAAATTAAGAATTAAGAATTACTAATTACTAATTGCCTAAGGCCCAAAGCCTAAGGCTTAAAGTCCGAGTTTTACTTTCACGTCGGCGGTAACGTCGATGATGTCGGTGCCGGTGTAGATGGCCACTCCGTCGGGGAATATCATCGAGAAACCTTTTTCAGCGCCAACGGCCTTGATGGCATCAAGGAGCTTGGTCTGCACGGGTGCCATAAGGGTTTGCTCCTGGCGCTGGAGGTCTTGCTGGGCTTTTTGCTGGAAGGCCTGCATGCGCTGGGTGAGGTCTTGGATTTCCTGCTCGCGGCGTTCGCGGATTGATGCGGGCGAATCGGCCGAGAGGTTTTGATATTCTTCGTATTTCTTGTTGATTTCGTCAACGAGGCGACCGTATTCGTCTTCAAGGGTCTTAGAGGCGGCAGCGAGCTTGTCTTGAGCGTCTTTTGCCTCGGGCATTACCTGAAGAATGTCTTGAGCGTTGACAACGCCGAATTTAGCCTGAGCGAATGCGCAGGTGGGGAGCATGATGGCCAAGGCCAAGAGAAGTTTCTTAATCATAGTTCGGTATGGTTGAATTTAATTTGTGTGCAAAGGTAGTAAATTAATTTAATTTAGCAAAACGCTTAGGATTTATTAACCTAATGCCCAACGCCCAACGCCTATTTCCCATAGCCCAACCGGTTGAGCACCTCGTTGGAAATGTCGATGCGGGGCGAGGCGTAGATGATGTTGGCCGACGATGCGCGGTCAAAGACCGTTTGGTATCCCTTTTCTTCGGCAATTTTTTTGATGGCGTTGTAGATTTCGTTCTGAATCGGTTCCATCAGGCTCTGGCGCTTGGTGTAGAGTTCGCCCTCGGGGCCGAAGTATTTGTATTTGAGGTCCGTGGCGGCCTTTTCGGCGTTGACAATCTCCTGTTCTTTGGCTTTCTTTTGTGTGTCGGTCATAAACACCAGTTCCGACTGGTAGTTCTTGTAGAGGTTTTCAGCCTCTGCGTTTTTGGCTTCGACCTCGCGCTGCCAGCGCTGTGAGAGCTGGTTGAGCTGCTCGTTGGCCATTTCATACTGCGGGTAGTTTTTCAGGATATACTCCATATCCACCAGTGCATATTTCTGAGCTGCGGCGCCAAGGGCTGAGCCCAACAGGAGCGCCAAAAGTAACAGAGTCTTCTTCATTTTCATAAGGGGCTTTACTTATATAGACAATCTCGCCTGCAAAAAGTTTAAATTAGAATTCCTGTGCGAAGTATGTCTGAAAATAATGGATTATTTTTATCTTCAGTAAGCAACACCGGCTCGATAAGATTGCTTATTCGACGTTTTATTTTCCAAAGAATCGGGGTGTCTGCAAAGTAATCACTGTCCAGGCTGTCAACTACTACGGCAATATCAATATCGCTGTCTTTCGTATATGTATCCTTGCTGAATGACCCATAAAGATATAACGCCTTTACCGGAAGGTACTCCTCCAGCAGCGATTTATATCTCCTTGCCAGTTTTATAGCTTGTTCTTTATCCATATGCGTAATTCATTGGTCCTGTCAATGAGTTCTTTGCAGCGCTCGCTATTCAAGGCGTTCATTAGTCTTTGTTTATATGACGGATAACGGGACTCAATGTTTAATGGTTCAAGCAAGTCAATGAAATTTTGTTGCTCTTCTGTCATTTCACTATCCAGCCCTGAACGCTCTGCCAGTCGGGCGAGAGAATGAATTTTCAGAGGTGGCTCCTCGAGGTTTTTAGTCCAATGCGCTTTAAGCATTTTTTCAATCACTTGATGACACATAAACCCGACGTATAGGTAGCGCTTGGATTCAAGCATAGCTATAGCCGTTTCATAATCATAATCGGCAAGCTCAACCCAGTATTTTACTTTTTCGTCGTTCATAGTTGTTGATTAGAATTCCTGGCCGAGGACAAAGTGGAAGTGGGAGCCACCGCGTGTGCCGTAAGCGTCGCGGTCAAAGCCGTAGCCCCAGTCAACGCCGAGCAGGCCGACCATCGGCAGGTAGACGCGCACACCAACGCCGGCCGAGCGCTTGAGCTGGAAGGGGTTGAAGTCGCTGACCGAGGTCCAGGCGTTGCCGGCTTCGGCAAATACCAGGCCGTAGATGGTGGTGGTGGGTTGCAGCAGGAAGGGGAAGTGGAGCTCAACGCCGAAGCGGGTGTAGGCGTAGCCCTCGCGGCCGTAAGGGGTGAATGCGCCGTTGTCGTAGCCACGCAGGGCAATGGTCTCTGTGGCGTATGTGTAGGAGCCGCTCATACCGTCGCCGCCCACGTAGAAGGTTTCAAACGGCGATTTGAGGTATTTGTTGTAGGAGCCTAACAGGCCGAAGTCGGCGCGGGTCATCAACACCAGCGTGTACTTGCCGTTGGGGTTGATGAGCGGGGTGTAAGTGCGCGAGTGGAAGCGTAGTTTCCAGTATTCCACCCACTTGTAGAGTTCGGTGCGGGTGGTCTGGTTGGTTTCGGCTTCTTCGGCAAGTTTTGCCCAGTTGCGGCCGGGCATAAAGAGCGATGCCGGGGGGGTGAGCTGCAGGTTGAGCTGGAACATTGAGCCGCTGCGGGTGAACAGAGGGTTGTCAATGGAGTTGCGGGCCAGGGTCAGGCCGAGCACCAGAGAGTTTGAGTTGCCGTTGGAGAACTTGAAGAGGTATTCCCAGTTTTTCAGGCCGTAGAAGTTGTAAGTCAGCTCGGCGTTGAATGTGAAATAGTCGTCGGGCCAGTTCAGGCGCTTGCCGAAGCCCACGGTGACGCCGGCCATCTGCAAAACCTTGTTGGGGTCGTAGGCGTCTTGATAGCTCGAGGAGTTATAGTAGTCGTTGCCATAACCATAGCCGTAACCGTAGCCATAGCCGTAGTTATACATATTGTTTAGGTAGTTCTTGTTGTAGAAGCTCGAGGAGATGCCGGTTTGGCGCGAATAGTAGCCGGTGATGGAGAGGGCGTTGGGGCGCTTGCCGCCGAACCAGGGGTCGAGGAAGCTCACCTGATATGCCTGATAGTAGCGGGCGTTGGTCTGCACGCTCAGCGAGAAGGTTTGTCCGTCGCCCTGCGGAATGAGTCCCTTATAGGTCTTGGGGTGGAAGAGGTTTTTGATCGAGAAGTTGGTGAACTTCAGTCCCACCTTACCGATGAGGCCGCTCTGACCCCAGCCAAGCGAGAGCTCGATCTGGTCGTTGGCTTTTGAGGTGAGGTTCCAGTTGATGTCTACGGTGCCGTCTTCCTGGTTGGGCTGCACGTCGGGGCTCACTGCTTCAGGATCGAAATGGCCCATCTGCATAATTTCTCGCATTGAACGCATAAGAGCGTCGCGGTTGAAGAGGTCGCCGGGGCGCACGCGCAGTTCGCGGCGCACAACTTTTTCATATAATCTGTCGTTGCCGTTGATATTCACGGCGTTGATGCGCGCCTGTGGGCCTTCAATAACTTGCAGCTCCAGATCAATGGAGTCTCCCTCAATGTGGCGGTCAATCGGGGTGATGTTGGCAAAGATGTAGCCTTGGTTGTAGTAAGCGTTGCCTACGGCATCTTCGTCTTCGGTGAGGCGCTTTTTGAGGAGTTTTTCGTTGAACACGCCGCCCGGCTTGATGTCGAGTACCTCCTGCAGGCGGTCGCTCTGATACACGGTGTTGCCAACCCAGTTGATTGAGCGCAGGTAGTATTGCTTGCCTTCGTCAAGGCTGATGTAGATGTCAACCTTGCCGTTCTCGGGGTTGGGTACTACGCTGTCAGCCGTGATGACGGCATCGCGGTAGCCGTGTTCGTTATATTTTTCGAGAATGCGTTCAAGGTCGGCTTCATAGTCAGCCTCGGTGAATTTCTTTTGGCTGAAGAGCTTTATGAGGTCTGAGTTGATGTTGGTCTTCTTCATGGCGTTGCGCAGCTGGCGGTCGGTGAAGACTTCGTTGCCGGTGAAGTTGATGGAGTTGACTTTCACCTTGTTGCTGCGGTCAACCTTGATTTTTACTATCTGTTCGTTGGGGGCGTCGAGCGCGTCAATCAGGTCTACGCGCACGTCGGCGTTGTTGAAGCCCTTTTCCTTGTAGTAGTCTTTGATTACCTTGATTATGATGTCAACGATGTTTTGCGAAATCTGGTTGCCCTTTGTCAGGTGGAGGCGGGTTTGAATATCTTCGCGCTCGTTCTTTTTCATGCCGAGATATTCAATGTCGTGGATGCGCGGCTGCTGACGCAGGTCGTAGACCAGCCATGCCTGATTGCCGGCGGTTTTTGCCACTCGCACCTTGACCTGCGAAAAAAGTCCCTGTGCCATAAGGCGTTTTGACGCGTTGGTGATTTCCGAGCCGGGAATCTCTATGCGGTCGCCAACGTTGAGGCCGGCGTAGTTTTGAATCACCTGGGGCGAATAGTTGGGCGCGCCGGTGATTTCAATCCCGGCTATGGTGTAGGTTCGCGGCGTGTTGTTGTATGTAACCTTAGGGGTCTGAATAGTGTCGGTCGGGAGTGTCTGAGCGGCTACGCTGAGAGCTGCAAGGCCGATTAACAGGAGTTTAAGGCGCAATCGTAATGAAGTCATTTCGCAGATATTTGTTCGCCGGTGAGGCCGAAGCGACGTTGGCGGTGTTGATACGTGAGAATAGCGTCGGCGAGTTGTTCCTTGCCGAAGTCGGGCCAAAAAAGTTGGGTGAAATATAGTTCGCTGTAGGCGAGCTGCCACAGCAGATAGTTCGAGATGCGGAAGTCGCCGCCAGTGCGTATGAGCAGGTCGGGGTCGGGTAGGGAGGGCATTGCCATGGACTCGCTGATGGTCTGGTCGGTGATGTCCTCGGGCCAAAGCTCACGGTCGGCCACGCGGCGGGCAATCTTGCGCACCGCCTCGGTGATTTCCCAGCGGCTGGAGTAGCTGATTGCCAGGTTAAGGGTCAGACCGGTGCAACCGGCCGTTGCCGCCATGCAGTCGTCGAGGCAGTCAATGGTTTCCTGAGGCAGGCGCGAGCGGTCGCCCATAATGGTGAGGCGCACGTTGTTGCGTATGAGGTTGTCTTTTTCGCGGGCTATGGCTATGCCTACAAGACCCATCAGCGCGTCGACCTCAGGCTGCGGGCGGTTCCAGTTTTCGGTGGAGAAAGTGTAGAGGGTGAGCCACTTAATGCCGATTTCCGAGGCGGCTTCGGTGATTTCGTGTACGGAGTCTACGCCTTTGACGTGGCCGTCGCAGCGGTCAAGTCCGCGTTCCTTTGCCCAGCGTCCGTTGCCGTCCATGATTATGGCAACGTGGGCCGGGAGTCGGGTGGGGTCTATTTCGCGAAGTTTTTCGGTGAAAGACATGGTGGGGTAGGGGGTGTGGCTATTTCTGGTAGTGGCAGGTTTCGCAACGCTTGCCAAATTCGTAAGTCAGGCTGATGAGTATGTTGGAATACCAGTCGGTATTTTTTGCAAATGAGCTTTTGATGCCCTGCAGGTCGGTGATGTCGCCGTCGAGCTTGTCGCCAAACGCCTTGGTCATGCAGAACTCGGCGGTGAGGTTCAGGCGCTCGCGCAGCTTGAACTTGAAGCCGGCGGCCAGGGGTAGGGTGAATGCGCCGTGTACCTTGCCTTCGGTGGTGGACAGCACGCCGCCAATACCTATTGCCAGGTAGGGGCTCCAGCGCTTCAGGCGCTTGAAGGTTTCGCCCATGCCGTAGGCCAGGAAGTTAAATTCGCCGCGAAAGTCCAGACTATAGACCGTAGATTTGAATTTATAGTCTTTGAGGTCAGGAAACTTGTTGGAGAACTGGGCTGAATTGCCGCTGATTCCCTCGGCGGTAAACGCCGTGCGGAGCGCCCAGCGGGAGTCTATGATATAGCGGAAGCCGGCCTGTGCGGCAAAGCCCGGGTTGCGAAACATATTGGTCTGGTTCACGTCGCCGAGATAGCCGCTGATGCCCGCTCCGGCCCCGAGGTCAAACTTATATGGTGCCTCCTGAGCCCGACAAATCAGTCCTGTCAGAAAAAGTGTGAATAATATGACCCTCAGGGCTCTCACTGCAGCGGCTTGAATGTTAAGCGGTTAACTACGCCGACCCAAGTCTGGGGCAGCAGCGCACCGGAGGCATCATAGCCGCCGAACAGACACAGATACGGGGCATCCCACTGAGTGATGGGGCGGATAGCCCGCGAGGCATAGAATGTTTTATAGCTGAGCAGCGCCGAGGCCTGCGAGCGTGGGGCAATGGCTTTGGGGAGCTGAAGGGATTCGTCGGCTTCGTTCCAGTTCACGCCGTTGTCGAGCGACAGGTAGACCTTGTCAACCAGTGTGCCGTCGGCCTTTTTGCCGCCAAAAGCAAACCAGGCACTCTGCTTGTTGACCATATATGTGGTGGTGTTTACCTTGAAAGTGAAGTAGGGGAAGAGTGTATAACCCTCGGCCGCAGGGAGTTGGCGCACGTCCATCAGTCCGGAAAGTTGCGCCCACGTAGTGCCGTCAAAGCCCCAGGCGTTGGTCGAGAGGTTGCCCTGAGAGTCGCGGCCGCCCACAAAGAGCGCCGTCGGGGTGATGGCCCAGTCGTTGGTGAACGTCCATAGCCGCGAGGTGCCGCTCACGGGCATCCCGGCGGGTATGGTGCCGTGGGCGCTGCCGGGGTAGCAGACCCATTCATTGCCCTTGACCCCTACGGCTTGGTCGGCATATGCGCCATAGAGGTGGCTCCATCCCGAGGTTGCCTCGGTCCACTGCAGGCCGTCGGTCGAGGTCTGCAAGGAGCCGGATGCCGTCAGCACGTAGAGGGCATCGGGGGTGGCGCAGAGCGAATTGATGTCGGCATTGGCGGGGAGATTTGTGGTTGCCTCGGCCCACTCGGCGCTTGCGGCATTGTCGGTGGTGTAGAGAGTGGTTTGCGAGCCGGTGGCGGCAAGGAGGCAGACTTTGTCGTTGAAGTCCACGGCCTGAACCTCTTTAAGCCCGGCCAAAGCGGCGCAGGGTAGGGGGGAGGCGTCTGCTTCCCACTGCAGGGAGTCGGGGTTGCACTGATGCACGTTGACTTTCACCGTGTAGACGCGTTCGCGCTCGCCGTTGTTGGAAGTGACGCGCATCCACACGCCCGATTCGGAGGTGAAGTTAATGGAGTCAGAGGTGCTTACGGTGACGTTTTTGCCGTCTTCAAGACTCGGCATCATGATTTCAATGGTGGCGGAGCGCTGGGTGGTGACGTTGACCACGAGCTTGCGCACGTCAGTACCCCAGGGCAGCGAGTCGGCGTTGAAAATCTCGGCCTTTACCTGGTCAATACTGAAAAACACCGAGTCAAGATTGGCCAGAACCTTGGTGTTTGGCCTGATGTTAAAGCTTGATACCAAGGTGCTTGAGTCGTAGTCAAGAGCGTAGTCGGTAGTGTCTTCGTCGTCGCTTTTATTGCACGCGGTCAGCGCAAGAAGTGCTGCCGGCGCAAGTATGAAGAGCTTGGTGATGGATAATTTCATTCTTGGTCAGGTATAGTTATCAACGTGCAAAGATAAGTAAATTCGCGCACAAATTACGCGAATTTACAGAATTTTAACGCAAAACCCACCTTCCGGCTTTCTGTTTCATCAATCCGGCAGTAAGTTTAGTGCCCATAGGGGCAGCTTTTCTGTATATATTTTCCCCACTTTTCCGTCTTTTAGTCGAAATAACGGCTTTGCCTTGCAGTTTTCGCGCGAATTGTCGTAAACGTAGAGTCTGTCAACTTCACGAGATATTCTCAAACAGTTTATTATGGATTTTCCGTAGCGGCTGATAATTTTTGAGATTGGTACATCATGCCCACCTTCCATTACGCGTGTGGCTATTCTTGAAGCGTTAATCCTTGGGTCTTCTGTGGCAATAAAAAATAATCTAACGAAATATCCTGCTGATTTTGCGCGTCTGATGAAGTCAACCTTATCGGGAGCTGATAAGACTGTTTCAAAAATCAAACTCTTCCTTTCGGCCAAGCACTGTTCTCTGAGTTCTGCGCAGTAATTTGCGGCTTTGAGTATTGCACTTGAGGAGTTCCAATCCCCAAATTTTTCTTGTGCAATATTGTTCGGGTTAATATATATGGAATCTTCCATCCAATCACTCTCAATCACCTCGGTTGTGATTGTAGTTTTCCCGGAACCATTAGGCCCGGCAATTACTATCAATATGGGCGAATGACCGGATTTTCTCATAAACCCTGATTCTTTTTAATTCCTCGACATTTGTTTGATAATTCAGTAAAGTAACGCTCTTTTGTTTCGCGATTCTTTTCACGTACTCGCTTTGCAGCCATAGCCATTAAGCGGTCAAGCATTTCGTCTGTGGGATCTTCAGCCGAGGCAAAGCGATATGATTTAAATTCTTTGTCACTCATAGCGCAAAGATACAATAATTCCATCAATCTCCCACCAAATTACCAATTTTTAACGCAAAAGAGGCGCAAAAGAGGCGCGACTTTGCGGCCGCGCCCTCCCTGTTGCATTCCCCAAACCGACATTCAACTATTAGATATGATGTCAATTGGTAGCTGCTACTTCTTTGTAGTTCAATTGAATGCAGTCGGTGGACCCATCGCCGCGCAGAATGTTGCTCACAAATAACGCTCCACGCGCTTTGCCGTCGGTGCCGACGATTATGATGTCGTTGACGGCGAGGTCGCTGAGATTAACAAAAACGGCGGGCCTATAACATATTTTCACAAATAAAAGAGCCTCGGACCGGCGGCCCGAGGCGAGGAGAAGGTTATCGAGTTGGTGGTTGGTGACCTTTTGTTAAAGTCTGAAATGCCTTCTCTTTGACACTAAAACGCCCCCATTCCCAAAAAGGTTCAAATTATCAGCGACAATTTGTAGACGTTCCAGTTTTCATAGTTACCTGTCTGAGCTAAGAATTGTGAGTCGTTCATCGTTTAAAATTTCCGGGGCGGGGATGCCGGCAGAGAGAGTTAGAGAGGGGTTGATTTCTACGCGGGCTTCGTCGTAGAGATTGGCGGCGATGAATGAGCGGAGCAGGGTGGGGCCTCCCTCAATGAGCAGCGAGGTGATGCCGTCGGCATACATCTGCTGCAACTGGGGCAGCAGTTCGCCTCGGTGAAGATACACGCGCTGAGGATCGCGGCCGCCGGGCCACAGCCGCGCGTCCAGGCGCGGGCGGTCCATCTTTTCTGTTTCGGAACCAACCGCGATGGCATCGAACGTTGAGCGATAGCTGTGCATGGCTATCCGGCTTTCGGGAGTGGAAATTCGCAGCGGCTCCTCCTCCAGCAAGCGCAGGCGGTCAACGAACCCATCGGCGGTTTGCGCCCATTTCAGCGCAATGTAGGGGCGACCGAGGGTGTGAGCCGTGATGAAGCGGCGGTTCAGCTCCCGGCAAGCTTCGGCAATCTTGCCGTCCAAGACAGTGACTTCCACCCCGGCATCGCGGAGCATCTGAATCCCCTTGCCGTGGACTTTGGCAAATGGGTCAACCATACCCACGACCACGTGCTTAATTCCTTTCTCAATTATCAACTTGGCGCAGGGCGGTGTCTTTCCATAATGCGCGCACGGCTCTAAGCTAACGTACATTGTCCAATCTTCACTACCCACTGTCCACTGACCACTGTCCACTGAATTGATTGCGTTAACTTCGGCGTGGGCTTGGCCGCATTTCTTGTGGTAACCCTCACCAATGATTTTTCCGTCGGCAGCTACGATTACTGCGCCGACCATGGGATTGGGGTGGGTACCGATTTCTCCTTTGGCGGCAAGCTCGAGGGCCCGCCACATATATCGTTCGTCAATCTGCATCGTGAAGTGCTTTGTATAATGTTTGGGCTTTGGCCGGGCCGATGAGGTCGGTTAGCTGATCCAGAGTGGCGGCTTTTACTTTGGCCACGGAGCGGAATTTTTTGAGCAGCAGCTGTTTAGTTTTCTCGCCGATACCTGCTATGCCGTCTAATGCACTGACAGTCTGGCCTTTGCTGCGCAGGTCGCGATGAAAAGTTATGCCGAAGCGGTGGGCTTCGTCGCGCAGATGTTGAATCACGCGCAGGGTTTCGGAATTTTTGTCGATATAGAGCGGAATGGTGTCACCGGGAAAGTAGATTTCTTCAAGGCGTTTTGCGATGCCCACAATGGGGATTTCTCCACGCAGGCCGATGGAATCCAGGGCCTCTACTGCGGCCGAGAGCTGCCCCTTGCCGCCGTCTATCACTATGAGCTGCGGCAGGTCGTCGGGGGCTTCCTGAAGCAATCGCGTATAACGTCGGGTAATGATTTCGCGCATCGAGGCGAAGTCGTCCGGCCCCTCCACAGTCTGGATTTTGAAGTGGCGATAGTCTTTTTTTGCCGGCTTGGCGTTGCGAAACACCACGCACGAGGCTACCGGGTTTGTGCCCTGGATGTTTGAGTTGTCGAAGCATTCAATGTGGCGTGGCAATTCGGGCAGGCGGAAGTCGTCCTGTATGCGTTTGAGCACCCTCATTGTGCGCTGCTCGGGGTTGAGTTTCTCGGTGCGGGCTATGGCATCGGCGCGGCTCTGCGCAGCGTTGCGCTTGCTTACGTCGAGGAGCTTTGCGCGGTCGCCGCGCTGCGGAATGGTGAATTTCACGCCGGGGAACTCAGTCTCAGGGAGGGTTTCAACCACCACCTCGTCGAACTCGGCTCCGAAGCGCTGCTGGATTTCGTTGATGGCATAGGAGAGCAGGGTAGGGGCTGATTCCTCGAGCGAGCGTGTGTAGTGGAGCGTCAGTGAGCGCACCACGGCACCGCGCCGCAGGTGCATGTAGTTGATATACACGTCTTTATCTCCTTCGTCGGAAATGCCGAACACATCTATCTGGTCAAGCACTTGGCTGATAATCACCGACTTGGACTGATAACGCTCAATCAGGTCGTATTGCTTTTTGAGTTCGTGGGCTTCCTCGAATTTCAGTTCCTCGGCCAGGCGGGTCATTTCGGTCTTCAGATGGCTGAGCAATGCTCCGGTTTCACCGCGAAGAATTTGCTTGATGCGCTCAATGTAATCCAGGTAATCCCCTTGGTCAACCATCCCCGCGATGCAGCAGCCGCGGCACTTTTTAAGGTGGTATTCGAGGCATATGCGCCCCTTGCCTCGGGCGAGGTAGTCGGGGGTGATGGCGTGGCGGCAATTGCGGATAGGGTAGAGTTCGTGTATTAGGTTCAACACTGCTTTGGCAGAGGCTGTGTCGGTATATGGCCCGAAATATTTCGAGCCGTCTTTGAGTCTTTCGCGGGTCATAAATACCCTGGGGTAGTACTCGTTGGTGACCACTATCCAGGGGTAGGATTTGTCATCTTTGAGCAGTACGTTATACCTCGGTTTGTACTCTTTAATCATGGAGTTTTCGAGGTTAAGGGCATCCTGCTCGGTGGGTACCACAATGTAGCTCACGTCGGCGATTGCACGTACCAGCAGGTTGGTGCGCACGCTGTCGTGGGTGCGGTTGAAGTAGGAGCTGACTCGGCGCCTGAGGTTGATTGCCTTACCCACATAAATCACCGTCCCCGAAGCGTCGTAGTAGGTGTAGACGCCCGGGGTGGTTGGCATCAGCGAAATCTTCTGCCTCAGTTCCGGTGATTTTTCGTGGAGTGCCACTCAATAAGTAATCAGTGAGGTTACTTCGGCGTCGGCTGGGAGCTTGGCGCGGCCGTTGAGGGCGGTGAGCTCGATGATGAAGTTGATGTAGATTTTCTTGGGGTTCATCGACTTGATTAGTTCGTAGGCTGCCGCCATGGTGCCACCGGTGGCGAGAACGTCGTCGTGGATAACCACCACGTCGTCGGGGCCGATTGAGTCGGCGTGAATCTCGATGGTGTCGGTGCCATATTCTTTTTCGTAGGTTGCCTTGATGGTTTCTGCGGGGAGCTTGCCGGGTTTTCGGCAGGGCACGAATCCGGCGCCGATTTCAAATGCCAGAATTGAACCGCCGATGAAGCCGCGACTTTCAATGCCGACCACTTTAGTCACGCCTTTGTCGCGATAAAGCTGCCCCAGGTCCCAGCCGATGATGTGGAGGGCGCGGGGGTCTTTGAATGCCGTTGTGAGGTCTTTGAAGAGTACTCCCTTGGTGGGGAAGTCTTGAACGTCGCGGATACGTTTCTTGATGTATTCCATATTTAGGTTAAATTAGTTAAGTTTTTGAATATTCGTAAGTTGATAGTGTTCCACGTGAAACAATCACTTGCCCAACATCAGCAACAGCACGTTGATGTCGGCAGGACTGACCCCGGGAATGCGGCTCGCGCGGCCCACCGTCTCGGGCTTCATTGCCGTGAGCTTTTGACGCGCTTCGGTCGATAGTGCCGTGATGGCGGAGTAGTCGAGTTTGTCGCCGAGGGTAATATGGTCAATCTTGGTCATCTTCTCGGCAAGCTGGCGTTCGCGGTCAATATATCCGGCATATTTCAGACGGATTTCCACGGCCTGGCGTACCTCGTCGGAGTAGTTGCAGATGCCGGGGAGCAGGCGGCTCAGCAGCGACATATCCATACCCGGGCGCAGAATCACATCGGCTGCGCGGACGGTCTGGCTCACCGGTGCCGAGCGGATTTCTGCCAACAGCGGATTGATTTGGTCGACCTTGAGTGAGGCGGCTCGAAGCTCGTCGGTGAGGGCTTGAATCTGCGCTTCTTTTTCGCGGAGAGTGTTGAGGCGATGGTCGGTGGCCAGCCCCATGCGGTAGCCGTCGGGGGTGAGACGCGAGTCGGCATCGTCCTGACGCAGCAGTATGCGATATTCGGCGCGTGAGGTGAACATTCGGTAGGGCTCATCAACGCCCTTGGTCACCAGGTCATCAATCAGCACGCCGATGTATGCCTGGTCGCGGGCGGGAGTGAACGGGTCAACTCCGCGCACGGCGGCTGAGGCGTTAAGTCCGGCAATCAGACCCTGGCCGGCGGCTTCTTCATAGCCCGTGGTGCCGTTGATTTGTCCGGCAAAATAGAGGCCGTGAATCAGGCGCGTCTCGAGGGTGTGATAGAGCTGCGTGGGCGGAAAAAAGTCGTATTCTATGGCGTAGCCGGGACGCAGAATCTGCACGTTGCGCAGCGCGGGAATGGTGCGGAGCGCTCGCATTTGAACATTGAACGGCAGCGACGAAGAGAAGCCGTTGAGGTAATATTCCGTAGTGTTCTCCCCCTCGGGCTCGAGGAAAAGATGATGTTCGTCTTTGTCGGCAAAAGTGACTATTTTGGTCTCGATGCTGGGGCAATAGCGCGGTCCGATGCTCTTGATTTGGCCGTTGTAGAGCGGCGAATCGGGCAGTCCCTCGCGCAAAATCGCGTGGGTTTCGGGGTTGGTTTTGGTGGTCCAACAGGGCAGCTGCTTGAGAGTGCGCCGGCTTTCGGGTAGGTATGAGAATTTATCGGCGGCATCATCGCCGTCCTGGCGAGTGCAGAGGCTGAAGTCGATTGTGCGGGCATCGAGGCGCACCGGGGTGCCGGTTTTCATGCGGTCGGCCTGAAATCCGAGGCTTACCAATTGCTCCGTAAGGCCGGTAGCAAACGGTTCGCTGACGCGGCCGCCGCGAATTTGCGAGCGCCCGACGTGCATAAGTCCGTTGAGGAATGTGCCGTTGGTCAGCACCACGGCTTTTGCCGTGAAACTTACGCCCCAGGCGGTGCGCACGCCGCAGACTTTATCGCCCTCAATCAGCAGTTCGGTTGCCGAGTCTTGCCACATATAGAGGTCGGGCGTGGTTTCCAGTTCGCGGCGCCAGAGCTGCGAAAAC
The DNA here is from genome assembly GCA_023666665.1 of Prevotella sp. Classification (GTDB taxonomy): domain Bacteria; phylum Bacteroidota; class Bacteroidia; order Bacteroidales; family Muribaculaceae; genus UBA3263. Next base: position 81,478 of record JAMPBN010000003.1, on the reverse strand, counting down.
TTCATGCGGTCGGCCTGTGCGCGTGGGCTCCACATTGCGGGGCCTTTGCTGCGGTTGAGCATGCGGAACTGAATGGATGCGGCATCGGTAATAAAGCCCATGGCACCGCCGAGTGCGTCTATTTCGCGCACGATCTGGCCCTTGGCTATGCCGCCGATTGCAGGGTTGCAGCTCATCTGCGCAATCTTGTTTAAATCCATGGTAATCAGCAACGTTGAACAGCCTGTGAGGGCTGCAGCACGCGCTGCCTCGCAACCGGCGTGGCCGGCACCAACTACTATGACGTCAAAGTTGAAGTTCAATCAGTTAGGAGTTAGGAGTTCAATTATGCATTATTAATTGTTCACTGTTCACTGTTCACTAAGCTTGCGAGCAGGACGAGGGCGGCATCTTCGTGTTGCTCCATGATTTCGCGTTCGCCGGGGCCTTTGTCGTTTATGCCGCAGAGGTGCAGCAGGCCGTGGGCCAGCACGCGGTGGAGTTCACGAATGGGGTTTTGGTTGAATTGCTCGGCGTTAGTGGCAACGGTTTCGAGTGAGATGTAGATGTCGCCGCTCACCATTTTGCGCTTCGAGTAGTCGAAGGTGATGATGTCTGTGTAATAATCGTGTTGCAGAAATTTACGGTTTATGGCAAGGATACCCTCATCGTTGGTGAGGATATAAGTCAGCGTCCCCGGAATTTTGCCGTGAGCCTCGGCCACTTTTGCCAGCCAAGCCTCCACCAATGGCTTCTCAATGACTTCGGGGAACTCTACATTCTCTGTCAACCAATTGATAGTCATTTATATAGAGTGTAAAAATTGAGCTTGCCGGAGTTTTTGGCAGCCCAAAGTTACGCAATTTTTCTGACAAAAAAACCGAAAACTGCGAAATTTTCCAAAACAACCTCAAAATCAACCTGTTGGGTTAACCAATGGCTGATTTTGAGGCTCTGAGATTTTAAAATTTGCAATCTCCCCGACGATGGGAGGGCAAAAATCGGCCTTATTCGGCGGGTTGTTCTTGCTTGAGAGCGTCAAGCGCGGCGCGATAGTCCGGCTCGTTGGTGATTTCGTCGACGAGCTGCTCATAGATAATCTTCAGGTCGGTGTCGTAGATTATCACAGCGCGGGCAAGCAGTCCGGCCAGCGGGCCGTCGATTAGCTCCAGGCCGTAGCGCTGGCTGAAGAGCGGCGAGCGGAATGCGGAGGCAACCACTACGTTGTTGATGCCCTCGGCCGAGCAGAAACGCTTGGCGGCGAACGGCAGGTCCATCGACACGCAGATTACCACGGTGTCGTTCAGCTCGGCGGCTGCTTGATTGAAGCGGCGCACGCTGGCGGCGCACACGTCGGTGTCGAGCGAGGGGAATATGTTAAGCACTACACGTTTCCCTGTGAAGTCGTTGCAGCGAATTTCCTTGAGGTTTTGGTCCACGAGGGTGAAGCATGGGGCTTTTTCGCCGACTATGGGGAGGTCACCATAAGTATGGCAGGGGTTTCCTTGAAAATATACAGTTTCCATTTTTTTAGTTAGGAGTTAGGAGTGAGTAGTGGCGGAGTGGCGGAGTGGCGGAGTGGCATAGTGGCGGAGTGGCTAATGCCCAGTGCCTAAAGCCCAACGCCCAACGCCTAATGAGTTAGCATTTGGATAACGTCGGTGGTTAGGGTATTGTTCATTCCCACGGCGAGGTCGGTGATTTTGCCGGAGGTGTCGCAGACCATCACCACCGGGAGCACCGAGGCTCCGCAGCTCAGCGCCAGCGTGGCGGCTGCGGTCAGGGCGGTTTCTTCCGGGGCGAGGTTGCCGAGCAGTTCGGACACCTCGCGGGGATTCTTGCTGCTCGCTGCCCAAATAACGTTGGCGGTGAACGGCAGGCGGTTTATTGCTCCGCGAATGGCGCTGACAAAATCGGCGGCAAGGGGGCTTTCGGAGTCGAGTAGGGCAACGACCGTAGGGAAGTCGAAGCCGTCGGCGGCTTGGCGGGCCAGTCTGCCGCCGCTGATGTTGGGCAGGGAGAATGCCGGGAGTTGATCGCCGCGCATATTTTCGATGGAGAATTGACTCTCGCGATAGCGTGAGAACGCCTCGGGGTAGCGGCTGCGCAGAAACTCCTCCGACATTACCGCGCCGCCCAAGCCATCCACGTCATAATTATATGTGGCTTTGACCTGCTGGCCGGTGATGGCACCGGGATTGTAGTCGCCATAAAACTCCTTGGGCGCGAGGGTTTCGGAGTTGAATATCCAGGTCATTTCCGCATCGGGCTCTCCGGCGAGTTGGCGCACGGCTTCGACCTTGACCTCGTCGCCCCGGGTGGTCACGCTGCAGGTGTAGCCCGGCGAAGACTCCACTTCGCGCAGAGTCTGCGCTATGCGTCGGGGAAGCAGCGAGGCGAATTGTGCGGAATCTTGTATGGGTTTGGCCTGCGGAGTTGCCGTGGTGTCCCAGTCGGCGTGATATTCCTGCAGGCGGCGGTTGCGGAAGTTGTAAAAGTGGCCGTTGAACCACGCCGTGAAACCCTCTACCGGTCCTGAGGGGGACATCACGCTCCAGTCAATCAGGTAGCTGTCGGATGCATCGGGCTGACGGAGGCTGACAGTGTAGACAACGTCGTCGTCAGCCTGGGGCAGGGTGACGGCGTAGCTGACTTTGGCGGCGTAGTCGGGCAGAGAAACGAGGGCATTGGCGATGCTGTCAATGCCCCGTGCTAAGGAGAAATTCGTGGCCAAAGAGGCCGTAAGCAATGCGATGAAGAAAGGTAATCTCATAAATAAATAGTTGATACACCTTTTTAACATTTCTACGGTTAATAAAGTTTAATAGCCGGTTGCGGATTTTGGTGGGCGGGGACGCAGACGGCAGCGCAGACGGCGCATAAGGTCGGAGCGCGGGGTGCGCAGCGACAGCTCGGCGACTGTGCGGTCGGTGAGCACTGCCTGCAGCAGCTCGTGGCAGTCGCAGCTGAGATTGACTGACTCGCCGGAGGCCTCAGCATTGAGTTCGGCGCAGAGTTCATGGAAAACCCGCCGGGTCACGGCGCGCAAAGATTCCTCTTCGTCGCGGCCTATGGGGCCGGGCAGGGTGGGGTCGTTGATTACTGAGCGCAAGGCCGACATTGCATAGATGGCATCAATGGTAGATGCAAAGCTGATTTGATTTTTCATAATGTTTTGATGATTTTTTGAGCCGTGGCTCCGGTTATGTAAAAACGTGAGGCGCGTCCGCGCGATACTACGTGAATTGCCGCTTCGGTGAGGGTTTCCTCGGGGTTGCGCTGCAGGAATTGGTCAAAGATGGAGAAAATTTCCTCCCACATTTGGCGCTTGATTTCTTTGAGCGGCGGCATCTTGCCCTCGCGGCGCAGGCGGTCCATAACGATGATGTGGTCAACCGAAACGAAGAAACCGCGTTCAACCGGCTCGTTGAGCACCTGATTGATTACTGCGTTGGTAGCTTTTTCGAGGCGCTCCTGCGCCATTTTTTTGCGCAGGGCAGCTGTGAATCTGCGGTTGCGCTCGCGTATCATAGTGATGTATTCCATAATGTCAATGTTAGATTAAGATGTTGCAAAGATACGCTGCGGGGCGGGCAAAAACCCTGCCCACCCGCGCAAATAAGTGTTAAACCAAAAATTTTCCGTACCTTTGCGCCTGATTATGAATATAACAGGTGCATTTACTTACAAGCCGAAAATCGTTTCGGCGTTGCGCGGCTATTCCGCGTCAAAGTTTAAGGATGATTTGATTGCCGGCATAGTGGTGGGCATAGTTGCTCTGCCATTGGCAATTGCGTTTGGTATCGCGTCGGGTGTGAGTCCCACAATCGGCCTTATCACGGCCATTATCGGCGGCTTCATTGTCAGCGTGTGTGGCGGCAACTCGGTGCAGATCGGCGGCCCCACGGGTGCATTTATCGTGATTGTTTACGGCATCATTGCCCAGTTTGGCCTCCAGGGTCTTGCAATCGCTACTTTTATGGCCGGCCTCATTCTGATAATGATGGGCTTTTTCCGCCTGGGCACGGTCATCAAGTTCATTCCCTATCCTATCGTGGTGGGGTTCACCGCCGGCATTGCGCTGACCATTTTTTCGACTCAAGTCAATGATTTTCTCGGCCTCGGACTGACCAACATCCCCTCGGAATTTTTGCCCAAGTGGGGTGTGTATCTGAAGAATATCAGCAACATTGACCCGGTGACTCTTGGCGTTGCCGCAGTTTCGCTCCTTATAATAATTCTTGCTCCCAAGGTGAGCAAAAAGCTGCCCGGCGCACTGCTGGCAATCTTGATTGTCACCCCGGTGGTTTATTTTCTTGACCTCCCGGTGGAGACCATCGGCGGACGTTTCGGCGAGCTGAAAACCGACATTCCGCTGCCCCACGGCTTTGAGCTTAATATGACTACTATAAATGCGTTGCTCCCCTCTGCATTCACCATAGCGATTCTCGGCGCTATCGAGTCGCTGCTGAGCGCCACGGTGGCCGACGGTATCACCGGGTCGCGCACCGACTCCAATTCCGAGCTCATCGGCCAAGGATTGGCCAACGTAGTTGTGCCGATGTTTGGCGGCATCCCGGTTACCGGCGCAATTGCCCGCACAATGACCAATATTACCAACGGCGGACGCACCCCGGTTGCCGGAGTTATCCACGCCATTGTGCTGCTGGTGATTTTCCTCGTTGCCATGCCGCTGATTCAGCTCGTGCCGATGTCGTGTCTGGCCGCCGTGCTGATGGTTGTGGCTTACAATATGAGCGGCTGGCGCACGGTCTGCGCAATTTTCCATAACCCTAAGAGCGACATCTCCGTGCTGCTGGTAACGTTCTTCCTCACAGTGATTTTCGACCTCACCATAGCCATTGAAATTGGTCTGCTCTTAGCCATTGTGCTCTTCCTGCGCCGCGTTATGGAAAACACCGAAATCAAGGTGTATGGCGACAAGCTCGACGCAGCCGAAAACACCGACCTCTCCGCCCACGAGGAGCTTGACCTCGCCCCCGGCGTTCAGGTCTACGAAATCGACGGTCCATTCTTCTTTGGCGTGGCCACAAAGTTTGATGAAATGATGCGCACCACCGTGGGCGAGGAGAAACCCAAGGTCCGCATAATCCGTATGCGCAAGGTGCCATTTATTGACTCCACGGGCCTCCACAACCTCGAAATCCTCATAAAATCCTCGCAGGCTGAGGGTATCCACGTGGTGCTTTCGGGCGTTCGCGAGGAGGTTCGCGCCGTGCTCCACAAGAGCAACATCGACGCTTTGCTCGGTGCTGACCATATTTGCAACCATATCTCCTCAGCCGTAGTCAAAGCAAACCAAATTGCACGTAGTTAAAATCCTCTTCCTCATGCTGTTGCTGCCGCTGACGGCGGCAGCGCAGCTCAATACCGACCATACTCTCCAGGTCGGTCGCAACGCTCTGTATTTCAATGATAACCTCCTGGCCATTCAGTATTTTAATCAGGTTATCGACTCCAAGCCATATCTTCCTGAGCCATACTTTCTCCGCGCCATTGCCAAGTATAACCTCGAGGACTTCACAGGCGCAGAGAGCGATGCCCGCAAAGCTGTGGAAATCAATCCGTTTCTACCAGATGCCTGGGAGGTTCGCGGCGTTGCGAGCCAGTGCCTTGGCAACTTTACGGCGGCCATAGAATATTATGACTGCGCACTTTCGCTACTGCCACACAACCGCAACATTTTGTTCAACAAGGCTTTGGCTCAGGAAGCGGTTGACCGTTTCGCCGATGCCGATTCCACCTACGCCGAGCTTCTGGAGGTGTATCCGAGGTTTGACGACGGCTACCTTGGCCGCGCACAGCTCAATCTGCATCGCGGCGACACCATCAGTGCCCGCGCTGACCTTGACAAGGCGCTGAGGCTCAACGAGAACTCCGTGGGTGCTCTGAGCCTGCGCGCCGCTTTGAACCAAGACGATCCCCGCAAGGCGCTCGAAGATATGGAACGCGCCGTTTTGTTGCAGCCCGACAGGGTGTTTCTGCGCGTGAACCGCGCCGTGGCCCGCTATAATGCCAACGACTATAACGGCGCTCTCGACGACCTTGACTACGTTCTCGAACATGAGCCGATGAACTATCAGGCGCTCTTTAACCGCGCAATGCTCCGCGCCGAGCTCCACGATAACGACCGCGCCCTCACCGACCTCAATCGCGCCCTGCAGCTGCGTCCCGGCGACCTGCGTACCCGCTTCAACCGCGCCCTTGTCAAGCTCGACAAAGGCGAATATATCGGCGCATTGGCCGATGCCAACGACGTTGTCGAGGCATATCCGGAGATGTTTGCCGCCTACGCCCTGCGTGCGCAAATCTACGATGCTATGGGCGAAAGCACCGCCGCCCGCAAAGACTATCGCCACGCCTCGCAGATTGCTCACACCAAGGTAACAGGCGAGCCTGCCACGCCCGACAAATCTGACCCGACGGAAAGCACCGAGGATGCCATTGCCCGCTTTAAGGCATTGCAAACCGCCGAGACCGATGACGATGCCATTGCGCAGAATTTCAACGCCAAAGGAATGCGCGGACGCATACAAAACCGCCGCGCCGCCGTTGAGCCGCTGCCCATTTATCAGCTGACATATTACACCGCCGACGGCTCCGGCGCTTACGACCGCGAGATTAACGACCTCAACGCTGCGCGCGTCTTGCCCTTTGTGGTGTTCCTCTCCAACAACCTCCCCACCATGACTCGCGAGTCGGAACTCGACCGCCACTTTGAGAGCATTCAGCGCCTGGGTGCCAAAATCACCTCCGGCGAAGCACGTACCCTTGACCGCTTTGCCCGCGCAATGGACTATGCGACGCTCAAGGACTACTCCTCCGCCCTGGCCGACCTCAATGCCGTCATAGCCGCGCAGCCAGACTTTGCTCCGGCCTATCTGATGCGCTCGGCCGTGCGCTACCGCATGCAAGAGGCCGGCCTCGGACAAGTGGTGATCGAGGGCGATGCTGCCGCGCTTAATGCGCAGAGCACCATGGTGTTGGAGAAGATTCTCGACGACCTCAACCGCGCCCTTGACCTGAATCCGCGTATGGCCGTGGCCCACTATAACCGGGGAGTCATATATCTGAGGCTCGAAAACTGGACAGACGCAATTGCCGAGTTCACCCAAGCCATTGAGATTGACCCCACACTCGGTGCGGCATACTACAACCGAGGCTTTGCGCAGATGAGCCGGGGCAACCGCGATGCGGCAGTCAGCGACATTTCCCGCTCCGGCCAGCTCGGCATCCACGCCGCCTACCCCCTGCTCAAACAGCTGCAATAATCATTTAAAAAACGTTAAAGATTAGGGGTGGGTGGGGGAATTTTTGTAACTTTGGGGTAGACAAAGGCCGAAAATCCTTGCTCCTCTCTCTCTTCTCGGTCGGCTATGTTGCTGATTTTGACCGAATTGGTCGAAGTCAGCCGCTCTGCGATAATAATAAAAACATAACATAAATGACCGAAAAATGGAACCCGCTAACCACAGACCACTCCGCTTACCGCCCCGCGCCTGACGATACCCCCCATCGCCCCGCAGTAGAACGCTATTTCGACTCGCCGGTGATGGCTAAAATCATGCGCGACAGGGGTATAACCTCTGTTGATGAGGCATATAAGTTTTTTTCGCCCCAACTCTCTGACCTCCACGACCCATATCTCATGCCCGGCATGGATGTGGCCGTAGCGCGTTTGAATGAGGCTATGGGGGCCAAGGAGAAAATTCTGGTCTATGGTGACTATGACGTAGACGGCACCACGGCAGTGGCGCTGGTCTACAAGTACTTATCGCAATTCTACTCGCGGATTGACTACTACATTCCGGGGCGCTACGACGACGGCTATGGCATTACGCGCCATGTTGTTGATCTTGCTGCCGATGCCGGAGTGAAGTTGGTAATTATACTTGACTGTGGCATCAAGGCCAACGATGAGATTGCCTATGCCAAAACCAAGGGTATAGACTTCATTATCTGCGACCATCACGTTGCCGGCGCGGAGCTGCCTGCGGCCACGGCGATTCTGAATCCCAAGCTCGAGGACTCTACATATCCCTTTCGCGACCTGAGCGGTTGCGGCGTGGGGTTCAAGTTTATGCAGGCGTTTGCTATGAGCAACGGCCTGCCTGCTCGTGACCTTGAGAATTATCTCGACCTGGTGGCGGTGAGCATTGCTGCCGACATCGTGCCGATGATTGGCGAGAATCGCGTGATGACCTATCACGGCCTGCGCCGCCTTAACTCCAACCCCAACATCGGTCTGCGTGCCATTATGCGCATCTGCGGGCTGACGGGAAGGGAAATCACCATTTCTGACGTAATCTTCAAGATAGGGCCGCGCATCAACGCCTCAGGGCGCATGCAGAGCGGTCGGGAGGCCGTGGATTTGCTCGTGGCCCGCGATGCTGCAGAGGCCCGCGCCAAGGCGCTTGAAATTGACCAGTACAACAAAGACCGCAAGGAGCTCGACAAGCAAATTACCGAAGAGGCACAGGCGCTGCTGACCCAGCGAGGCGAAGGTACCGAGTCGAAGAAGGCCATTGTGATGTATAATAAAGACTGGCATCGCGGCATCATCGGCATCGTGGCCTCGCGCCTTACGGAAGTGTACTACAAGCCCGCCGTGGTGCTTACGCTTACCAACGGCCTGGCCAGCGGGTCGTCGCGCTCGGTGCAGGGTTTCGACATCTATTCGGCTGTGGAGTCGTGTGAGGACCTGCTGGAGAACTTTGGCGGCCATACTTACGCCGTGGGGCTGAGTATGAAGCCGGAAAACATTCCCGCATTTGCCGAGCGATTTGAACGCTATGTTGTGGAACACATTACCGACGCGCAGCTGCGGCCCACCCACGTAGTGGATGCCGACCTGAAGTTTGAAGAAATCAACGTTGAGATGCTCCACTTTCTGCGCCGCCTCAACCCCTATGGCCCCGGCAATCAGAAGCCGGTGTTTCGCACCTCGGGGGTTTTGGCCGCCGAAACGTCGAAGATTGTGGGCAAGACCAACGAGCATATCAAGCTCGACCTTGTGAACCCCGAGGGTACCCACGCCGTGAGCGCCATTGCGTTTAATCAGGCCGTGAAGTTTCCCATAGTGTCGTCGGGCGAGCCGTTTTCCATTGTCTACACCATCGAGGAGAACAAACACCACACCTCCGCCCTGCCGCTGCAGCTCCAGGTAAAGGAAATATTGAAATAATTTTGTAACAGCGTAACACCCTGGAAATCAACAAAATACCCCCCCCCATTGGGATTATGTAAATTTTTAACATAATTCTCTTGGAGGGGTGCTTTTTTTCGTGCTAACTTTGCAGTACTCAAAAGCTTGAAACAAAACACACACAATTACCCATCCTTAGCGGATACCGCCCTCCGGTATCCGTTATTTTTTTGCGGCAAGATAAACTTTTTACTAAAAAACTTGTACATATATTACTAATTAGTTATCTTTGCGCAATGGAAAATGAAGATTTCTCCAAGCAAAATGTGAGAACAATTCTCCGAACGCCAGAATTTATTGCGTTCTATGAGTCTTTGTCATCCAAGGTGCAGACTAAATTTCAGTATGTAATGGCCGTGATAGCTTCTGTTTATAATGTTTCCACCAAATTTATAAAACATCTTGAAAATACCGATTTGTATGACCTGAGAGTATCGGTTGGTACAAACGAATACCGTACGGTTTTGTTTGCTATAGATCACGATAATTTCATAGAAGCAAAGAAAATAATCTTGCTTAACGGGTTTCTTAAAAAAGATAACAAAGACTACCGTAAACAAATAGAAAAAGCGCTCACTATAATTAATAATATGGAATTATGAGAAAGTTGAATCCGGAAAAATTGGCTAAGCTAACGTCATTTAATGATGAGCTTGATGCGAAATATGGTGTAAAGGGAACTCCAAGTCGCGATAGTTTTGATGAGGAAGCGCTTGCATGGTTCTATGGGAATATGCTTCGCGAACGCCGCAAAGAGCTTAACCTTACACAAAAGCAGGTTGCTGAAAAGCTTGGACGCGAACAAAGTTATATTGCAAGGGTTGAAAACGGCAAGGCCGACATCCAGCTTTCAAGCTTCTTCCGCATTGCTGCAATCCTTGGCATTCAGTTCGTTCCTACTTTTATGTAGCAAAAAAAGTAATGAATTATCAGCAGCCGATAGATGCGCTTAAGGACAAGTGGGGCTACGACTCGTTTCGCCCGCTGCAGGCCGAGATTATCGACTCCGTGCTCAGCGGGGCCGACACGCTGGCGCTGATGCCCACGGGGGGTGGCAAGAGCATTACTTTTCAGGTGCCGGGGCTGATGCTCGGGGGCATCACGGTGGTGATTACTCCGCTGATTTCGCTGATGAAAGATCAGGTTGACAATCTTCGCAGCCACGACGTTGCGGCCGTGTATATGCACTCGGGCCTGACGCGCCGGGAGTGGAACCTCGCAATTCAAAAAGCCGAGCTCGGCAAGGTGAAGTTCATATACCTCTCGCCCGAACGGCTGCAGAACGAACGCTTTTTCGGCGAGCTTAAAACCTGGAACATCAGCCTGATAGTTGTTGATGAAGCCCACTGCATATCGCAGTGGGGCTATGACTTCCGCCCGAGCTATCTGGGCATTGCCAAGCTGCGCCGCTACTTCCCCAAGGTGCCGGTCATGGCCGTTACGGCCTCGGCGACTCCGCAGGTTGCCGACGACATCCGCACTCAGCTGGAGTTCCGCCCCGGGAGCAAGACCTTTCAGATGAGCTTTGCGCGGCCAAATATCCACTACATAGTGCGCCGCGACATCAACAAGGCCGAGCGGCTGCTCACGGTGCTTCGCAACACGTCGGGCACGGCAATCGTCTACGTGCGCTCGCGCAAGAAGACAGCCGAAATTGCCAAGGCGCTGATTGCCGAGGGAATATCCGCCGAGAGCTACCACGCCGGACTCCTGCCCGAGGAAAAAGACCTGCGCCAGCAGCGCTGGAAAGACTCGCGGGTCAGAGTGATGGTGGCCACCAACGCCTTTGGCATGGGTATAGACAAACCGGATGTCAGGGTGGTGATTCACTACGACCTCCCATCGTCGCTCGAGGAGTATTATCAGGAGGCGGGTCGTGCGGGTCGCGACGGCAAGCAGTCGTTTGCCGTTGCCCTGGTGTCGCCCCAGGACCGCGCAGTGCTTCGTCGCCGCCTTGAGGAGGCGTTCCCTCCGCGAGAATACATTGCCGGAGTGTATGAAAAAGCCTGCCTCTTCATTGACCTCTGCCTTGGCGAGGGTCAGTATCAAACGTTTGACTTCAATCTCGAAGAATTTTGTACCCGCGAGAAGCTGTGGCCCGCCACTGCCCGCTCCGCGCTCCAGATGCTCTCTCTTGCCGGCTACGTGGAGTATGCCGAAGATGTTGACGCCAAGGCGCGGGTTATGGCCGTATGTCGCCGCGACGAGATGTATGCCATGCAGTTTTCGCCCGCGCAGGAAAAAGTGATGGTCTACTTGCTGCGCACCTGTCCGGGAATCTTTGCCGATTACGTGAACATTGTGGAAACGGTGATTGCATCGTATCTCGGTATGACGACCGATGAGCTGTATCACACCCTGCTTGACCTCACGCGGATGCACGCCATCCACTACGTGCCGCGCCGTCAGCAGCCGTTTCTCTACTTTCCTTCGCGCCGCATTGAGGCGAAATACGTTGACATTCCCAAGTCGCTATACGACATCAGACGCGCCCGCATGGAGGAACGCATCAAGGCTATGGAACAACTGGCGTTTGGTGCCGATGACTGTCGCGCCAAGACCATTCTCAGCTATTTTGGTGAACAGGAAGCTGCGGAGTGTGGCACCTGCGACGTCTGCCGCAGCCGGTCCAAGGCTGTTAATGACCTTAACGACCCTAAAGTCCTTAAAGCCGCTATCCGCCACTACCTCAGCCACCACCCCCAAACATCGCCGCGTCAACTCTTTGCCGCTATCGGCTACCGCGAGGAGGCGGCTCTCCCCGCCCTCCGCGCCCTAATCGACTCCGGCCACGTGGCCATCGACCCCCGAACCCAACTCCTAACTCCTAACTCCTAACTCCTAACTCCCCAAAATGCAAAAACCTCTTGCTGAACGAATGCGTCCGACGACGCTCGACGATTATATCGGCCAGACCCACCTTGTGGGTCCCGGCTCCATATTGCGACGTATGATTGAACAGCAGCGCGTATCGTCATTCATACTCTGGGGTCCTCCCGGAGTGGGAAAGACCACCTTGGCACGCATAATTGCCAACACCACCAACTCGCCATTCTACACCCTTTCGGCCGTAAGCGCCGGAGTCAAGGAGGTGCGCGAGGTGATAGAACGCTGTCGCGCCGACAATCAGTCAATGTTCTCCCAAGGGCGCCCCATATTGTTTATTGACGAAATCCACCGCTTTTCCAAGAGTCAGCAAGACAGTCTGTTGGGTGCCGTGGAGAGCGGAATAGTCACGCTGATTGGAGCCACGACCGAAAATCCGTCGTTTGAGGTCATCCGCCCGCTGCTGTCGCGAGCCAGCGTCTACACCCTGCGCCCCCTCGAGGCCGACGAGTTGCAGCGGTTGCTCGACAATGCGCTGAATCGCGACGAAGTGTTGTCGAAAATGGATGTTAAGGTTGAAAGTACCGACGCGCTGTTTCGCTTTGCAGGGGGAGATGCGCGCAAACTGCTGAATATCCTTGACTTACTCGAACAGTCAACCCCCGCCGGAGAGCCGCTGGTGATTTCCGACGCGATAGTTACCGAGCGCCTTCAAGAAAACCCCGCGGCATACGACAAAGGGGGCGAGATGCACTACGACATCATCTCGGCTTTCATCAAGAGTGTTCGCGGCTCCGATGCCGACGCCGCGATTTACTGGCTGGCGCGAATGGTAGCCGGCGGCGAAGACCCTGAATTTATTGCCCGCCGCCTTGTGATACTCGCCGCTGAAGATATTGGCCTGGCAAACCCCAACGCGTTGCTCCTTGCCAACGCCACATTTGACGTTATCAAGAAAATCGGCTGGCCCGAGGGACGTATTCCGTTGGCGGAGTGTACGATATACCTTGCGCGTTCGCCCAAGAGCAATTCCGCATATATGGCGATTGCCGCCGCGCTCTCTGAGGTTGAAAAAAGCGGAAATCTGCCCATGCCGCTACACCTGCGCAATGCCCCGACCTCGCTGATGAAAGAGATGGGCTATGGCGCTGACTATAAGTACCCCCACGACTTTCCCGGCCACTGGGTTGCCCAGCAATACCTCCCCGACGCCCTTGCCAACACCCGCTTCTGGCACCCCGCCGACAACCCCTCCGAATCCCGCCTCGCCAACAAATAGTCAATAAGTAGTCGTCTGGCGCAAAAATTGCAAAAATATTGCTTACCTTTGCAATAGTTATGGGAAGAAAAGCAATTACTCTCGATGAACAAATAACTCTGCTGCGCAGTAGAGGTATGACGATAACCAATGCCGAGAAAGCGAAGGAGGTCCTACTTGATGTTTGAGCGTAGGGCGGTGCGGATGGTGTCGGCTGCGGGGGTGGAGGTCTTGAGGATGTTGAGGATGGCAGTGAGGTAGCCGCGCTTGTCGCCGGTGCCGGTCAGGGGGCCAACGTTACACTGGCCAACCATAGATTTTTGGTTGTAGACGCGGAGCACTGCGGCGTAGTCGCCGTTTTGCAGGTAGCCGTGAAATTCGCGGCAAAACTGCTCGTAGATAGCGCGGGGGTTGATTTCGTCGACCAGATCAGTCATATGCTCCTCGAGCTTGGTGATGGTGGCAAATCGCCCATCGATGCGGTGTTCCATGGTGTGCTTTACGTGGTGGCGGGTGTGTTGCAGGGCTTGCTGGCGCATTTCGGAGCGAAACATTGCCATAACGGCCTCTTTTACCTTTTCAAAGGCGCGGTTTTCATCGCGTCGGTGCACGCGAGCCACCGTGCGCACCACTTCCTCCACCAGCAGCAGGTTTTCAATCTCGGCAACTTCCGGCACCATGATTTTTTTGCGCCTGAGGTAGGCGATTTCCTGCTCCGAACGGCGGTCGCGGTCAACTATGCCGATGCTGTCGAGGTGGTGAAACGCCTCCAGGGAGTTGAACACGCGGGTTGACTCAATGACGCGGTCGCACGAGCCTAAGGCGCGCACTGTGTGGTTGGGAAAAATCAGCGGATATAGCTTTGAGTCAATGGAGTGGGTGTTGTCGCCCTCGATGAAGAGCACCGGCCGGCGGGCACCGAGAATGGTCAGGTACATATCTTCGCGCAGGGGTGAGTCGGGGGGCAGCACGTCGTAGTCAAACAGGTCAGCTCCGGGGTCGCAGCCGCGCACCCAGATGGTGGTTGCGGAGCTGCGCGTTGCGGCAAAGTCGAGGTCGTGGGTGGTGTAGACAAACGTGCAGTCGGGACGGAGAGCCTCAACGCGGTCCCACACGGAGCGCAGCGTGGTTGGGTGGAGGAAGAGTTCGGGGCTCTCAATGGGAATCACCGCATTTTCAGGGGCATAGAGTACCGCGCCGAAGTAGTAGAGCACCAATTTCTCGCCGGGCGAGAGTTTGGTTTGCAGGCGTTGGCCGCCGTCGGCGGGAGTGGCGAAAAGCAGGGTGCCGTTGTGGCGCAACACGTCGTTGCCCGGAAAAATCTCGCTCCAGAGTTTGAGTACGCGGTCGAGCTTGGTCAGGGGCATCCGGCCGCTTTTCCCCTCCATTTTGAATGCCAGCAGCGTGGTCATTTCCTCGCTGAGCATCACGCCCATAAGGCGTTCGGCCTCGGTTGCGGGCACTCCCACGGTGCCAACCGTCAGCGGCGAGCGGGCCAGGGCTTTGGCATAGAGCCAGTCAATGCTGTTGGGCTCGGCCTCGGAGTTGAAAGCACCGTAGAGGGCGCGGAGCGGCGAGATTGCAAAGACCTGCTCGGGTGCGCACGAACCCACCAGGCGCGAGGTGAAACGCGACTTTCCGGCACCGTTGGCCCCTATAATCAGGATTTGGTGGCTCGAGGCCGACAGTTGGGGAGTTGTATAGTCTGACTTTTTTGGCAATTCCATATGGCAAAAGTATGCAATAAGGTTGAGAAAAACAAATTGGTTTGCTTTTTTGTGGTAAAAGGTGTAAATTTGCGCAAACTATACCATAGCCAAGATGAAGATTTTTACTGCCGATCAGATTCGTGAACTTGATCGCAAAACTATAGAAAACGAAGGCGTTACTTCGCTGCAACTCATTGAGCGCACTGCCGAAGGGGTTGTGGTGGAGGTTGTTAGCCGCATAAAGGCCAACAGCCGCATTGCCATATTTGCCGGCCCGGGAAATAACGGCGCGGATGCGTTGGTTGTGGCCTCGATGCTCTACGACCAGGGTTATAAGCCGGAGGTGTTCCTGCTCAATATCGGCGGCGACCGCCTGTCGGCCGATTGCCTGACGTGTCGCGACCGGTTGCTGCAGCAGTGGCCCGAGGCGGACTTCACCGAGGTGGTGAAGCAATTTAACCGCCCTCATCTTGACCGGAACTACATAGTGGTCGACGGCCTGTTCGGCACCGGCCTTCGCGAACCCCTTGCCGGCGGTTTCCGCGAGCTGGTAAAGTTCATTTCCGACTCCGGGGCCACGGTCATCAGCATTGACATCCCCTCGGGGCTGTCGGCCGACTGGAACCCCAACACAGTGGCACGCAACACGATACACGCTACCGTGACCCTCGGCGTTCAGTTTCCCCACCTGAGCTTCCTGATGGCTGAGAATGCCGAAATCATCGGCCAGTGGAAAACCATCGACATTGGCCTGAGCGCCACGGAGATACGCCGCACGCCGGCGCCGTTTTACTACCTTGAACGCACCGACGTCAAGCGGATGTTGCGTCCGCGCCGGCCGTTTGCCTCCAAGGCCGATTTCGGCTCGGCGATGCTCGTTACGGGCAGCTACGGAATGATGGGCGCGGCAGTGTTGAGCGCCCGAGGCGCGCTGCGTGCCGGGGTAGGGAAGCTCACAGTGTTCTCCCCCCGCTGCGGCTATGAAACGATGCAAACCTCCGTGCCCGAGGCAATGTTTGCCGCCTCGAATGCCGACCTCACAATTGGCGAAATCCACGCCTCGCACCCCTATGATGCCATCGGCATCGGTCCGGGCATCGGCACTTCGGAGGCCACCACCAACGCCCTGGAACGCTTTCTGACGCTCTACGACCGTCCGCTGGTGCTCGATGCTGACGCTCTCAACTGCCTGGCCCGCCGCCAGACGCTGCTCAACCACGTGCCCACCCATTCGATTCTTACGCCCCACGCCGTGGAGTTTGACCGCCTGTTCGGTCAGCACGCCAACTCCGAGGCACGTCTGGTCAAGGCAATCGAAATGGCGCGGTTCCACAATGTAATCATTGTTCTCAAAGGCCGTTACACCGCAATTGTGCGTCCCGACGGCAACATATATTTCAACTCCACGGGTACTCCCGCAATGGCAACTCCCGGAGCCGGCGACGTGCTGACCGGAGTAATTACCGGCTTCCTGGCTCAGGGCTACAGCCCGGAGGTTGCCGCGCTGCTCGGGGTCTACGTCCACGGCCTGGCCGGGCAACTCGCCGCCGAGGTTGAGGGGTCGTATGGGGTCACGGCAGGCGACATTGCCGCCAACGTTGGCCGCGCAATCAAAACGATAATGTCATAACTCGCGAGATATGAAGAAGTTAATAATCTTGTCAATAGCAATAGCAACGACGCTCGGCGCTGCGGCTCAGAGCGTCAGCAAACTTTCCGCCACCAAGGCCAATGACTATGGCGTGGCTTATTCGTTGCCCCAAACGTCGGTAGATATAACCCTCGAGGCCGAGCAGACCGTGGCCATTCCGGGCGAGTTCTATAACTATGCCGAGCGCTATCTCGGCGCGGATGCCGCCCGCAAGGCCGTAAAGTCAGCCTCAACCACCTGGAAGCTCCTCTCGGCCGTAATCGTGCCGACCGGCGAGATTCCCTCGGGAGCGGAAACTTATCTTATGCAGTTCAAGGGGGGCAGCCCGGTGTTTGCAATGCTCTCGGCCGAGGGTATGCCGCTCACTATCAACTCCGAAGATCTGCCTGCGGCGGCTGAAAAAGTTGCCCTCCCCGAGACCAAGGCGTTGACCAAGTCGCCCCTCGACGGCAATTCCGCCCGCTATGCCGTGACCGAGGAGATGCTGCAAAGCTCATCGCTGGCAAAGCGTGCACAACTTGCCGCCGACCAGATTATGCAGCTGCGCCAAAGCCGTCAGGACTATCTTACCGGTCAGGCCGACAATATGCCCGACGGCAAGGCTCTCGAGCTGATTCTCAAAAACATAAATGCCCAGGAAGAGGCGCTGACGGCAATGTTTCTCGGCACGGTGCAGACCTCCACTGCCGTTACTACCGTGAGCTACACCCCCGGCAACGATTCCGCCGAAAACGTGGTCATTGCTCGTCTGAATGCCCTCAGCGGATTCGTTGGAGCCAACGACCTTTCCGGCGCTCCGATTTATCTCGACTATACCGTCAAGAGCCGTGGGGAACTCCCCCTCGACGAAAAGGGCAAGCAAAAAGTTTTCCCCAAGGGCGGGGTGCCTTACTGCATTCCCGGCTCGGCGCTTTTTACCGTGACGTTTGATGGCCACATACTCGCAAAATCCATTTGCGACGTAAGCCAGCTCGGCATCGTGTTTGGCATCGACCCCACATTCTTCTCCAACAAGAAGACCCCCGGCTACGCCATTTTCGACCCCCTTACCGGAGCATTGAAAGAATTAGGTAACTGATGGACTTAAACGCTGCCAGAGATAAGGTCAAGGCATTTTTTGACCTGACCCCCTTTCTGATTCCTCAGGCCGATGCCGAAGCGGCTATCCGCGAGGGAGTCAGTTTCCGCGGAATGAACTCGCTGATTCTCGTCGTGGCGATTTTTATTGCTTCGCTCGGACTCAACACCAATTCCACGGCCGTAATTATCGGCGCAATGCTTATTTCGCCGCTTATGGGCCCGATTATCGGCATCGGTCTTGCTGTAGGAGTTCACGACTTCGAGCTGATGAAGCGCTCGTTTCGCAATCTCTGTATTGCCGCCGGAATCTCGGTTGTGACCTCCTGTATCTACTTCCTTATTTCGCCGGTAAATGAAAATCACTCGGAGCTGCTTGCGCGCACTACTCCGACCATCTACGACGTGTTCATCGGCTTCTTTGGCGGCGCTGCGGGCATCCTGGCCCTCGGAGCCAAAAACAAGGGCAACGTGATTCCCGGCGTGGCTATCGCCACGGCTCTGATGCCGCCACTCTGCACCGCCGGCTATGGCTTGGCCACCTTGCAGCTGCATTATCTTTTCGGCGCTCTTTATCTTTTCTTCATCAATTCGGTGTTTATTGCCGTGGCAACCTACGGCGGGGTCAAGCTTATGCGCTATCAGGTCAAGGCGTTTGCCAACGGCGAACGCGCCCGCCGCGTTCGCCGCACGGTCTATATCATTGCCGGGCTGACTATGCTCCCGGCTATTTACCTGACGTACACAATGTATGTGCAGAACAACTTCACGCAAAACTGCGCATCGTTTGTCAACGACCGCTTCGACTTCCCCAATACTCAGGTGCTCAACTATAAGTCGAATATGAGCAAGGAGGGCAACACGCTGACCATCACCCTGATGGGCCAGCCGCTCAACGAGGACTCCCTGCTCACTGCTATGACCGAGGTGTTGCCTCAATACCACCTCGCCGGCACTCGTCTGCGCATAATCCAAGGCTCTACGCCCCAGAACTTTGACTTTGAAAAATCGTCGGGTGCAATGCTCTCAACTATGTATGCCATGACGCAGCAAACCATTGAGCGCCAACAGGCCGTGATTGACTCTCTGCGCTCGCGCGTCGCCGTAATTGAGGCCAACGACTCCCTGGGAGCCACCTTGGCTCCCGAGCTAAAGGTTATCTTCCCGAAAGTCAAGGAAATAGCCGTGACCACCACGGTAGCCAGCACAGTTGGGCAACCCGCTCGCCTCGACACTATCAACGTTGCCCTGGTGCGCTACTCATCACCGATGTCGGCCGCCGAAACCGCCAAGTTCCACGACTACCTCGAAGCCCGCCTCGGCCACCCCCACATCCGCCTCGTCACCCTCTAAATCAAAAAGACCACCGCCTCCTGTTCTTGCCGCCGCACGCCGGCTTAAAACCCGGCGCTCCATGGGGGCGGTTGTTTTATTGCGGAATTGCTTGGCGGTTTCGCGGCAAATCGCTACCTTTGCCTCGGAACTATGGGAGAAAGTATGCAGCATATGACGATTGTTGAGGCGCGGAGGGAGGATGCGACGCTGATTGGGTGCGTGGTGGTCGAGGCTATCGGCGCGGAGTTGGCTGCGGAGTTTGCCGGCAACAGGCGGGTGAACGCAGTGGTTGACCTTTTTGCCGCCCTTGCTGCCCGCGAGGATTCGCAGTATTCTTATCGCAACGCGTTGAAAGCCGTGGCCTATGACGGTGCGCCCATGGGTTTCATAGTGGGCTACGACGGCGCGCGTCTCCATGAGTTGCGCCGCGCATTTTTCGAGGAGGTGAAGCGCCACCTTGGCTACGATATGGATGGCGCGATGCCCGACGAAACCGACCCGGCGGAGTTTTATCTCGATTCGCTGGCCGTATTTCCGGAATATCGCGGTCGGGGAGTGGCCTCCGCGCTTATCAACGCCATTGCCGAGCGTGCCGGCAAGCCCTTGGGGTTGCTTTGCGACAAGTCTAACGTCCGTGCCCGCCGCCTCTACGAGCGCCTCGGCTTTAGCCGTGTGGGCGACCGTCTTTTTGCCGGCGAAGTGATGGACCATATGATAAAGATGGTTTGATATTTGGATATTTTTGCGTATATTTGCGGTCAAATATCCATATAGTGAACTATGGTTCAGCCCGACTACATATCGAATAACGACATTCTTGACCTCCTGGCGAAGAGGGTCAAGGAGTATCGCCTCGCCGCTCGCATAAGCCAGCGGGAGCTTGCCGAGCAGTCGGGCGTTGGCTACACCACCATCAGCCACTTTGAGCAGGGCAAGCACACCAACCTCTCGCTCAATAACTTCATTTCGCTGCTGCGCTGCGTCGGTATGGAGCGCAATCTGCTGGAATTGCTGCCGGAGCTCCCCATGCCGCCGATGGCACTGCGCGAAATCAACAAACTTATTCCCAAACGCGTGCGCCGCAAATCCCGCCTATGATGTTATGAACGACGTAATTAAACTTTTGCCGGATTCGGTGGCCAATCAGATTGCTGCCGGCGAGGTGATTCAGCGCCCCGCGTCGGTGGTCAAGGAGTTGGTTGAGAATGCCGTAGATGCCGGAGCTACGGAAATCCAGGTAATCATTAAGGATGCCGGGCGCACGCTGATTCAGGTGGTTGACAATGGTTGCGGCATGAGTCCTACGGATGCCCGCCTGGCTTTTGAGCGCCACTCCACTTCAAAAATTCGCCAAGCCGACGACCTCTTTTCGCTTCACACCATGGGCTTCCGCGGCGAGGCTTTGGCCTCAATCTGCGCAGTGAGCCAGGTTGACCTGCGCACCATGCGCCGCGACGACAAAATCGGCACCCGCCTGCTCATCAACGGCTCAAAGGTAGAGAGTCAGCAGCCAGAGGCGTGTGCTCCGGGGTCGAATATGATGGTGAGGAATCTGTTTTTCAATGTTCCGGCACGCCGCAAGTTCCTGAAAAAAAACTCCGTGGAGATGGCCAACATAATCCACGAATTTGAGCGCCTGGCCTTGGTCAACCCCTCGGTGGAACTCTCGCTGGTACATAACGACCTCACCCTGCATCGCCTCCCGGCGGCCAATCTGCGTCAGCGTATCATTGACCTCTTCGGCAAGCAGCTCAACGACAAGCTGATACCGGTTGATACCGACACCGACCTGGTGAAGCTCCACGGATTCATTGTGCGCCCCGAACATTGCCGCAAGCGCAACGCCCTGCAGTTTCTCTTTGTCAACGGCCGCAACATGCGCCACCCATACTTCCACAAGGCGATAATGCAGACCTACGAGCCGCTGATTCCCGCCGATGAGCAGCCCACGTATTTCCTGGACTTCAACGTTGACCCGCAAAGCATTGACGTGAATATCCATCCCACCAAAAACGAAATCAAATTTGAGCAGGAGCAGGCCATTCGTCAGATTCTCTATGCCGCAGTCAAGGAGACGATTGGGCGCTTCTCAACGGCTCCGGAAATTGACTTCGACACGATGTCTGACCCCGCCCGCATTGACATTCCCGCCCCCGGAAAAAAAGTAGACAGTGGGCAGTGGACAGTGGGCAGTGACAAGTCATACAATCCGTTTAAAGCACCCTCAGCCCAAAACTGGGAAGAACTCTACAAGAACTTCACCGCCGCCAAGCAGGAAGCCATTATTCCCGACCTAAGCGGCGAGCAGTCGCTCATCAACGGTAATGAAGTGGAGAGTGGGGAGTGGTCAGTGGGCAGTGGAGGCGTCGCGTCAGCATTAATTCCTATTGGCAAGCGCTACGTTGCTATGGCAGACCCTCGCGGAATCCGCATAGTTGACCTGCATCGCGCCCACCAGAGCGTTCTATATGAACGCATCGCCGCGACGCTCCACAGCGGCGAGGAAATTAGCTCGCAGCGCCTGATATTTCCCGAAAAGGTGGCGCTTGGCACCATCTACAACCCCATTATGGACGACCTTGAACCCCAGCTCGCCGCCATCGGTTTCGATATTGCCCCTTTGGGCGGCGGAGAGTGGTCGGTCAATGCCGTGCCGGCGATTGTTGACGACGCGAACCCCGGCGAACTCCTCGCCGAGATCGTCAGCCAGGCCGCCGAAGCGGTAGAGAGTGCCGAAGCCCCTCTCTCCCCGCTGATTGACCGCATCGCCGCCGGAATGGCACGCGCCGGGGCGTTTAAAGCAACCCGTAATATGACCGACGCTGAAATCGGCCACGTCATTTCGCAGCTTATGACGCTCAAAACCCCCGGATTCACCCCCGACGGCAACCCAACATTCACCGTACTTTCAGATACCGAAATTTCAAGTCTGCTATGAACCGTAAAGCCAACTGCCTGCTCATAGTCAATCCCCGCAGCGGTACCTCCGAAAAGGGCCACGTTATAAAACGCGCAATAGAATCACTCCTCGCCGCCGGGATATGCGTGGAGACCGCCTACACCGAGCGCCCCGGCCACGCCACCGAGCTCGCCGCGGCCGCAGCCGCCGAGGGAGTGGATATTGTGGTTGCCATAGGTGGCGACGGCACTGTCAACGAAACCGCCCGAGGGCTCTGCAACACATCTTCGACCCTCGGAATCATACCGATGGGGTCGGGCAACGGCCTTGCCCGCCACCTCAACATCCCTATGGACCCGATTAAGGCAATCGGCGTGCTGACTCAGGGAAAAATTGAAGAATGCGACTACTGCACCGTTAACGACCGACCGTTTTTCTGCACGTTCGGCATGGGGTTTGACGCTAACGTTGCCGACCGCTTCGCATCGCGTCCGGGCCAGCGCGGACTTATCAACTACGTGCGCTCGGCCATTGAAGAGATTTTGCATTATAAGTCAGAGGAATACACGATTGTTTGCGACAACGAGACACTCACCGAAAAGGCGTTTCTGATTGCGTGCTGCAACGCCTCGCAATATGGCAATAACGCCTACATTGCCCCCGATGCCAGCATTAAAGACGGCCTTATGGACGTGACCATCTTCCACTCCGGGCTGCTGATTCGCCAGGCTCTCAACGGCATAGATATGCTCCTCGGCACAATTCACGACGGAACTCGCGTTCACACTTTCCGCACCTCGCGCATCGTTATCAGCCGCCGCAATCCCGGCCATGTTCACCTCGATGGCGACCCCGCCCAAATGGGTACCCGCCTGGTAGTGCGCTGCCACCCCGGCGCTCTGCGTGTGTTGTCGCCGGGCGAAACCCACGTCAAGCCGCTCATTCCGCTGCCATTCCAAAATTAAACAACAATGATTATTATTTTGTTATAAGATTTGGAATAACCGCAATTTCTTTTTATCTTTGCAATCGAATATTCACCCACAAGTCATTAGCGATATGGAAACAAGAGTAACTCAGATAGGTAGCTCTGTAGGGATAATAATCCCCAAGTATGTAGCCTCAGAAGGAGGCTTCAGTAAAGGAACGCCCATAAGCATCCAGTATAAGAATAACACTATAATTATATCCAAGCAACAACATAAACGTCAGGGCTGGGCAAACGCATTTGCCCAATACGCCAAAGAGGGAGAAGAAGATATACTTCTTCCCGACATTCTTGATTCCGAAGCCTTAGATTTGTTATGAAATTTCAGCTGATTGTTGTAAATCTGGACTCCACAGTTGGCTCAGAAATCAACAAGACTCGCCCCTGTTTGGTTATTTCTCCGGATGAAATGAATTTATCGCTGCGCACCATTGTGGTTGCGCCGCTAACTTCTACCGTTAAAGCCTATTTGCCGACTCGAATAAAAATTACCGCATCGGCCGCAAGCGGACTAAATAACGACAGTTACGTAGCTCTTGACCAAATTAAAACGATTGACAAGTCACGCATCGTACGCTTTATCGGTACTATTTCCAACAGCGAGCAAAACGCTGTTACTGATGCCCTTTTAGAAATGTTCTCATTTTAGATCTATACCGCAAAGGAGGGTGTGGTAATTAAGCAGTTGCGACAGGTAGTCGAGCCGCGCCGTAAGGTAGAAATTCAGTTCCGAGAAATACTCTATATAGCTCAACTGCCCGCCAACAAGCGCTTTTTTCAGCAGTTGCGGATATTCCTTGCCAAAGGCGTAGTCATAGTCCTTGAGCAGTTTTTCGATATGCACCGCCGAGGCGTGGGCGGCCGAAATTGCGGCACGGCGGTCGCTCTCGACTTGCTCGGCCTGAAGTTCCAGAGCGCGTGCCTGCCAACGCGCTGCCTCGGTTTTCGGCTTCGCGGAATATGACGGCAGCGTCAGCCCGATGCTGAAGCCGTGGTGATACGACGGCCCTTCGTGTTCAAAAACGTAGCCCAGCGAAAATCCGGGATATAGCGCCATTTTTTCAGCCTTGGCATCCAATTGAATTGCCGAGGATTCCTGACGCATAGCAGCAACCTCGGGCGATTCTATTCGCAGATAATTTTCCAGCGGCTGCAAAGTCTGCTCCGGATAGCTGCGCAGCTCTGCTGACTCAGCGGGCAGCGTGCCGCCATTGAGTGCCGCCAATTGCGCCAGCGTCTCGGCGCGTGCGCTCTCGGCATCAGAGAGTTGCTGTTTCATGCTTACCTCCTCGAGGGCAACCTTGCGGTGGTCGAGCTCGGTAATCTGCCGCCGCTCAAGCATCTGGTGCATAGAGCCGTGGAGCGAATCGAGGTTGCTGACAATGGTGCGCAACATATCGCAGCGCAGGTTTGCATCCACGATGCGGCAGAGCAACTCGCGGGTCTCCTTTTTCAGGCTGCGTTCGGTCGCGCGGAGTCTCTCTTGGCGAGCAACTTCGGCAATGCGCGCCGCCGCGCGCCGCGCGCCATATGCCCCCGGCCAGTCAAACGACTGCTCCACTGTCAGTTCCCTCTTAAGGTCATACACGCTTTTCGATGGCCATTCATACGTGAAGCCCACCTCTGTCGGAGCCAGACGGTTCTCGGCAACGCGCTGCAGAGTCTCGGCGCGCCCGGCGGCTATTTCCGCCGCCATAGTGGGATTGTTCCCGACAACTTCAGCCACTATCGGCTCAAACCCCTGAGCCGCAACTCCTAACGAGATAATAGATAACCAACAAAGGATTACAGACTTACGCATTTTATTCTTTAATGTCGGGTGATATATTATAGCAAGGAACAATGTTGCCGTAAGTTCTGACAAGCCAAAGCTGCAACAACGGGTCTTGAAGTGAAAATTTTTGTTGCTCCCGATATAAAATTCCTCGCGTAATCAGGCGGTTTATTGCTGACTGAACGGAGCTGGCCGACTGTAGGGCATGCTTGCGCACAAAAGCCGACGAAGTCACGTTTGTTGCTTCTACTTCTTTAGCAACTGCGATGAGTACTTGTTTTTGTGATTCATTCAAAGTGGAGAGTAACTCGCGAAAAATGGTATCGAGAGAGAATAATAACTCCGTGATTGAATCATTTATCGTTGTCAATGTGCAAATTTTCCCAGCAGGAGTATTTGAAAAAGCCGAGTTGAAAACACGTTGAAGATAGAAAGTGTTTCCATCAAAGAGGCTATACACATATTCTGTCATACCGGGAGATAAGTTCTTGCCGAATTTACTGAATAAATCTACTGCAAACCGCTCATATTCGACTTTGTCAATAGCGTCTAACTCCAACACGGCGGCGCTGTTGTAGAAAGGTCGTGGCGATTCCAAAAACATCTGCTGAAGCATATGGCGTTCGCTACCGGCAAAAATGAAATTGGTGTGTTGAAGATGTTGAATATGAGAGCGCAACAGTGCCTCAACGTTCGTATCTTCCTTATAGTTGGCTATTTGCTGGAATTCGTCGATTGCCACTATTGAGGGCACCTCCGACTCCGAAAGATACCTGAAAATTTCTTCGAGCGTGGTGGCCGGATGTTCAACGTCGCCCAATTGCAGGTTGAACGTTGGCAATCCGGAAATCGGGTCAAAGCCAAAGCTTCCGGCAATTGACTTCAGCATTGCTACAAAACCCTTGAGCGCTTTTGCACTATGCGACATTAACCGACTAAATACTTCGCGTCCAAGCAGGTATGTAAACTCCTTGAGGCTTGAAGTTTGGAGAATGTCAATATAAAACGTGTTGTATTTACCGGCAATCTCCTCAGAGTCAAAACAGTGTCGAATCAACCCGGTCTTACCCATACGGCGACGGGAAATCAGCACGAGATTGTTGCCGTTGGTAACTTCGCGGATTAGTCGCTGCGACTCAGCTTTGCGGTCGCAGAAATACTCCGGGGGAATTTTCCCGGTTATTATAAATGGATTTTTTACGGTCATAACGCTGCAAAATTAGTTCAAAAAACCAAATTATGCAAATTGAATTATTTGATTTGAATAATTTATTTTGAATAATTCTTAAGGTAGAGAATCGGAAGCACGTAGAGGTTGAGAATCGTGGAGGAAATAAGTCCGCCGAGAATCACCAAAGCCATGGGTGACTGGATTTCATTGCCGGGAGCCTGGCCGTTGACCGCAAGAGGGAGCAACGCCAAGGCTGAGGTCAGCGCTGTCATTACAATGGGGAGCAGGCGGTCAACCGACCCTGTGCGCACCCGCTCGGCCACGCTGACTCCCTCGGTGCGCAGGGCGTTGTAGCGGCTCATCAGCAGCATGCCGTTGCGCGTTGAGATGCCCATCAGCGATATGAAGCCGATAATGGCGGGGATGTTGACCTCGCCGCCGCATAGCGCAAGCATAAAGATGCCGCCAATCAGCGCCAAGGGCATATTCACGAGAATCATTGCCGCCTGCGCTTTGCTGTGGAACTCGCTGTAGAGCAACATCACGATGAGCAGAATGGCGCCAATAGTGGCAAGCCGCAGGGTGCGCGATGCCGAGGCGGAGTTTTCAAATTGTCCGCCATATTGCAGATAGTAGTTTTCGGGGAGTTGCACCTGCCCGGCAACCCGGCTTTGAATCTCTTTGACGGCAGAGGCAAGGTCGCGGTCGGCAACGTTGGCTGATATGACTATGCGGCGCTTCACGTTCTCGCGGTTTATCACGTTGGGACCGGTGGTGGAAACCACCTCGGCAATCTGCTCAAGGGGAACGGCTCCGATTGGGGTCAGAACGCTCAGCTGACGCAGCGAGGCGATGCTCTCACGCGCCTCCGGGGCGAGTATCACGGTGAGGTCATATGGGAAGTCGCTGTCGTAGACGCGGCTTACCTTGCGGCCGCCAAGCGCCGCAGAAATAAACTCGCGGAAGTCGGCGAGCGAGAGACCTAACCGCGCCATTTCGGCTCTTTTGGGCCTGATTTGCAGCTCCGGGCGCTCAACCTGCTGCTCAACGTTGAGGTCTACAATTCCCTCAACCCCCTCGGCAGCCTTTTTGATTTGTGTTGCCAGGCGATACAGCTCAGGCAGCTCGGGGCCGAAAAGCTTTATGGCAATATGGCTCTCCGTACCCGATAGCATCGCGTCGATGCGGTGGGAAATGGGCTGGCCGATTTCCACGTTTACGCCCGGCATGGAGGTCAGCTTTGAGCGAATCTCGTCCTCTAACTCGCTGCGGCTACGGCCCGACAGGGTGTAGGGCACCTCAATTTCGCTGACGTTGACGTTGAGGGAGTGCTCGTCGAGCTCGGCGCGTCCGGTTTTGCGGGCGGTGCATCTTACCTCCGGGCTCTCCATAATCAGCCGCTCGGCTTCGCGGCCAATGCGGTCGCTCTCTTCGAGGCTTACGCCCGGCAGAGTGGCCACGTTGATGGTAAACGAGCCCTCGTTGAATCGCGGCAGGAATCCGCCGCCCAAGGTGAAGAATACTCCCAGTGCCGCGATAAAAATTACGCCCACACCGCCAAGAATCAGCCGGGGACGACGCAAGGCAGCCCGCAGCGAACGGTCATATGCCGCACGGAGCTTGCGGGCGGCCCACGGCTCCTTGTTAACCTCCTTGGAGTCGGGCAGATAGCTGCAAAGAACCGGGGTGAGCGTCAGCGCTACTATGGTGCTGGCAATCAGCGACACGATAAACGCCACGCCCAGCGGTATCAGCAATCTCCCCTCAACGCCGCTGAGGAAAAACAGCGGCAAAAACGAGGCAATGATTACCAGCGAGGAGTTGAAAATCGGCGTGCGGACCTCGGCTGAGGCGTGATATACCACCTCTTTGATTGGCCGACGCTCATCGGCGGGAAGCAGGCGGTTCTGGCGCAGGCGCTTATATACGTTTTCAACGTCGACAATGGCATCATCAACCAGCGAACCGATGGCTATGGCGATGCCGCCGAGGCTCATGGTGTTGATAGTGAAGCCGCAAAAATGCAGAATCAGCAGCGTCACGAAGATACTCATCGGCATAGCCACGAGCGAAATCAGCGTGGTGCGCAGATTCATCAGGAATAAAAACAGCACTATGGCCACGAACAGGCCGCCCTCTAACAGAGCGCGCTGCAGGTTGCTGATGCCGGTCTGAATGAAGTCGGCCTGACGGAAAATGTCGGTCTTCACTTGCACTCCGGCCGGCAGGGTGGGCTTTAAGCTCTCCAGCTCGGAGTCAATGCGTTCGGTCAGCCCGATAGTTCCGACTCCGGGCTGTTTTGTAACTGTGATGATTACCGCCGTAGAGCCATTGACCGAGGCCGTGCCGATGCGGGGCAGGGCGGCTCCGTCTTTTACCCGGGCAACGTGGCCCAACGTCAAACCGCCGCCAATCGGCGCAGCGGCAATCTCGGCGGCATTTGAGGTGTTCAGGTCTGCGCGTACAAGGTATTCATTGCCAAAGTCGTAGATTACGCCGCCCGAGGCGTTATCGTTCATCGACTCCGTGGCGCTGAGTATCTCGTTGAGATTCACGCCGTAAGCTTTCATTCGGGCGGGGTCGAGAAGTATCTGCAGCTCGCGGGCATCGCCGCCGATTACGCTCACCGAGCTCACCCCGCTGAGGCTCAGCAGGCGCGGGCGAATGAGCTTGTCGGCAATGGTGCGCAGCTCCATTTGGCTGACGGAGTCGCCCGGGGCGGTGAGGCCGATAATCATCATCTCGCCGAGAATCGAGGCCTGAGGGCCGAGAATCGGGGCGTTAACCCCGGCGGGCATATCCTCGGCCACCGAGGCAAGGCGCTCGCTGACCATTTGGCGCGCAAGGTAAACGTCGGTGTCCCAGTCAAATTCAACCCATACCACCGAGAAGCCGGGCGACGACGTTGAGCGCACACGGCGAATGCCGGTAGCGCCATTAACCGCCGCCTCTATCGGGTAGCTCACTTCGCGCTCAACCTCCTCGGGTGCCAAGCCCGGGGCCTCGGTCATCACCACCACTGTCGGAGCAGTCAAATCCGGAAAAATGTCAACTTCGGTGCGGGTCAGCGACCAAATACCCGCACAAAGAATTACCGCACTAACAATCAGCACAATAACCCTATTCGCTAACGATGAATGAATAATCCTGTTAAGCATAATAATTAGTGGTGATGGGAGTGGCCTTCGGGGATGGAGGTGGAGCTTTCGGCCAGGCGCACTGTGGTGGCACCGGCGGTGACTACGGCTTCGCCGCCGGAGAGTCCGGAGGTGATTTCCACTCTGCGGCCATCGTTTTCGCCGAGCGTTACGCGCTGCTTCTCGTAATGACCGGGCGAATGACGAAGATACACAAAGTATTCGCCTTGCTGCTCTGAAATCGCGCCCAAGGGCAGGGATATTACGTTGGGGCGCGCCCCGCCAAGGAGTTTCACGCCCACGGCGGCTCCGGGGGCGATTTGACCGTCGTTATTGAACGTGAAAAAGATGCAAGCGTAGCCATTTTCGGCGCTGATGCCGGAGATTTTGCCGCTATGTTCGCTGAGCGTAAAGTCGCCGATGCGGGCATCGTTGACGCTGCGCAAGCTACCATATAACTCGGGCGATACCTCGGCGTGGAGCGTCAGCGCATCATCGAGCGACACTGCGGCAATAGCCTGGCCGGGCTGCACGTATGCGGAGTTTTGTACCTGCAGCGCGGTAATCTGACCGGAGATGGGCGAGATGACGTGGCCATTGCCGGCCGAGGGGGCGTAGGCCGCTTTGGCTTCGTCGTAAGCGGCCAGGGCGGCGTTATATTCTGCGGCGGTGACGAGTCGGTCGTTATAGAGCGGGGTGAGGCGTTCAACTTCGCGGCGGGCGGCATCCATGGCGGCTTTGGCGGCGCGGTTGCCGTCGCCTCCGCTCACTGCCGTGGGGTCAATCACGGCCAGCAGGGTGCCTTTGGCTACCCGCGAGCCAACGTTTATCCCCTTGGCGAACTTCACGATGCCGGCGATCGGCGCGGAAGCCGTGGCGGCATCGGCCGACGAGCGTTCCACGATTCCGGATGCGGGGATTAGAGTCGAGAAGTCGCCGGGGCACACTGTGTCGACAACCACGCCGAAACGAGCTGCCTGGGAGTCGGAGAGTTCGATGAGGTCGGAATCGTGGTGGTGAGCTTCTTCTTCGGCGACCTCGGTGTGATGTTTATGACCGCAAGCGGTCATAGCTAAACAGGCAAGTATCAGGGGCAGCTTTTTCATTCGGCAGAGGTGCGCGCGGCTTGGTCGCGGGCAAGTTGAAGTTTTGCTTTGAGTTGTTCGAGGCGGCGGGCACCGGAGTTGAGCGTCTGCATTGCCAACCCCATACGATAGGTGTCGGCCATAGCGTGAACCTCTTTGGCCGAGAGGGTTGCCGTGGGTTGCTTTTTGCCGCCCACAAAGGTCAGCATCACCGGTCCGCGTCCGTCCATCTGCACGGCAAACGCGCCGAGGGTGTCGGCCGCCTCCGAGGGGAAACGCACGCTCTCGCTCATCAGGCGGTCGGTGGCATCGTAAGTCACCGAACCGGAGGTCACGCTGATGCCGTCTTTCGATAGCTGAAGAGCTGTGTGGTGCGCGGAGTTGCCTTGCAGCGAGCTGATTACGTAGAAGCTGCCGGAGTTGCTCAGGCGGCTGATGGCGGTGTTCTTGTCGCGCCAGTTTGCGGGAACATCCTTATGAATCAGGTAGGGTTCAAACACCTCTTCGCTGCGCGGCACCACGGTGAAATATTGGCTTATGGAGTCAACATATGCTCCGGAATATTGCATCACGGTCTGCAGGTCGGCAATTTCCTGCTCGGTTTTGCGCTCCATAACTTTGGGGCGCAGAGCCAGAGCGGCACGTCCGGCCTCAATCTGCTTGGGATATTGTGCGCTCACGGAGTCGAGCATCGCCTCTGCGGCGGCAAAGTCGCCACGGTTCAAAGCCGCCGATGCCTCGGCCACGAGTTGGTCGGCGGCAGCCTTGTCTTCATTATTTGATGCGCAGGCCGTCAGCACTAACAGGGGCAGGAGCATCAGTTTACTTGCTTCTTTCAACATTTTTTACACCTTTGATGGTTTTTATTTTCTTGATCAGAGCGTTGAGCGCGGCGGTGGAGTTCACGCCCACGGTCAGCGTGCCGCGAAACAGACCGTCGTTGGAATCAATGGCGATGTTGCGCAGCTGAATGTCGCGCTCCTTATTGATGATTGACGAAATGTTGGTGACGATGCCGATGTCGTCAACGCCCATAACGGAGAGAGTGGCGGGGAACGCCGTGTCGTTCGAGCCGCTCCAGCGCGTTTCGATGATGCGGTAGGGATAGCGCTCGCGAATATGCTGCGCATTGGGGCAGTCCGCGCGGTGAATCTTCACCACGCCGTCGGAGCTGATGAAGCCGAACACGTCGTCGCCGTAAATCGGGTTGCAGCAGCGCGCCAGCTTGTAGTTCATCCCCTTGAGCTTGGAGGAGCCGATAATCAGCACGTCGCCCGAGCCCTTTGAGGAGGTTTCTTCCTCCTGCTGCATCACGAAGTTTTCGGCCGAGCGGTTTACCTCGGTCGGCGTGAGCTCCTCAGGCTTTGCAAAGTCGGCATATTGCTCCAACACGCGGTTGGCATCGAGTTCCTCAACGCCGAGGGCGGCAAAGAAGTCGGTCACCGTCTTGTAGCCCATCTTCTTGATGAAGCGCATCAGCGTGGGTTCGTCGAGGTCAATTTTGCGGTTTTTGGCACGGCGTTCAAGGGTTTCGCGACCTATGTCGGCGTGGCGGTTGCGTGCTTCGTTGAGCACCTGGCGAATCTTGGTGCGTGCCTTTGAGGTCACCACAAACTGCAGCCAGTCGGCCGTGGGGTTCTGCTGCGCCGAGGTGTTAATTTCCACGGTATCGCCGCTCTGGAGCCGGTGGTTGATTTTGCGGTTCTTGCCGTTGATGCGTCCGCCGGTGCATTGGCAGCCGAGCTTCGTGTGGATGCTGAAAGCGAAGTCGAGCACCGTGGCCCCCTTGGGCAGGCGATGGAGGTCGCCACGCGGGGTGAACACGAACACCTCGTCGGAATAGATGTCCATGCTCATGTTTTTCATCAGCTCCAGAGGGCCGGAGTCGGCGGTTTCGAGGATGTCGCGGATGTTGTTCATCCACTGGTCCAGGCCGTTTTCGCCCTTGATGCCCTTGTAGCGCCAATGGGCGGCAAGGCCTTTTTCGGCAATGAGGTCCATGCGGCGGGTGCGAATCTGCACCTCAACCCAGCGCTCCTGAGGGCCGGCCACGGTGATGTGCAGGCTCTCGTAGCCATTGGTCTTCGGTATGGAAATCCAGTCTTTCATACGCGCCGGGTTGGGGCGGTACATATCGGTGACCACGGAATATGCCAGCCAGCAGTCGGCCTTTTCGCGCTCGGGGGGAGTGTCGATGATAACGCGAATGGCAAAGAGGTCGTAGATATGGTCCAGGTCGTTGTGTTGCTTCTGGATTTTGTTCCAGATTGAGGATATTGACTTGGTGCGGCCCTTGATGTCGAACTTCAGTCCGGCGGCTTCGAGCTTGGCTTTGACCGGGGCAATAAAGTCGGCTATGTAGGCATCGCGGGCGGCCTTGCGCTGGTTCAGGTCGTGGGCAATGCGGGTGAAGACTTCGCGGTTGGAGTATTTGAGGCTGAGGTCTTCGAGTTCGCCCTTGATGGCATAGAGGCCAAGTCGGTGAGCCAGTGGGGCGTAGAGATAGCGGGCCTCGGCGGCCACGCGCTTAACGGCCTCCTGGTCGGGGTGGTGGTTGATGGCGCGCATAAGCTGCATACGCTCCACTATCACCGTGATAATCACGCGGATGTCTTGTGCAAACGTCAGCAACAGGTTGCGGAAATTCTCGTCCTCGACCGAGGCGGTGCGCTCATAGAGCGAGTCAACCTTATTCAGCCCGGTTACCAGCTTGAGAATGTCTTCGCCCCATTCTTCTTCAATATTGCGTGGGGTGAGAAACCCTTTTTGGTTCAGCGGAGCCAGCAGGAGCGCCACGGCCATTGAGCGGTCGGGACTCAGCGCCGAGGCCATCAGGTTAACCGTTTGCAGGCGGTGAATCAACAGGTTGTGGCCAAAGCGGTTGCGGCCATAATGACCCTCGGCGATGCCGAGCGACAGCCGACTGCGCAGACGCTGCGCGTCGGTAGCCGACAGCACTCCATCATATGCCCGGCGCACACTGCGATAGAGCGGCACCAACGCTTGCGATTCCTCGGATGTAAAGAAGTCAGGTTCCATATCTGACCGCAAAGTTACTAAAAATTTTCACGCAACCTTGTTGCAATTATCGAATATAGACTCTTTGGCCGTTGATAATGTTGATGCCTCGGGTCCGAGCCAGTATTTCATTTCCGGGGGCATTGCCGAGGAGTCGGCGGGCGCGTCGGAATAGCCCAACAGAGCTTCGCCGTGTTCATAAGCCGACACCACCATGCTGCCGGTCTTTGAGCTGAAAATGTAATATCTTGCCTCTTAGTGATTTGCTGTAGAAGCTGCGGTATAAACCAACTGCGGCGATGAGTGTGTGCCGACGACGCGGCGGGGCTGCGAGCCCATGGCGCGTTCAAGCGCCTGCTCGGGGGTGAGATTTGCCGCCGCCATCAATGGCAGAAGCGCAACAATCGCACCAACAATTCTCCTTATTTCCATAACTTTTATTGTGTGTTTTGTTAACTTGCGCAAAGTTAGGGATTTAATGGGTTTCCACCAAATTTATTTTGGCAAAAGGGAGGTTTCCACCAAATTTGAACCATTTCCAAAAAATTCCGTACCTTTGCACCCATGCTTAATTACATCACTTGGACTGTACACCCGGAAATTTTTGCCGTCGATAATGTCCACCTCACTCCGGGCATCCTTGCCCTCGGAATTTTAATCTGCCTCGTTTGGGGCTTAGTTGACCGCATCCGCGACCGCAAACGCGCCGAGAAAGACTGGAGCGGAACCATCCTTGCCGGACTTATCGGCGTGTTGCTGATTTACCTCCGCGCCAACAATCCCGAGGGCGTGACGTTCGGCCCGGTGGCCGTGCGCTGGTATGGAATGATGTTCCTTATCGGCTTCATTATCGGCTACCGCATTCTTTGGCATATGTTTCGCCACGAGGGCGCTCCCGAGCAGTGGCTCCCAACGCTGCTGATCTACGTAGCGGTGGCAACCATTGTGGGTGCACGCCTGGGCCATTGCTTCTTTTATGAGTGGGATTATTACTCCGCGCATCCTGAAAAAATCATCGCCTTTTGGGAGGGTGGCCTTGCAAGCCATGGCGGCACCATAGCCATAATCATTGCAATCCTCATATATTCCAAGGTAGTGAGCAAGCGCTCACCGCTGTGGACGTTTGACCGCCTCGTGGTGGTCATAGCCCTGGTGGGATGCCTGATTCGCCTTGGCAACCTCTTCAACTCCGAAATCTTCGGCACGGCAACCACGCTGCCCTGGGGCTTCAAATACCCGCTGAGCCGCGAGTGGCAACATCTCTACGCTCCCACCGACACCGCGTGCCACCCAACCCAGCTCTATGAAGCCGGCTGCTACCTTGTACTTTTCTTCATACTGATGTGGATGTATTGGAAGAAAAACGCCCCGGAGCGCCCGGGACTGATTTTCGGCGTTTTCCTCGTCGGCATATTCCTGCCCCGACTGCTTATTGAGTTTGTAAAAAATCCCCAGGAAGCGTTCGAAGCCACTATGATACTGAACATGGGGCAGCTGTTGAGCGTTCCATTTATACTGATGGGAGTCTTCTTCATCGTCTACGCCTTGAAGCGCCCTCGTCAGCACCTCACGTTCCCTAACAAATTCCCTGATGCTGATAAATAACTTAATACTCACCCCCTTAGAAATAACAGCATGGAGCCTCGGCGGCGTGGCACTGGTTGCCTCGTTGTGGCTGCTGACTTTCTACCGCCACCGCATCGCCACGGTAGGAGCCTCCATACGCCGCCAAACGGCCATACCTTTCAACCCCTCGCCCAAACCCGCGCCGCAGCCGGTCAGCGTAATAATTCTTGCCGGCGACCACGCCGAAGCCCTCGACAATATTCTGACCAAAGTTTTCCAGCAGGAGTTTCCCTCCGACATGGAAGTCATAGTGGTAAACAATGGGAAGAACGACGACATTAAAGACGTGGTTACCCGCTTCAAGCACCGCGAGAGCCGACAGAACCTCTTCATCACGTTTACCCCTCCGGGGCTGCGCAACGTGTCGCACCGCAAGCTCTCACTCACCCTCGGAGTCAAGGCCGCACACTATCCCGTGATTGTTGAAATCAACGAGGAGTCGCGCCTCTATTCAACCCAATGGCTGCTGCGTATGGTGGAGCCATTTTCCAATCCCGAGATAGACCTGGTGATTGGCTCCGCACTGCCGGCCACCAAGTTTGACTCAGGCTTTGGCCGGCGCTACCGCTCGTTTACCCACGGCCACGATGCCGCCGTGTGGCTATCTGCCGCCCTGCGCGGCAAGCCCTGGCGCGGACATCGCGCAAATCTCGCATTCCGCCGCGACCGTTTCTTTGAGGTCGGCGGCTTTGAGGGCGCTCTCAACCTGCGGGGCGGCGACGATGACCTCTTTGTCAGCAAAATGGCCCGCAAGGGCAACTCGGCAACCGTGTGTGCCGCGCAGGCCGCCGTGCGCTATTCCTATCCCTCCTCGCGTCGCGAAATGACCGAAGGGCGCTCGGCGCGGATGTTTACCGCCCGCAACCTTGGCGGCGGCTCGGCGCTGTTTTTCGGCGTCTCCAGCGCTATGGCGTGGATGCTGCTCGTTGCCTCGGCGCTCTCCATTGCCCTTGGTGTCTATCTCCACGACTGGGTAATACCGGGCATATGCTCTCTGCTCCTTATTCTGACAATACTCATAATATCCGCAACCTGGCGCAAAACCCTCAAGGCGCTGCGCTGCCGACCGGCTGCCCTCGGGGTCTTCCCGATGATGCTGCGCCGCCCGCTCACCAACTGCCTGCACCGGCTGCGCAGCCAGCTCAACCGCAAGGATTATTATACGTGGTGTTAGGCGTTGGGTGTTAGGCGTTAGACTTTAGATATTAGAAACTATGAATAAATTAAGCATCTCTCTTCTCTCTTCTCTTTTAGCTCTTATCACTTTCTCAGCTCAAGCTAAGATTGAAAAGATTCCGTTCGGCGATATGAACTGCTGGGTGACCCGCAATATCAAAGAATCGGGAATCATCGGAGGCAAAGAAAAAACCGTCTACGCCATCGGCCCCACTCAGACCATCGACGGCGCAAAAGTCTACGTCAACCAGGGCGGCTCGCCCTGGAGTTCATCAAACGTCTATGCCAAGGTTATGGGCGTGGTGAAAACATCCAACGCCGTGTTTCCCGCTGACCATCCCGGCCAAGGACAATGCGCCCGCCTCACTACCCGCCTGGAGCAATGCAAGGTGCTGGGCCTTATGAACATCGAGGTACTCGTGTCCGGCTCCATATTCCTCGGCCAGATGCACGAACCCATAACCAACACCTCTGACCCCTATTCCAAAATGGATATGGGAATTCCCTACACCAAGCGCCCCAAGGCATTAGTGTTCGACTATAAGGTGGTTGACCCCGGCACAGGAATCATTACCCGCGCAACCACCGGCACCAAAAAGACCAAAAAGGGAGTTGACTCGGCCGACGTGTTTATCTACCTGCAGCGCCGCTGGGAAGACGAAGACGGCAATATCCACGCCAAGCGCGTGGGTACCGCCCGCAAGCGCTTCGTGGGCAACACCGGCTGGAAAACCGGCTACCGTATGCCCATAACTTACGGCGATGCATCAACGCAACCCGGATACCGCTCATATATGGGACTGCTCACCGCCGACCGCGCATACTATGCCAAGAACTCCAAGGGGAAAATGGTTCCCATACAAGAGGAGGGCTGGGACAGCGCCGACGCCACTCCCACGCATATGATAGTAATGTGCTCGGCCGGCTCCGGCGTGGCCTATGAGGGTCAGCTCGGAATGGAGCTTTGGGTCGACAACATCGGCCTCGAATTCTGACGAAAACCGCCAAAATGCTCTCTCCGGAGAGCATTTTTCGCCAAGAGTGTTGTCCCGACAGAGCATTTTTGCTATTTTTGCCGAAAATTCCCATCATTTCGCGAGCACTTGAAGTTTACCGGTGTTGCCGATTTATCGGCATTAACGTAAGAGTAGGTCCTGGACCCGGCCCACCGAGCCGAATAGTGGAGCGACAATCCCGGCCAAATGCGAAGTTTAACGGTTGGGGCAGCTACGGTGTCGCAAACTTCGATGCAATAAATGCTATCTTCTACCTGAGGTTCTACATCAGGGCTTATGATTTCAGCTTCTTCAACCTCAATCACGGGACATGATACGGACATTTCCGGGCGATTGGCAAATCGGGCAACGGCAATCGCACGTCGTACGAATCATATTTATTGATTACGGCTATGGTTTGAACCACCTTATTTTCCGACAAATATTCCGGAAGCGAGGCGCTCAAAGCCTCCCAATCCTCACCTCCGGCAATAACCGAGAACAGAGTATCGGGCAGCGACGTGTGTGCCGCCAAATAGCGTACCAACGCATTTGCACGACGTTGCGACAAACCGATATTATATCGTTCACTACCCTCGGGCGACGCCGTTCCGGTAACGGTTACATCAACAACGTCACCGGCTTGATACATAGAGTCAAGCGCCAGGCAAAAAGTATCGAGTTCGGGGTTTACAATTACGCAATCACGGTCAAATTTAAAATTCAACCGATACTCGGCTATTGCAGAATCTGCATCTTGTTGTTGAGACTTACAATACCCTCCCCCCCCCCTATTGCTAACACACCGAAAATCAGGGCGCTATAACAAACGAGCCTAATACTGAGACCTTTAGTGTATTTAACAGTATTCATTAAAAAGGGGGAAGACTAACAATATTGTCGCCAACATATTTGAGACCACAAAGTCAAGTCGAAAAACTTCGTTCTCCAAATTTTTCGGGAAAAAATTCGTATCTTTGCGGGCGTAAAGTTAACCACTAACCATTAACCCCTAACCTTCAAGCCGAAGGCTTGAGTTGAAATGAATCTCGTAATCGTAGAATCTCCGGCAAAAGCCAAGACCATTGAAAAATTTCTTGGCCCCGACTATCAAGTTCTTTCCAGCAAAGGACATATTCGCGACCTCGCAAAAAAAAGTTTCAAAGAAGAACCCGATGGCTCTCTGCGTGACTTCACGCCCAATTATGAGATTCCCGACGACAAAAAAGAGCAGGTCAGGCAGCTCAAGGCTGCAGCCAAAAAAGCTGATATGGTATGGCTGGCTTCCGATGAAGACCGCGAGGGTGAGGCCATTGCCTGGCACCTGGCCGAAGTGCTCGGCCTCAAGCCCGAAAAGACCCGCCGCATAGTATTCCACGAGATTACCAAAACTGCCATTCTCAACGCCATAAAGAATCCTCGAGAAATTGACATAGACCGCGTTAACGCCCAGCAGGCGCGCCGTGTGCTTGACCGCGTTGTCGGTTTCGAGCTGAGCCCGGTG
Organism: Prevotella sp.; assembly: GCA_023666665.1. Taxonomy (GTDB): domain Bacteria; phylum Bacteroidota; class Bacteroidia; order Bacteroidales; family Muribaculaceae; genus UBA3263. The sequence goes on along the minus strand of JAMPBN010000003.1, from coordinate 43,044 downwards.
CTTTGGCGCAAAATCAAGCCGTCGCTCTCGGCCGGGCGCGTGCAGAGCGTTGCCGTGCGCCTGATAGTTGACCGCGAAAAGGAAATCAAGGCGTTCACCCCCGAAGAATACTGGCGCATCAACGCCTCGTTCCTCACCGCCAACGGTTCGGCTCTCAGCGCCACCCTGAGCCGCCGTCTCGACTCCCGCGCCGCTGCTGAAGCCTTTCTGAAAGGTTGCTCCACGGCAAAATTCACGGCCTCGAAAGTTGAGAAAAAGCCGGTGAAGCGCAGCCCTGCGCCCCCATTTACCACGTCTACCCTGCAGCAGGAAGCCGCCCGCAAGCTCGGCTTCTCGGTAACGCAGACCATGCGCATTGCCCAAGACCTCTATGAAGCCGGACACATTACATATATGCGTACCGACTCTCTGAACCTCTCGGAGTTCGCAATCAGCGCAATATCCAAAAACGTCACCGAAAAATATGGCAAGCAATACCTGAAAGTGCGCCATTACCATACCTCGTCCAAAGGCGCACAGGAAGCACACGAAGCCATCCGCCCGACATATATCGACAAGGAAACGATTCCCGGCGATGAACGCGCCAAAAAGCTGTATCGCCTTATCCGCGAACGTGCAATAGCCTCGCAAATGGCTGATATGGAGCTGGAACGTACCACTATCGACATTGCCGTAAGCGGTCAGGAAGCACACTTCAGCGCCTCGGGCGACGTAATAACCTTTGACGGTTTCCGCCGCGTTTACGACGACACCGACGAGCGCTCCGAAGCAATCCTGCCCCACGTAGGCGTCGGCGACGCCCTTACAGTCGACAAGCTCACCGCCACGGAGCGCTACACATCGGCCCCGGCCCGCTACTCCGAGGCCGCATTGGTGAAGAAGATGGAAGAACTCGGCATTGGCCGCCCATCGACCTATGCACCGACTATTGCCACCATACAGCAACGCGAATACGTGGCTCGCGGCGAAAATCCCGGCGAAAAAAACGACTATACCGTGCTGACCCTCGACCCCTCTACGGCCAAGATTTCAGCCTCCACCGAAACAGAAACCACCGGCGGCGACCGAGGCAAGCTCGTACCCACCGATACCGGCATAGTAGTCAACGACTTCCTGGCCGAATACTTCCCCGACATTCTCGATTATAACTTCACGGCTCAGGTCGAGGAGCGCTTTGACGACATTGCCGAGGGAAAGAGCGAATGGCACGACGAAATTGGCCACTTCTACTCATCTTTCCACCCCGAGGTGGAAAAAGCCCTCAGCATACGTCTTGACCACAAAGTCGGCGAACGCCTCCTTGGCACTGACCCGGCCTCGGGCAAACCGGTGAGTGTAAAAATCGGGCGATTCGGCCCGCTGGTGCAGATCGGCGATGCCGAAGGCGATGAGAAGCCCCAATTCGCCTCGCTGCTCAAAGGACAATCTATCAGCTCAATCACGCTCGATGAGGCTCTAAAGCTCTTTGAATTTCCGCGCACGTTAGGCACGTTTGAAGACAAAGACGTCAGCGTAGCCATTGGTCGCTTCGGCCCCTACGTGAAACACGACGGCAAATTCGCTTCCATACCCAAGGGGATAGAGCCGGCCTCCGTGACCCTCGACCAAGCCGTAGAGTTTATAGTCAACAAACGCACCGAAGAGGCCAACCGCCTCATTAAAACCTTTGACGAAGAGCCTGACCTTCAGCTGCTCAACGGTCGCTTCGGCCCATATATTGTATATCAGAAAGCCAACTACAAGCTGCCCAGGAGCATCTCCGACCCCTCGGCTCTGACCTACGAAGAGGTGAAAGAAATAATTGCCAACCAACCCGCCCCCAAGGCCAAGCGCACTGCCAAGAAGAAATGAACACCACCGACCGCATAGCGACGCTTACAGTCTGCGAGGAGAATCAAAATCTGCTGTCGGCAATCTCCGGCCTGCTCCCCGACTTCAAGCGCACGCGCCTCAAGCAGATGCTTGCCCACCGCCAGGTGCGCGTCAACGGCAACGTAACCACTCAAGCCACCCTCACCCCCCAACCGGGCGACAAGGTAGAGGTGAACCTGACCCGCGAATTTCGCGAGTTCACCCATCGGCGTCTGCACATCGTCTATGAAGACGACGACATAATAGTTGTTCACAAGGGCTACGGACTTCTGAGTATGGCCGACGACACCGACCGCAAACAAGAAACGGCATACTCCATACTGCGCGACTACCTCAAAAACGAACATCCCGGCAACAAACTCTTCATCGTTCACCGACTTGACCGCGACACGTCGGGGCTTATGCTCTTTGCCAAGACCGTCGAGGCCAAAGAGATACTCCAGTTCAACTGGAACAATATGGTGCTTGAGCGCAAATATCTCTGCGTGGTTGAGGGTACTCCCGACCCCACCGATGGAGAAGTGCGCTCATTCTTGCAAGAAAACTCCAAACACGAGGTGTATTCCCTGCCCGACGACTCACAAGGCGGTAAACTCGCCATTACCCGCTACCGCACGCTGGCGAGTCGCGGACGCTATTCTCTAGTGGAATGCGAACTCGACACGGGGCGTAAGAATCAGATTCGCGTACATATGAAGTTGCTCGGCACCCCCATCAGCGGCGACAAGCGCTATGGCGGCCACCCCTCGCCGGCCCGTCGCATGTGTCTCCACGCCCGGACAATCCGCTTTGTCCACCCCCGCACCCACCGCGCCCTCTCCTTCACTACCCCCATTCCCGCAGCACTCAAAGCGCTCGTTTAACGCAACACACCATATGACAGGAAATTACCCCCCTCAGATTATTACTCCTGACGGTAGTTTTACTCTTGCTTACAGGCTGCGCCGACAAACAGCCCGAAGAGCCATCGGTTGACAACACAGATACACAAGACACTCCCAAGCCTACCGGAAATTTACCAACTCCAAAAAAGGGAAGTTCACAGAGCGTATAGCGGAATAACTGAAGTTTTCGTCCCCGAGGCTTCGGTTGATGATTACAAGAACGCCCCGGGCTGGCGTCTGCTGAAAGACCATATCAAACCGATAACGTCAGAATAAAACGCGCCGACGCGATGGTATTAAAATTCAAAATAATTTCGTAACTTTGCGGTTATTAAACCAATCGCAAAGTTATGGAATATAATCATAGAGAGATTGAAGAGCGGTGGCAACAATACTGGCAAGACCGCGAAATTTATAAAGTAGACATCGACAGCTCGCGCCCGAAATTTTACGTTTTGGATATGTTTCCATATCCCTCGGGGGCGGGACTTCACGTAGGGCATCCGTTAGGCTACATCGCCTCCGACATATATGCGCGCTACAAACGTCTGCAGGGCTTCAACGTACTCCACCCGATGGGCTACGACGCCTACGGTCTGCCCGCAGAGCAGTATGCCATTCAAACGGGTCAGCATCCCGAAAAGACTACCACGCAAAACATTGCCCGCTATCGTCAGCAGCTCGACAAGATAGGCTTCTGCTACGACTGGAGCCGCGAAGTGCGTACCTGCGCCCCCGAGTTCTACAAATGGACTCAATGGGCGTTCCAGCAGATGTTTAACAGCTACTACGACACCGCTGCCGACAAGGCGCAACCCATATCGAAGCTGATAGCACACCTCGAAACCAAGGGTACGGAGGGACTCCACACCGCCCAAAGCAAAGAGCTGAACTTAACCGCCGCCCACTGGAACGCAATGAGCGAAAAGGAGAAGAGCGATGCGCTGATGAACTGGCGCATAGCCTACCTGGGCCACACGATGGTTAACTGGTGTCCTAAACTGGGCACGGTGTTGGCCAACGACGAGGTGAGCGAGGGCGTAAGTCTTCGCGGCGGCTACCCGGTAGAGCAGAAGCTGATGTATCAGTGGTGTCTGAGAGTCAGCGCCTATGCCGAGCGTCTGCTCCAAGGCCTCGAAAAGCTCGACTGGACCGACTCGCTGAAAGAGACTCAGCGCAACTGGATTGGTCGCAGCGAGGGCGCGGAGATGCGCTTCAAAGTTGCCGGCTCAGACCTTGAGCTGGAAATCTTCACCACCCGCGCCGACACAATTTTCGGCGTGACGTTTATGGTTCTCGCGCCCGAAAGCGCTTACGTCAAGCAGGTTACCACGCCGGAGCAGAAAGCTGCCGTCGAAGCATATCTTGATGAGGTAAAGCACAAAACCGAGCGCGAACGTATGATTGACAAGAAAGTGACCGGCGTATTTACCGGCTCGTATGCCATCAATCCGCTCACCGGCAAGGAGATACCCATTTGGGTGAGCGACTACGTACTGGCCGGCTACGGCACCGGAGCAATTATGGCCGTTCCGGCCCACGACTCCCGCGACTATGCGTTTGCCCGCAAGTTCAATCTGCCGATTATCCCGCTGATTGATGGCGCAGACGTCAGCGAACAGAGCTTCGACGCCAAGAGCGGAAAAATGATTAATTCCGCCGGTCCGGAGCTGAACCTCAACGGTATGGAGGTAAAAGACGCAATCGCCGCAACCAAGAAATTCATATCCGAAAAGGGCATCGGCAAAGTAAAAGTGAACTACCGCCTGCGCGATGCGATATTCTCGCGCCAGCGCTACTGGGGTGAGCCTTTCCCGGTGTATTACAAAGACGGCATTCCGCATATGCTTCCGGCCGACAAGCTGCCCCTGCAGCTGCCTGAGGTAGACCAATATCTCCCTACCGAAGCCGGAGAGCCGCCGCTTGGCCGCGCAAAAAACTGGCAGACCCCGGAGGGTTACCCCCTGGAGCTGAACACTATGCCCGGATTTGCCGGCTCGAGCGCCTACTATCTGCGCTATATGGACCCACACAACTCCGAAGCGCTCGTATCGACCGAAGCAAACGGCTACTGGCGCGACGTAGACCTCTATATCGGTGGCACGGAACACGCTACCGGCCACCTCATCTACTCCCGCTTCTGGAACAAATTCCTCTTCGACCTCGGCAAGATAGTCAGCGACGAGCCGTTCCGCAAGCTTATCAATCAGGGTATGATTCAGGGCCGCTCAAACTTCGTTTACCGCATCAAGGACACCAACACGTTCGTAAGCGCCGGACTGAAAGACCAATATGACGTGACGCCCATCCACGTAGACGTTAACATCGTAAGCAACGACATTCTTGACACCGAAGCGTTCAAACACTGGCGCCCGGAGTTTGAAAACGCCGAGTTCATACTCGAAGACGGCAAATACGTCTGCGGCTGGGCCGTGGAGAAGATGTCGAAGTCGATGTTTAACGTCGTAAATCCCGACGACATCGTAGAAAAATACGGCGCTGACACGCTCCGACTCTACGAAATGTTCCTCGGCCCGCTGGAGCAGTCAAAGCCCTGGGACACCAACGGCATTGACGGCGTAAACCGCTTCCTGAAAAAACTTTGGAAGCTCTATGCCGGCGGTGTAAGCGACGAACCGGCCTCCGCAGCTTCGCTCAAGAGCATCCACACGCTTATCAAAAAGGTAACCTCCGACATTGAACACTTCAGCTACAACACGTCGGTTGCGGCATTTATGATTTGCGTTAACGAGCTGACCGCTCAGAAGTGTACAAGCCGCGAGGCTCTCGAGCCGCTTGCAATCCTGCTTGCGCCGTTTGCGCCCCACATTGCCGAGGAACTATGGCACACGTTCCTGGGTCACGGCTCAACAGTTTGTGATGCCACCTGGCCGCAACACGACGAGTCGCACCTTGTGGAGGCCGAAGTGACATATCCCGTGTCGTTCAACGGTAAAGCTCGCTTCAACCTCACCGTTCCCGCCGGAATGGGCGGCGACGACGTGCTGGCCGCAGCTATGGCCCACGAGGGCGCGGCAAAATGGCTCGACGGCAAGACGGTGGTGAAAACCATCTTCGTGCCCGGCAAGATTGTGAATATTGTAGTAAAGTAAGGGGCGGAGCGTTGCTCCGCAGGTGAAGAGTGAAGAAAATTGTTGTTTATAATAAATTGCAGAACTTTGCGTTATAATAATACTCCAAAGCCTAACGCCCAAAATGATTGTTTTTGCAACAAATAATCAGCATAAGCTCACGGAAGTGAGGCAGATAGTCGGCGACGCGATAGAAATTCGCTCGTTGGCCGACATCGGCTGCCACGACGACATCCCCGAGACCGGCGCGACGCTTGAAGAAAATGCCGCACAAAAAGCCCGCTACATAAGTGAGCGCTACGGTGTTGACTGCTTTGCCGACGACACCGGCCTGGAGGTTGATGCCCTCGGCGGGGCGCCGGGAGTGTATTCCGCGCGCTATGCCGGGCCGGGCCACGACTCTGCCGCCAATATGGCAAAACTGCTCGGCGAAATGGCCGGCAGCAAGGAGCGCACGGCGCGGTTTCGCACCGTGATAGCGCTGAGCCGCAACGGCGAGCTGAGCTTCGTGGAGGGGAGGGTAGACGGCACCATAGCCATCGAACCTCACGGCTCGGAGGGTTTTGGCTACGACCCGGTATTCCTCCCCAAAGAGGGCGGCGGCAGAAGTTTCGCCGAAATGTCGGCCGAAGAAAAAAACGCCATAAGCCACCGGGGTCGTGCAATGAAAGAATTTTTAAACTTAATTGATACACAATGAATAAACTAATCATATATCTTCTTGCTGTGACGGCAACGTTGTTGGCCTCGGCGCAGAACTTTGTCGGCTCATGGGAACTCTTTCCGAGTTACTCCGCGCCGGCCAAAGTGATTGAAACGCCCGAATACGTCTACACGCTGACCGGCGCAACGCAAACCGTTGGCGGCTCGCTGTCGTATTACGACAAAACCACCGACGAAATTGGCGCAATGAACACCGGCAACCGCCTGAACGGCAACAAGGTGTGCAATATGTGGTATGACCCGCGCGAAAAGTGTCTCTTCGTAGTTTTCGACGACTATAATATTGACATTGTCTACGACGACGGCCGCACTATCAGCGTGCCCGATCTGCGCGATGCCGCCATCTCCGAGAGCAAGCTTATCAACGACGTAGACTTTGCCAACGGCAAGGCCTTCGTTGCGCTTCAAAGCGGTATGCTGGTCGTTGACCTGGCCCACGGTGCCATCACCGAGAGCGTGTTGTGGGGCAAGAACGTAAGCCATATCGCCGCATCTGAAAAGAAGCTGCTCATCCGCATCGGCAACCAGCTCTACTTCGGCGAGCAGGCCGGCAGCCACCACAACTTCAACAACTCATTCTACCCCCTTGAATCAACCTGGAACAAGGTGATTACGAATATGCTTTATATGGGCAACAGCCGCATTTACGCCACCGACGGCGGTAGGGGCTACGTCTACCAGGTTCTTGAAGACCAGCCATTTAACCAGAGGCCGTATTATCTCCACATTCTTGACGGACACCCCGGAGTGTCAACGAGCAATGTCATGACTCCGACGCGCAACGGCGCAATGACCGCCAACGGCACCACACTCAACTACGTGAACTCCAACGGCGAATATACCGCGGTGACACTCGCCACCGCCAATGGCAACAAAGTTGCCGACTGGAACGGCAACGGCCAGGCTCCCTGGCTCGCCGATGCCACCGGCTATGGCAAATATGACGTTGCCGCAAAGCAATTTGCCATTGCCCGCATGAAGCCGCGAGGCACTTCCGGCAGCAACGTCGGCCGCATCATCCAGCACCCCCTCACCGATGACTTCTACCTCTCCACCGCAGAAATCCACCAAAACAAAACGGTATACAATTTGGCTTATGTAAATTCTTCCTATGCTGATATTTATGACCCCATAGGCAAGTCTTTTAAAGTCTTACCTGCTAATTTAGTAAGTAAACCTTTAGCATCTTTTGAAATAAACCCATTAAACCCGAATCAAATATTCACCGGTAAACATATTACAATGGGCAATGTCGTTAATCTTGAATCCGGAATCGTTGTGCCGATAACTGTGGAAAACACAAATATGGAAACGAGTGGTTCTTTGAAAAGTTTTCAAGTGGATGAAGATGGGAATTTGTGGATGGTAAAATGGAATGCAAACAGTACATATCAGATCATTAAAGCATTAAAAGGCTCCTGGGAAAATGAAATAAAATCATCCGGTTGGAGTTTATATCAAGTAGATGGTTTCTTGGGCAACCACTCCTCAAGAATGATATTGGATAAAGATAAGCACATAGCCATATTGTCGGGCCACAATGGCTTAGCTGCAATTCAAATGCCGGAGGCCAATAAGCCGCTCACATCTGCATGTAAATCTATTTTTCATGACAATTCATATGACGCTGACGGATCCTCACTCGGTGGTTGGAAGTATCCAGCACTCGCTGTCGACAAAAATGGGTGGATTTGGATTGGTAATGATGTTGGTGTTATGTACGTAAAAGACTCCCGAGAGATGTTTAACGAAGGTTTTGCAGTTACTCGTCCTAAGGTTGCCCGCAATGACGGCACTAATCTCGCCGATTATTTGCTGAATCAAGTTGAAATAATGTGTATCGCTGTAGATGAGAACAACCATAAATGGATTGGCACCTTGGGGTCAGGACTATACTGCGTCAACGAAGACGGCACTGAAATCCTTGAACATCTGACCGTAAGCAACTCCGACATTCCGTCAAACGACATATTTGCCGTTTGTCCTGACCGTAACAGTAACGACGTGTATGTCGGCACTGCCGATGGCTTGGCAATTTATCACTCCACCTCCTCGCCGGCTGCCGACGACTATGACGATGTCTATGCATATCCCAACCCGGTAACTCCCGACTTTACCGGCCACATTGCCATCAGCGGACTCAAATCCGACTCGCTTGTGAAGATTGCCGATGCTTCGGGCAATGTGCTTTACGAAACCACCTCTAACGGCGGTATGGCTCTTTGGGACGGCACCGATGCCTCGGGCCGCCGCGTTCGCAGCGGAGTCTACTTCGTGTTTGCATCGCAAAGCGGCGAAAACGGTTCAGGAGCCGCCGTAACGAAAATTGTAGTTATCAACTGATGATTAAATATACCGACGAAAAAGACAAAGCCTACGGACTGGCCGGAATGGCGATAAGCCTGGTGGCCTGGGATGCTGAGGAATGGCTCGAATCCATCAACCTTGATGCCGCCCCCGACGAGGCTATGCAAATGTCTACTGAATTTTATCTCACTTTGGCTCCTCGCGTAGGAGCCAAAGCTCTTTGGGAGCAAGCCTTCAAGCGCTTTCAGCTAACTGCTGCAATGATGGTGGCCAATGTTACCTGCCGGGAACTCTTAAACAGCAAACACGCCAATCTTTCCGGCGAATCTGACTCAGAACTGCGTGCCGCACTCTACGAAGAGGGTGCCGAACTCTGTTCCTTGGAGCAGGATGAAGTCAGCCGCATTTATGGCAAATCTCTCAACTACTGCACGCAACTTTTTTCTCACCCCGGAGTTAGACAAGTAGCAAGCAACTTGGTTGACAATCTGCTATACCAACGCGAGCTCTCCTCTGATGAAGTTTTATTGCAACTATCATCTCTTAACCATATATAGAAATGGACGTTGTTATCAACCCGGTAGGCGGACTTGCTAACAGGATGAGGGCTATTGCATCCGGTATAGCACTATGCAATTCAATGCACCTAAATTTAAAAGAAATAGATTGGCCCATAAATTCAGATTTATATTGTCCTTTTGATGAATTATTTGAGCCGATTCCTAATATACCCATTAATAACATATCAAACAAAAGACAACTATTATTATTCGACGAACCGCGAAAGAAGAATCTTTTTCTTTCAAAACTTATTCAGATTAACAGGTACTCTAGCAAAATAATAGACAATAGCCCCGATATAGAGGGCTACTTCCTAAATAGGAAAGAAGCTAAGCGTCCGATACTAATTCAAAGCGGCTTGGTATTCTATGACTTTTCTACCGACTTGTATCGTTCCCTTTTTAAACCGAGAGAAGAACTGCTTGATTTAGTCAAAAAAACAGTTAAAGACTTTTCTAATATGATTGGGTTGCACATAAGAAGAACAGATAATACTTTGTCCATTGAGAAAAGCCCCTTGATACTCTTTGAAAGGACCATAGAAAACGAATTGTTAAAAGACAGCTCAACAAAATTCTATCTTGCTACGGATTGTGATTACACTAAATGGCAGTTGGTAAATAAATATGGCCAAAACATCATCAATTGTTCTTCCAAATCAGCAATCAGAACTACAAAAAACGGAATAAAAGAAGCTCTGATAGAACTCATTATTCTCTCTCAATGCCGAAAGATTTATGGCTCATATTGGAGTAGTTTTTCGGAGGCAGCCGCAATATTAGGGAATACTACTCTTGAGACCATTAGCAAAGTAAAATGACAGATAAAAGAATAGCAATCTTCGATGTCTTAAAATTTTTCGCTATTTTTTTAGTAGTATGGGGGCACTGCATTCAATATTTTCAATCTGAGGAACACTATAATCAGCTGGTATATCGAGTTATATACTCCTTTCATATGCCTTTGTTTATGGCTTTGGTTGGATTTTTCGCTACATCATTATCAAATCTGCCACTAAATAAAATTATACAAAAAAAATTCATACAACTGATATTACCCTCCATTACGGCCGGAACAATAATGTGGGTGATTTTCATTAGAGAATTATCTTTCCACATATTATTCGGACTGCTAACAAAAAATCTTTGGTTCTTAAAAAGCGCATTTTTTTGCTGTGTCATTTACTCAATATCTTTTAAAATCAACAGCCAACGATGTAAAATCTTTTATTTGATTTCCTGTATGTTCTTATCGCAGGCTATTTCGTTGTATTCACTTTGCATAATGTTCCCATCATTTATCTTTGGTGTGATCTTACATAAAGGTTATAATGATTTTAAATCTTGGAGCAAGTTAGTTTGTGTTGTTTCCGGTATCATTTTCGTTATATTGCAATTTAATTGGGATTCCACGAATTGGAAACATGAAAATGCCGGTATAGTTTTAAAACTATATTATAGATTATATAGAATAATAATCGGGGTTATTGGAACGACTTTTTTTATTTCACTTTTTGAAAGCCTAAAAAAATCAATTCTATCTACGAAAATAGGTCTTCTTGCATCTATATATGGTAAATACACAATGGGTATTTATATATTACAAACAATTTTTGTTGAAATATTACTTCCGCCATATATAAATATGGATGGTACGAACTTTTATTTTTTCAATTTTGTTTACACGCCAGCTATTTCATTGTCAGTGATTCTAGTTTGTGTTATTTTAGTCAAAGTGCTTATGAAAAACAAATTTGCTGCCTTTTTATTGTTGGGCAAACAGGTGAAGGTGTAGATTATCCGCTGAAGTGGTTGCGGGGGTGGTAGAGGAGGATTTGGGAGCGGAGGAGGGTGGGGTCGAGGTGGAGGTAGATTTGAGTGGTGGAGATGCTTTCGTGGCCGAGCATCTGCTGAATGGCGCGGAGGTTTGCGCCGCCTTCGAGCAGGTGGGAGGCGAAGCTGTGGCGCAGGGTGTGGGGGGAGACATCGCGGCTGATGCCGGCCCGGGCGGCGAGGCGACGAACAATGTCGAACACGCGCATGCGGGTGATGCGCCGCCCGGTGCGGGGGGCCAAAAACACGTAGTTTTCCTCGCCGGGGCAGATTTTGCCTTCGGCGCGCTGAGCAAGCCAGTCGCTCAGGGCATCGGCGGTGACCTGACCCAGCGGCACGAGGCGCTCTTTGCTCCCCTTGCCGATTACGCTGAGGTAGCCGTCGGCAAGGTTCAGCTTGCCAACTTGCAGATTTATAAGCTCTGAAACGCGCAACCCGCAGCCGTAGAGCGTCTCTATGAGGGCGCGGTCGCGTATGGCTTCGCGGCTTTGGCTGTCGATGGCGGCTATCATAGCGTCGATTTCCTCAACTGAAAGCACCGATGGCAGGTGTAGCCCTATTTGGGGCGGCTCAATGAGCAGCGCGGGGTTTGATGCGACTTTGTTTTCCACAACCATGTATTTGAAGAAGGCGCGGGTGCCCGAGAGCATTCGCCGCATGGACCGCGGCGAGAGTCCCAACTCCATCAGCGATACCATAAAGGAGTGGAGGGTGTCAACTGTGACATCTTCGGGTGTCATCCCCTCGGCTTCGAGAAAGTCGAGCAGGCGGCCGGCATCGCGCACGTAAGCCTGGCGCGAGTTGTCGGCGCTCCCTGCCTCCAGCCGCAAATAAGCGTCAAATCCCGCCAGTTGCTTGTTCATTCGGCAGGGTAGGTGAGGTTGTCTGCGGCGGGAGCGGCGAGAACCTCGGTGAGGTATTGGCGGGCAAGGGCGCGGGCGGCGGGCAGGTCGTTGAAGGTGTAGTTGCCGCAGTCGCGGGGCGTGGCTCCGGGAATTTCGCCGTTGAAGTCGGCAATAAACTCAAACAGTAGGCGCATCAGCGGCAGAATGTCTTGCGGCTCGAGTTCGCCCTGCAAAATGAGATAGGAGCCGGTGCAGCATCCCATCGGCCCCCAGTAAACCACGCGGCTCTGCCACTGCGGGTCGTTGCGCAGGTAGGTGGCCGCAAGGTGTTCTATGGTGTGGAGCGTCTTGGGGTTGGCGGCGGGTTGGCGGTTGGGCTCGGTCAGGCGGATGTCGAAGGTGGTGAGCACGTCGCCCGAGGGAGTGGTGTCGCGTCGGCTCACGAAGATTCCCCGCTTCAAGCGCAGGTGGTCAATGGTAAAAGAGGGGATTTTTTTCATAACTCGGAAATCAGCTGCTTAACGATGGCAAAGGTTTCGCGGGGAGCTTCGTCCCAGAATGAGAAGTATTGCGCGGTGTTGTCAGAAACCTCGCCGGGAGTGTCGGAAATCACGCGGATAATCACAAAGGGTACGCCAAAGCGCCAGCAGGTCTGGGCAATGGCTCCGCTCTCCATGTCAACGCCCACGGCATCGGGATAGAGGCCCAGAACCTTGTCTACCGTAGAGCGCGAGTCAACGAAAATGTCGCCCGACGCTATGGTGCCGAACTTCACGTTGGGGTAGTTTCCGGCGGCAAGGCGGCCAACGAGTTGCTCGTCGGGGGTGAAGACCGCCGGGCAGCCAAGCACGCGGCCATAGGAGCAGTCGGGGCCGCAATATACGTCGTGATAGCCCACGGCGGTGGCCACGGCAACGTCGAGCACGCGGACGACTCCTGTGCCTCCGGCCACTCCGGTGTTGATGATGAGGTCGGGGTGCGCTTCGTGTATCATTGCGAGAGTGCCCAGCGCGGCATTCACTTTGCCTATGCCGCAGGTCATTGCGCAGACGTGGTTGGGGCCGATGTTGCCATAGTGCATGGTGAAGCCGTCGGCCGTGCGTTCTTCTCTATTTTCAATCAGCGGTAGCAGGAGCGCCAGCTCCTTTTCCATCGCCACTATGATTCCGATTGTCATCAATTAGCAATTAGTAATTAGTAATTAGTAATTCACTCTGCCACTCTGCCACTCTGCCACTCCGCCACTCTGCCACTCTGCCACTCCGTCACTATTCCACCGGAATTTTGAAGAGCAGGCGGCTGCCGTTGGTGCAGCTTCTGTCAAGGGTCAGTGTGGCGTGTATGGCGTTGAGAATCAGCTGGCAGTTGGGTACTCCGAGACCCTCAACCTTGGCATCGTCGTCAAAGTCGGCCCATGCAGCAAATACCTTTTTGGCTTTCTCTTCGGAGATTTCCTTGCCCAGGGAGGTTATGGCAAAAGTGCAGACGTCGCCGTCGAGGCTCGCGCTTAGCGTCAGGGTGCCTTGCTCAATGAGTTGCGCCATGTTGTTGAGGCAGGAGAGCAACACAATCTGCACGCGCCTGGGGTCGAGGTTTGCCGTAGCGTCTTCGTGGTCGGCATCGGGAATGAGCTCTACGTTTACCCCTTGCTTGAGCTGAGGCTTCACGCTCTCAATCGAGACTTCGGCAAGGGCGTTGATGTTGGTGGGAATATGGGTGATGGGAACTTTCTTTTCCTCGTTGATTTCAATCTCGGTGATGTCTTTGGCCACCTCTTGCAGAATCTCGCTGTTTACTTCCACAATCGAGGCAAAGCGGCGAATGTAGTCGCGGGTGTCGCCTGCGGTGTTTTCGGCAATGAGCTTGGAGTAATTTATGATGGCCGAGAGGGGAGTAGTGATTTCGTGGCTCAGATATGAGAGCATCTGCGTGCGCTCCGATTCGCTTTTGCGCAGCGCTGAGTGGCGGGTCTCAAGTTCGTTATAGCGCTTGGTGAGCTTATGTTTTTTCTCCTCGAGGTCGTGGATGTGATGCTCATACTTCCTACGGCGGCGCGTAGCCACTCCGTAGAGGAATATAAAGGTTACGAGCAGCGCAAGAATCACCGCGCCGAAGCCATAGAGCAGGTAGGTTTTCTTCTGCTCGCGCTCAAGCTGCCGGGCGGCGGCGAGTCGGCGCAGGTCGTTGACCTCATAAAGGAGTTTGAGCTCGCGGCTGCGCTCGTCGCGTTTGGTCTGGTTGATGTAAGTGTCGAGCAGTTCGGATAGCCGGCGCTCGGCATCAATCTTCACCGGTTCATTGCCTGCAAAGTCGGCAAACTTCACCAGCCAGCGCAGATACATACGCAGTTCATATGCGCCGTCGGCCTGCTCAACGAGCTGCTGCAGCTTGGGGATTGCCTCCTTATAGCGGCCGGTGATGTCCATAATGGCAACGTGCGAGGAGTAATCGCGGTTATACGCTTCGGCAACCTGCGGGTCTGCGGCCACCAGGTCAAGAATCTGCTGATTATAGTCGCGGATTTCTTTTTCGCTGAGAATCTCGTAGTTGCGGAGAATGCGGCGCAGGGCGTTGTATTTGTGCATGTCGTAGTTCTTATACATTCGCCCTTGCTCGTCGCGGTGAAATTTTTCGAGTCGGCGCAGCTGCAGCAGCAGGTTGCGGTCGCATTTTACCCCATTGAGCAACTCATCGTTTTCCCAAAAAAACGTTGAGGCAACGTGGTTATAGCGGCTGCGCAGATAGCTGTGGTAAATGGGCGGCAACACGTCCATAGCCTTGCCCAGGCGCAGCGTGTACTTGCTCAGCAGGTCGCCGTGGGTTTCCTGCTTGAGCAGCACCATCAAGATGAAATGCTTGGTGACGCGCTCATATGGGTCGGTGTTGTCGCTCATATCCGCGCACTCGCGCAGCACCTGGCGCAGATAGTTGAGCCGCTCGGCATCAGACTTGTAAGAATGCAGCGCTGCAAGGTCAATGTTGATAAACACCTCGGTTTGGCGCTTGTCTTCGCAGTCGGGCATCGCTTTCAGCTCCTTCATACCCTCGGCGGTGATGCCCCTGTCGCCCCATTTGAGTCCGAGGCTTATCCACTGGCGCAGCATGTCGAACTGCAGGTTGAGGTCGCCGACCTTCTTGGCGAGGAAATAAATGCGGCGCACCTGGAGTACCGGCGAAATGTTTGGCGTAAGGTCGAAAATGTTGAGCAGCAGGCGCAAACTGTCGGCCGGGTCTGTTACGTTGGCAAGCTCCGTTCTCAGCGAGTCGGCAATCAGGTCGGGCTGAGTATATTGGTCGGCCTTGCCAATAAAATTGCAACTCAGAATCAATGACGCTGCCAAAACGCCCCTCTTCAAGCTGCTTGCAAGTCGTGATAATATATTCATGATAATGAAAAGTCAAAAAAGTTGCCACAAATGTACGCCAAAAACCGTTGATTTCCTAATTATTTCGTAACTTTGGCGTATGATTTCAAACTTCGGCATAAAAGACGCTCTCGATATTCTGCTTGTGGCCGCGCTGCTTTTTTGGCTCTACAAGCTTATGAAACAGTCGGGTACAAAAAACATATTCATCGGCGTTATGGCGGTGATTGCGGTGTGGCTGCTCACTTCCGAGATTCTCGGCATGCGCCTTACCGGAAAGATTTTAGACAGTTTCATGAGCATCGGTCTGCTCGTGCTGGTGATACTTTTTCAGGAGCAAATCAGGCGCTTTCTCGAAGAAATCGGTTCCAATCAGCGCTGGCGGGGACTGAGGCGCTTCTTCAAGCGCAAGCTCGAAGGGGAAAATGCCGACACCGAAGAGATGGAGATGGCCCACCGCCGCGTTATGCCCATCGTTTACGCCTGCATGAACATGGCGCGCTCGCGCACCGGAGCGCTAATTGTCATTGAGCGCAACATTTCGCTCACCGTCTATGAGCAGACCGGCGACATCATTGATGCCAAGCTCAACGCCCGCCTGCTCGAAAACATCTTCTTCAAGAACTCTCCGCTCCACGACGGCGCTACCATCATCTCCAACGACCGCATCGTTGCCGCCGGGTGCATCCTCCCCGTGAGCCATGACAGCTCCATTCCCCGCTCCCTTGGCCTGCGCCACCGTTCAGCCCTGGGCATTGCCCAAGCCACCGATGCCATTGCCATAGTGGTGAGCGAAGAAACCGGCGGCATCAGCATTGCGCAAGACGGCGTGCTCTCCACCCACATCAGCACCGCAGAACTCGAACGCCGCCTGACCCACCTCGACAATTAAAGTTATGGACAACTACCTCAACGACTTAAACGACGCACAACGTGCGGCGGTGACCTACGACGCGGGCCCGGAACTGGTAATTGCCGGAGCCGGGTCGGGCAAAACCCGCGTACTCACGTATAAGATTCTCCACCTGCTCGTTGATAAAGGAATGGAACCCTGGCGCATCATGGCACTGACGTTCACCAACAAGGCTGCCAACGAAATGCGCCAGCGCATTCAGGCTATGGTCGGCCCCAAGACGGCCTCGCGCCTGTGGATGGGCACGTTTCACTCCATATTCCGCCGCATTCTCAGCACCCACGTTGACCGCCTGGGGTTCAAACCCGGCTTCAGCATCTACGACAGCGCCGACTCCAAGGCCCTCGTCAAGTCCATAATCAAGGAAATGGACCTCGACGACAAGATTTATCGCCCCTCAACGGTGCTCGGCGCAATTTCCGGGGCTAAAAACGCGCTGATTTCACCGGCGCAATACAAGTCGTCGCGCGACATTATCGACGCCGACAAGCGCGCCCGACGCCCCATGCTCTATCAAATCTACGAAACATACTGCCGACGCTGCTTCGTCAGCAACGCAATGGACTTTGACGACCTGCTCTACTTCACAAACGTCCTGTTTCGCGACAACCCCGACATTCTCCACCACTATCAGGAGTTTTTTCGCTACGTGCTTGTCGACGAGTATCAGGACACCAACTTTGCGCAGCATCTCATCGTCACGATGCTCACTCGCCAGCAGGGCAACCTCTGCGTGGTTGGCGACGATGCGCAGAGCATCTACTCCTTCCGTGGCGCCAACATTGACAACATCCTGCAGCTGCGGCGCACCTATCCAACGCTGCAAACCTTCAAGCTCGAGCAGAACTATCGCTCCACACAAACCATCACCAATGCGGCCAACTCGCTGATTGCCAAGAATACCGAGCAGATTAAAAAGAACGTGTTCTCGCGCAACGAGGTCGGACAAAAAATAGAACTCGCCAAGGCCTACAGCGACTTTGAAGAGGGCTATCTCGTAGCCAACCGCATTGCCGCACTCAAGGCTGAGGCTCACGACTCATACGAGGACTACGCCATACTCTACCGCACCAACGCCCAGAGCCGCGTGCTTGAGGAATCCCTGCGCAAGCGCAACATCCCCTACCGCATATATGGCGGCCTGTCGTTCTATCAGCGCCAGGAGGTCAAGGATGCCCTGGCATACTTCCGCCTGAGCCTTAACGTTGACGATGACGAGGCCCTTCGCCGCATTATTAACACTCCTACTCGCGGCATCGGCCAAACCACCGTGCAACGCCTCAGCCGTGCCGCCCTCGACGGCGGGGTGAGCATCTGGAGCGTTATTGCCGACCCGCAGACCTACCCGGCGGGATTGGGGGCCGCTGCGCTCAAGAAGCTCGACGCGTTCCGTCAGCTGATTGAGAGCTTTGTGCAGCTCAACCTGCGCGGAATGTCGGCCTTTGAGGTCGCCGAGCAGATTATTGGCCGCTCGGGACTTATGGCCCAATATCTTACCGACCACGCGCCTGAAACCGTGGCACGCCGCGAGAACCTTGAGGAATTGGTCAGCGCCGTGCGCGAGTTTGTTGAGGAGCGCCTCGAGGAGGGCAACCCCGACATCACCCTTTCCGACTTTATGGGAATGGCCGCATTGGCCACCGATCAGGATCAGAAAGACGACGATATGCAGGCCGAAGAGCGCGTAACGCTGATGACTGCCCACGCCGCCAAAGGCCTGGAGTTTAACAACGTGTTCGTAGTCGGTGTGGAGGAGGAGCTGTTCCCCTCGGGGATGTCGATGGGTTCGCTCCGCGAAATTGAGGAGGAGCGCCGCCTGCTTTACGTTGCCATAACCCGCGCCAAGCGTTTCTGTATGCTGTCATATGCCACCACGCGCTTCCGCAACGGCCAGACCGTCTTTCCGCAGAAGAGCCGCTTTCTCAGCGACATATCGGCGGAGTTTATCAGCAGCGCAGCTGCTTCCGGAAGTGGGCAGTGGGAAGTGGGCAGCGGGAAGTGGGGTGCCGCTCCACTTCGCCACTTCGCCACTCCGCCACTTCGCCACTCCACCACTTCCCACTCCACCACTTCCCACTCCCCACTTTCCACTCCCGAAGTCGGAGCCAGGATTGAGCATAATAAATTCGGGCAAGGAACGGTGGTCGAAGTTGACACCTCCATGCCCGACACGCGCATCATAGTGGAGTTTGACAACTCCGGCCGACGCACGTTGCTCTTGAAGTTCGCGCGGTTTACTCTGATTTGACCGGCAAGAGCGGCAATATTTCCGGCCGCATCATCGATTGCAGCTGAGAGTATGGGAGGGTGCACGACGGCATTCCCGATGCATACGGCGCGATTTCATATTGTCCGTAGGTAAACGTCACGCCCTCAGCGCCAAACTGCGGTCCGCAAATCGGCAAGTCCAGCGCCTCCGGTTCAATGAGCAGCGCCTCTTTGAGGGTTTGAGGCACTCCGTCCTGCCCCTTGGCGGGCTGGAAGTATTGCTGCCATATTCCATTGCGCACCATATTGATCAGCTCCTTGCGGGCTTCGGGGCGGAACACGTTGCCGAAAGTCAGACGCTTGCCCGAGGGTATCACAAACGTTGCCGCCCGCAAAATTGCGCCGCCGTGAGCGCCGCCCTGGTAGCTATATGTTTGATACTCATATGTTATGAGTGAATCGCTCTGAAAGTCGGGGCCAAAATTGATTTGATATTCGTATCCGGCGGTGACTCCGTCGCCCTCAAGGTAGATAAAATCGCGCTTTGCGGCGGCGAGCAGCTTCTGGTTTACGTGGTCAAGCAGTCGGCGGCCATCGGCAATTTCCTGGCGCGAAGCGTGGATAATCTGCTTTTCGGTAGTGAACGCTCCCCAGCTCAGGCAGTCGGCAATCCAGGCGCGGATGCTGTCGACCAGCGGCTGACGGCCCGGAGCCGGATACAGGCCGTTGATGGTAATTTCGGCCGTTGAACCGGAATAGGACATCGAGTCTGCAATGGTTATGGTGTCATTGACCACGGCGGGAGTATTGTCGCCCCGACCGTTGCCCGAACAGGCGGCAATCAGTGCGGCACCAAAAAGCAGCGATATGTAAGCAAACTTCTTCATAGTTATTGTTTTTGCATAAGTTTAAGCCAGTTGCGATAGCCGAGAATGGCCATCACGACATAGAAAGAGTAAAGTAGGGGGTAGAAAATCAACCCTTTGTAGAACTGCATCGGCACGGTGACTACATCAACTATCAGCCACGCGAGCCACTGCTCACAATATTTCTGCGAACCCATCCATAGACCCACAATCGACAGTGCCGTAGTGAACGCATCGACATATGGAATTGTGGAGTCAGTGAAATTAATCAGCACCCAGGCTATAATACCCCATAGAATCAGTACCGCGAAAAAGCATAAACCGCCGACATTCAGCGGAATATGGGTAATGGGCAAGGTCTTCTGCCCGCCGCGGGCGGTTGACGATGAACGCCGGGTCCAGTTCCAGTAACCGTAGATTGCGATAACGAAGTAATAAATATTGATGGCAAAGTCGGCATAGATGCCCCGGCTGAAGTATATCCACATGGAAATCAGCGGCATCACCAGCCCGGCAATCCACATTTTCGCGTTGGCTTTGAACTCCCAGTAGAGGTAGAGCAGGCCAATGATTACTCCGAGAAGCTCAATCCAGTTAAAGTTGTCCATTATCGGGCGGCAAAGATGGGCGTGGGGGTTGATGCGGCGCGATATGCCATAAGGCCCTGCTCGTTGAGCGCCACGGTCATGCGGGTGCCGTCAGCAGCGGGGAGGCTGACGTGGTCAGCGTCAACAAACGTCATCAGCTCATAGCTCTCGCCCGAGGGCATCAGCAGGTCCCAGCGTTGCTGCTCGGCATCGAAGTCGAGGCGCACGGTCAGGCCGTCGGCCTCGCCGGTGATGTTGTAGCCCTTGCCGTCGCATTCCACCAGGTAGCGCTGGCCGTCGGGACTCTCAATGCGCTTGGTGCCGCAGGCCATGGGGTTGTCGCCGCTCCAGAACTCAATGGAGTTGATTACGAAGAAATCGGCAAGCCACGATACCTCATAGACCGGAAGAATCCAAAAGGCAATGAACACCAGCTCGTTGACAAACTTATTGCCGATGGTCTTGTTCCACGACAGCAGGCGGTTGCTCAGCGCGAAGCTGCCAATGCACGATGACAGACCCATACAGGAGCAGAGAGTCAACACAATGCCGATTTTAACAATACTTTTTTTCATAAATATACAGTTGAATTTTAGTTTCAGACGGGCACGGCAGTCTTGCCGAGATTGTAGAGGGTCATAATGCGACTTACATAGTCGTGCGTTTCCCTGCCGCGAAGATAGCCATATTTTATGACTTCATCATTATAATATTTCGGATTTGCGAGCATCAACACTGTTTTTTCTACATTTTCGTCCCATTTTTGGGGATCAAGGCCCATTTTTTCAGCCAGACGCATGGCATCGAAGATATGGCCCTGGCCGGCGTTGTAGCTCGCAAGGATGAATTTTTTGCGCTCGTCGGGGTCTTCAACGCGGCTTTGGAACATACGGTCGAGGTCGTCGAGGTAGCTCACGGCCGCACGCACCGACTGCTCGGGGTCATTGGCGTTGCGCAGGCCGTAGCTGCGCCCGGTGCGCGGCATAATCTGCATCAGCCCCCTTGCGCCGGCAAAGGAGCGGGCGCGGGCGTTGTAGTGGCTCTCGGTGTAGGCCTGTGCCGCCAACATGCGCCAGTCCCAGTTGATTTGGGGGGCGTAGCGGCGAAAAATATTGTCGTAGGTGGGCGACATGGTGCCGTCGGTGAAGTCGATTTTGCCGTATGTGAGCTTGCCGTCCATTTTTTCGAGCTGATAGTAGCGCTTGAGCAGGTCGGCGTGGAGGGTTGATGGCTCTGCGCGTTTGGCCCAGGAGTCAATTGAGTCGGCAAGACACGTATGGCCGGGAGCCACAGCCCAGGCCTCTCGCTGGTCGAGCGACAGCGCCACCGAGCAGTCAATATTTGCGTGGTAGCCGCCATGGAGCCGCGCAATGTCAGAGTCGAGTACCGCAAGGGGAATCTTGCCGTCGGCAACCATATCCACGAGGTCCTCGGGGGCCACGGAATCGGTGTCGAGGCGGTGAATGTTGATGCCGCCGCCGAGTTCGGAGTCAAGGTTTTGGAGCCGGGCATCGTATTTTGAACCCTGGAGCACGTAAACGTCCTTTCCGGGCAGCTCGGTGACATCGGTGATTTCCGGTTCGCCTCCGGGTTCAATTCGCTGAATCAGCACCTGCTGCGTAATCGTTTCAAACCCGCAGGGCTGCGCCTCCGAGGCATATTCAGCGGTTATCGGCACCGGAGCGGCGATAACATCGATTTTTCCGGAGTCGAGCATGGCAAGGAGTTGCGGCAGCGAGCGCCCGACGCTCAGGGTCATGGGCTTCTGCAGGCTCTCAGCCAGCGACTTGACCATGTCGTAGTCAATGCCTAAGGAGTCGCCTCGATAAATGAAGAATGATGTGGGTGAATAGAGCGTGCCAACGCGTAGGGTGTCGGGCATCCGGCAGGGGTCAATCTCCCTGCGCGAGGAGGTGTTGTCGCTGCCGGAGCAGGCCGCGAGGAGCAACGGCAGCAGTGCCAAATAAGCGAAACGTTTCATAACATTTTAACTACTTGGCCGGCGAAAAGGTTCAGCGTCACAAGCAGCAGCGCGGCGGCAACAGTGGTGAGGCAGGCGCGGCGCGACGGCATCGGTGAATTGCTTAGCCGTGCGGCGGTCAGCATTATGCAAACGTCTATGGTCATCCACGCCACCGCAGCTAATCCCAATCCGGCAAATCCGCCGAAATAATAACCCACGGTGTTAATCACCAGGCCGGTGAGCGCCGAGAGAATCTCCGTCAGAGCATACATTTTGTTGCGCCCGGCGGCAAGGAATGAGTAGCTCATAGTGATGGAGAGCGGGCGGATGGTCATTGCCACCATACCCCACATCACGTAGGGGAGCGCGGCAAAAAAATCCGAGCTGAACAGCAGCGGAATCAGCCATGGGGCGAGAATTGCAATGGCGGCGGAGCAGGGGGTCATCATCCACGTTGAAACTATGGCCTGATGCGAAATGAGCAGCGAGGAGTGGCGACGGCGGTTTATCACCTTGATTAAGCGCGGATAGAACTCCATGCTGAACGCCGTGAAGAATATTGCCGTGTAGCGCCATACCAGGGTGTAGCCGCTCTGATACACGCCCAGGGTGTCGCTGCCGCTGAGGCGGCGCACTATGGCGAGAAACAGAAAGTTTACGCCCTCGGTGGTGAATGACGTTACCGTGAGAAGCACACCGACGGCAATAAACCCGCTGCCTACTTTCAGGCTTTGGCCCCACGAGGGCTTTGCGCCGGTAATGCGGTGGTGGCGGGTGAACCACATGGCTCCTAACCACGCAAACAGGGCATAGCCCACAATCGAGGGGGCAATGCCGTCGGCGCGGAGAAACCAATAGAACACAACGGCTAGCGCCAGTCCGCAAACCGCAGTGATGAGGCCGTTGGTGGCAATCGGTTTATAGCGCCCGGTGGCTTGCAAAACTATCAGCTCCGAGCCTTGCAGAGCCTGAAAAAGCAGCGAGAACGACACTATGCGATACGCCCACGCATATGCGGCAGAGCCGAACGTGAACGTAGAAAGCCATGGGGCAAGCAAAAACATCAGCAGCATGCCGATGCAGCCGAGCACGCGGCTATAGCGCCTGACGCTTATGAGAATGGAATTGAAGGTTTCGGGCGGGGCTGAGGCGAGTTTGGGCACTGCCGAGGTGCGGATGTTGAGCTGCGAAACTCCGGCAATCAGGTCGCCGGCCTGGGTCAGAGCGCCCATCAGACCCACTCCTGCGGGGCCGACGAGAATGGCAAGAATCTTCATTCTCACCACGCTGCATACCATATTCAGCCCCTGAGTGGAGCCGAGCAGGGTGATGGACTTTACCACCCGTTGTGTCAGCGCTTTAGCCATTGCATAGGGTCAACTTTTTCGCGCTCGCGGCGAATTTCAAAATGCAGCTGACCTCGCGAGGGGGTGGAGTCGGAGGCCGCAACAGTGCCGATTACGTCGCCGGTTTTGAGCTTCTTGCCCTTGGCCACGTTGATGCTCTTGAGGTTGGAGTAGACGGTGAGGTATTCGCCGTGGCGCACGAGTACCACGTAGCCGAGGCCTTCGTGGCGGAACACTGCGCTGACCTCGCCGGGATACACGGCGCGGGCGGTTGCTCCGGAGGCCGTTTCGAGGTCCACGCCGGGGTTGCTGAACTCAATGGTCTTGATTGAGTGGTGTTTCTGGACTCCAAAGCCTTGCACCACCACGTAGGTATGGCTCAGCGGCGAGGGTAGTTTGCCTTTTTGGGCGGCAAAGTTGCCCGTCTGTTTGGTGTCGGGCTTTGAGGTTTGATTGAATTGTTCGGACTTGTCGGACTTGTCGGACTTGTCAGACTTGTCAGACTTGTCAGGCCGGTCGGACTTGCCGGTCTTGTTGGAGTTGGCGGCGGCGCGGCGGCGTTCTTCGGCTTCGCGGCGTTGCTGCTCCTCAATCTCTTTTTGGATTAGACGCTCAATCTCGCGGTCAAGGTCGCGGAGGGTTTTCTGTTGGCGCTCAAGCATGGTGTTCAGCTCCTTTTGCTTGCCCTTGAGGTTATCTACAGCGGCGGCGAGCGATTCCTTGTCGGTGCGCAGCCGGCGCTCTTCGGCCAGGGATTCGCGCCGCAGATTCGTGACTTTCACTTTCAGTTCTTCAAGGGCGGCGCGTTGCGACTCCAGGCTTTTAATCAGGTCGGTGATTTCAGCGGTTTTGCGCTTACGCCAGTCTGAAAACTCCTCGAGATAGTGCATGCGCCGCCATGCCTGGCGAAACGTTTCGGCAGAGAAGATAAACGTTGTGGCGTTCATTTCGCGGCGGTTCTTGCGCGAGGAGCGCACGGCGCGGATATAGAGGCTGCGGAGCCGCTCGAGTTCTGCCTCGCCGGCGGTAATGGAGTCTTTGATTTGTTTGGCTTGAGCGGTGATGGAGTCAATGCGCGCCTTAAGCCGCGCAGAGTTTGCCGTGGAGCGGGCAATGTCGCCCTCCAGGCGTGATACCTGCTGCAGATTGCGTTTGAG
This sequence comes from Prevotella sp., assembly GCA_023666665.1. Classification (GTDB taxonomy): domain Bacteria; phylum Bacteroidota; class Bacteroidia; order Bacteroidales; family Muribaculaceae; genus UBA3263. Next base: position 18,523 of record JAMPBN010000003.1, on the reverse strand, counting down.
TTTGCCTTCGGCTTCTTTGAGCTGCTTTTGGGTTTGCTGAATCTGCTTTTGGGTTTGTTGCTTCTGCTTTTTTGCGTCGGCCGAGGTCTTTGGCTTCTTGGTTTTGGTGGTGTTCTTTTTCTGCTGCTTGGGCTTGGCTTTCTCTACGACGTTGGTAATCATGCAGGGTATTCCGACCGTCAAAAGGCGGTCGGCTCCATATACGGAAGCTCCTGCATTAAGGGCGAGGCATACCGACAGAAGTATCTTGAGCCATAGGGTCATTTACCGAGGAGTTTGGCGGCGGATTCGAGTGAAATCTTGCTGTAGCCGGAGTCGGGATTGCTGAACGATGCGGGATTCGTGGAGTTCCACTTTGCGTCGTTGAGATTGTAAGACAAAGCAACGGAGATGTTTACTCCCTTGACGTTTGTCGACACGGCAAAGGTCTTTTCGCCGTCGCTGCGCGACACTACCGACGCGCCGCCAAGGCCGAAGTCGCCAACCTTGTCTTCAGCAATGGCATCCTGCAGAGCGGTGAAGTCGAGCGAACGCGACTTCAGGCGGTCGCCTAAAGGCTCGTTGACCCACATTTTCGAGGGCATTTTCAGCACCATATCCATCTGCTCGGGCGTTACATTGGCCTGAGCCACCTCAAAACCGAACGTGCGGAAGGTGACGTAGGCATATTGGCCGCGAACCATTGTGAGAGTGCCGTTTATGGTCAGATTCATCGGCTGGCTGATGGTGAGCTTGACCGGCACGGTCATATTCTGCCACTTGGTTTCTTCAACCACCGGGGCGGCTTCTTGTTTTGACTTACAACCGGCGAGGATTAAAACTATGGCCGAGAGGAGGAGCAGTAGTGGCTTATTCATTGTTTTGATTTCTGAGTGAGTTGATTGGCTCGGGTGCGATATTCGTTGGCTTTATCGAGTTGGCCAAGGCGCTCGTAGATTTCAGCGCCGTGGTTAAGAAGTTCGGCGAGTTGCTCGGGGGAGTCTTCCTGCTCCGACTTGTCGAAAAGCAGCGCCATGTCTATATAGCGCTTGGCATTTTCGAGGTCGCCGAGCTTGAAGCATACCCAGGCATAGGTGTCGTAGTAGGTTGCCGAACCGGGGTCGAAGATTATTGCCTTGGCAATTAGGTCTTTGGCGCGAAGCAGGTCGCCGCCTGGGGTTTCCGATAGCCAGTAGGCGTAGTTGTTCATCGCCAGGTCGTTTTCGGGGTCCAGGGTCAGCGCTTGCTCATAATATGCGCGGATTGAGTCGGCAGAGACAGCCTTGCTGACCTGCGCCATATCGGCTATGTCGCGAAACAGCGTAGAGCGGGTCTGAGCGGTCAGCGAGTCTATGGCCAAGGCGCTCCTGAGCGTTTCAATGGCAAGCTCGGGCTGCTCATTGCGTGAGTAAGCACCGGCTTGAAGCTCATAGAAGCCGACCTCTTTGGGGAATGCCGTGATGGCCATTCGGGTGGCGTCTATCATACTGTCGGTGCGTCCGGCCGAGCCGTAGAGCCGCACAAGCAGGTCAAAATCGGCCGGGGTGGAGGGGGAGAGGGCTATGACCTGCTCCATCTGCTCGGCGGCCTCGGAGTAGCGCTTTTCGGTAATGAGAAAGGAGGCGTAGAGTCGCCGCAGGTCGGCGTCGTGGGTGTATTGGCTCACGAGCGACTCAAACAGCGGGGCAATCTTGTCGGCTCCGGTGCCGTCGGGGAGCATCTCCTCGCCAATAAAGTAGCGGAGCAGTTCAATTTTGGCATCGAGTTCAAGGTCGTCGCCCTCAATGGCACCGCGGATGGCGGTTTCGTAGTCGTCGTCTCGGCCCAGGAGCTTGTAGATGCTGGCGGCGTGGTAGTAAGTTGCGCCGTTTGAGGGGTCAAGAACCTGTGCGCGTTCAACGTAGCCAAGTCCCTGCTCGGGGCGGTTGAGCATCGTGGAGATGTATGCGCCCAAGTGCAGCGCCTCGACCGAGCGCGGCTGCGCGGCGATGAGGTCGTCGATTTCGGCCAGAGCGCCAACCGTGTCGCCCTGGAACACCAGGCCGCTGACCAGGCGCTGGGTCAGCGCGGTGTTGCGCCCCAGGGTGCGCTCAAGGCGGCGGTATATTGCCGTGGCATCGTCAATGCGGTGTTGACGCATCAGCAGGTCGGCGTGGCCGCCAAGTAGGGCGGTGTTGTCCGGTTTGGCCTTTTCAAGGATTTCGTAGATTTCAATTGCGCGGTCAAGATTGCCGCTGTCGGCGTGATATGACGCGATATATGACCCGGCATAAATGTCGTCGGGGTGCGCGCCGAAGTAGCTTTCGCATAGCGCAATGCCCCGGCTCAGCTGGAGTGAGTCGCCGTTGGACTGTCCGAACATCATCAACCGGGAGCCTACCTCAAACGCCTGGCGCGAAGTGCGGTCGCCGCTGATGTCGAGGGCTCGCTGCATCAGCGCGGTTGAGAGGCTTTCGTCGCCGATGGCACGCTGGCGCATTCCCTCGAGAAAGTAATAGTCGGCAAGACGCTGGCGGAGGTCAGCGTCGTAGTCGGCGGCAGCGCTCAGCGTCAGAGCGGCAAGTAGTATGAATAACAGTCGCTTCAATTCGTTCCGGAGTGGCCAAAGGCACCGTCGCCGCGCTTGGTTTCATCAAGGCGGTCAACCACCTCCCACTCAATGCGTTCATATTTTTTGATGACGAACTGCGCAATGCGTTCGCCGGGGTTGATGACGAAGGGTTCGGCGGAGAGGTTTATGAGTATTATGCCAACCTCGCCGCGATAGTCGGCATCGACGGTGCCGGGGGTGTTGAGTACGGTGATGCCCTTTTTGAGCGCCAGGCCGGAGCGCGGGCGCACCTGGCATTCGTAGCCCGAGGGCAGCTGGATGCGAAGCCCGGTGGGCACGAGTGTGCGCCGGCCCGGAGCCAACGTTAGCGGCTCGGTGAGGTTTGCGCGCACGTCCATTCCCGCCGCCTCGAAGCTTTCATAAGCGGGCAGCGCAAACGGACTGCTGTTTACTATCTTGACTTTCACTGTTTTTTTGCCGGGACGGCTTGCTTGAGGAAGACTTCGGTGGGGAAGTGGTCGGAGTAGCCGTCGAGCCATGCGCCTGAGGCGAATGTGCGCAGCGGGTAGCCCTGGCGCTTGCCGTTGGGGTCAATGAGGAAAGTGTGATTGTGAACCTGGGTTTTGAAGTATTGCAGGTCAAGGGCGGTGGAGTTTTCTTCGAGCAGATTGCCGGAGATGAGAATTTGGTCAAAGAGGTTCCAGTTGCCGTTGTAGGCCAGGGTGCCGACGCCTTTGTCGCGAAGAATTGACCAAAAGGGGTTGTAGAAGCCGTGGGGCTTGGCATCTTTGGGGTGTTTGACGGCACCGACGTTTTTGGCAACGCTGCGGTCGTCGGGGTCATCGTTCAAGTCGCCCATGATGAAGATGCCGCGGTCGGGGTCAACGGCCCAAATGGAGTCGGCAATGTGTTTGGAGAGGTCGGCAGCAGCTTCGCGCAGGTAGCTGCTCTGCTCCTGACCGCCAAGGCGCGAGGGCCAGTGGTTCACGATAACGCTGACGCGGCGGTTGCCGAGCATACCGGTGACGCACATCTGGTCGCGGGTGCGGAATGATTCGTAGCTGTCGATTTTCAGGCGGTGGTTGGTAACGCTCTCGAGGCGGAAGAAGCGCGGATTATAGAGCAACCCAACGTCAACGCCGCGACGGTCGGGGGAGTTGTGGTAGTCGGCAATCTGCAGATTCCAAGCGCGAATCTGCGGGTCGTTGACGAGGTCTATGAGCACTGACTCGTTTTCAATTTCGCTGACACCGATAATGGCCGGGCCCTTGGGGGTGGTTTTCGACGTCATCTGCGAGATTGCGTAGGCAAGGTTGTGGATTTTGCTTTTATACTTGTGGGTGTTCCACTGCTTGGCACCCGAGGGGGAGTATTCCAGATCGTAAGAGTCGTTGGAGTTGATGGTGTCAAAGAGGTTTTCGAGGTTATAGAAAGCAACGCCGTAGACGCGATATTGCGACTTTTCTTGTGCGGAGATGCCGAAGCCCAAAATCAAGGAGAGGGCAGCGATGAGTAGGGAGCGCTTCATATTAATTATTGAATGATAACTTTTTAAGCTTGGGTTTCGGGAGCCTGTTCGGCGGGTTCGGCAGCCTCTTCGGGTTTGGCAAAGTCGGTGATTCCGGCTTCAACGAGCACGTTGTACCAGCTCAGCAGCTTGCGGATGTCGGAGATGTGCACGCGGTCGCGGTCGTAGTTAGGCAGCACGGTGGCAAAAAACTCGCGCAGACCTTCAGCTTCCACCTTTTTGATGTCGACGGGTTTGGAGTCTGCAACCTTGCCCAGAGAGGTGAGCACTTCGCTGAGCTGCACGTCGTCGCCGTCGGTGTACATTGCCACGTCGGCGAGCGAAATCACGCGGTCGCGCTGCTGCACGGGCAGGCGCTTGCCGGTTGAAAGTTGTTCCACGATGAGGGAGCCACGTCCGCTCTGAATCAGTTTATACAAGCCGGGGCGGCCGGCAATGCTAAGAATTCCTTTGATCATTGGTTATAAGAGATGGTTTAGAGCGCAAAGTTACAAAAAAACTTGCAAAGTAAACACAGTTTTAAAAAATTAACGCCTAAACTCACTCTAAGGTTATGAGCCAAAGGAAAAATTTTCGTAACTTTGCGGAAAATTCGTGGCCGTATGCAACAAAAAATCATTATTCTTGACTTCGGTTCGCAAACCACCCAGCTCATCGGACGCCGCGTCCGCGAACTCAACACGTATTGCGAAATCGTTCCCTACAACAAGTTTCCCTACAATGATCCGTCGGTTATCGGCGTGATTCTGTCGGGTTCACCATTCAGCGTCTACGACGACAAGGCGTTTAAAATCGACATCAACACCTTGCGCGGCAAGCTGCCGATTCTTGGCATATGCTACGGCGCACAACTTATGGCCTGGGAATGTGGCGGCAACGTTGAGGGCGCTCCCTCGCGCGAATATGGTCGCGCACGCCTTGACTACGTTGACCAAGCCAACCCGCTGCTTCAGGGCATTGAAAAGGACTCGCAGGTATGGATGAGCCACGGCGACACCATCACCTCGCTGCCCGTCGACTTCCGCGTAATCGCTTCGACCGCCGAAGTCCCCGTTGCCGCATATCAGGCAGATGGCGAACGGCTTTGGGGCGTGCAGTTCCACCCCGAGGTCTACCACTCGGAGTGCGGTATGCAGCTGCTGCGCAACTTCGTGGTGGGCATTTGCGGCTCCAAGTGCGACTGGAGCGCCGAATCGTTTATCGAGAGCACCGTGCGCGAACTCCGCGAGCAGCTCGGCGACGACAAGGTCGTTTTGGGTCTCAGCGGCGGCGTTGACTCCTCGGTGGCCGCAGTGTTGCTCAACAAAGCCATCGGCAAGAATCTGACCTGCATATTCGTGGATCACGGTATGTTGCGCAAAAATGAGTTTGCCAACGTGATGAAAGCTTACGAGGGCCTTGGCCTCAACGTTATCGGCGTGGATGCCTCGGCAGAATTTTTTGCCAATCTGGCCGGAGTCACTGACCCCGAACGCAAGCGCAAAATCATCGGAAAGGGCTTCATCGACGTTTTCGACCGCGAAGCAAGTAAGGTTGAAGATGTAAAATGGCTCGCCCAGGGCACCATCTACCCCGACTGCATTGAGTCGCTATCTATTACCGGCACGGTTATCAAGAGCCACCACAACGTTGGCGGCCTGCCCGAAAAAATGAATCTCAAGCTATGCGAACCCCTCCGCCTGCTTTTTAAAGACGAAGTCCGCGCCGTTGGCCGCGCCCTCGGCATCCCCGACCGCCTCATCAAGCGCCACCCCTTCCCCGGCCCCGGCCTGGCAGTGCGCATTCTCGGCGACATCACCCCGGAAAAAGTTGCCGTACTCCAGGAAGCTGACAATATCTTCATTGAAGGTCTCCACGAATGGGGACTCTACGATCAGGTTTGGCAAGCCGGTGCCATATTGCTCCCGGTGCAGAGCGTCGGAGTGATGGGCGATGAGCGCACATATGAACGCGCCGTGGCCCTCCGCGCCGTAACCTCCACTGACGCAATGACCGCCGACTGGGCCCATCTCCCCTACGAATTTCTCGCCAAGGTCAGCAACGAAATAATCAACAAGGTTCGCGGCGTGAACCGCGTCTGCTACGACATCTCCTCCAAACCTCCGGCAACCATCGAGTGGGAATAATTTACCCACTCTGAGACTCGGATTAAAAGTTATTTTAATTAATATAAATCAGCCACTTAGTTCGGTTTGCACTGATTGCTAAGTGGTTGCTTTTTTAACCAGTTTTGCAAAATTGTACCCTAAAATCGTACCCTACATTTGTCAGATACAATTTATTTAAGTAATTTCGCCAGTGAATTAATCAAGTGTAAATAAAATGGCAAAGAAAAATATCAAACTCAACTATGCACTAAAAAGTGAAGTAGATAAAACTCAACCTGCTTTGCTTTATGTAATGTTTACACTTGGAGGTAAAAGAAAGAAAATCAGTTTGGGGTATAAAATTATTCCAGAGTATTGGGATTCTGAATCAAACACAGTTCTCATATCTTCTAAACAGACACAACTCCAACAGCGAGAAATGAAGCGTATAAATAAATTCTTAAAACAATTTGAAAATTACGTTTCAACAATGATTGATGCAGATTATCTTGCAGATTATGAATCAAAATTAGTTCCATCTGCTGTTGATAAATATGGTATCGTGGCACGTTTCAAACAAGCCATTGACAAAATAAAAGGGAAAGAAACACAGGAGGAAGAAAAGAAAAATATAACTCCACTTGAGTATTTCAAGAAAGTGGTTAGTGATATGCCTAAGAAAGTTGTTAGACGTACCTCAAAGATTATAGAAAAGAAAACTGTTGGACACCACGAAATTGTACTAAAACGATTTGAACGTTTTGTAAATTATAAACATTGGGTTGCTTCATCATTTTCAATGTTTGATAAACATTTTGAGAGTGACATGGAGCAATGGATGTTAGGTGTTGAGGGGTATTCTGCAAATACAGTGGCAGCTACTTTTTCAGTAATGAAAATATGGCTGAAACAAGCAGAGGAGGAAGGTCTGATTACAGATAAGTCATTTCACAACTGGAAAAGCAAGGGGTCAGATGTTCAGCACATATATTTGAACGAGTCTGAACTAAAAGCTATCTATGAATTAAATTTTGAAGAAATAGTAAAACTCCACCCCAATGCAAAGTATGAAGAAACAAGAGATATATTCATAATAGCTGCGAATATTGGATTAAGGTATGGAGATTTTTCTGCATTGAATCGTGCAAACTGGGATATTGAAAACAGAACTGTTCAAGTCCATACCCACAAGACAGGAGCAACTGTTAAAGTACCTCTTTCATCAGTTGTAATAGAACTATACAATAAATACAATGGTCATTTCCCTCAACCAAGAGAAAAGGGAAAATTCAATGCCCAACTGCAAAAGATCGGTGAATTGGCAGGCATCAATCAGACTATCTTTATCAAGAAGAATGTTGGAGGCAAAATGGTGATTGAAGAAAAGAAAAAATTTCAACTAATCAGTAGTCATACTGCAAGAAGAAGTTTTGCAACAAATCTCTATCTTAAATCTAAAAATGCACGATTGGTTATGAATTTCACTGGCCATACAACAGAAGAAAATTTCAGAAAATATATCTGCATTGAAAAGAATGAGTATGTAGATATGGCAAGAGAGTATTTTGACTGATTACATTTATTAACTAAAAATATTTCTCTATTTCGTCACTTTTTTGTAATTTTGAATAGAGGTAAAAGGAGTGAACCTCCTCCCACGTTGGGAGAGACGTACCTATTATATATAGGCAACACCAGGCGTTCATACTTGACGATGGTCTAACTCCACAAATTAAAAGTATGATACTTAAATCTTTTGACCTTGCGAATTCTCAGGTTAAATTCGTATTCCTCTCTCTTAATCGTAATGTTGCTGTAAACAAACCCCTTCGTTCCTCTATTGCCAAAAGAGGGGTGTTATCGCCTATTACAGTTATTCCAGTTGCAGAACTTGACGATGATGTGAGCCTCATTGACCCTCACACAAAATGCTCCATTTCTAAATCAGAAGCGATTGATTATTTTGCCATTATTGAGGGGCAGCATCGCTTTACAGAACTCACTTACCTCATCTCTATGAAAGAGAAGGGTAAGATTGCAGAAGTTGTTAATACAAAACTGAACTGTCTTATAGTAAGCAAAGATGAAGTAGGCAACGTGAACGAATATATAATTGAACTTAATAGCTGTTCAAAAAACTGGAAATCTTATGATTATATTGAAAATGCTACTGAACAGTTGGAAGAAGATTTGCTTATAAAGACAGTAAACAAGTTCAAGATGCATGGTTTCTCAATCAGTACCATCAGTAGGTTTATCTGTTTTGATCCAAAGGCTATAACTAATAAAACACTTGCAGATTATACCAATAGTAATGGCAAAGTTGGTTTTCGTAATGCTGACCCCATTAGAGCCATAAAACTGTACAAGTCGTTGAGTTGGATGGGATTCACTGATAGCTTCATCAAGAAGCGTTATCTTATTGATTTTATAATATATAAATTTAAGGTTTCAAAGAGTTTAAATCCCATAATGGCAAAAATTGGCAAACTCACACACGCAGGAGAACTTTCTAGTCTACGTGAAAAAGATTGCGATATAACAGTTGAGATTGAAAGTGTTGTAGAAGCTGATTTTGCTGATTATGTTAAAAAATTTGCACTTACCTCCAACGAGATTAGAGACAAAGAAAACCAAGATTGTTTTGTAAATTACGACCATGAAGATGTTTGCGAATTTCTTGATTGTGATGAGGATATATATAATAGATATTATTCTTCTCAATTAGAATCTGCATAACACCACATCTCGCTTTATCATTGCATTAGGAAAATACTTTCAGTATTATTTTTTAGGGCTATTAAGTCAGTTAATCCCCCCTACCTCAACACTTTCGCTTCACTGTAACTTCTCTTTCAGCACTTACTATTAGTAGGTGTTGAAAGAGTGCATTCTGTGTCGCGTGTGAACGAAAATTTTCCAGATATTGAAATGTTTTCTTCTATACTTACTAATTCTTTTGGACTTACTGATATTTATGGTATATATGTAAAAAATAAAAAAATTTATACTAGTGAAAATATGAATAATAACAAACGACAGTACAGAGAATTAGACGATGCGACAAAGCAGAAAATCAGTCAAAAATTGAAAGGTAGAAGCAAAGCAACTACCCACAAAGAAAACATTTCCAATGGAATGAAAAACTACTGGAAAACAGTACCCAACAAACCAAAGGATGGCAATAATAACTAAATTGATTTGAATTGATATGGATGGAAATATAACATTTACAAGATTACCTACAAAACTGATTTACATTCTTGATAGCGATTTATTGAAAATGTTAACACTCTTGATACAGCAGGAAGATTATTGGACTAATGCAAAGAAATTAGAGCAAGATGGCAGTTTCTACAAGGCTATGAATGAATTTGCAGAGGTTTTCAGAAAGAAAAACTTACAAGATGTGAGGTTAATGCTTCAGACGCTTCAATCAAAAGAAATTATTGAAATTATACATAGTAGGAGTAAGAAACAATCTAACTACTATCGTATTAATTGGAATAAGATTGCAGAGTATAATGATATACCCATACCTCAACTCTTACAATCTCCAATGATTAGAACTGCAAAAAGAAAAAATAAGTCTAGTGTTGATAGTACAGAATCGTATCACTTAGACGTAAATTCAGATAGTACAGAATTGTATCATCAATCATTTGAAGATAGTACAGAATCGTACCAACAAGATAGTGATTTGATAGTACAAGGCTGTACCTCAACTATAGATAACATTAATAATATAAATAACAATATTACTATAGATAACAGTGAATTTACGAAGTCTCCACTATACGATAAGTGCAAGAAGCGATTTGAAGAAATGATAACTGACTATATCAACGAGGAAGATTATATTGATGCACTAGACAAACATAGCTCTATTGAGAATTTTTTGGAGTTGGTAGCTACTGAATATATTCCAACTGAAGAACTTGAAGTATACAAATCTCAACTAACAGAAGCTACGTTGAATCATGAGTGCAGAGGTTGGAATATTAAATTGGATAGAATAACAGACGAGATGATACCAAAATACCACGATACCAACATACTCAATGTTAAAACTCCTACGAACTTTTACCAATTTACTTCAATTCTCAACAATCTCATAGGAAAAGTAGACCTATATGTCAGTTCAAGCAGCTGGGAAGAATTGATAGAGCGTATGAAGATATGGATATTCCATCAATGGGAACGTGGAACTATCAGTTACAATTGCAGGCAAGAATCCATAGAAAAAATATATTCCATACTGGCAAGTTAATCTGTATGTTTCTTACGACCTCGCCCTCCACTTTTTGATAATAACAGACCTTTGCGAATCGTACATTTACTATTCGTATAAGGTTTTTCAGCTGATAGGCCGTAATTTCTCAATGCTCCATAACTTATTCCAAGTTGTTGAGGTGTGAAGTATTCATACATATTCGCTATACTTCCAAAATAATGATGCTCTCCACCTATTTCAAGGTGTATAACTGTTCTTTCTACTTTTTCTAATGTTGAGGTTGCTGGCATAATTTAAATTATTCAGATTGTGACGGCAAAGATAACGACAAAATTACAAATATGGAATAAATGTCATTATTTTAAGATTCTTTAGCTTTCTAAAGTTGCATGTATTTAATATTTGTAATATCTTTGCAGTGTCAAACAGAAATAATAATTTAAAACACTTCAAGATATGAAAACTCTTACAATCAGCACCAACAACATCATCAGTAACACTGCAAAAGTTATTACAAAATCAGAGTGCATTGACACTCCAACAGCTATCAGCAAGGGACTGATATTAGAAACTCTCAAAAAGAGAATGATGAGGGGTGAGGTGGTAAGATTCTGTTATCTGAAACTGAATGGGGAAATCAGAACAGCAGTAGGTACTTTACAGGCGCAAGCAGTACAAGCCAATATAGAGGGTACTGGCGTTCCTAAAAGATTCTTTGGTATGTTTGCCTACATTGACCTTGAGAAAATGGCGTGGAGAGGATTTAAAGAGGAAAGAATCATTGGTATCGTTGACTGATACAGAATGGAGGTTGAAATAAACAGCCTCCATTTCTTTTGCATTACATTAAATTAAAAAATGTAATAATCTTAAGATTCTTTAGCTATTAAAAGTTGCTGGTATTAAATATATGTCATATCTTTGCAGTGTAAATAAAAGTAAACAATATGACAACAACAAACGACATAATAAGCAAAGCACTCTCAATCCTCAAAGGCCACGATTTCTATTGGATGATGGATGATTACGCTTACACTAATGGCACAATGGAGAGCGCAAAAGCAAATATGAAATATTTTGTTGAAACTATCAAACAGTTGCCAACAGACCTCTACAATCTTATGAAAAACTTATGGATGGCAGAATATAATTATTGTGGTTGTTTTCGTCCTTGTTGGACTTCTGACAAAGCACCTCAGTACAAAGAGAAAAAAGAAAAATTATATGCAGAAGTGGAAGCAATTCTGAATCCTATTCCAATGGTAGCTTAATATTCACTTCCTACATAAATCTGAATATAATTTATAAATCAGCAACATACAACGAGGTAAATAATATAAACATTCACTAACAGATAAAACTCACGATAATGAGCGTTAGAAACAGTCATACAACAGCAGATTACTTGGAGTGGAACGTAATGTTAAACCTCATCAGAAAACTGTATAGAGATGGCGATTACAGAATGAGTCTGTTTATTGGTTGTGGGTGTTTCTTTGGAATTCGTGTGAGTGATTTAAGAAAACTCACTTGGTCAATGCTGTTAGAAGATGATAAATTTGTTATAAACGAGCAGAAAACTGGCAAACGTAGAATAATCAAAATCAATGCAGATTTTCAGAAACATATTCAGCAGTGTCACAATGCTCTTAAAATTGAAAATAACAACGAATTTTGCTTCTTGTCACGCAAAAATATGGTGATGACTACCCAACGTATTAATGTACGTCTGAAAGAGATTAAAAAGCGTTATAACGTAAAAATTGATAATTTCTCTTGCCACTCGTTGAGGAAAGCATTTGGAAGAAAAGTTTTTGAAAGTAGTGGCGAAAATGCACAGATGGCACTCGTCAAACTTTCAGAATTATTCAATCATTCATCAGTGCAGATTACAAAAATTTATTTAGGATTGAGAGAGAAGGAACTGTTAGAGACCTATGATTTATTAGATTTTTAAATACAGCTATTAAATTATTGCCATATACAGAGGGTATCTTTCAAAGAAAATTGCTAACTTTGCACCTGCAAACCCATTGAGGGTAAGCAGACATACATAGAAAGCGTTTTCGCTTCATTCTTATTGGAGAAACCTAGGAAATTTCAACCAATTAAATACAGAATGAAGGTGAAAGATGCTCTCTTTGGCTTGTAATATCATCTCACTTGATATACAGTCAAAGTGGAGTCCGTTTCACTTATCTGTATTTATGGCTATCCTAGGGCCACTCCAATAAGGTAAGTGGAAATACTGGCTCCACTTTCTATGTGTGGTCTTTCAATCATTCACATTCAAAAGCATCGCAGAGCCATAGATGCAGAGGTAAAACAAAATGAAGAAATATCTTCACTTACTTTTTGTGGCTCTGTTTGCCACAATGTCATTTGCCCTTACCAGTTGTGGCGATGACGATGACGATGACGAACCAAACGACCCTACAACAAACAGTACTCTAACCATCAATGGAGTCAAGTACAAGGCTAACCCTATTATGTCTTGGGATGGTTCTTGGGATGAAGGAACTTTTACTGTTTCTGTGCTTGACAAGGACAACAATGCGTGTGGCTACACCTTTGATTTCACTCCAAGTGGGGCAACAGTCAAAGAAGGCGATAACTTCGCTAATATGTCATTAACAATGACAGTTATGGATGTAAGCGATGCTTCAATGTCAACTCTTAACTATGTAGAAGGCTCTGTTATTGCCAAATCATTTGGTAAGAATACCATGACAGTTGAGTTCAAGAATCTAAAAATGTCAGGTAGCATCATAATGGGAGGCACAGCATCCTACACCTTCAATGGTACAGCAACTGTAGATTTTGAAAAGTAAAATCGTAAGTGGTACCGGCAAGCGATGCTTGCCGTTGCCACTTACATTAATGCAATAAAAAATGAAGAATTTTATAAATATTCTTGCTGTTGTTATTCTTTCTGTAGCAATGGCATCATGTGGAGGCAATTCAGCCACATCAGAAAAAGACAATTCAGCACAAGTTGAACAACAGAAGCAGGACTCCATTCGTGAAGCAAACGAAAGAGCAGAAGCAGAACGCATTCAAAAAGAAAAAGAAGAACAAGCTAGACTTGAAGCAGAACAAAAAGAGTGGCATGGAGCCACTTCTCGCTCTGACCTCAAAAGCAAAATAAATGGTACAACTTGGGAAACCACTAGCTCATACTCTGTTACTGGATTGTACTATAAGTTTGTAATAAACGGAAATTCTGTGAAGATGTATTCAGCACGTCCTACACGAAACTATGATGATCCGAAAGATTGGGGTGACAGTTTTGACATGGTGATAGAAGATATTGCAGAGCCACAACAGGGTCTATACTGTGTTATTTGCAAAGCTGTTGATGACACTGATGCAAGAGGTGCTGTTCCTACAATCTTGGTCTTTCAAGGAGAAACAGTCACTTATAGTTTAGGAGGTGACAAGGGGCCAAATATGAAAAAAGTTTCATAAGTTAAACAAGATATATCGTAGATGGTGTTAAATAAAGACACCATCTACACACTTACAGCTATGGCCTTAATAAATTGTCCTGAGTGTGGACATCAGATGTCAGACACTGCAAAAAAATGTCCCAACTGTGGGTATTCCAACAATAAGTTTAATATAGATTCCATTAAGCCCTTTATACTTGGTGGAGCAATTGGCATTATTGGCCTATTTATTATAATCTTGTCTTTCCCCATAATGTCTGGGTTTGGAGGAAGCATAGACCCTATTAGTTCAGAATTTTATATGGGGTGTGCAATGTTCCTCTGTGGATTGATTGGACTATTTTTGGGTTTTAAGAAACTCAGAAACCAGCTCCATCATTCAATGCTCATATTTTGGGGACTGTCAGCATTATGTGTAATTACATTAGTAGTTTTCTTTCTCTCTGTTGGATTCCACCATTGGGAATCTATTTCAACTACAGAATACGAAGAATATGAAATAACATCTCAGAGTGAACGCTCAACAATATCCTCCCCCACAGCAACTAATGAAAATGCGTATTTGGGAACTTGGGAATATATTCAACCAGAAAACAACAGTAATGATGAAAAACTTATCATAACCATAAATGAAGACAATACAGTGACAGCAGAAATGGTTGGTGATAATAGAATATTCTATGGTTCATGGCATTGTTGGGGAGGATATGGAGATGAGCCAAAAAGAATTAATTTTTCTTTTACTGATACTCAAGTATATGTACCTCCATATGGAAATCATGGAGGGGGATATACTTCTGCATTAGTTGCATGGAAAAAATGGACAGAGTGCCTTGATATTACAAACTCCACCTTATTGGATGGATTTCTTTATGCTGAGGACTCTTATGCAAAAGCAAAGAATCCAGAGAAGCGAGTAAAGATGAAAAAAATCAAATAATATTCACAACTGTGCAGAAGTGAATATCATAAAATTCACATAATGCACTGAAATAAAGTGTAATAACACAAATTTGAGGGTCGTTGTGGTTAGATTAGACTTCAACGACTTTCATTTTTGTTATAATATCCTCATTTCTGAATGTTTGATGAGGCGAAAAAATTAAACATTTTCGTAAATTTGCGCTGACTTTCAGAGGTGACATTTCAGATTAATTTATTTCAAGTTTCAGAAATATAGCTAATCTACAGATTGTTAGCCTCAACCAGTTTTATAAGATTGTACCCTAAAATAGTACCCTAATAATGGCAAAAACAACATATAATACTGATTATCAACACCAGCTCTTTATTGAGTGGGAATAACTAACCCGCAGATTGCTCACGTTGCAGAATCGAGAAGAGGCGGGCGGCGAGGATGAGCAGCACGGGGTAGTTGGGAATCAGCAGGCGGGGATATTCGTTTTGCGCGCCGATGGTTATGGTGGCGTAAATAACGATGAACAGTCCGCAGAGGAACCAGGTGAATGTGGAGAAGCTGTGGCGGCGCAGGTCTTGCCCGGCGAGGAGAATCATCAGAACCAGCAGCATCAGAAAGGCAGCGCCATTGTTGGGCGAAAGCAGGCGCGTAAAGGCACGCAGAGGCGGACAGATAGGGCCGCAGCCGCCATAGACGCAGTCGGCATCGGCAACGTCACACATCCGCTTCACGGCAAGATACTTGGCGGCTTGAACTGCGTGGGCTTTCAGGGCGGAACTTGTTAGTTCATTTAGTTCACGCGGCTCGGTCATTGAGGAAATCACGGCCACTTCGCTCCACACTGTTTCAGACGTGAGGTCTGCGGAGCCGTGAACCCGAATCATAGAGTCAACGGCGGCACGCAGGTCTTGGCGTTCAATTTCTTCGGGATAGAGTATGCCGGCGTGGCGCACGGTGAAGTAGTTGTTGGCCCCCGAGACAGATGACGGACCGGAGATGCCGTAGGTGGTTTTCATTGAGGCGTTGTAAAGGGTAAGTGCGCCGAGGGTTACGGCCACGCTTGCCAGTCCTGTGAGCCACGTCCGTGCGCTGACTTTGCGCATGGCGGCAACCACTATCCAAAAAAGCCCCAATGCAAGCGGAATGTAGAGTAGGGCGGGGCGCAGCATAATCATTGCGGTCATCAGTAGCGCGGTCCATGCAGCGTAGCGCACCGAGTTGCGCGAGAAAGCTCTATAGAGCAGCAGAAGCAGTCCAACGGTAGCGGCCAGGGCGAAGGCCTCGGTGAGAGCCACGCTGCAGAGGCTCAGCGGGCCCGGATATAGGGCGTAAATGGCTGTAACTACGCGACCGGCACGACGGTCGGGCACAAGCGCAGCAACCAGCTCGCCAAACCAGCGGATTGAGGCCACGAAGAGTGCACTCTGGGCAATGTAGAGCGCAAGAAGTCCGCCAACTGTGCCGAAGAGAGCCCTTAAACCGCCCGCAATGAGCGGATAGAGCGGGGTGCGCAGATGGTCAGGTTTGCCGCCGATAATGGTCTGAAATGCGGTGAAGTAGGTCTCGGAGTCAGATGGGTATGCCTTGGTCAGAAGCGACCACACGGCGAAAACCAGAAGCTCAAGCGAGGCTATGAGGTATAGTTTGTTGTAGAAGCGTCGGGAGAAGCTATTGCTGTTTGGCTTCATGGTATTCGGTTTCGGTGTTAACGTTCCATATTAGCTGCTTGGTGGGGTCGGGTGTGGGGGAGAGAATGTCGTCAACGGTTTCCATTGCCGTGAGCATGGAGTGGTCCATGTTGTTGTAGCGGTGCTGCCCATTGCGGCCGACGCAGTAGAGGTTTTCAAAGCGGTTCAGGAACTCCTTAACCTTGTCGAGCTGATAGTAAGAGCCGTGGTAGGCGGGATATGCCTTTTTGATTTTAATGCGTATGGAGTCTTCAACGTCGTCGGCGGAATTGATAACGCCAATGTGAACCAATTCGTTGACGGCCATTGTGATGAAGTCCTCGTCAGACATCTGCCACATCTCGTCGCCCTCAAAGCAGAAGTATTCCAAACCAATCCACATACGGTTCTCAAAATCCTTAACCATATATGGCGACCAGTTGTTGAAAATCTGTATGCGCCCCATTCTGACGTCGCGCTCCTGAACGTATATCCAGGTGTCGGGCACCCGGTTGGCATACGTGTGGAGCTTGGTTTCGTTGGCAATCTTGAGCTTGTCAACGAGCAACCCCACCGTGATGAAGTCGCGATAGGGAAGCTCTGCAGCAGCCTTGGCCACTTCGGCAGGTATTTCCACGCCGTCAAGGGCTGCAAGGAGGTCTTTGAGCGGCATCGAGGAGATGAAGTAGTCGCAGTTAACGCGGCGCTCCGTGCCGTCGGGGTCGGCCACTGTGACGGCCACCACGCGGTTGTCCTCAACGTGGATTTTGCGCACCGGGGTGTTCATCTCAATTTCGCCGCCATCTTTACGGACATCGGCGGCAACGGTTTCCCACAGTTGCCCGGGACCGAGTTTGGGGTAGATAAACTCCTCGATGAGAGAAGTTTCTACCTTTGAAGAGTCGCGAGTGGTAAACTTTTTCAGTAACATATCCTTGAGAATGGCAAGGATTGAGAGCCCCTTGACGCGCTGCGCTCCCCAGTCAGCTCCGAGCTTGGAGGGATGCAGTCCCCAGACCTTTTCGGTATAGTCCTCAAAGAACATGCTGTAGAGCTTCTTGCCAAAGCGGTTGATATAAAAATCCTCGAGCGACTTTTCGGGGCGCTTGTGCACCATGGCTTTGAGGTAGCCCATCCCGGCGGCAAACGTTCTTCCAAGGCCGAGGTTGGAAATAGTGGCCATCGACATGGAGATGGGGTAGTCAAAAAACTTGCGCAGGTAGTAGATGCGGCTAACTCGGCGGCGCGCCAGCATCACGCGGTCGGCGGTTTCGGGGTCAACGTCGCTGCCGGCGCTTTTGCCGGCAGTGGTCAGCCCCGAGGTCAGGCGCTCGCCGAGCAGAATTTCATCGCGGGCAGGGAGCGTCTGCATCGGCATGACGTCGGCCCACCAGTTCATAACCCGCTCGCTCTTGCTGAAAAAGCGGTGGCCGCCAATGTCTATGCGGTTGCCGTTGTGGCACACGGTTTTGGATATGCCGCCAATCTCATCGGTGGCTTCGAAAACCAGTGGATGAAGATTTGAGCGGAGGGTTAGTTCGCGGGCGGCGGTGAGTCCGGCAGGGCCGGCTCCGGCAATGATAACAGTCTTGGGATCAGCGTGATTATTCATAGTGATGAGATTGGGGCGGTGAGACGCGACATCAGCACACGCCGCGCAAGGAAATTCCAGATAAATACCAAGGCGGCGGAAATGAGTTTTGATGCAAGGTAATATATGCCGACGATGTCAGTGGCAAGCCATAGAATCAGCGAGTTAAGCCCCAAGCCAATCACGCCGATCAGTGCATAGCACAGAAACTCAAAGTGGCGTAGCCGGGGGGAGGCGGCACGTTGCGCCGCCGAAGCGGTAAACACCCAGCGCACGCTAATCAAGTAGTTGAGAACCAGGCCGACAATAAAGCCGGCAGTTGCCGAAAGCAGGTAATGCATCCCGGCCAACTCGGTGAGGAACCACAGAGTGCCGAAGTCTGCAACGAAAGCCGCTCCGCCAACAATGCCGTAGCGGAAAAACTGAATAACTATGTTGTTGGTATCGCCGGCAAAAAGCGCCGCGATGCCTCGATTGTTTTTTGTGTTTATCTCTGCGTCGCTCATCTTAGCGGCAAA
>JAMPBN010000034.1 GCA_023666665.1 Prevotella sp. | reverse complement strand
CGGTGTCGGTGATGCCCTGCAAAAAGATTTCGATTTCCTGCCAGCGGTTTATCGTACTATCCGCGGTGTCCTTTGCTTCCAGAAAAGTTTTAAGCGTGTTGGCCAAAGCCCAAAAGGTGCTGTAATTCGCACCAAGCGCGGAAAACGTGCTTTCCAGAGAGCCAAAAACGGCTGTCGGATGCAGACGTTTCCGCAGGTGTTCCAGATTGGCCGCTGCCGTGTCGATTTCCGCCTGCTGGTCGCTGTCCGTCTTATGCAAGGCGGTGATTTCCTTGTCCTGTGCGGCGTCTTTCTTGTGGATGTTCTCCACCTCGACCTCCAAAGCGTCAATTTCTCCCTGCTGCCGCATGTCTGTGGCTTCCAGTTCCTCGATGTCTTCCGATATGCGTTTGAACTGTTCATCGGCCACGGCTGTATGTTGGTCGAACTCC
Source organism: Prevotella sp. (assembly GCA_023666665.1). GTDB lineage: Bacteria > Bacteroidota > Bacteroidia > Bacteroidales > Muribaculaceae > UBA3263. Next base: position 2,896 of record JAMPBN010000034.1, on the reverse strand, counting down.
GTGCGTAGTGTGTTGTGTTTTTCTTCCAAAGCCACACCAGACGCATGGTCGTATTTAGCATTTAATTGTTCAGGCAGACCATCCACATTGGCAAGGGGTAATGTGTCTTCCGTCTTATGCAGGAAACTGTCTATCCAGTCCGCGAACTGTTCTTCAAGCGGGTATTTACCACGTTTGAACCACTGTTTTAATGTTGAACGTAATCTGATAGCCATTGTGATATTATTTATTTAAGTCGCATGATATAAGCCAGCACATAATACGGAGGACGGTTTTCATGCTGTAAGCCGCCGCCACTGTTCTCGGTATTATGCTTGTAATAATGCAGGTTGGTGTTGTCATAATCCGTCTTGTTTGAACCGATCTTGCCATTTGTGGAAATGACATCGTAATTTGCGCTTGTATGGGCTTCCGGATAATAGTAATCCTTGAACGTATGCGCATGGCTCGGCATTTCGTTGATAGTAAGGGCGTGTTTTTTCTCACCGCCTGCCGTGCCTTTTGTCTTGTAGTCATTATCGCTGTCATGGTAGCCGACAACAAAACGGCCGCGCAGGTCGGGAAGACGGAAAAAACCGCTGGTGGTGGTGTACCGCGTACCGTTGGCACTGTAAGCATTATTAAAAGTCGTACCCAATGCCTTATACAGTTCTGGATAATCCTTTGCGCTTAATTGCCGCCCGTCACAGAGAGCATAACCGTCAGGCTCGGTTTTGCCTGCCCACAATTGCACAATGCCCAATGGCGCAGGTGCGAACTTCGCCACCTCCACGGCAAGTTCTTCTTTCAGGTCGGCAATGGCCTTATACAGTGCGTCAGAGGTCTGCACGTTCTTAAAGTCCTCCCATCTGAAATTTTCCGCACCCACACCAGCGGCAAGCGTCCGTTTCGTGTAGGCTTTCGGATAATCGTACCCTTGTGCCGTCACGGGTATATCCTCTTGCTTCACATACATGCCGCTACCAACCGCGCCACCCTCGAAACGCAGGACTTCACCAGCGGGGAAAGCCGCCGTCCGTACAAATACATAGCCCTCGGAACGCTTCGTACCGTCCTGTGAAAGGTCGCAGCCGCGCAGGATTACTTTGTCGCCAGCGATGTTGCCCAATATGGCGACAAGCGCGATATTGGTCTGCAAGGCGTCCAGCGTCTCACAGTCCAACGGAAAATCTTTATTTCCCTGTGTCAGGTAATTACCTATAATTTTATCCATTATCTTTTATTTGTAGTTTATAGTCCAACGTTTTGAAGCAAGTTTGTAAGTGTCCACGATTGCGTTCATGCGGTTTTCATCCACCTGACCGCGCAGGTTTATGGGTATTGTGACCCAGAAGTCATAACCGTTCACACCACCGAAGCCACGACGGTTAAGGATGAAAGCGGTTCCCGTGGCGCGCGAGGGTATCAGTATGAACCGCTCCTGTTCACGCTGGAAAATGCGCTGTCCCTGCAACGACGCACTCCATTCGTCCTCCACCAGAATGCGGCGTTCCACAGGGTCGAAAGTGTCATTCAGGACGGCGCGCAGGTGGCACACCTGCCCGTTATGCGACAGCCTGTATTGCTTATCCTGACGCCAGCGCATGAAATTGCCATAAACCACGTTCACGCCCTGCACCATGCTTTGAGCAAAGGCAGCAATCAGCGGCTTGCGGTAGTGCGTGGGCAACAGCAGCAACGCCAGACGTTTTATTTTCAATTCGTAGAGGCTCATTTGTACGGAGTCATGTTCAGTTTGATGTTTCCCGCTTTAAAATAGCCCGATGCGGGTGTATAACGGGCGTTTATCTTGGTGGGGGTGCTTTCACCGCTTACCATTGTTTCGGAACCGCGCAGTTCGACAATGCGCACTCCGTCGATGGCTTGCAGACAGTCCACAAGTGACATGTTGGTGTATTCACCGTTGAAAGGCAGATTTTCGATATAGGCGGTAATGGCTTCACGGCAGGCCGTCTCGACGTTTTCGGAAAGCAGCATCGCGTCAAAATAAACGTCCACCTCGCAATTGAATGCGTCAGGGGTCTGGTTTACGATGTTCACACGCACACCAGCGTCTTTTATTTCCGCAATGTAGGCGGTAAGCTGCCCCTCCGTATCGGTATCAAGCGGCTGCCGTTTTCCCTCGGCACCACCCGCCACCTTGATGGTAAGGATGGAGGCGTCGGCATTTTCAGTGGCCGCGGCATATTTTACCACGTGGGCGGCTTCAATATCACCGTCACTCATGCCCGACGTGTCGTAGTGATCCGTATCGGTTACGAGGGTCTTGTCTTTCATGAAACCCAGCACCTTGTCCCTGTACCATTTGGGACGGTGCGGCATGATAGTCTCGATGCGTTCCTCCACGTCCTTTTTATGCCTGTCAAAAAGGTTTTCAAGTACCCATGTGGCACAAGCCACAATATAGAACAGCAGGCTTTCAACGCTTACCTTACTGAAATGCGAGGAAAAAGCTGCCCCCGTTTCAAAGCCATAGGCACGCGCAACGTCAGAATTGCGCATGAAGTCGGCGGTCATGCTGTCTTTTATGTCCGAGATTGTTCTTGCCATATCCCAATTATTTAGCTTACAATAAAATCTATTTCTATCCCCATGAAGTTGATGCCCTCCTGTGCGAGTGCGGTCATTTCGTCCGCGCTCAATGCAGTGGCGGGTTGCAGGTTCTGCGCATTGTAACGACGCACCGTGTCGGCACTTTCGACGGCAACCGTGTCAAAAACCTGCCCGTCCTGCAAGGTGTCTGTCAGGCTCACGTCGTTTGCTTCGGAAAGCCTGAAAGCGGCTTCCATGCTGCCCGAGGTCTCCACGGCCATGTCGAGCAGGCTTTGCCTGTCTTTTACTGTTACCTCCATCACTCCACTGTTATAATGTTGTCTTCCGTTATGCTCACTTTCTG
>JAMPBN010000033.1 GCA_023666665.1 Prevotella sp. | reverse complement strand
AAGCGTCTATGTCGGCGGCGGTCAGTCTCTTGCGGCTCCGGTTGTCTTTGTGCTGTCCTTTGCTGTCGGTTATCAGCAGCCGGTCTTCTACACTGCCCCGTAGTGCCGGGGTGCCCATTATTATTTGCTTGGTCGTGTTGTTGGCAAGTGCCAAGCGGCTGCCGGTGGTCGCTTCAAATTGCTTGTTAAAGGTTCTTACCCGCTCCAGTTGCTCCGCGTCGCCGGGCTGGCGGTCTGCCAATGCCATGGGCTGCACATACTTCTCCTCCATTATGTAGCGGCGTGTGCCCGCTTCGTTTATGGCCAGTATGGTGCTCAGGTCGTCGGGGTCATACTTCACTACCCAACGCTCTGCCGCGTGGTCTCTGAATGTCAGGTCGAAGCAGTCATAATCACGCTTAACGCCTAATATGGTGGGGCGAAGTCCGCAGCCCTCCAAAACGTTTTTATGCCCGGTTTCTGCCCCGAAGTTCAGCAGGTAGGTTTCACGGCTCAACGGTAGCCGGTTTTCGGGCTTCAGTTGAGTATATCCGGCCATCAGTGCCTCATACTTCGCCATGCGCTCCAGTCGCATCATCTCATCGATTTGCGCCCTGAGGCCGGCTTCGTCGGGGAACTGGTGGCGCATACGGTTCAGCGCGTCGCTGTTTGGCTGTCGCTTGGGGTTGCTCGTTATGCCGAAGCCCGACCAGTTGTTGCACCTTATGCAGTAGTGCGTGTTTAGGTAGTTGAAATATGGCTCCACCGGCTTTGCTTTGGCGTTGTGTGCCTGTGCCGGGGTCACTTTCCCGCCCATCACTGCATAAAGATCGTGCATGGTCTTTATGGCGTAGCGGTCGCTCTGCACCTGCGTGGCTCTGAGCATTTCGCCGGTCAGCTCCCGGCTGTGCCGCGCTGCGTCTCTCAACGCTTCTTTTATCAGTGCCGGGCTTTCGTGCGTCCCTACGGCGTAGCCCATCGGGTAGTTATTGAATACGTCAAGCACTACAACCATGGTCAGGCGGTTGGTGTAGGTCGTTACGTTATGACCCTTTTTGTCGGTCTTGGTGCTCTGGTACAGCAGCTCCACAGTCCAGCCGTCAAGCGACCACATCAGGAACGGAGTGCTCGGGCGGCTCCGCTTCACTTGCATGGTTACGTTGTTGCGGAAGTTCGACACGCCCAGTCGCCCGGCTCTTATTACTGTGCCCAGCTTCTCGCGCCATACGCCCACGGCTCCCGCCGTTATAGGTTTCCAACCCATTGCCTCGGCAAAGCGGTTGTAACCCTCGGCCACCAATGTGTCGGGTAAATTGTTGTGGTGTGCCAGCAATGCGGTTATTACCTGCTTTTGTTCATCGGTCAGCACTTTGGCGGCGTTTCCGTTCAAATATTTGCCGCTTATGAAGCAGTCGTAACCGTCGCGCACATACTCGGCAAATTTCATTTGCAGCCTCCGGGCACTCCCGGGCAGTGAGTGGGGGTAGCGGTCGGCAAGTCTCGGCAACGCTGCCGCTGCTCGCGCCCAAAATTCTTTGGCCGCCGGTTTCTTGCCTCCTTTTTGCCGTTTGCTCACATGGTCATCCCAGCAGCGACGGAAGGCGTTCATTACTGCCGCGTTGCTCGCATACTCCAGCACTTTGTCATCCGGCAAATTGCGACCGTCGGCAAGTTTGTAGGTCTGGAAGTAGTCCAGTGCTTTGCCGTCCGGCTCAATCGTGTCGACAAACTCTTTGCTCTCAGCCTGCTCCTGCAAGTCGGGCCAACGTCGGTAAACCTCCGTGCGCCATTTCAGCGGCAGACTCTCCACCACATAAAGCGCCGTGCGACCGTTGCCTCCCTTACGCACCTGGTCAACCTGCCCCTTGCGCACTAAGGCGTTAAGGTTGCTGGTCGTTATGATACGCCCGGTCAACTCTCCGTGGCTTATACATACTTTTCCGTTTACTACTTCCATGGTATTACAGGTTTTCGGCCAATACTTGAAGTTTTGACAGTTCCGGGATTGGCTTAATGGCGTCGCGCTGCACCACCTCGCCCTTGCGGTTGGTGATCCACGCTTCGCCGGTGTTCTTATCCACCCGAAGCGTCGCGCCGTTATTGAACACTTGGCGCATTATCTGCCGCCCGTCCTCGGTCGTGTCGTGCATCGTCTCGCACTCCGGATAATGAGCCATCGGAGTGGCTCCGTAATGCTCTACCGCCGTAAAGCGGATTTTGTGGGCTAACTCGGTGTTCTGTACGTAGGTCAGTGCCATATACACAAACTTCTCCGTGCACTTGAACAGTCTGGCGAGCTTCGCCATTGCTTCAGGGGTCGCGTCTATATAGCGCGGTTTCGTTGATTTCATGTCCTCTTACTTTATTTCGTTAATTATTATTTTTTCGCATCCATAGGAATTACGCAGGCTGCGCTTCATCTGACACACAAAGAAAACCGGGGCCGAAAAGGTCAACCCGTCCTCGTCACTGTATGAGAATGACACCTCGTGCATCATCAGATAAGCGCAGACATTTGCGCGGTAGTTCAGTGCTTCCCAGTGTTTAATTTCGTCCATATCCTTTTACTTTTATTGAGTTCTACTTCCGTGCTACCCTTGTCAGTCTGCCCGTTTTTTTGTAAATTTGGGCGCTCTTACTGCGGTAACACGCTGCAAAGATAGTATGATTTTTTCATACTCCAAACTTTTTAATCGTTTTTTTTCATACTAAACTATGCTAACGGATGAAAATTTCAGATTCATGGAGCTCGTGGAGGTGCTACGAAAGCAGGGCGTAATCGCTGACTATGTGCAACTTTCGCAAATCCTTGAAACTAATAAAGCCGGTATTAGCGACATAAAAGCCGGACGTAAAAAAATTTCAATCGACCTACTGCGTCGTATGAAATTATCATACCCGCAAATCAATATTGAATGGATTATTATGGGGGTAGGGGATATGCTTATAGGCTCAACACCTGCCTCAAACGAACAGGTCACGACCCTTAAAGCACAAAATGAACTACTGCGCGAACAACTCGCGGACGCACAAAATGAAATTAAGGAACAAGCAAAGGAATTGGGTAAGTGTGAGGAACATGTGCAAACTATCCAGCAGCTCCGTGCCGACCTTGAACACGCACAAAATACCATTGAACAACTTACCGCAGCAAAAAACGCCGCGACCCATTCCCATGCTCCGACCACTGTTCCGGCTGCTCCCTGAACCGGTGGTGCAGTCGCTTCGGGATCACTTCCTGCATACTCAACTGACCACCCCTCCAGCCCCTTTATAGGTTGTTTAGGGTGTTTTTAAGCCCTTTTTAAGCCCTTTTTAAGCCATTAAACACCATTAAACCCATAATATCAGTTATTTAGCCTATTTTCAACCTCACTTTTTAAGGGTTTCAAATCGGTATTAAAGGGGGTATTTAAGGCGGATTTTTGCCGTTTTCGCGCCTTTATTTGGC
>JAMPBN010000032.1 GCA_023666665.1 Prevotella sp. | reverse complement strand
ACGGGATGCGCTTCGATGGGGTGGAAATTGTGCCGCGCAAACATGTGTGTCCCGAGTACGGGGTCATTACGCCTGAACCTGCCGCCGACTGGCGCACGGGCATTCCGTACCGCGACGGGGATTTATCGCTGTGGTGCGTGGAGGTGGGAAAGCCCAAAGATTTGGGGCTGCTCCTCAAATGCGCGCCGTCCTGCATAAGTAAGAAAAACATGCTGGCTTTCTGGGACATGTTTGGCGAGATATTCGGCGCGCCCATGCGTGTGGCACGCACCAACACCACCGACGAAGCGGAACGCAGACGCATCGAGGGGTCGCTGGACAAGATGGGCGCAGCGTTCTGGGCGTTGTTTCCAGAGGGTACGGACATCGAAATTAAAGAAAGCAGCCGCGGGGACGCTTACAACGTCTATGACAAGCGCGTGGACAGGTGCAACAGTGAGCTATCGAAAGGCACGCTGATGCAGACAATGACCATCGACAGCGGGTCGTCACTATCACAGTCGGAAACGCATCTCGAAATTTTCGAGGACGTAGTAAAAGCCGACGCCAAGATGGTGGCGAACGTCGTAAACGACAAGCTGCTGCCACTCATGGCGCGCCACGGTTTCCCCGTGCAGGGGCTGACGTTCCAATGGGACGACGCCGCGTCGTTCAGCCCTGCCGAAAGGCGCGAGGAGGAACGCCTGCTGCTGGAATATTACGAGATTGACCCGCAGTATTTCGTCGATAACTACAACATACCCATCACGGGCGTGCGCCAAGCAAAAACACAGCCTGACGCTTTTTTCGGGTAAGCCCCACGGGTGTGGGGCTGCGCAGGGAGTACAGGGCTTTCAACGCGGCGTTGCGCTCGTTATACGGGCGTGAGCAGCTGACGCTGGCCGAGGATGACCGTCCGTTTGACTTTGACGACGCACTGTTTGACGAGGCGGCAAAGACGGTGTACCAGAACGGGGGATTTGATGTTTCATGCCTGACAGAACCGCAGGCGCAGGCTCTCATTGACGAGACGCTGCGTGTGCTCGATACGGCCGTCAGCAGCGCGCTGCCCCATGAAGTGCCCGACACCATACGTTACGCCCTCGAAAACAACGCTTTTGTGTTTTCGGGATTTAAGACGTTCCACGCGCTGCGTGAAGTGGGGCTGTCCATGCTCACGGAAAAGGGCGACATCAAGCCGTTTAATGACTTCCTGACGGACGTAAAGCAGATTAACGCGCAGTACAACCACAACTACCTGTATGCGGAATATAACCACGCGCTCGGTGCTGCACAAATGGCGGCCAAATGGCACGACTTCGAGCAGGACGGCGACCGTTATAATTTGCAGTATCGCACAGCGGGCGACGACAAGGTGCGCGAGGAACACGCCATACTGAACGGCACGACGCTGCCGCCGTCCGACCCGTTCTGGGACATGTTCCTGCCGCCGAACGGCTGGAACTGCCGATGTACGGCCGTGCAGGTGCGGAAAAACAAATATCCTGCGTCCGACCCCGAACTGGCCATGAAACGCGGACAGAACTGTACGGAGGGGGCGAAAAAAGCCATTTTCAGGTACAACGCTGGAAAGTCGCTGCAATTGTTCCCGCCGAAGCACCCGTATTTCAAAGCACCCGCCGAGGCAAAACAGGTCATAGAGCAGGTGACACAGGAAGCCATCAGGGAGAAACGCATCCGCGACATGGTCGAGGAACTGCCCGACAACCTGACGCCTGACGAAAAGCAGGCCATTGCCGCGCACAACCTTGAAATAGAAGAAGCCCTGAAAGTTTCAAAGGGGAAGCCTATGACCGTCGAGCAGGCAGACAAACAGCACGCAAACCCGAATTATGGCAAAGGCCGCGAGTATGGCATAAACTGCCAGACCTGTACACCTGCATACGTTCTGCGCACGCTGGGGTTCAATGTCACGGCAAAGCCGAACACACGCGGGTCAAAGTTGGACTATTTGAGCCGCGGCATGAACGCATGGGAGGTATGGAAAAATCCAGACGGGACACAAGCCGTACATGTGAGCGTGAACGACTGGCTGGCAAGCAAGAAATATATCAAAATGACCGAAAAACGCTGGCTGGAGTATTTCAACGAAACATGTAAGGAAGTCGGAATTTACGGGCTGTCTATCGGATGGAAACGGGGCGGCGGCCACATGACCGTCTTACAACGTTTCCCTGACGGGGAACTGCGCTATATAGAGCCGCAGCACGACAATTCAAAGGGGTCGGGACGCGAAAGTTACGACCTTAAATTTCTGGCAAAATACGGAAGTGCAACACAGCACAATTGCAGGGGAATTATGCGGATAGACAACAAATTATTCAACACGGACTACATCGAGATTTTCGACAAGTAGGTTCAGTATATCCAACGCTTCAAAGCCTGTTATTTCGGTTACTTTGTCGTCCTTGAAAAGGTAGATGTATGGAAAGCCCGTATTTGCATCGTCTGGAAAGCGGAACACAAAAGCGTCTTTGCCCTTGTACTTACCGAGGTAGTCAAAGGCATTGCCGTAAACGTCGATAAGACTTTTGGCAGCACTCTTTATTTGTTCTGGCACTTTCATATCGGCAAAAATACGAATTATTTTTTGTTTAACTATAAAATAACGCCCAAAATGATAGACGGGGAACAACTTAAAAAGAACATATTGGACGATATGCGCGTGGAACTCGCCGACGAGTTCGACAAGAATTTCGACCGCAAAGCGTTTTTTACGAAGAAATGGAAACGCCGAGCCAACCCCAACGCGAAAGGGTCGCTGCTGATGGTTACGGGCACGATGCGCCGAAGCATTAAAGCGGAGGTGCGGGATAATGGCGTGCGGTTCACCTCTGCCGTCCCATACGCGGCCATACACAACGAGGGCGGAACGGGAACAAAGCCTGTCCGCCAGCATACCCGTACCAGTAAAAAAGGAAAGCAGTACACAGTAAAGGCGCACACGCGGAAATTTACCATGCCGAAGCGTCAATTTGTGGGTGACGGCAAACAGACGCAGAAAATAATAAAGGGCGTCATTGCGGATAACGTCGCGGATTTCAACATGCAACTGTCTAAATTCATAAGGAAATGAGAAAACAGATTTTTCAGGCCATTTGCGCACGTCTTACCGAGCACGTGCCAGATATTCAGTTTATAGACCTATGGAACAACAACGTCCAGACGCTTAATGGCGGCGCGGTATGGCCTATGCCTGCCGTGTTCGTGGAGTTCGAGCCGATAGAGTGGCGGCAACAGAACAACGGCGCACGGCGCGGCGACGTGGCTGTGCGCCTGCATCTGGTGACGCGATCCGTCAGCACACACGGGGCTGCCGACCCGAAAATGTCCGATGCGCTGGGGTTTCTTGATTTGATAGACCAGATAAATGCCGCCATGCAGGGGCTGCGCGGGGATAATTTTTCAGGCTTCCAACTCACCACCTCGGCGACCAACCACGACCACGCGGAACTAATGGAAAGTGTCGAGCGGTACATC
>JAMPBN010000031.1 GCA_023666665.1 Prevotella sp. | reverse complement strand
GGCCTGGGCCGCGGAGACGCGGGCGATGGGCACGCGGAACGGTGAGCAGCTGACGTAGTTCATACCGAGCTTGGCACAGAACTTCACGGAGCTGGGCTCGCCGCCGTGTTCGCCGCAGATGCCGACTTTGAGTTCGGGCTTAACGCTACGGCCTTTTTCTACGCCCATGCGAACGAGCTGGCCAACGCCTTCCTGGTCGAGAACTTCGAAGGGGTCGGTCTTGATGATACCGTGTTCCTTATAGAATTTGAGGAACTTGGGAGCGTCGTCGCGAGAGAAGCCGAAAGTCATCTGAGTGAGGTCGTTGGTGCCGAAGCTGAAGAAGTCGGCTACGGTAGCAATCTCGTTGGCGGTCAGCGCTGCGCGGGGCACTTCAATCATTGTACCTACGAGGTAGGGGAGTGAGCGACCCTGTTCGGCAAATACCTTGTCGGCGGTTTCGTGGATTACGGCAGCCTGGTTTTGAATCTCTTTCAGCGAGCCTACCAGAGGAATCATGATTTCGGGGTGCACGTCTATGCCGCGGGCCTTGACGGCGAGGGCGGCTTCGATGATTGCGCGGGTCTGCATCTCGGTGATTTCGGGGTAGGTGATGCCCAGACGGCAGCCACGGTGACCGAGCATGGGGTTGAACTCTTCGAGAGAGTCAACTTTTGCTTTCACTTCTTCGAGGGTGAGGCCGAGCTTTTCGGCGAGTTCTTTCTGAGTAGCGGTCTGGTGGGGTACGAACTCGTGCAGCGGCGGGTCGAGCAGGCGAATGGTAACGCCAAAGCCGTCCATGGCTTCGAAGATTCCCTCGAAGTCGCCGCGCTGCATGGGCAGGAGCTTTGCCAGAGCGGCTTTGCGGCCGTCAACGTCGGAGGCAAGAATCATTTCGCGAACGGCATCAATGCGGTTGCCTTCGAAGAACATATGCTCGGTGCGGCAGAGGCCGATACCTTGAGCGCCAAAGTGGCGTGCCTGCTTGGCATCGCGGGGGGTGTCGGCGTTGGTGCGCACGAGGGTTTTGGTGAACTTGCTGGCGAGGTTCATAATTGCGCCGAAGTCGCCGTCGAGTTCGGGCTCGGTGGTGGGCACCTGGCCGTCGTAAACGTCGCCGGTTGAGCCGTTGAGCGAAATCCAGTCGCCTTCCTTATATGTCTTGCCACCCATGGTGACGGTCTTCTCTTTGTAGTCGATAACGATTTCACCTGCACCGGATACGCAGCATTTACCCATGCCGCGAGCCACTACGGCAGCGTGAGAGGTCATACCGCCACGCATCGTGAGGATACCCTGAGCCACGGCCATACCGCGAAGATCTTCGGGCGAGGTTTCGATGCGGACAAGAACAACTTTCTTTTTCTTTTCAGCCCATGCTTCGGCATCTTCAGCAGAGAAGACGATCATGCCGGTTGCGGCACCGGGCGATGCGGGCAGACCCTTGGCGGCAACTTTAGCGCGTTTGAGCGCGGCCTTGTCGAATACGGGGTGGAGCAGCTCGTCGAGCTTCTGGGGTTCCATGCGGAGCAGGCAGGTCTTTTCGTCGATCTCGCCGGCGCGGAGCAGGTCCATGGCAATTTTCACCATAGCGGCACCGGTGCGCTTGCCGTTGCGGGTCTGCAGCATCCAAAGCTTGCCGTCTTGAATGGTGAATTCCATGTCTTGCATATCTTTGTAGTGGTCTTCAAGGCGGTGGGCAATGGAGATGAGCTCGGCAGCGCAGTCGGGCATAGATTCTTCGAGCGAGGGATATTTTTCCTTGCGCTCTTCTTCGCTGATGCCCTGGAGGGCAGCCCAGCGGCGTGAACCCTCTACGGTGATTTGCTGCGGAGTGCGGATGCCGGCAACCACGTCTTCGCCCTGGGCGTTGATGAGGTATTCGCCGTTGAAAATGTTTTCGCCGGTTGCGGCATCGCGGCTGAATGCCACGCCGGTAGCGGAGTTGTTGCCCATGTTGCCGTAAACCATAGCCTGAACGTTAACGGCTGTGCCCCATTCTTCAGGGATTTGGTTCATGCGGCGGTAAAGGATTGCGCGCTCGTTCATCCAGCTGTCGAACACGGCGCAGATGCCGCCCCAAAGCTGTTCCCAGGCGCTATCAGGGAAGTCCTTGCCGGTAAATTCCTTAACGGCGGCTTTGAATTCCTTAACGAGTTCCTTGAGGTCTTCAACGTCGAGTTCGGTGTCGAGCTTAACGCCCTTGACCTCTTTCTTCTTGTCCATAATTTCCTCAAAGGGGTCGATGTCGGCCTTGCTCTTCGGCTTCATGCCGAGAACCACGTCGCCATACATCTGCACGAAGCGGCGATAGCTATCCCAGGCAAAGCGGGGGTTGCCGCTCTTTTCGGCGAGAGATTCTACGGTAGCGTCGTTCATACCGAGGTTGAGTACCGTGTCCATCATACCGGGCATCGAAGCGCGGGCGCCGGAGCGTACGCTGACGAGCAGCGGGTTTGCGGGGTCGTTAAATTTGCGGCCGGTGAGGCTCTCAACGTGGGCAATCGCTGCCTCAACGTCTTTTTGAATGCGTTTAACAACTTCATCGCGGCCATACTGGGTGTATTCGGTGCAGACTTCGGTGGTAATGGTGAAACCGGGAGGCACGGGCATACCCAAGTGGTTCATCTCGGCCAAGTTGGCACCTTTGCCGCCGAGCAGATTGCGATCGCCGGCATTACCTTCGGCTTTACCGTTGCCGAACGTATAGACTCTTTTCATAGGTCTTGAATGTGTTATTTTAGGTTATGTTTTTGGTATAATTAAAATTATTCCGCAAAATTACAAAAAAATTGCCAATCCTCAAAATTTAAAAACAGCGAAGACAATAAATGGAAGGTGCGGACTTCAGCCCGCACCAATAGCGTCTATGTCGCGGGCTAAAGTCCGCGACCTCTTGTTAGCATAAATAAATGGAAGATGCGGTCTTCAGACCGCATCGGTAGCGACAGGTAGCAGTGTCGCGGGCTAAAGTCCGCGACCTCCAATTAAGTGCGGTAGCGTAATTATGATCTGCAAGAGAATCATCCCTTATTTACTTTGGTCTGATGAACATTCTATAAAGAATACAAAATTTTTCTCGAATTTAACCTTTTCAGATAGCGGAAGTGTAGACACTGAGTTTTTGGCAGGGATGATGTTAATACTTGCGCAACTTTCAACAAGATTTCTGAGACATAATGATTTAATAGCATAGCTTACGTTTTCGGCTTCTGAGTGTTTTGCGTTGACTATGCCTATTACGTTTCCCTTTTTATCAAATAGAGGACCTCCGCTGTTTCCGGGTTGAATAGGAGCGGATATTTGATATAATGAAACATCTCCTTGAAATCCTGTTTTGGAGCTTATGATACCATCTGTGAGTTTTATCTCATCTCCCATTGTTGATGTCATTGGGTATCCTAATACGTATACATCTTCGCCGACTTCAGATGTAATAAAAGAGATGGAATATGGAATATTACCAAACCCTGTAAATGAAGAATCCGTAATTTTAAGAAGAGCTAAGTCATTATTCTTATCTTAAGTACATGACAAAAATTTGAAGACATTGAACTTTGGTTTGTAAAGAGGTC
>JAMPBN010000030.1 GCA_023666665.1 Prevotella sp. | reverse complement strand
AATACACAACCCCCGTTCAATACATAGGCATATCCGTAGCTTGGAATTTCTCCGGCGGCAAGAAAGTTGATGTAAATGTTGTGGACGGCATACAGGAATACCGCGAAACCAAAGATAACCGTTGAAGAACATAACACGAAAACAGCTAATCATACAACATAGATTATCCTCGGCAGCGATTGTCGGGGATTTTCTTATTGTGTTCCGGCGCCACCGCGCCGTCGCGCTAATGCGGCAAGCCGTCGAGCTTGTAATCTCGACCCATTTAGGGCGTATATCGCTAACATAGACAGCGGACTTCGGATCTATCCTGATGATAGAGCTGGAGTCCGCTGCCTTTCCGTGCCCCTCGGCCGCCACCGAGGGAGAGCGGTATCACTCCGGGGGCACTTCGCAAAGATAAGGACTGCGACCGTTCATTACGGCCTCTATCTTCGGGAGTGTGGAGTATTCGCAAAAGAGCCTTACAGCGGCGTTCCGGCTGCACAGGACACAGGGCTGCAATTCTATTGCGCATCATCGGCAGTTCGGGCAATAAGAATAAAAAGTGCTTTGGCCGTCGGGGATAACCTCACGGCATAGATTGGTGTGATGCAGCGGCTCGCACCGTGGGAGGCAAACATATATCATAGTTTTGCGAGGCAGTTGTTTGAGGGAGTCATACTTGTAAACACGCACGGAAGCACGGTTGATATTTCACTTCGCAAAGTTAGAACGGGTCGCCTACGCTGACAAGGGCAAGACACGTTCAGGGCAAAAATCTTCCTTTTTTCAGGCAAGCATAAAAAAGAGTATTCTTTCAGCTTTCCCTCACGCTCGGCATAACCGGAGTAAACTCCGTTCTGCTCTCACTAAATCGGTCAAGTCCGAGGGGGCAAGCCCTTTGCCCCGAACCCTTGTTGGCTACCGTCGTGCCGACTGGCTCAACCGTTCCCTGATTGCGGCGTAAAAATCAAACGCGCCCCGGCGCACAGTAATAACCCTCAAAAACTTCAAAACCATGACATACGTTAGCTGCATCTCCCTCGATACAAACCGCCGCCTCAAAGAATATCAAGTAGAGGTTATCACCTTCGACGGCGAAAGCGAAATAGTATATGTAATTGCCCGGACTGCCGACGAGGCACAGGAAAAGGCAGCAGCCCAGGTGCCCGACGCAGACTACACTATGGTACAAGGCTCCTGCGAATTGTAAATCGCCGAATACCTTTGAAATAATGCCAATATGAGGCAATACTAATATCCACCTCCTAACGATAAAGGGTTGACCCCACGGGTCAACCCTCACTTTGCTCTTTCGCCCCCTCCGCAGCATAAGACTATCCGGCCACCGCCGGGCAAATCATCGCCCACTTGTCAATCTCGCTGAACCGCAGGGTGCAGACCCTCGCACCGCCGCTCACATCATACCTCGCCGCCACGCCGACCGCCACCCAACGGAATACCGCACAGCATCGCTATCCGAGCCGACAAGCACCACGCCTTGACCGTGAACCATTCGCACTATGCGCCGTGAGAGATTGGACTGCAAGGGGAGAGGGGGCCGCAACCGGGTGCGCCACCCTCACAGCCTCGACCCCGGGCGGTCGCATCGTTTTGGAACACGCACCCCACACGGGCGCAGATGCAAATATCTCATCGCGCGCTATCTTCTAACCACCCCACATTAACCTCTCGCCACCAACCCTTGAAACTCCCCAACGCCGAACTTGCCGCCACCGCCGAGCCGGGGCGCGTGTCAGGCTTCGCCGACCGTGGGGCACGGGCCGCCTCTGCGCACGGAGCGGTTTTGCCATTGTTACCTGCGGTCAGCCTCCTTTGCCTTGAAGATGTCCGGGGGAGTGAGCCGAGGGCTTATTTTTCCGTCACAAAGTTAGTACGGTCATTCACTGGCGCAAGGGCAGGTGTGCGCTCCGCGTTCCCCCCTCTTTCGGAGCAAGCTCCTGCAAGAGCGTAATCACCCTTGCTTTCGGCAGCTCATTACGACCGCACTTTTTATTGTTCGTAAAAATTAAGAGCCTCGGCTCACTTCTCAAACCCCCAAACACTTCAAAATCATGGCAAAGAAAACCTCCAAATCCGCAGAAAACAAAAAGGCTAAAACCACTTCGACCCGTGCGAAGAAGCAGACCCAGGCCCCCGTCGTCGATACCAAGCCGACCCTCACCCCTAAACTCATCGTGGCGCAGCGCAAGTTCAACCGCTGGTACGTCTACTTCAAGGGCGTGGCTCCAAAGGATAATGTAGGCTGCGGCTGCAAGACAGCCCAAAGCGCGATAAGATATATGCACCTGCTCAAAGCCCGGTACGGTGCCGTTATCTCCCAAAACATCTACGACCGCCTCGCTTTCGAGGCCGCGAGAGAGGCGTAATGCCTCTCTCTTTCTCTCTCCCCTTCAAGTCCAACCTTATAAAAATCTCACGACGATGTACGAATACAAATGCTTCACTCGACAAGGCTCATGGCGCTTCTACGCCGACTCCGATACCGATGCCCTGCGGCTCGCTCTTTTCTACTGCTGGCGCGACGGCGAGGATTTTATAAAAGTGCAAAGCGACTTCGGAGGTCAGCCCTACACCCTGCGGCTCTGCAAGATTGACAAGACAAATTCGATAACGACACTTTAACCCCTGCCACACAGCGGTTGCTTCCTCCCGAAGCGACCGCTGACTGTCTTTTCGCCTCGCCGCCACCCCTCTTAACTTTGCCCCTATGATACGGATAGGCTTCTACACCCCCACGGTGATGTTCTCCGCCGACCTCCCCGACGTCAGCATATTCACCGACCAGGACTTCGTCGACTTCCGCCTCACCTCGGGCGGAATGGTGCTGCTCGACGAGCGGTACTACACTTATAACGGCTCGGCCATCGTCGCCGACATCGCTTCCCTCATCGAGCAATATATGGCCGGAAACCCCGACCTCAATTTCTCCGAATTTCTCATCGAGGCAGCGGCACCCGACGGATCCGCCGCCTCCCACTCCTTCCGTGTCATATACTGCGACCGCGCACTCGGACTATACGACCCCTCGCAATGGCTCCTCGAAAACTTCCTCACCCTCTCCGCTTACCGGCGCATCGCCCCCGACACCTTCTTCGAGCTGCAATGGTTCGCCACCGACCGCGAGGGCATCGCCTTCCTCATCTACGCTACATACCTCGACACCGACGGAAACACCGCCACCTACCGCTACGTCCTCTCCGGCAACGGTATGATACAGCACGGCGACGGCATAAATCGCCAGTTCGTTATGCTCGCCGATGTTCGCGCAAAGATACAGGCCGCCACCAAAGCCTCCACACCTCCCACGCTGCTCTCCGTCACCGCACGGTGCGGCGAGCGTTCACTGACCCTGTTTGTCGACCCGGCTCTCGCCGACACCCTCCCTTTCCATTACACCAACTGCTTCAACGTCGTGGAACAGCTCATACTCCCTCACGCCACCACCCACAAAGTCAAAGCCGACCGCTCTATCGCCACCCTCGGTAAATCCGCACGCTTCTACAACGTCACCACCGCAAAGGAATACGAGGTGCAGTCAGCGCCCCTTACCTCCGACGAGTGCTTGCAGGTCGAGCAGATGCTTACCTCCCCCGTAGTCCGTATTCCCTGGGGCACCGACTCCAACCTCGCCGAGACCGACTTTGATGCTATGCTCCCAATCCTCATTACCGATTTTACCTCCGAACTTTCCGACACCGACGACAAGCCCAACTCCATAAAATTCACTTGGCGCTTCAAGGACACCCGACCCAAATTCAACGCCCGATACTCTCCCGGCATATTCGACACCCATTTCCAACCGCCTTTCTCATAACCTCATCATAACACAATGAACGCAGTACATATCTCCACGGCAAGAACGATGCTCAACTCCGGCGACCCCGTCGACCTCTCCGTATGGCGCAGCGACGGCTCTATCCTCGAACTCCGCAACGTAATATCCCTGCGATATTCCTTTTACGGAGGTTGGCGAAACGTCAAAATCCTCACTTCGGGCGAGTGCCGCCGCTTGCGCGACTGCTGCATCTTCCGCATTAACGGATTGGAGGTATTCCTTTGATAATTCGCCGAAAATAAGTAACTTTGCAATCAAAAAATTTATCGACCAGATGAAAAAA
>JAMPBN010000002.1 GCA_023666665.1 Prevotella sp. | reverse complement strand
AGACCTCTTTACAAACCAAAGTTCAATGTCTTCAAATTTTTGTCATGTACTTAAAGAAATGTTAATCCTTCCGATTTCCAATATAGCCCATATAAATAAGGCCAAAATAGATGCAGTTAAGCAGAGATATAGATGCAACCTACCGGATAATCTTGTCAATCGGAAAATATCCATTTAAATAAATGTTCAGAATTCGCTCGAGAAGTGGAAGCGGATGTCGGGGAAGTCCTGGCGTGCCATGGAGAGGACGTAGCCGCTGTCGGCGAGGAACACATCGCGCCCATCGCGGTCGGTAGCCATAAACTGATGCTTGCGCTTTTTGAATGCAGCGAGCGCTTCGGGGCTGTCACTTTCAATCCAACACGCTTTGTGGAGCGAAATCGGTTCCCAGCGGCATTGTGCGCCATATTCGTGAAGTAAGCGGTATTGAATCACCTCAAACTGCAGCTGCCCCACCGTACCGATAATCTTGCGGCCGTTAAACTGATTGACAAACAGTTGGGCAACACCCTCGTCCATCAGCTGCTGAATGCCCTTTTCGAGCTGCTTTGCTTTCATCGGGTCGGTGTTCTCAATGTATTTAAACATTTCGGGCGAGAAGCTCGGCAGGCCTTTGTAGTGCAAGGTTTCGCCCTGGGTCAGGGTGTCGCCGATTTTAAACGTTCCGGTGTCGGGAATGCCCACAATATCGCCGGGATATGCTTCGTCGACAATGCTCTTTTTCTGAGCCATAAATGCCGTGGGGGCAGCGAAGCGCAGGGTTTTGCCCGAGCGGATGTGGCGATAGGGTGCATTGCGTTCAAACTTGCCGGAGCAAACCTTGACGAAAGCGATGCAGCTGCGGTGGTTGGGGTCCATATTCGCGTGGATTTTAAAGACGAACCCGCTAAATTCTTCTTCTGAGGGTTCAACCGTGCGTTCTTCGGCATCAATGGCCTTGGGAGAGGGAGCGATTTCAACGAAGCAATCAAGCAGCTCTTTCACGCCAAAAGTGTTAAGCGCCGAGCCGAAAAACACCGGGGCAACACGTCCGGCGCGATAATCGTCAACCTTGAAGTCGGGATAAACGCCCTCAATCAGCTCGAGGTCGTCGCGCAGTTTCTGCGCATCTTTTTCGCCAACGGCATCATCAATGCGCGGGTCGTTAATATCATCAATCTCAACTCGTTCGCTAACTTTTTGTTTGTCGGGAGTAAAAAGATCGAGCGAATGCTCGTAGATATTATATACGCCCTTGAACTTAGCGCCGATATTGATGGGCCAGGAGAGCGGACGCACTGAAATTTTCAGCTCGGCTTCGAGTTCATCAAGAATTTCAAAGGGGTCGCGACCCTCGCGGTCGAGTTTATTCACAAAGATAATGACGGGGGTATTGCGCATACGACACACCTCCATCAATCGGCGGGTCTGCTGTTC
The DNA here is from genome assembly GCA_023666665.1 of Prevotella sp. Taxonomy (GTDB): domain Bacteria; phylum Bacteroidota; class Bacteroidia; order Bacteroidales; family Muribaculaceae; genus UBA3263. Next base: position 134,059 of record JAMPBN010000002.1, on the reverse strand, counting down.
GACACCCTTGGCTACGTCAACAACGATGATTACGGAATCAACGGCCGTCAGGGTACGGTAGGTATCTTCGGCAAAATCCTGGTGGCCGGGAGTGTCGAGAATGTTGATTTTATAATCGCCGTAGTTGAAACCCATCACGGAGGTTGCCACTGAAATGCCGCGCTGCTTTTCGATTTCCATCCAGTCAGAGGTGGCGGTCTTCTTGATTTTATTGCTTTTTACGGCTCCGGCAATATGGATTGCGCCGCCGAAAAGCAGCAACTTTTCGGTAAGAGTGGTTTTGCCGGCATCGGGGTGTGATATGATTGCAAACGTGCGGCGACGCTTGATTTCGTCAGTGAGTGAACTCATGGATACAAGTCTTTAGTGAGTCAAACCAATGAGGGGTATCTACGCCATAAGTGAGGCGTATTTTCTTTGTGTCGAGAACGCTGTAATGCGGACGCGGCGCCGCCGTGGCGTTCAGGAAATTGGTGTCGGTTGAAATCGGGGAGATTTTAACGCTGCCGTTGCCGGAGAGGTCAAGAATAGCCTTGGCGAAATCATAGCGCGAGCATACGCCGGCATTGCAATAATGATAAACGCCCGAAAACCACTGAGGAGTGGCAAGAATTTTGGCTATTGCGTTGGCAAGATCGTCGGTAAACGTTGGAGAACCGATTTGGTCGGCCACCACCCTGAGTTCCTCGCCATCGTGAGCCTTGGCAAGTATGCGCTGCACAAAGTTGTTTTGGCGATCCGAGCCATAGAGCCACGAAGTGCGGATTATAATGCTCTCGGGGGCCAGAGCAAGCAGCGCGGTTTCGCCTGCGCGCTTCGACGAGCCGTAGTGCGACGCGGGGTTCACCTTATCGCTCTCATTATATGGCTTATAGGAATGGCCGTCGAAAACGTAATCGGTAGAAATATGGATTATCTTGGCGCCATAGCTATCGGCTGCCATTGCAAGGGTCTTAACTCCTTCGGAATTTATCGCCGAGCAGGCTGCTTTTTCTTCTTCAGCGCGGTCAACGTTGGTGTATGCCGCGCAATTAACAATGTGTGAAATATCATTGTCGGTAATAAAACGGCTCACCGACTCGCCGTCGGTAATATCGAGTTTGGAATGGTCAACAAAATGCAACTTTGCATCAACCTTTTGAGGCAGAATGCGTTGCAAGGCTGCGCCGAGTTGACCGTTAGCTCCGGTAATCAGTACATTCATAGTGCAAAGTTACAATAATTTCCGCAATTACTCAAACTCGTCGGGATCGAAAAATTCATCTATATAATCGTCGTCATCGTCAATGATGTTGGCAAGAATATCATCGTCGCGGTCAACTTCGCCAAGATGTGACCACATTTCAGAGAGTTCATTGTAGAGATTTTCTTCGTCGGGAGTCATTTCAATATGGGAGCAGTAAGTTCGCGTTTGGCAGTAAAGTCGCGGAGAATCAGCTGATAACGAGCCTCAATTTCTTCGCGTTCCGAGGGAAGCGCCGCCGTAGTTAATATAAAACAGGAGTCACCCGCCGTCATAATGGTTTGGGTTGCGCGGGGCTCTTCTATAATAAAAGTTTCCGATTCGGGATAACGCACGGCGGGTTTGACGGCGCAGCAAATCAGCGCGCCGAAAAACAGCAGCGCCGATTCATAGGCCACAAAGCGTTTTGATTCATGCACGCCATATGCGAAAATCCCCATTAGCAGGAGAAGCAGAAGCGTTAACCACACCGTGGGATACAGCCCCGACAGCGTGGCACCGGGCAGAGCGGAAATCAGTTCGGCAACCTTTTCCATCGCCCAGCATATCATATCCGCGCCGAAATTCAAACCGAACCCTAACGATAACAGTCCGACAATCATCAGCAGCGGAATCAACAAAACCACGGTTATATTCGCCAGCAGAAAATAAACCGGGAACATATGAAAATGATATGCACTGATAATTCCGGCAAAGGTCATTGCGCTGATTGACAGAGCCGGATATGACACCAGGGCATACAATCCGGGGTGGTTGCGGCGGTCAACCCGGTTTATCAACGGATAAAACAATATGATGCCCAAAACTGCTGCAAAGCTGAGTTGAAAACCGGCAGCGTATAAGTCATGGGGATTCACCAGCAGAATAAGAATCGCCGCAAGGCATAGCGAATTGAGCGGCGATGACCGCCGCTGAAGAATCCGCCCGAGCATATAAACCGTTGCCATAATAACTGCTCGTGTCACCGAGGGTATGAACGCTGTCAAGGCGGCGTAAAACCACAGCGCCAGGATGGTCAGCAGCAGGCGGGTGCGCACGTGTCGGCCGAAATAGAAAGGCCAAAGCGCCACTGCAATAATCATTGCGATAACGCTGACGTGCATTCCGCTCAGCGCCAAGACGTGCGACAGTCCCGCTGCCGAATAACTGACTCGGGTTTGCGGAGGAAGCATCTCCGAGCGACCCAACAGAATGGCCGCAAGTACGTTAATGGTTCCGGGCTTAAGATTTGAACGCATCAGCTTAACGAGCAAATACTCATTGGCGCGGGCAAACCAAGTGCGCACCCGGGCAGACTCCGCGATATAGAGGATGCTGTCGAGGGGAACGGCTGCAGTGGCCGTAACCCCCTCGCGGCGCAAAGACTTCTGCAAGTCGATTATATCGGGAACGGCGGGAACTTCCGGCAGCGGACGCAAAGCCCCGGAAAACGCCAAGCGCTGACCGGGGTATATTTGCGGGTATTCACTTAAAATGTGAATCCGTGCTTTAAACGGAATGATTTTTTCAGAATTAGAGCTATCTATTTCTGCTACAAGGAACTGACCGGAAGTTGCTGCCTCACGAGCGGAAAGTACTCGGGCAGAATAAATGCCCTTGTCGTACGACGGAGGGTATTGAGGCCGTCGCAATCCCGTCCAGTCAACAGTCAGAATGACTATAATTTGGACAATCAGAATGATTGCTAACGGACATCGCCCCACCCCAGATCAATCAATAGTGTTGAGAACTACAAAGAAGCTGCTCACGCCGATTGCTATCCACAGACACACGGCCAAAACCAGCGGCTTGACTCCCACGGCTTTAATGCTTTTAAGCGAGAGCGATGCTCCAATAAGGAAGAGTGTTACTACCATTCCTTTCTTTGCCCAGAACGCCATAGCGTGGCCAAACGCCGAGGGTAATCCGGCATAGGTATTGATAACCATTGCGAGGATAAACAGGAAGATAAACCAGGGAATGGAAACCTTGGCGGTCTTGTCGCGGAAAATCAGCATGGTAACCAACGCGAGGGGGATAATCCACAATGCGCGGGTCAGCTTGATAAGCGTTGCAACCTCAAGGGCAACGTTGCTATTGGGGTTATAAGCATCGCCGGCACCAACAACTGACGAAGTGTCGTGAATGGCAATTGCTGCCCAAGTGCCGAACTGGGTGTCGGTCATTCCGGCAAGGTGTCCGAGCGGCGGGAATATAAACAGTGCAATGGCATTGAGAATAAACACCACGCCGAGCGACACGGCCATTTCGTTTTCGTTGGCTTTCACCACCGGTCCGACTGCCGCGATTGCCGAACCGCCGCAAATTGCGGTTCCCGAGGAAATCAGATAGGCGGTTTTGCGCTCAACGTGGAGCCAATAGCCCAAAAGAACGCCCAAAACCATCACGCCGACCACCGACACTATGGTAAAAGTCATACCCTCAGCGCCTGACTTCAACGACTCCTGAAGATTCATCGAAAAGCCGTAGCCAACCACGGAGGCCTGCAGCAAGTATTTGGAACATTTTTTGTTAAACTTTGGAAATGGATTCTCAAAAGTGAAAGCAAAAATCAAACCGAGAAGCAGCGCATATGCCGGAGTCATCGGTTCGGCACCTCCCACGAAATAACTCACCGGAATCAGCATCAATATAATAAGAATGATGTAAATCCACTTCGCGGCTTTATTTTTCATACTCGAAGATTGGTTGTTTGAGGTCTCTAAGGTTATAGTTTGATGCCATTGACTCGCCATATGCTCCGGCAGAGCGTATGGCCAGAATATCTCCGCGCTTGGTATCGGGGAGTTTAACATCGTTGCCAAACACGTCTGACGACTCACATATGGGGCCAACTACGTCGTAAGTTTCCAAAGGCCCCACGGATGTAAGATTCTCAATTTCATGATGTGCTCCATAAAGAGCAGGGCGAATGAGGCAGTTCATACCACCGTCGCAAATCACGAACGATTTTTTTATTCCTTTCTTAACGTAGACCACTCTGGTGAGCAGCGAGCCGCACTGAGCCACGATGCTGCGCCCGAGTTCAAAATGCAGTTCCTGACCCGGCAACAGATTCAAGTGCTTTCTGAAACAGTCAAAATACGAAGCAAAGTCGGGCATTACATCGGGGTGGTCGTAGTCAATTCCCAGTCCGCCACCAACGTTTAACATCTTGAAGTCGCCGGAGTTGAGAGTGTTGATTTTGCGACACAATGCCTCGAAAGGAGCGGTGTCGAGAATCTGTGAACCGATGTGAAAATGCAGGCCTTTCAAGCAGATATTAGGCAACTTTTTTGCCGCAGCAATGACTTCGGGCAATTGTTCTAGGTTTATGCCAAACTTATTCTCTGCCAAGCCGGTAGTTATATAATGGTGGGTATGAGCGTCAATGTTGGGATTAACACGGATGCATACATTGGCCACCGTGTTCAACTTTTCGCCAATCTGATTAATCACCTCAAGCTCCGGCAGTGACTCAACGTTGAAAGAGCCGATGGCAACCTTGAGCGATTGACTGATTTCCTCATCGGTCTTCCCCACCCCGGCAAAGGCAATTTTCTCAGGCGCAATTCCGGCATTGACCGCAGCCATAACCTCGCCCACGCTCACGCAGTCGGCGCCAAGTCCGGCCTGAGCAATTTCGCGCAGAATTGTGGGGTTGGCGTTGGCCTTGACGGCATAATGAACCTTGAAATCACGGGCGGTGTGCACCACTTCATCGAGCGTGCGATGAAGCTGCGACATATCGTAGCAATAAGCAGGAGTTTCAATCATCACGAGAACAGGGATTTTTGAAGTGCATTGAGAGCCTTGATTTTATCACTTTGGCGCACGAGAATGGAGATGTTGTAGTTGCTGCCGCCATATGAAATCATACGCACGGGAATGTCGCCAAGAGCGTTAAGCACGCGGGTTTCAAAACCGCAGTTGTGCCACTCAAGGTCGCCAACCACGCAGATAATTGCCATATCGTGATCCACGGTCACGGTGCCGAATTTTTTCAGGTCGTCGAGGATATGGTGGAGGTTGCGTTCATTGTCAATCGTCACCGAAACGCCCACCTCAGAGGTGGTAATCATATCAATCGAGGTCTGATACGTCTCGAAGATTTCAAACACCTTGCGCAGGAAGCCGTAGGCAAGGAGCATACGCCCGCTCTTGATTTTAATCGCTGTGATATTATCTTTTGCGGCAACGGCCTTGATGGTATGACTGGGCGTGCAGTTATATATTACAGTTCCCTTGGCATCGGGTTGCATTGTGTTGAGCAGACGCACCGGGATATTATTCAGTTTGGCAGGCAATACGCAGGTAGGGTGCAGAATCTTGGCTCCGAAATAGGCCAATTCGGCGGCTTCTTCAAAGTGGAGTTCGGCAACCGGCTTGGTTCCCTCAACGTAGCGAGGATCGTTGTTGTGCAGGCCGTCAATGTCCGTCCATATTTCAATTTCGTCAGCCCCTATGGCCGCGCCGATAAGCGAAGCGGTGTAGTCGCTGCCGCCGCGCTGCAGGTTGTCAACCTCGCCGTAGGCATTGCGGCAGATGAAGCCTTGCGTTATATATATGGCGGCATCTTCGTGCTTTTCGAGCTGCGCGGTTAGGCGCTGACGGATATATTGCGGGTCGGGCTCGCCGTTTTTGTCGGTGCGCATAAACTCCAGCGCGGGAATCAGTGCGGAATCAATGCCCCGCTCGTGGAGATAAATATGCATAAGCATTGTACTCATCATTTCGCCTTGCGCCAAGATTTCTTTTTCCTCAAACAGAGTGAAGATGTCTTTGCTCAGCGAGCGCAGATAGTTGAAAATCGCCTTTATCTCCTTGCGCGCATATTCTTTTGAGTCCTCGGAGTTATAAAGCTCGTCAATTACGCCATAATATTTGGTTTCGAGCTGATTGATAACCTCTTTGGCTCCATCCACGTTCTTTTTGTAGAGATAATCGGAAATCTCAACCAAGGTATTGGTTGTTCCCGACATTGCCGAGAGAACCACAATATTTTTGCTACGTGCGGTGATTAGCTGCGCAACGTCTTTAATACGCGAAGCGGAGCCGACTGACGTTCCGCCAAATTTCAAAACATTCATTTTTCTATTTCGGTAAAGGTCTTATTTTCGCATCTGTACATCTTGCCCGGGAATTTTTCGGGAAACGACATATTGTGAGTCGCCATAATGACGGCAGTTCCGTTTCCGGCTATGTCATAGAGAGTTGCAACGATTTGTTCTCCGGTGTCGGGGTCAAGGTTACCGGTCGGTTCATCGGCAAGAATCAGCTCCGGCTTGTTGAGCAGGGCTCGGGCTATGGCAATGCGCTGCTGCTCGCCGCCCGATAGCTCGTGGGGCATCTTGTATGACTTGTTGGCCATACCCATTTGCTCCAGCACCTCGTCAATCCGCTTGTCCATTTCGGCTTTGTCTTTCCAGCCGGTTGCTTTCAATACGAAGCTGAGATTTTCGTAGACCGAGCGGTCGGTGAGCAGCTGAAAATCCTGAAACACAATGCCGATGCGGCGACGCAGCAGGTACACCTTTGCCGGTTTCAGCGTCTTGAGGTCAAAGTCAAACACCTGAGCCTCACCGGTCTCAACCGGTACTTCGGAATACATAGTTTTGAGCAGCGAGGACTTGCCGCTGCCCACCTTGCCGATAAAGTAGACGAATTCGCCCGGCAGCAAACGGAAGTCAACGTGTTTCAGCACCACGAGTTCTTTTCGCAGCACTTCAACATCGGAGTAACTGACAATCGGCACAATGCTCTCGTTAGTTTCCATACTCTGACAGGAATTTTATTCTGACGAGGCGTATTTCGGTTTCGCTGTAGTCATCGCCGATTTCTTTGATTGCCTGGTTAACGTCGCCGGTTTCACTTTCGTTTTTGAAATAGTCGTAGATTTCTTCTTGGATGTCATCGTCTATTTCGGAATCGATGTAGTAGTTGATGTTGAGCTTGGTGCCGGAGTACACGATGGCTTCGACTTCGTCGAGCAATTCCTCGAAAGTGAGGTCATGGGCCTTGGCCAGGTCGGGCAACGGGATTTTACGGTCAATGCCTTGAATAATTGCAATTTTTTGCTTCGACTTGTTGGGCACGGTGCGTACGCGCAGGTCTTCAGGTCGCTCAATCTCGTTTTCTTCAACGTGGCGGCGAATTACTTCCAGAAATTCCTCGCCGAAGCGCTTGGCTTTGCCCTGCCCCACCCCGGTGATGTTCTGGAGCTCGTCCATGGTGATGGGATATGTGGTGGCCATCTGCTCCAAAGAGGGGTCCTGGAAAATCACATATGTGGGCAGCTGGTGGCGCTTGGCAATCTTTTTGCGCAGGTCTTTGAGCATCGAAAAGAGTTCGGGGTCAACGGCCGCAGTGCCGCTGCTCTTGAGCATGGCTTCGTCGTCCATTTCCTCATCGAACTCATGGTCCTTGGTAACCTTGAACGACTTGGGATGCCTCAAAAATTCCATTCCGGCATCCGTCACTCTAAGTACTCCGAAGTCTTCAAGATCTTTGGTGATATATCCAGCAATGATTGCGTGGCGAATCACGGCGTTGAGGGTCTTGGCATCGCTCGTTTCCATGCTGCCAAACTGCTCGAGTTCGTCGTGGCCATATGACTTCACAGCGGCAGTTTTCTTGCCTATGGCAATGTCAACGATATGCTCGGACTTGAATTTTTCTTTTAGTGCAATTATAATTTCAATCAGTGCAGAGAGTTCTTCCTTTGCTTCCACTTGAATCTTGGGGTTTAAACAGTTGTCGCAGTTGCCGCAATTATCGTGGGTGAATGTTTCTCCGAAGTAGTGGAGCAGCGTTTTGCGGCGACATAACGAAGACTCTGCGTAACTTGCTGTCTCAGCAAGAAGTTGCTTGCCGATTTCCTGTTCGGCCATGGGTTTGCCCTGCATGAACTTTTCCATTTTGCGCAAGTCCTTGGCAGAATAGAATGTTATGCACTGTCCCTCGCCGCCATCGCGGCCTGCGCGGCCTGTCTCCTGATAGTAGCCCTCAAGCGATTTCGGCATATCGTAGTGAATCACGAATCTCACGTCGGGCTTGTCAATACCCATGCCAAACGCTATGGTGGCAACTATCACGTTGACATCTTCCATCAGGAAAGCATCCTGATTGGCCGAGCGCGTGGCCGAATCCATACCGGCATGATATGGCAGAGCCTTTATGTTGTTTACCACCAGCAACTCGGCGAGTTCCTCAACCTTTTTGCGGGCCAAACAGTAAATTATACCGCTTTTGTCTTCGTTGTTTTTTATGTATTTGATAATATCGCGGTCAATGCTCTCCGTTTTGGGGCGAATCTCGTAGTAGAGATTTTCGCGGTTGAACGAAGATTTAAACACGCGGGCATTTGTCATTCCGAGATTTTTCTGAATGTCGTGTTGCACCTTGGGGGTTGCCGTTGCGGTCAGAGCAATTACCGGGTGCGACCCTATTTCGTTGATTATAGGGCGAATGCGGCGGTATTCGGGACGGAAGTCGTGACCCCATTCCGATATACAGTGGGCTTCGTCAATGGCGTAGAAAGATACCTGCACGGATTTCAGAAACTCGATGTTCTCCTCTTTGGTCAGCTGTTCGGGAGCTACATATAGCAGCTTGGTGCGCCCCTTGACAATGTCGTCTTTCACAGCCTCGATTGAGGCGCGGGTGAGCGACGAATTGAGGAAGTGGGCAATGCCGTCGTCGGAGCTGAAGTTGCGCATTGCATCAACCTGATTCTTCATCAGGGCTATCAACGGAGATATTACTATAGCGACCCCCGACATCAATACGGAGGGCAACTGGTAGCATAACGATTTTCCGCCGCCGGTGGGCATCAACACAAACACATCGTCGCCGTCGAGCAGCGCCTGAATGATTTGTTCCTGATTGCCTTTGAAGGTGTCAAAGCCAAAGTGATGTTTAAGAGCTTCAACAAGTTCGGTATGGGTAGCCATGTGAATGAATGTGATTAATGTAAAAATATGAGGAGCTGGGAGGTTATTTTATCGAGTCTGTTTCGAAATGCGCTTTTTGAATTTGTTCGAGAGCGTAGTCTCGGGTTATTTTAAGTTGTTTTATATCTGTTCCTGGGGTGGAATACATTGCCTCAACCATAATTGACTCAACGATAGAGCGGAGTCCGCGCGCTCCGAGCTTATATTCTATTGCCTTGTCAACGATGAGTTCCAAAGCGTCGGAATCAAACGTGAGTTCCACGCCGTCCATGGCAAACATCTTGACATACTGGCGGATAATGGCGTTTTTAGGTTCGGTCAGCACGCGCAGCAGCGCATCGCGGTCAAGCGGGTCGAGGTGGGTCAGAATGGGCAGGCGGCCAATTATTTCGGGAATAAGGCCAAAAGACTTCAAATCCTGAGGGGCAACGTATTGCAGATAATTATCGCGCTTGATTTTTTGCTTTGCGGCATCGGTGGAATAACCCACTACGTGAGTGTTCAGACGGTGGGCGATTTTGCGCTCAATTCCGTCGAATGCGCCGCCGCAGATAAAGAGGATGTCTTTGGTGTTGACCGGAATCATCTTCTGCTCGGGGTGCTTGCGGCCACCTTGCGGCGGAACGTTCACAATCGAGCCCTCGAGGAGTTTCAGCAGACCTTGCTGAACACCCTCGCCGGAAACGTCGCGGGTAATCGACGGATTGTCGCCCTTGCGGGCAATCTTGTCGATTTCGTCGATGAAGACAATGCCGCGCTCAGCCTTTTCAACATCGTAGTCGGCGGCCTGAAGCAGGCGGGTCAGCAGGCTCTCAATGTCTTCGCCAACATAGCCGGCCTCGGTGAGCACCGTGGCATCCACTATGGTGAACGGAACGTCGAGCAGCCGAGCAATGGTCTTGGCGAGCAAGGTCTTGCCGGTACCTGTGGGACCGACAATGATGATATTGCTCTTTTCAATGTCCACGCCGTCGTCTTCGGCATCTTTCTGAGCCAAACGCTTGTAGTGGTTATAAACCGCTACCGAAAGATACTTTTTGGCATCTTCCTGACCAATAACGTATTGATTCAGAAAGTCGTTAATTTCGCGTGGATTGGGAACCTTGTCGGTTTTGGTGGCAGGCTTTGACTTTTTCTGCTTTGAGTCGCCCAGCAGATCTTCTTCTTTGAGGAAATAGTTGATCTGCTCAAGACAGTCGCTGCATATGCACACTCCGGGAGTCAGCGGCGACGGCACGAGCACGGCCTGCGGCGAAGTGGGTCCGCCGCAGAACGCGCATGAGTGTCCTATTTGAGTTTTCTTAGCCATTATTGTTTGGCTTTGATGAGAACTTTGTCAATCATTCCGTATTGCCGGGCTTCTTCGGCAGTCATCCAGTAGTCGCGGTCGCTGTCGCGCTCCACTTTTTCAATGGGCTGGCCGGAGTGGTCGGCAATGATGGAATAGAGTTCGTGTTTCAGCTTCAGGATTTCGCGGGCAGTGATTTCAATATCGCTGGCCTGACCCTGAGCACCGCCCATAGGTTGGTGAATCATCACTCGCGAGTGCTTCAGCGCAAAGCGCTTGCCTTTTTCACCAGCAACCAGGAGTACTGCGGCCATCGAGGCGGCCATACCGGTGCAAATGGTGGCGACGTCGCTTGAGATGTATTGCATCGTATCGTAGATGCCGAGGCCGGCATACACGCTGCCGCCGGGGGAGTTGATGTAGATGCTCACGTCTTTGCCGGGGTCTGCGCTGTCAAGATAAAGCAGCTGGGCCTGGATAACGTTGGCGCTGTAGTCATCAACCTGAGTGCCAAGGAAGATGATGCGGTCCATCATCAGACGTGAGAACACGTCCATCTGAGCCACGTTGAGCTGACGTTCTTCGATGATAGTGGGTGAGATATAGCTCGAGGTAATGAGCTGATTATTGGCCTGAGCCGTGAATTGGTCAAACACCAAGGGGTTGATACCGCAGTGTTTGGTGGCAAAATTTCTAAAGTCGTTTGGATTAAAATTTGACATTCTATTATACCTTTCTTTGAAAATTCATTGTTAATTCCTATTCAAAGTTACGAATAATTTTCATCATACGCAAATAATGTGCAAAAATCACCCAAATATACACAAAAACGGCGGACAAAAGCCCGCCGTCTCCATATGGTATGTTCAGGAATTACTGGAGTTGGAGTTCTTCGATGCGCTTCATGTTCTCCTCGTCGTTGAGGTTGTAGTAGATACCCTTGAGCATGGAGAAGATGTCGCGGTGAGTTTCTTTGTCTTTGGCCAAAGCTTTCTCGAAAGCTTCGGCTGCCTGACGGAGCTGCGGGTCAATAACGTCAGCTTTGAGCTTTGCAAACTCCGCGTTGGTGAGGTCTACAGCGTCATCGTTGGTCTTATAAGCGATTGCGGTGAGCATACGTCCGTAGTTGTAGAGAACTTCGGGGTCTTCGGGAGCAACCTTGTAAGCTTCTTCGTAGCTCTTGTATGCCTCGTCTTTATATTTCTTAGCATCTTCGGGCGATACGCCTTCTTCCTCGGAAATCAGCTCGGCGGTTATGCCTTTGAAGCGAAGCAGGGTGGCATTGTTGGGGTCGCTTTCAAGAGCAGCGGCAATGATGTCGTGGCCTTTCTTGTAGTTTTTTTGCTGGGCATAGAGAGCAACCAACTGGCTGAGGAAGTAGGGGTCGTTGTATTTCTGGAAACCTTCCATTCCGTATTTTTCAACGAGCTGTTCGTCTTTGAGGTCGTTGGCGGCACGGATAATCTGATAGTAAGCGCTGACGCCGAAATTATGCTTCATGGCTGATTCAAACGCGGGGATGGCATCTTGAGGCTTGTCGAGCATCAAGGCCAGCATACCCAAGTTGTAGAAGTCCTGGGCGTTAAGGCTGTCAACGGGAGCTTGCGGGGCTTTTGCGCCGAGGGGAGCATAAGAGGGGAGTGTGGTGTAGACTTTGAGAGCACGGAAGGCATTTTCAATGTCGTTGGCATTATAGAGAACACCAAATGCCTGCTCATAGTTTTTGTAGTTGGCAATGAGGGTGTTGGCCATCTCTTTGGAGTATTTGGTCTTGATTTTCTCTTTGCCTTTTTTGTCTACGGTGATTATGGTGTCCATAGTGAACGCCTTGTCGAAGTATTCAAAGCCGTTGATGAGGGCTTTGCTCATATTAACCTCGTCGGGGGTTTCGCCGATGGCGCTGAGCTGCTTGCCGGTCTGCCAGGTTTGGAAGGCGTTTTTGCCTGCAAGGAACCAGGCTTCAACGTTTTCGGCCGTTGCGGGGTCTTTCAGGGCGTTAGCCAGCATATCTGCAATTGCAGAATGGTTGGGAACTTCTACCTGAAGGCCGCGTTTTGCTTCTTTGAGCACGTTTTCTTGTGCCGTTGCCACGCCGGCTATCAGCAGGCCGCAGGCAATCAAAAGAACTTTCTTCATATTCGGAGATATTAAAGTGAGGGGATTATTGAATTTCGGGTTGTTCCGGTTGGTCGTTTTGTTCGGGTTGTTCTACGTCTTCTTCGAGGTCGGTATCTACGGTGCAGACGCTGGCGATGGTGTCGCCGCGCTTTTCGAGGTTGATAACTCGAACGCCCTGAGTTGCGCGACCCATCACGCGGATGTCGGCCATACGCAGGCGAATGGTAATACCCGAGCGGTTGATGATGACGAGATCGTTGGCATCGTCGACACTCTTGATAGCGACGAGCGAGCCGGTCTTGTCAGTAATGTTGAGGGTTTTAACGCCCTTGCCGCCACGGTTGGTAACGCGATAGTCCTCGAGGTCGGAGCGCTTGCCGTAGCCCTTTTCGGAGAGTACCATCACGGTCTTTTCGGAGTCGCGATCCATGCAAATCATACCTACCACTTCGTCGTTTTCGTCGTCGAGGGTCATACCGCGAACGCCGGTGGACATACGGCCCATTTCACGTACGCGTTTTTCGTCGAAGCGGATGGCGCGGCCGTTTTTGTTGGCCAGGATGATTTCGCTGTCGCCATTGGTCATTTCTACCTGCAGCAGCTCATCGTCGTCGCGGATTATGATAGCGTTAACGCCGATGTTGCGGGGGCGGGAATATGCTTCGAGCGGGGTTTTCTTGACAATACCCTTCTTGGTGCAGAACACCAGGTTGTGGGTCTCAACAAATTCGCGGTCAGCGAGGTTGCGCACGGCAATGTATGCCTTGACACTGTCGCCGCCCTCAATGCTGAGGAGGTTTTGAATAGCGCGGCCTTTCTGGGCACGTCCGGCCTCGGGAATGTTGTAGACCTTGATCCAGTAGCAACGGCCGCGCTCGGTGAAGAAGAGCATATAGGAGCGGTTGTTGGCCGTGTAGATGTGTTCAATGAAGTCTTCGGAGCGGGTTGACGAGCCCTTAAAGCCCACGCCACCGCGGTTTTGAGCGCGGAACTCGCTCAACTTGGTGCGCTTGATGTAGCCGAGGTGGCTGATGGTGATTACCATATCTTCATCGTCCTGGAAGGCATCGTCGTCAAAATCGCCGCCGGCGCGGTTGATTTCAGTGCGACGGTCGTCGCCATATTTATTGGCAATTTCCTCGAGTTCCGTCTTAATGAGGTTGCGGCAGATAACCGGATCGTTGAGAATGCCGTTGAGGCGCTCAATCTCCTTTTTAATGTCTTCGTAGTTTTGGCGCAGCTTGTCTTGCTCCAATCCGGTGAGCTGGCGTAGGCGCATCTCCACGATTGCCTGAGTCTGAGCTTCGGAGAGTTCAAAGCGGGCAGCAAGAGCATTGCGAGCGGCTTCGGTGTTGTCGCTTTCTTTGATTATCTTGATAACCTCGTCGATGTTTTGAGAGGCGATAATCAGACCTTCGAGGATATGGGCGCGTTCTTCGGCCTTGCGGAGTTCATATTGCGTGCGGCGGATAACCACGTCGTGGCGGTGATCAATGAATGACTGGAGAATCTCCTTGAGGTTGAGGGTGCGGGGACGTCCGTGAACCAGCGCAACATTGTTAACGCTGAAGCTCGACTGGAGAGCGCTCATCTTGAAGAGCTTGTTCATCACCACGTTGGCGTTGGCGTCAGACTTGAGGGTGATTACGATGTGCTGCTTGATGTCTTCGTTCGAGAGGTCTTGAATATTTGAGATACCCTCGATTTTCTTTTCGGTTACGAGTCCGGCAATCTGCTTGACGAGTTCGGAGCGGTTTACGCCGTAAGGAATCTCGGTAATTACGATATTGGTATGGTTGGCCTCGGGCACCATATCATATTTGGCGCGGATAACGATGCGTCCGCGTCCGGTCTCGTATGCTTCCTTAACGCCGTTGATGCCGTAGATTATACCGCCTGTGGGGAAGTCGGGTGCGGGAATGTGGTTCATCAGCTCCTCGATGGTGAGCTCGGGGTTTTCGAGCAGGGCTATGGTGCCGGCAATAGACTCGCGGAGGTTGTGGGTAGGCATATTCGTGGCCATACCTACGGCGATGCCGGTCGCGCCGTTGACCAGGAGGTTGGGGAAGCGTGTGGGCAACACGGTGGGTTCGGGGCGCGTGTTGTCGTAGTTGGGTTGCATATCCACGGTTTCCTTTTCGATGTCGGAGAGCATTTCTTCGCCCATCTTGGCCAAGCGGACCTCGGTATAACGCATTGCGGCAGCGCCGTCGCCGTCGATAGAGCCGAAGTTGCCGTGTCCGTCGACCAGGGTGTTGCGCATATTCCAATCTTGAGCCAGACGCACTACGGTGCCGTAGATTGACGAGTCGCCGTGGGGGTGATATTTACCCATAACCTCGCCGACGCAGTTGGCCGACTTCTTGTGGGGTTTGTCTGACGTATTGCCCATCTCATTCATTCCGAATAGGACGCGGCGGTGTACCGGCTTCAAGCCATCGCGAACGTCGGGCAGTGCACGACTAACGATGACAGACATCGAATAGTCGATATAAGCCGACTTCATTTCGCTTTCGATATTGATCTGCTGTATACGATCTTGATTAAGCATATTTGTGATTCAATTACTGTATTTCAAACGTACAAATTTACGCATTTTTTCTCAGATGCGCCAAATTTTAATTTTATTTAAGGTTCAAGAACAAGTAGAGCATATAGGCGACGAACACCGCAACGAGTATGAAGCCCTCGGCGCGCTTGATGGTGCGGTGACCGTACACAAAGCCGAAGAGCATAAACAGCATAGCCGCGAGCAGCATTACGCTGACATCCGCAACTCCGATGTTACCAAATGCCATCGGCGCGATTGAGCCGGCGAGTCCCAAAACGAAGAACACATTAAAGATACAGGAGCCGATTACCGTTCCCACCGAGAGTCCGGGCAAGCCCTTGAGCGCGGCAGCCACCGAGGCGGCAAATTCGGGCAACGAGGTACCCACGGCAAGAATCGTCAGTCCGATAAGGCCCTCGCTCCAGCCAATTGCGCGGGCAATGCCCGTAGCGCCGTCAACGAACCATTCGCCGCCAAGAACCAGCACCACAAGTCCGCCTATAAGAAAGAGAAGCGATTTCCACAACGGCAACTCCTTGACTTTTTCAACCGGGGTATCGTCAGCACTCTTGGTAGGTTCGGGCTGCTTGGCATTGCGCAAGGTATTTTGCAGAAACAGCACAAAAAACATCAGAAACAGTAGTGCGGAAACGCGGGTGAGCATTCGCGGCCCGGCACCCAACTCCGGCGATAAGCCAACAATAAAGACTGCTGCCGATGAGAGCAGCATCCACACGGCATCGCCGGTCAAAATCGTGCCGGGAATCTTAATCGGCTTGATTATTGCCACCACGCCGATTATCATCAGAATATTAAAAATGTTTGACCCCACAATGTTGCCTATCGACATTGACGGCGCACCTTCGAGTGCGGCAATCAGGCTGACAACCAGCTCCGGGGCGCTGGTACCGATTGACACTATGGTAAGACCCACAACGAAGTCCGACACGCCCAACCGCTTGGCAATGGCGGCGGAACCGTCGGTCATATAATTGGCTCCGCCGAGTATCATGGCGAAGCCTGCGAGCAATAAAATTATGTCCATGAATTCAAAAGTTCAATGATTTTGGTTATGTCTGCGTCGGTCATTACCGGCGACATTGGCAGCGACAGTTCCGTTGCGTGAATGCGCTCGGTAATGGGCAACGACAGCCGGTTCCACTGCGGGTAGCATTTCTGCTTATGGGGCGGAATGGGATAATGTATCAGAGTCTGCACTCCGTTTTCATGAAGATAGCGCTGCAACTCATCGCGCCGCTCGGTGAAGATTGTGAAGATGTGAAAAACGTGTGCGTCAAAGTCCTCAACCCGGGGCAGCGCAATCTGAGGATTTTTGATTTCCGCGAGGTAGCGTCGGGCAACGCTGCGGCGCCGGGCATTGTCGGCATCAAGATGCGGCAGCTTTGCGCGGAGCACAGCGGTCTGCATCTCGTCGAGGCGCGAGTTAACGCCGATATGGTCAAACACATATTTCTTGGCCGAGCCATAGTTGGCCAAGGTGCATACCATTTGGGCGAGCTCCGGGTCATCGGTGGTCACGGCACCGCCGTCACCGAGTGCGCCGAGGTTCTTGCCGGGATAAAAGCTATGGCCGGCAGCATTGCCGAGCGAGCCGGTGCGCCGTCCTTGCCAACGGCATCCGTGAGCCTGGGCATTGTCTTCAATCAGCAAGAGGTTGTTTCCGCTACAAATCCGTGCAATCTTTTCATTATATGCACATTGTCCGTAAAGATGCACTATCATGACGGCGCGGGTGCGGGGTGTCACCTCAATTCTTTCAGGGTCAATCTGCAGGGTTGCGGGGTCGGGTTCAACGAGTATGGGAGTGAGGCCATTCTCGCTGATTGCCAATATACTTGCAATATAAGTATTGGCGGGAACAATAACCTCGTCGCCCGGTTTCAGCCGCCCGAGTTCAATGTAAGCGCGGAGAATCAGCTTTAGGGCATCGAGTCCGTTGCCGCAGCCAACGGCATATTTCGTGCCGATAAAATCGGCATATTCGCGTTCAAAAGCCTCGTTTTCCTGACCTAAAAGATACCACCCGGAAGCAAGTACACGCTCTACGGCGGCACTGATTTCAGCGCCGTGGGCATCGTTAACCTTTTTGAGATCCAGAAACTTTATATTTGAGGAATTCATCGTAATCTCTAATGTAATCTGACTCTTTATATATATCTGAAGCCAAAGCGAGAGCCACGGCGCCGGAGGAGAAATCGTAGAGATGATGCCAAATGCCGGCGGGGACTACAAGTCCAACATACGGATGATTCAGGAATACGACTTCACGACTGTTACCGTCGTCAAGCAAAACGGAGAAACTTCCTGACAGGGCTATTATCAGCTGATTGAGCGTTTTGTGGGCGTGTTCGCCACGGTTTTCGCCTCCGGGAACGTCGTAGATCCAGTAAGCCCGCGAGATGGGGAAAGGGAGCTGATTGCCCTGTTCGACGAACGTAAGGTTGCCTCGAATGTCGGTAATTTTAGGAAGTTGTATGATTTCGGCTTTCATTTTGGCTATACTTTGGGATTGCAAATATAACACAATTTTCGCAGTTGCGGACTATGCTTAGAGTATCTTTTTCAGCCAAGGCATAACGTGTTCAGCCTTAAAATAATGATTGGAGGGGTCGACGTTGGCGTAGCGGAAAAATTCATCGCGATTAATACCTGCGGGCATAGAATCGAGGGGCACACGATTTTCGGGCGCGGCATATTTCGGCTGATGATGAAACACAAAATTATCCTCCGCCCCGGCCAAACGGTAAGCACTCTTTACGATGTTGAAATCGCGATCCATACCCCCCTCGGTGCAGATAATGGGGCGCGGAGCCAGGGCGCTGACAATATCGGGAAAATCGAACTCCATAAGGAAATTAGGGATAAGATGGCGGATATTGTTGGGATAGTCGCGATTGCCGTTTGAGTCGGGTCGGTTCATAGTCAGCGCACGTTCGCGAGTGCGACACAAAAAGTCGTTATACACGAAAGCGTATATCGAATCGTCGATAAGTCCGAGAGCCATCATAGGCTCCGTGCCATGGGAGAAACCGCTGATTATTATGCGGTCGGGGCGAATTTCGGGGGAGGATTTCATCCAGTCGAGAATGACCTTGTCTTGCCACGATGCCAATCCCAGATAGCTCCAGCCGGCCTCCAACAAAAAGCGGGAAGAATTAACGTAGTCGAAACGACCGTTGTCAGACAATTCGCCAGCCGAAGGGTTTTCAACAGCAACAGCAATCAGCCCCTCGCGCATATATCGGTGAGCCATACCGCCCTCGGCAATCATCTGAGCCATAGTTTGGCCGGAGCCGGGGATGCACATAACTGCGGGGGCGGGATTATCGGCACTGACATCTTCGGGAATCATTACCAGGAAGGGGACAACAGCGTCGTTGAGCGGAAAAGAGAGCCAGCGCTCAATGCGGTAGCCGTCGCACCGGCGGGAATCGACTCGCGTCGGCTTTGCGGCTTCGGCGGCAGGATGGTTCATAAGTCGCGCCATAGATTCACGCATTTGAGCCTGCCACCGGGGAAAGCTGTCGGCAGTCAAAGCATCGGGACTGAAATTCAATCGTGGCAATGAGCGGCTCATCAAGCCCTCGGCGAGAATGCGCGTAGGGGTGGGCGTTTGGGCGTCAGACAAGGGGGCAAGTCCGAGAAAGAGGAGTAAAATAATGGTTTTAACGGAGTTCATATCGCGCAAATTTACGCATTTTTTTGGATTATTCAACTTAAAGATGTATCTTTGCGCAAATGGAAGACAACACAATGTGAACATTCCGAGCTGTCGGATTGTTAACAATGCAGAGATTTCATTAACTAAAATTCATTAACAAAACGTCTATTCTACAAAAATGAAAAATTTCAGCATCTTCCTCGCAGTAATTGGCGGCGCAGCAATCGGCGCAGCCGCCGGTCTTCTGTTTGCCCCCGAAAGCGGCGAAAAAACTCGCGAAAACATCAAGAAATATCTTCGTGAAAAAGGTATCTGCCCGACCAACGAAAGCAAGCTCGACGAATTAGTTGACGAGATTGCCGACGAACTCAAAAAGAAATAATCAACCCACTAACATTCCCCCATACATCGGTTATGACATCCAATTCAACATCCGGCATATTCGGAGCATTTCTCGGAGGCGCACTTATGGGTGCAGCAGCAGCAGTGCTTTTCGCTCCCCAACCCGGCAAAGACCTCAGAGACCGTTTGCGCGAGAAACTCAGTCAGCACAGCGTGATTCTCAGCGACGCAGAGGTTGACGAATTAATCGCCCGCCTTGAGGCCGATGATGAGGAGATTTTCTAAATTGATTAACTTTAATTCATACCCTTGCGGAGGGCGACGCCACGACTGAGTTGCGTCGTTCCTCCTCCGTTTTAGTTATGGATTTCATTAACAATAACATTCCGCAACAGGAAGACTCTGCCTACACCAAGCTCTATGGCGAGGTAAAGCGGCTGGTGCAACTCAACGTTGAAAACGTGAAGTTGCTCCTCACCGAGAAGCTCACGCTGCTGCTGGGGCGCATAGCTCTCGTTGCGGTGGCGTTCGTTATCAGCGCAACGGCATTGATATTCCTGTCAATGTCGGTGGCCGACTTTCTGCTCCGAGGCCTGGAACCCTGCTGGACATACCTTATTATAGGCAGCTTCTACGTGCTGCTCATAATAATTGCCTGCTGCTTCCGCCGTCGCCTGATAATTGACCCCATTGCTCGCTACATTTCGCGAGTGATTCTCGATCCTCCGGTTGAAAAAGAGGTCAGCAGCTCGCCCGCATCAACATCAAAACCCATAGCGTCAGACCAATGAAAAGCAAATACTCCATAAAACGTCCGGAAATGGAATGGGAGGGTCTGACCCTCGATGAAATCCGCTATGCGCGGGCTCTGACCGAAACACGCATTATGATTTCGCGTGAAATTCTCGCCGCCCGCGCTCAGGACACTTTTGCCGGAAAGGGCCTCGGCTCCAACGCCAAATCGCTGATGGGCAGAATGCTCGGCGCACTGTCGTGGCTTGACATCGGCCTGATTTCGCTGCGCGTCGGCTCAAAAGTTGTTGGAATATTCCGCCACAGAAAATAATTAATACCCTATTTATATTAACCAAATTTTATTCGTTATGACAGTAGAACAAATCGGCACTTTTGCCGGCGAAGTATGGAAAGCACTTGCAGAACAGGGCGCAAGTTCCATTAAGACCATCAAGAAAGCTACCAAGCTCAAAGAAAAAGAAATCTACGCAGCACTCGGCTGGCTTGCCCGCGAAGGCAAACTCCACCTCGGCGACACCGAAGACCCCAAGGAGGTTGACGTAGTTCTTATTGAGAAGTAAGTCAGCTTAAAAGAGAATAATTAAGGTTCTTAAAGTTTTAGTGACTTTAAGAACTTTTTTTATGCGTGAACTAATGGGGCGGAAGAATTGTTAATTTCATAGAAATTTATTTAAGTTTAGGTTATTATGAAATTACAGTATCAATTGATGGCCGCTGCGCTCGTTACCGTCGGCTGCTCATTTGCTGATTTTACGGCTGAGGCTTGTACCAGAGTAGTTTATGCCGGAGATAGTGTTACCTGCACCGGGCGAACGCTCGACTGGCGTTCACACATTCCGACATCGCTGCGTGTATTTCCGCGCGGCGAGCAACACGTCAGCTTCGATGACCCCATGGACCGCCTTGAATGGACTTCGCAGTATGCCACGGTAATGGCCGTGAGCTACGATATGGGCTTCACCGAGGGAATGAACGAAAAGGGACTTGCCGCCAACGTTCTCTACCTCCCGGGAGCTGTATACTCCTACGGCCCGGGCAAGGAGTTCCGCAAAAAAATGTCGTCGAGCGTATGGCCTCAATATATTCTTGACAATTTCGCAACAGTGGCCGAAGCCGTTGAGGTTCTCAAAGAAGATAAATTCTACATCTACGCCCCCGAAATGCCCGATGGCTCCGCAGCAACACTGCATATGGCCATCTCCGACACCTCGGGCGACGTTGCCGTAATTGAATATCGCGACGGCAAGCTCGAAATCACTACCGGACCGGAATACAACGTGCTGACCAATGCGCCGTTTTTTGAGCAGCAGCTCGCCGTTCGCGACTACTGGCTCGGTGTGGGAGGAATGAATATGCTGCCAGGCACGAACCGCTCGAGCGACCGCTTTGCCCGCGCCTCGTTTTACTCTTCGCTGCTGCCGAAAACGTTGAGCCACCGCGACGGTCTTGCCGGAGTGTTCGGCGTAATCAGAAACTGCGCCGTACCTATGGGCATATCAATGCCCGACCAGCCGGAAATCTCTACGACCCAGTGGTTCTCGCTTTGCGACCAAACATATAAAGTATATTACTTCCAGCTTACACAGAGTCCTGCGGTAGTGTGGATAGACCTCACCAAGCTGAACCTTGA
The DNA here is from genome assembly GCA_023666665.1 of Prevotella sp. GTDB lineage: Bacteria > Bacteroidota > Bacteroidia > Bacteroidales > Muribaculaceae > UBA3263. Next base: position 112,518 of record JAMPBN010000002.1, on the reverse strand, counting down.
CAAAGGCGCTCCGCAACTTGCAGTGAGCCTGACTACCGACGGCTCGCAGATTGGAAACATCAATCATCTCTTAACCCCCGCAACACCTTTTAAACCTGCTTTCCATTTATGAATTTATTTAAAACAATTATTCCCATTGCAACGGTTGCCGCAATAAGCATCGGCGCGGAATCGTGTAGTACAAAAACTGCTGACGACACTATCGAGTTTGAAACCCGCGTTGATTCCGTAGGGTTTATGACTCCAGACTATTTTGGCGACACGGTATATACCGCAGCAAAATATTCTGTTGTATGGCCTGAAAAAATCGGGCAACAAGACTTTGATGCTCTGCGCGACTCATTGTTGGCTCTTACTTTCGGGTCAAATGATTACGAAACTTTTGATGCCGCAGCCAAAGCATTTATGACTGCCGGTATAAACGAGCTTAAACAAGACGGCGACTCACTGGTTACGTATACTGCCGTGACTTACGATGCGGCTTACGATGCAGCCAACCGTAATTTCAGCACCGTACAGACCGACGTTACATTGCTTACACCCCGAATACTCGTAATTCAGGCGTATAATTATCAGTATTACTACGGCGCAGCCCACGGTATGAACACGATGCGCTACTTGAATTACTCGCTGGTTGACCATAAGCTCCTTGACGCAAGGTCGGTTTTCAAACCCGGAAATGAGACGGCTATTCTTGACCTTATCAACGCATCGGCAAAAGAGCATTATCCTGAAGAGGGAACGTTGTCGCCCGACCCGATTGCATATTTTGATGAATTTCAGATTACCGAGAATGACATTGTGTTCATATATCAGCCATACGACGTAGCTCCATATTCAACCGGAGTGGTACGCGTGCCGGTCAGCAAGTTTGACCTCTACCGCTTCTTTACCCCCGAGGCTGCCGCCGCTATGGCCGAAGAATAGGGCGTAAAACGTATAGCGGAGTTGCATCGAATCGAGGCAACACAATCACCTGCAAATCGCTGAGATGCTCCCGGAGTCCGTCGCCAATCGACAGCTCCGGGTGCTTTTCATTAAAAGCCTTGCGATATGCGTTGACGGCTTTTTCGGGTCGGTTGTTGTCGTGGCTGAGATGGCAGAGGAAGATGTGTGACAGCTGTTGCGACCACACACCGGCGGCAAATTCGGCTGAAACGACGTTGTCAAGATGTCCCTGCTCAGCTTCAATGCGGGCTTTGAGATAATCGGGATATGAGCCGGTGCGGAGCATATCAAGATCATAGTTGCTTTCCAGCACCATAAAGTTTACGCGGCTCATATAGTACCGCACCCGCTCGGTTATGCAGCCAAGGTCTGTGGCAACGGCCATCGTGGCATTGCCGTGAGTGATAAAGAAACCGCAGTTGTCGGTTCCGTCGTGGCTTACATCGAAGGGGGTAACTATGAAATTGCCGATGGAGTATTCAAACTCCTTGTATATTGCGCGATGATAGTCGCGAATGCGCCGCGATATGGAGTGACGCCGAAGTATGCCGTTCATCACCTTGGGGGTGCAGTAAACGAGCATATGGCGGTTGTTTCTCAAAAAAGAATATACGTAGCGCACATGGTCGCCGTGGTCATGAGTCAGCAAGATGCCCCTCACGCGAGTCATATCAATGCCTCGGTCTTTTAGTTCATTTTCAACCTTGGCCGGGTCAACACCGGCGTCTATCAGGAAGCCTCCGGTTTTATCGCCGATATATGAGCAGTTGCCGCTCGACCCGCTTCCGAAGCTCATAAATTGAATCGGGTCGTCATCTTTCACTTCAAGGTTACCCAACGGCGCGTCGGCAGATATGGTCTGCTCTCCGAGCATCTCCTCCGTGAAGAGCCCGGGCGAATCATATTGCTGTATCTTCTTGGCGCTCATTGGTGATAGAGTAGGAATATTGTGGGTATCTTGTTATAATCGTACCGGCTTTTTGACCATTGACTTAACGGCTTGGTTACGATAGACTGGGACTCGCCGGTAATATCTGAAGCCACACACAGCAGCAAATTGCCGGGCAGTTTTGCGCAAAGTTCGGCAAGAAGTTTATTGTTGCGGTAAGGGGTTTCGATAAAAATTTGAGTTTGATTTTCGGTAAGAATGCGTCGCTGCATTTCGCGCAGTCGCTTGTCGCGCACGGTGCCGTCGATAGGCAGATAGCCCTCGAATGCGAAACGCTGTCCGTTAAATCCCGACCCCATCAGGGATAGCAGAATACTTGAGGGACCGACGAGCGGAATCACTTTAAACCCAAGCCGTTGAGCGGCAGCGACAATGTCGGCGCCCGGATCGGCTACTGCCGGGCAACCGGCCTCGGAGATAACCCCGACGGCCTCTCCTTGTTTTAACGGTTGGAGCATTGCGGGTACTGACTCCGCAGGGGTATGTTCGCTGAGTTCCGTAAATGTCAGTTCATCGATATTGATTGACTTATCAACGCTTTTCAAGAATCTGCGGGCGGAACGAACGTTTTCAACAACAAAATGACGAACCTGCCTCAGCAAGTCAATATTGGCTTGCGGCAAGACATAGGAGGGGGGTACTGAACTCAACCCGACCGGGAAAAGATATAAAGCAGGCTCTATCATACGCACAAAATTACAAAATTAAAACTGATTTTGCAAATTGCAGAACCTTACGTATGGTTTAAAACGTTATAGAATTGTAAGTTTCAGCTATGAAAAAACTCATCACCATATTAATTTCAATAATAGCGACGTTAGCGGCGAGCGGCGAACAGTCGGTGGGCCTTGTACTCAGCGGCGGAGGAGCAAAGGGTATCGCTCATATCGGTGTAATTCAGGCACTTGAGGAGAACGATATTCCGATTGACTACATAACCGGCACATCGATGGGAGCGATAGTCGGGGGGCTGTATGCCGCAGGATATTCACCGTCGGAAATGATGCAGTTGCTCGGCAGCCCGCTGTTTATCAATGCATCGCAAGGCACTATTGACCCGGATATGCGATATTATCTGACCGCTCCGCAACCAACTCCGCAGATGTTTTCCTTAGCTATGGGAAATGATTCGGTAGCCAAGTCGGTACCTCAAAGCATCATATCGCCCATAGTGATGAACTTCGCCTTTATGGAGGTATTTGCCGAGGCATCGCAACGATGCGGCGGAAATTTTGACAATCTGTTCGTGCCGCTGCGCACTGTCAGCTCCAACATCAAAGCCCAGCGCCCGGAGATTAGCCGGTCGGGGCGACTCGCCGATGCCGTCAGGGCATCAATGTCGTTCCCTATTGTGTTCTGTCCAATTGAAATCAACGACACACTACACTACGACGGAGGAATTTTTGAAAACTTTCCGCTTCCGGCTATGGAACAGGAATTTCACCCGGATATTCTGATCGGGCTTGACGTACACACGCCCGACTCAGTTAAAAGCACCCCCAACCTCATAAACCAAATCAACAATCTCGTGACCCGCTCCCAAAGTTATGATTTGCCGGCGGAACGCGGCGTTAAAATCCATATGGATTTACATCGGTTTTCACTCCTTGACTTTGGCAAGGCAGCGGAAATCTATGAAATCGGTTATCGTCGCGGGCTGGAGATGGTAGACAGCATAAAATCGCGCATCACGACCCGGCGCACCCCTGCAGAGGTATCGCTCCGCCGCAAAGAGTTTAAAGCAGGGTTCACGCCGTTGAAATTCTCGGAAGTAGTCTGCACCGGCGGCACGACGACACAAAACTCCTATATCGAATCACTGTTCCCTACAAAGCAGTTTGGGCTTGACCGCGCCCGCGACGGATTTTATCGCGCAATTTCGGGCGGGAGAATGCAGAATCTGCAAGTTTATGCACAACCTACCGACAGCGGAACGTACATTCTGCATCTCAAAGCATATCCGAAACCTAACTGGTCGGCCGGTATCGGGGGATATATATCGTCGTCAACCTCGAGTATGCTCTATGCCTCCATCGGGTATAATGCCCTCAACAAACGCGCCATTAACGGCTCGCTCGGCGCGTGGATTGGTCAGAGCTATCAGGCAGCACAGCTCCTGGCTATGATACGCTTCGGCATCAATGCACCATACTCGCTGGCCGTTCAGGGAGTAGTAAGCAAACATTCGTTCAATCAAACTGAAAAGATGTTTTTTATGGTTGATGACCCAAAGTTTGTCACCAAACTTCAGTTGTTTGCGCGGGCATATCCGGTGCAGCTGACTTGCGGCCGTCACGCCGTGGCATCGCTTTCGGCAGGCTATGGCTACAAACGGCTGAAATTCACCGACGAAACCGGCAACAAACTCACCTCAGCACTGAAACTGGGACAAGTGGCACTGCGTTATGACTACAACACGCTCGACGCTATAGACTATCCGACATCGGGACTCGAAATCCACGCCTCTGCAATGGGTCTGCTCGGCCACAGGATATTTTGCAACAACAAAAAACCGACAAAATGGCTGCAACTGCGCGCAAAAGTGCGAAAATATTGGGATATAGAGCGCCACTTTTCATTCGGTCTGGAGAGCGAACTCCTCATTTCCGGCCGTAAACCCAAGGGACTATATGAGGCAGTTGTTGCCGAAGCTCCGTCATACGCCCCTACCCCCTCGTGCTTTAACTCGTTTAACGCCTCATTCAGAGCGTATTCGTATCTTGGCGCAGGAATAACGCCGATATATAAAATCAACAATCGGTTGCAACTTCGCGGAACTTTTCATATCTTTGCTCCGTGGCAGCGGCTGCAATCTCTCAGTGACTCCCCCTACGTAAATTATTCGTCATATCCCTCAAAACCGGAATTCTTCGGCGAAGTTCAGGCACTCGTTGATTTAAAATACGTCAACCTCTGCGCCTATGGCAACTATCGCACCGGCTCTGCCGCCGACCGTGGCTGGCACATTGGAATATCGCTGGGAATCTTTGCACTTGCTCCCGACTTTTTAAAATAACCGGTCATTATGTCATACCAAAAAGTAATACTCATCGGCAACGTCTGCAAAGACCCCGAAATCCGCTACTTCGAAAAACGCCCCTTGGCGTCGTTCTCCCTTGCCACTGACGAAACGTTTGCCAACCCCTCAGGAGGCGAACCGATTAAACGTGTGGAGTTCCACAGAATAGTAATGTGGGATGCTCAGGCCGAATTTGCTGAAAAATATATAACAAAAGGGTGTAAGCTCTTCATCGAAGGGAAGCTGCGCACCCGCACGTGGGAAGACCGCGCAACCATCAAGCACACCGTAACCGAAATTTTAACCGATAAATTTGAACTTTTATCTCGCTAAACTATGAAAATCTATACCCGCACCGGCGATGCCGGAACTACAACAATAGTCGGGGGCACACGCCTGCCCAAAAACGCTCCGCGCATCGAAGCATATGGCACTGTCGACGAGCTGAACTCCTGGATCGGAGTCCTGATTGCCAACGCCTCGACCCAGGAACCGGAACGTCAGATACTTCTCGGAGTACAAAACACGCTGCTTAACATTGGCGGCTATCTGGCCGGAACTCCATCGCCCGAGATTCCCGCCGGACAGATTGAGCAACTCGAACAGTCAATCGACAAGATGGACCGCGAGCTGCCCCCGCTGCATAACTTCATCCTGCCGGGCGGGTGCACCCTGGCGGCTCAAGCCCACGTGGCCCGCACGGTATGTCGCCGCGCCGAGCGCCGCATCCTCGCCGCCGCTGCCGACGTTACCCTACCCGCCGACCTCCTCAGCTTAATCAACCGCCTAAGCGACTGGCTCTACACCTTTGCCCGCTACAGCAACGTGCAGGCTCAGGTCGAAGAAACCTACTGGCAACGCTGATATTCCTGCCAAACATCGTCAACGCTGCGGTTGAGTATGCTGCGGAAGGCGGCGTCGTAGCTCCAGGGGATTATGTCGAGGGTGGAGCGATTGAGCTTGCGAATGAAATCGCGGTCTTTGTTTTTGACTATCCACACGAAGAAACACGCCGCCGGCTGATAGCCGTCGGTGTAATGTCCGTCGGTTTGGAGCGTACGCCCCTCAAACCCGCCATTGAGAATGCGAACGGCATCGGCTATTCCCTCAATCAGTGAACGAAATGTTTTATCGGTAGAATATGTGCCGATTCCTTGCGGCTCGAGCTGGTATGCGTGGGTTAGCTCGTGGAGCAAAACGCCGCGATTTTCACGCAACACGCGGGCAGTGTCGCCGTCTTCAAAAAAATTCTCTACGTGGCGGGAGCTGAAGAAGATTCTCACGCTGTCGCCCTCGCCATCTTTTGCCGACACTCCCGGAATATCTTCGAGGGTATAGAAAATGCGGGTTGTGGGCGCTATGCTGTCGTTTGGACTGAAATAGAGGGTGTTAAGAACCTGGGCGGCATTGTCAGCGATGTATCTCTCAGGGTGAGGAACTATTGAGCGATAAATCTTTGACCCTTTGGTCCTCCGGGCAAGGTCTTCGAAAACGACTTCGCCGACGTTCCACTCCGTAGATACGGAATAGGGTTTGTCGGATTGGTTCAATCCGCGTTTTTTATCAGGTTTGTCGGCCATCACAAACTCAAGTTTGCCGCCACTCATAATGTCGTCGTGGGTGATATACGTTTTGTGGAACTCTTTTCCGTTGAGCCTGACGCTTTTAACGAATCGTTTCTTGTCGCTTACTCCCATCGCTGAGATTTCAAAAGTCTTGCCATTGGCGAGGTTAATCTTGAAATAAGGCATATATGGAGCGCCGAGTACATATTCGCCCGAGCCGGGGCATACAGGATAGAAACCCATGGCGCTGAATACGTACCACGCCGACATCTGACCGCAATCATCATTGCCGCCAAGGCCGCGAATCTCCGGGCGATACATCTTGTTCATAATATCGCGGATATAAAGCTGAGTTTTCCAAGGCTCTGATGTCCAAGCATAAAGATATGGGATATGATGGCTCGGTTCATTGCCGTGAACGTATCCGCCTATTATACATTCGTCGGTAACGTCTTCATTGTCGGCATAGTATCGGGCGGGAAGCTGTGACGTAAACAGAGAGTCGAGTTTGGCGATGAACTTTTGGTCGCCACCAAGGAGTTCGATGAGTCCGGCAACATCGTGGGGAACGTGGAATGTGAAATTTTGGGAGTTCCCCTCTATAAATCCCTCGCCTGAGGTTTGGAGTATGTCGAAATCTTGTTTAAAAGAGCCGTCGGCAAGTCGGGGGTGCGCATATCCAAGCTCACGGTCATAAACATTGCGGTAGTTAAGCGCCCGGGGGCGGTATTTATCGGCCAATTCCTTATTTCCGGCTTTCACTGCGGCGGCATATATAGCCCAGTCATCATAGGAATATTCGAGGGTTGTGGAGGTGGCCGTAGCGCTGTGTTCAAACGGAACGTAACCAAGACGGATGTAGTCGCCGAGTCCGTCGAGATATTCAACATTAGCGGTCCTCTCCATAGCCGTCAATGCCTCATCGGCATCAATATCGGCATTTTTGGTCAACGCGTCAGCTAATACGGAGGCGGCGTGGTAGCCGCTCATACACCAGTTGTCGTTGGCCATATGACTCCAGATGGGTAGCAGTCCGTGAACGCTTTGCTGTTGGTGGCGAGTCATTGACTGAGCCATATCGCGAGCCTGCTGCGGCTTCAGGAGTGTTAGCAGCGGGTGTTCGGCGCGATATGTATCCCACAGGGAAAATATCGTATAGTTGGTAAATCCGTCGGCTTGATGAATATTGCCGTCAAGTCCGCGATAGCGGCCGTCAATATCCATATACACTGAGGGATTTATCATTGTATGATAGAGAGATGTGTAGAACATCTCAAGTTGTTCTTTATTGCCGTCAGCTTCGATTACGTTGAGTTCCTTAGCCCACTTTGCCGCTGCGGCTTCGGCAAGTTGGTCAAAAGATTTACCGCCGGCTTCGCATCGAAGATTTTTTAATGCGCCGTCAGTTCCGGTGGCTGACAGGGCGATTTTTACTTCGAGGGGAGTGTGGTCGTCAGCATCAAACTCAAAATATGCCACTACCTTTTTGCCGCCCATTTCCGGGAAATTTTGATTGACGGGAAATTTACGCCAAAAACCGTTATAAGCAATCGGCTGCATATCCCTGTAACCGTAGTTTTTAATCGGCTTTGACAGGATAATGGCAAAATAGGTGTAGTTGGTACGCGCCCAGCCGTTAGTGATGCGATAGCCGGTGAGTAGAGTGTCGTTTTCAACACGCAGATTTGCCCAAAGGGTCTTGCCGTCGTAGTTGTAAATGCCGTGGTTGAGATCAAGAATCAGGCGTTGCACCCGGGCCGTGTCGGGATACGTGTATTTATGCGCGCCGACACGTTCGGTAGCGGTCAGCTCGGCTTTTACTTCATAGTCATCGAGGGTCACGCTGTAATAGCCCGGAGTGGCCGACTCGGTAGCGTGGCTAAAACGTGAGCGATAGCCGGTGTCAGGATTATCTTTTGTTCCGGGGTTGAGTTTCAATTCGCCGGTTTGGGGCATCAGCAGAATATCGCCGAGGTCGGAATGGCCGGTCCCGGACATATGCGTATGGCTGAAACCGACAATTGTCGGGTCGGAATATTGATATCCCGCACAATAGGCGTAGACCTCGGGCTGATATATGCCGTTGACATTGTGGGGTATGGTATCGGTATCGGGGCTTAACTGAACAGCGCCAAAGGGTACGCATGCTCCGGGAAAAGTATGCCCCATACCGTCAGTGCCGATAAACGGATTAACGGCATTAAGCAAAAGACAAACTGATAGAAGATTCATTTAGAGAGAAAACAGTCGCCAAAGCACATAGACAATCGCGGCGCCGAGGAGAGTGAAACAACAAAACGACGATATGAGGCGGCGCAGATGATGTTTAGCGCCTTGCCGCCAACGAATAAACGTGAAGATGGCGGCACACACCATCCCGTAGGCCAGTGTTGCCGCCATCCATATAAGTTTGCTGCCCATTAGTTCCAGGCGTCAACGATGCCCATAAAGTCAGCGGCAGCAAGAGAAGCGCCGCCAATCAGACCGCCGTCAACGTCGGGTTTGGCAAAGAGAGCTTTAGCGTTTGATGGTTTGCAGGAACCGCCGTAGAGAATAGAGCAGTTGTCGGCAACTTCCTTACCATACTTATCGGCGATGACGCCACGGATGAAAGCGTGCATTTCCTGAGCCTGATCGTCGGTTGCGGTTTTGCCTGTGCCGATAGCCCAAACGGGTTCATAAGCGAGGATGAGTTTGCCAAAGTCTTCGGCAGAAAGCTCGAAGAGAGCCTCTTCGATTTGCGATTTTACTACGTTGAGGTAGCTGCCGTCTTCGCGCTGTTCGAGAACTTCGCCGATGCAGAAAATCGGGGTAAGGTTGTTTTCGAGAGCGAGATTAACTTTGGTTTTGAGGATCTCGGAGGTTTCGCCGTAATATTGACGACGTTCGCTGTGGCCGAGGATTACGTAATTCGCACCGGTAGATGCTACCATCGGGGCGGAAACTTCGCCGGTGTAAGCACCTTTAACGTGGTCGGCGCAGTTTTCAGCACCAAGGCCGAGTTTGTTTTGGTCAATAACTGCGGCTACGGAAGCAAGGTGAGTAAAGGGGACACAGATAACAACGTCGCAATTGGGTGTGCGGGTTGAGAGAGCATCGTTTACATCTTTTGCAAGGCCTACGCCTTCAGCCAGCGTGGTGTTCATCTTCCAGTTGCCGGCTACAATTTTCTTTCTCATAAATGTATGACGTTATGTAGTAATAATTGAAATCTGAGTGCAAAGTTACGAATTTTTCATAATTTTTCATTACCTTTTGCGCGATTATTTATTCACCTTACGCGTGTATTTTGAGGGATCGGGAAGCGGAATTTCACTATTACAGGCGGCAGATTTGGCGACGGCGGCCGCCCCGGTGGAGGCGGCCGTCGTGGTAAGCGATTTTTCCGATTATCGGATGAATAGGAGTTCGCGATATTTGGGCAACGGCCACATTTCATCGTCGACCTCCAATTCGAGCTTATCAATATTATAGCGTATAGTTTCCATACGCGGCAAAACCGTATCGTGGTAGACGAGAGCTTTTTCTCGCTCGTCCTTGATGCGGTTTGCTACTTTTCGAGCCTCAACCATAGCGTCGACATCGGCGCGAATATCGGCAATATGTTCGGAGATGCGCTCTATCGCCGCCATATCCTGAGCCGAAATCTTGGCACACTTTTCAGCGGGGAATATATCTTTGATTTTGCAGAGGTTGTCGAGCAGTACGCTTTGGTAGCGGGTTGCAACCGGGATAACGTGGTTGATAGCAAGGTCGCCAAGCACTCGGGCTTCGATCTGAATCTTCTTGGTGTACATTTCCCATTTGACTTCATTGCGGGCTTCGAGTTCCACCTTGGAGAACACTCCGGTGCGGGCAAACATACTTACCGCCTTTTCGCTCACATAGGAGTCAAAGATTTTGGGCGCACTCGTTTCGCAGTCAAGGCCGCGGCGTTGAGCCTCAACTTTCCACTCGTCGGAATAGCCGTTGCCGTCGAAGATGATGTCTTTGTGGGCTTCAACGAGCGATTTGACTTCGGAGAGGATAGCCTCGGTGGGGTCTTCGCCCTTGGCCAGTCGGGCATCTACCGTGTCGGCAAACTTGGCAAGGCGGTCGGCTACGGCAGCATTCAGCGCAATCATAGCGGAGGCACAGTTGGCCGACGAGCCGACGGCACGGAACTCGAAGCGATTGCCGGTAAATGCAAACGGCGACGTGCGGTTGCGGTCGGTATTGTCGAGCATAATCTGCGGAATCTGATTAAGACCGAGACTCATACCCTCCTTGCCGGAGAGGTTTTCGAGGTCGGCGGCAGTGATAGATTGCAGATTGTCAAGAATATGACTCAGACGCGAACCCATAAATATCGAGATGATGGCCGGAGGAGCTTCATTACCGCCAAGACGGTGGGCATTGGTTGCCGACATTATAGAGGCTTTGAGCAGACCGTTATGGTCGTGTACGGCAGCAAGCACGTTGGCGATGAAAGTGAGGAATTGCAGATTTTGTTGCGAACTTTTGCCGGGGGCAAAGAGCATACCGCCACGGTCTGTGCCGAGACTCCAGTTGTTGTGTTTACCCGAGCCGTTGATACCGTCAAAGGGCTTTTCGTGGAGCAGCACGCGGAAATGGTGTCGGCGCGCAACTTCAGCCATCAGGCTCATCAGCAGCAGATTATGGTCGTTTGCAAGGTTGGTTTCCTCAAAAATCGGAGCTAACTCAAACTGGTTGGGAGCCACTTCGTTATGGCGTGTCTTCACCGGGATGCCAAGTTTATGGGCTTCCAGCTCCAAGTCGAGCATAAAGGCCTCGACGCGTGAGGGTATAGCGCCAAAATAGTGGTCTTCGAGCTGCTGGTTTTTAGCACTTTCGTGGCCCATAAGGGTACGGCCGGTGAGCATCAGGTCGGGTCGCGCCGAGTAGAGTGCCTCGTCAACGAGGAAATATTCCTGTTCCCAGCCGAGATAGCTGATTACGTGTTTTACCTCGGGGTCGAAATACCGTGCAACGCGTGTGGCAGAGCGGTCAACAGCATTGAGGGCGCGGAGCAGCGGGGTTTTATAGTCGAGAGATTCGCCGGTGTATGAGATAAAAATCGTCGGGATACACAGCGTCTGATCAAGAATAAACGCGGGAGAAGATAAGTCCCAGGCTGAATATCCGCGAGCCTCAAAAGTGTTACGGATGCCACCGTTTGGAAAGGAGGAAGCGTCAGGCTCTTGTTGAACGAGCAGCTTGCCGGTAAACTCCTCGACTACCCCACCCTTGCCGTCGTGCTGAATGAAAGCATCGTGTTTTTCGGCAGTTCCGTCGGTGAGGGGGTGAAACCAGTGGGTGTAATGGCGTGCGCCGTTGTCTATGGCCCAACGCTTCATACCGTCGGCCACACTGTCGGCCACTTGGGGCGGAAGCGGTTGCTTATTGTCGATAGCATTAACCAACGCCTTATAAGTATCTCGGGGAAGATACTCAAACATTGTTTTGCGATTAAACACGTACTTACCGTAATAAGTCTCCGGGCGTTCGCCCGGAATCTCCACAGGACGAGCTTTACGGTTAAAAGCCTCGTCAACGACCTTAAAGCGTAACATTGCGTAATGAATAAAAAATCTTTGCGCAAAGGTACGAATTTTTTCAGCTATCAGCCAAGTTATGTTTTAAAATAATTGAGCCGGAAAGTTCACTTCAGGTGGTTAATCAGCTTTGAGTAGGCTTTGCGGGTGCCGTAGACTACTGCAACGTCGCCTTCGTGCACGGTTTCGTCGGCCTTGGAGAGGTCAAGCGGATTAAGTGAATCTATACCTATGCCGAGAATGTTTCTGCCGTGGGTGGGGCGACTTGAGCCGACAAGAGTCAAACCATATTCTTTTTTCAACTCCGGGGCGAGTTTTGTATAGTTTAATCCGTAGAAGATTTCTTGAAGCTGAAAGCAGATTACGTAGCTGTTGGCATCGACTTGCATAACTTCAGCCTGATGTCCGAGCGCCATTTCTTGCGACAGGTCGCGGGCGGCACGCTGTTCGGGTGTGAGGATGCGGTCAATTTTCAGTCCTTCGAGAATTGCGCGGTGTATCGGGTCGGCGGCACGAGCGTAGATATGTTTCACGCCGAGTTTTTTCAGCAGGGCAACGGTTTTGATACTCGCGCCGAAATTCTCACCTATGGCAACGATAACGAGATCAACGACGTTGAGCGGGAGGGCGGCAAGCGCGGTTTCGTCGGTAGAATCTATGACGTAGGCGGTTGAGATGTCGTCTTTAATGGTGTCGACAAGCATTCCGGAGCGGTCGGCACCGATTACTTCGTGGCCCATATTTGTCAAGTCGCGGGCGAGGTTTGAGCCATATATACCAAGTCCGATTATCAGGTATCGCATAATCAGTTTATAATAAGGTTATCTTGAGGGAGTTCAATTGCGGGTTCGTTTTTATTGCCGGCGAAGCCGACGAGGAGTGACAACAGGCCGACGCGCCCGACGAACATAGCCACGCAGATGGCTACTTTGCCGCCAAGACTCAGCAGCGAGGTTGCGCCAAGCGAGGAGCCGACAGTGGCCAGAGCGCTGAGCGATTCAAACAGCACCATCTTTACCGGCAGGTCGGGTTCGAGATACAGCATAATTGCCGACAACAAGAGGAGGGAAACAATAGACAAAGCTATAACCGCCTGAGCGCGAGAAAGCGACTCAACCGCGATGCGGCGATTAAACGCCTTAACGGAGCGTCGGCCGATAATGACGGCTTTAAGATGGAGCATAGCGGCGGCAAAGGTGTTGACCTTAATACCGCCGGCAGTTGACTGTGAGCCGCCGCCTATCCACATCATAAACATTACTATCAATAAGGTTACGGGTAGAAACCCGGCGGGACTGACCGACGAGAATCCGGCCGAGCGCGGCGTCACGGCATTAAACAGACTCTGAACCAGTTTTTGGTAAGGGGACATACCCGCAAACGAATGATTCCACTCTAAAAAGATGAAAGCGAGAAAAGTAAATATGAAGAGAACAGTGGTAATGAACAACACCACGCGAGTATTCAGATTATACAGATGAGGAACGCGAGAATAATGCCTCCCTCGAATACGATACCACAAGCGATGCATTCGGGCAAACAGGGCATCTTTGGCATTTACAAGAATCGGGAAGCCAATGCCGCCGGCAACGACCAAAACACTGATTGCAAGATAAATGAGTTGATTGCCACGAAGCAGTTCGGGGTTAGACATACCGCCGTCGACGGTTGAGAATCCGGCATTACAAAACGCCGATATTGCGTGAAATATTGCAAAGAGTATATAATCGCCGTCGGAATAGCCCGAAATTGAGCCGATAACTGACCAATATATAGCAGCCGCACCGATAACCTCGACAACGAGGGTAAAAATCAATGTGTATAATAATGTTGGGAGCAAAGAGTTAATGGTTTTGGAATACATCATATCTTTAACCAATAACTGGGAATATACCGAAGTCTGACCGGAGAAGAAGAGCGCAAAAAAGCTGGTAAAGGTCATAACTCCGAGAGCGCCAACCTGCATAAGCACGGCAATTACAGTCATACCGAGCGGCGTAAACGTGGCGGCGACGTTGACGGAAGTAAGTCCGCAGATACATACGGCGGAGGTACTCACAAAAATACTGTCAATAATCGAGATGCCGGAAACCGTACATCTCGGAAGCAGCAACAGAGCGCTGCCAACAGCGATAAAAAGTAAAAAAGATGTTGACAGAATCAGCGCGGGATTGGTGTGACGGCCAACCGAGCGCAACATTGCAAAACATAAGTAAACGGCCGCGTATACCCCGAGGATTATTATCAGACACCAAGGCGAATAAAACCAGTCAAGCACGGGAATATGCGGATTGGGAATACCCCACGGAAGCAACGTGAGCATCAGGGCAAGGTCTATGGCCCAGCGAAAAGGGCGTGTACCGCTGACCGTTGCCCGGAATCGGAATATGAGATTAAAGAGGATATTAAAAGCAAACATACCCTGACAGAGTCTGAGCCAGGGCTTAACGTCGCTGAAGGCGACTACCGAGCGTTCATATCCTCCATAAAGCGCGATACAGACCAGGCAAAGTAATGAGGCCAAGACCGTTAAGACATCGAAGCCCATAGAAAGCCAACGCAAGGTATTGGCCCAATGATGGGTAAACCTTGCGTAGGCTCCTTTTGCGTGGTTTAAACGTTTCAATTACTTGGTGAGTTTGAAGCCGGCACAAAGTCCGTCGTAGCTGTTGAGCAGCGACGTTGCGGCACCGATTGCTGAGCTGCTGCTCTTGGATGCCACGGCTGTGACGATGTTCATCAACTTGGTAACGTCAAACATCAGCGACATCTGGTTATTGCCGGTCATAGTTACATAAGTTTTCATTTTGCCGAGCGAAATGGCGCCCAGTGCCGTGAAGTTGAAATATACGTCTTCATCCTCGATGCTGATTGTGCCCATAGTTTTCAGCACGCCGAAGTTGAGCTGGAAGTTCTGCTGCTCGTCAACCACCAGGGTAACCTTTGTGAGGCCGAATTTGGTGTAGTAGTCGGCAAGTTTGTTTTCAATGGTTGCGGCCATGGCTGCGCCTCCGGCTTTCTGCAGGAAGTTTTCGCTCTTGAAGCATACTGCCGGGCCTGAGTAGTTCCATGTGCCCACCATGCGTTCGGGGGTAATCTTGTCGGAGCCGAGCACGCTGCCAAGCACACCGCCGAGAATGTTGCCGAGAGCGGAGCCGGAGTTATTGTCGCTGCTTGAGTTGCTTGACTTGCCGCCGCCGAGCAGGCCGCCGAGTGCGCCGAGAGGATTATCGTTGACCCGGGTGGTAGTGTTAGTGGTTGCTGGAGCTTGTGAGGGAGCAACTGCGGTGGTTGCAAGGGGTGATGCGCAGGCGCTGAGAGCCAGCGAGGCAACGCATACGAGTGAAAGCACTCTTTTCATAATGCGATATTGATTGGTTAAATTTATTTGATTTCGATTACGAGGAGGTTGCTCTTGGCCCAAAACTTGTCGGGATTGGTAATGAGGAGCGTGAGCATTCCGTTGGCGCCCTGCTCCAGTGAGTAAGTACCTTCAGGTTGCTTGGTCAGCAACGAGGCTTTCTTGGCATCGAGGGGAATGGCGGTGAGAGTGCGTTTGTCGCCACGGGTCATATAACTCTGGTCAAAGTCGCCTTCGAGCACCTTGCTCTTGCGGAGGAAGCCGCCGCCCGACACGAAGTTATGTGCTTTGAGTTCCTTTTTGTTGCCGATGACGTAATATACGGTATTGAGAGCCTCAACTGCCTCATTACGTTCGCTTTCTACCTGTTGTTTAGCCGCGGAAATGGTATCAACGGTAACTTTCAAATCCGAAACGGTGGCGTTGAGTGTGGTAATCTGGAAGTTGGCGGCTTCGAGTTGCTGAGTGAGGTCAGCAACCGTGGCGGCCTGCTGGTCAATCTGTTCGCGCAACTGGGCAATCTGAGCCTTGAGCTTGCCGCTGGCCCCATTGCTGGCGCTGAGTTTGGCTTCGAGTTCCTCAATGCGTTTGCGGCGGTCAATGAGACCTTGCTGAATAATTGCCATCTGCTCCTCAATTGAATGGCGGGCAGAAGCATCTTCGGCGTTCACCTTACCGTTGAGCAGGTGCTCGAGTTGCGAAATCTGCTCCAGACCGGTGGTTACGTCATAAAGGATGGAGAACATACTGTCAGCGTTGTTGAGCGCGGTTTGCAGCGAGTCTTCAAGACGATAGTTTTTAGCTTGTTCTTCATCGAGTTTTGAATTGCCGCAGCTAACGGCTGCCATCATGCCTCCCAGGGCAATGATTGCGATAAGAATCTTTTTCATTGTTGATTATCTTGAATTTTGTATTTATTTTTATGTGGTGAACGTTCGGGAGCCTCTTTTCCGGCCACAACTATAACGATTTCTCCGCGTGGTTGGTTCGCGGTGAAAAATTCGGCCAGTTCGCCGAGAGTACCGCGCCGGGTTGAATCGTGGAGTTTGGAGATTTCGCGGCTCACGGATGCCGGGCGGTCTGCGCCGCAGGCTGCGCCGAGTTCCTGAAGGGTTTTGACCAGTCGCAGAGGGCTCTCATACAGCGCAAAAGTGCGCCTCTCTTCGGCCAGTTCGGCAATGCGGGTGGCGCGACCCTTTTTCTGCGGCAAAAAGCCTTCGAAGGCAAAGCGGTCAATGGGCAGTCCGCTGTTTACCAGGGCAGGAATCAGCGCCGTTGCTCCGGGCAGGGTTTCCACTTCAAGCCCCATTTCACGGCATTGTCGACTCAACATAAACCCGGGGTCGGAAATTCCCGGAGTACCCGCGTCGCTTATGAGGGCAATATTCTCTCCGGCGGCAATGCGGTCAGCCAGGCCGCCCACCGTAGCGTGTTCGTTAAACTTATGGTGGGCAACCATCGGAGTATGTATATCGAAGCGCTTGAGCAGCGGCGCGGATGTGCGCGTGTCTTCGGCAAGAATCAAGCTGACGGACTTCAGCACCTCAACAGCGCGTGGCGTCATATCCGCCATATTTCCAACCGGAGTCGGCACTATGTAAAGTTTTCCTGCCATATCAATATTTCTTTCCTAAATATATATTGCGGGCGTAGACTAAAAGTCCGAAGCCCTGACCCAACAGCAGCACTATATCGTGGCGGAATATGCCATAAATAAATGAGATTGCCGCTCCGGCAAGACTAATCCACCAAAACAGCGGGGGGAGTTCACTCTGACCGATGCGTGAGGAATACCACCATTGATATATAAACCTCAGAGTCATCAGTAGCTGACCGAACGTGCCGAACACCAAAAGAGCATATGGGATGTCGGGGCGCATAAGGAAGTTCTGCATAAACTGAGCGGCCGAACCCATTACGAAGCTGATTGCCACAATGGGGAAAAGCAACAACAATGCCCAACAAATCCGGGGCATATGTACGCCTTTTATGTCAAGATTCCAAACGTATACATAGTAGCTGACCATTTGTCCGGCCACGATGGCAAAGTCGGCTCTCAGCCAACCGTAAGCGGCCAAAAGCGCCGACCCGGCAAGCGACAGCGCCCAAAAGAGCGTTGGCGACAGCACTTTACGCGCCCGTTCGCTGAGAATCCACTGCACGAGAGTACGCGCAGAGAAAAAAACCTGAGCCAAGAGACCGACTGATGTAATCAAAAGCGGATGCATTATAGATTTGTCGAACCGATTTTATAGTTATACCAGCGGGGGCGCATCCAGCGGAACGCGAAGCAGTCCATAGTCGGGCCGACCAGGCGGTTGGCAAGCGAGAATTTTGACTTTCCGGCAGTGCGGGGGAAGTGGCTTACAACCACTTGCTTGACCCTTCCCTCCTGTAAGCCGACAAGGGCGGGGAGGAAGCGATGCATTCCGGTAAACATCGGCAACCTCTTGGCCACCGGGGTTTGCAGCACCTTGAGCGGACAACCGGTGTCAATGGCATCATCTCCGGTCATCCAGCGGCGGAATCCGTTGGCAATTTTGCTCTGCAGGCGTTTGAATCCGGTGTCTTTACGGTTAGCGCGTATGCCCATCACCAATTCATATTCGTCGGCATATGGCAGCAGGAGGTTAAACTCCTCGGGAGCCGTTTGGAGGTCAGCGTCAATATAGCCAACCAACGGTGACTCTGCCGCCTCGATGCCGGCCTTGATTGCGGCGCTCAGTCCGCAGTTCTTTTCAAACGAGATGTAGAACATATCAGGTTGACGCGAGCATATCTCGGCAATCTTGCGTTCTGACGAGTCGGTTGACCCATCGTTTACGAAGAGTATGCAGGCTTTACGCGCTGCCTTGGGGAGGTAGGCGGTCAGTCGCTGTTCGAGAGCCGGGGTATTGTCTTCCTCGTTATATACCGGAACCACTATTGTAAAATCGTAGTTTGCTGTCTGGTTCATTTTCTTCAATGATAATGATGTCTGACGCGTCTAAGTTTGACAAATCAGTGATTAATATGGGACAATTAAAATAGGCATCAATGTTTTCAGCACGACGCACCTCCGAACTTACGCATACTACGGGTGGATTGAGTTTCGCAACTTCGCGACACACCGGGCCGTAGCTAATCAATGGGTTGATTATCGGCATAAAACATCCGGCAATGAACAAAATGCCCAATATGCAGTAGCTTATTATTCTGACGGCTTTTTGCAGCCTCGGGCCGCTCATCAGCGAGGCTCCGAGATACACGCCAAACGGTATTGCCGGCAGCAGATATACCTGCAGCTTGGAGCTGACGCAGCTCAGCAACACGAAGGTAGCGCAGAAAGTGGCAATCATCAGCTTGCGGAAGTCGCCACGCGCCGCAGTGTCGCGGCGAGCTATAAGCTCCCACAAGATAAACAGCGACCATGGAGCCATAACGTACCAAACGTGCACGCAATAATACCACCAAGGCCAATCGTGAGTAAAAGCATTATGTGCGCGGTCAACGGTTTGGTGAAACAAGAGATTATTGAGATACTCACTGCCCCCCTCGCAATACACACCGCCGAACCAAACGGCGCATCCGCCGAGCAATACCGCCCAGGCGGGCCAACCCCATATTCTGAGAATCAGGCTGAAACGTTTGACCATAATAAGGTATACGACGGTAGCAAACAGAGGAATCAGAATTCCATACGGCCCTTTGGTAAAGAGCGCCAAAAAGCAGTACAAGCCAAGCAGCGCCTCATGTTTGCGCGAGGGAGCGCCCTGCGCCATACGGAATGCCTCTCTGACTGCAAAAACAATAAACAGAGTCAGCAGCATATCCATGCGCATGGTCAGCGCCAGTCCGGGGAAATATCCGCAGGTAAAGAGCATCAGCAAGGCAACCTGCCGACGGCGAATATCCATCCACGGCCGAGCCATACCATTCATTATGCGCCCTACCAACAGCATCGGAATCAGCGAAAAAAGTTCAATAAACGGGTGGCAATACTGACCGAAAAGCATTCGCCCGACAATCACTATCCACATATACAGCGGGGGTTTGTCAGCATATATTTCGCCGTGGTTATGGAAACACCACAGCGAGCCATTGCGGATTGCCTCGTCGGCAATGCTCAGATAGCGCAACTCATTATCAGGCGTGACATCGCGCAGCAACAGAACCGGCAACATTGCCAGCGCCGCCACCGCGTAAATCCACCAGGTCGATTCCTTCGCAGTTTTCATATATACGCCGCAAATTTACACAATAATTTTGAAAAAGTTTATTCACCGCCTCAAAATATTAACGTCCTTGCCCTCGAAAACAAAATAAATTCACTAACTTTGCCGCTATGAAAGCCAAGTTCACCAAAATGCACGGCCTGGGCAATGACTACATTTATTTCACCGAAATGCCCTGCCTTGAAAACCAACTTCCCGCTCTCTCACGCAAACTCAGCGACCGCCACCGCTCAATTGGCGGCGACGGCATAATCTTGGTACTCCCCTCGGAAGTTGCCGATTTCAAGATGCGCATTTTCAACGCCGACGGCTCCGAGGCAAAAATGTGCGGCAACGGCTCCAGATGCGTTGCCCGATTAGTCAGCACCCTGAACCTCACGGCCAAAGAAACCATCACATTGGAAACCCTTTCGGGAATCAAGACGCTCCATATCGGCCCGGAACTTATCACCGTTGAAATGGGTGCGGGAGCAGTGACCGAGCCGGTGGAGTTGCAAGGGTTCAACGTATATCCCGCCGATATGGGCAACCCCCACGGAGTAGTGTTTATTGACTGCCTCCCTGCGGAGTTTGATGTCCACGGCATTGGCGCTGCCCTTGAGGTTGACCCATATTTCCCCGACCGCGCAAACATTGAGTTCGCCAAGGTGGTAGATGCCCATCATATAATAATGCGTGTGTGGGAACGCGGTTCGGGCGAAACAATGGCGTGCGGCACCGGCGCGTGTGCTGCGGCCCTTGCCGCCATAGTTTCCGGTCGCTGCGAATCTCCGGTAGTAGTTACGCTGCCGGGAGGTGACCTTGAAATTGCAGCAGACAGCAATAACAACGTAAAGATGACCGGACCGGCAGAAATCGCTTTTACCGGCGAGGTGGAATTTTAAATATTTTTTGTACCTTTGTGGGCATGATTAAGGTTAACAGCAACTTCGGTCGGTTAACGCCGAGCTATCTGTTTTCAGAAGTGGGTCGCAAAATCGCCGACTTTCAGGCGGCAAACCCCGATGTAGAAGTAATTCGTATGAGTATCGGCGACGTTACGCGTCCGATATGTCCGGCGGCAGTAGAGGCTCTCCATCGAGCCGCCGATGAACAAAGCAACGGCAAGACATTCCACGGCTACGGCCCGGAACAAGGCTATGACTTTTTGCGCCTCAGAATCAAATTTGCCGATTACGGCGACCTGCCAATCAGCGAGAATGAGATATTCATTTCCGATGGCGCAAAAAGCGACCTCGGAAATATCGGCGACATCCTTGCCCCGGATGCCAAAGTGGCCGTAACCAACCCGGTTTATCCGGTCTACGTTGACACCAACACTATGGCCGGCCGCGAAATCGAGTATCTTGACTGCACGGAGCCAAACGGCTTCCTCCCCGAATTACCCAAAGAGAATCCCGACATCATTTATCTCTGCTACCCCAACAATCCGACCGGCACGGCAATGACACGCGCCGAGTTGACCAAATGGGTAAACTACGCCCTGGAACACGGTGCGTTGATACTCTTTGACTCCGCATACGAGATTTTCATCACTGACCCCGACGTTCCCCACTCCATCTACGAGATTGATGGGGCAACGCGCTGCGCCATAGAGTTCCGCTCATTCAGCAAAACGGCGGGCTTTACCGGAATGCGCTGCGGCTACACCGTGGTACCCAAAGAATTGACCGGCGTTGACGACGAGGGACACAGCGTGAAGCTCCATAGCCTCTGGCTGCGCCGCCAATCCACAAAATTCAACGGCGCGAGCTACCCCATTCAACGCGCAGCCGAGGCAATCTACACTCCCGAAGGGCGCAAGCAGATTCTGCGAACCGTAGAATACTACCGCGAGAATGCCCGCCTGATGCTCAGAGAATTGCCCAAGGCCGGGCTGCGCTGCTTCGGCGGCATCAACGCCCCCTACGTTTGGGTGAAAGCGCCCAATGGGCTGACCTCGTGGGAGTTCTTTGACCTGCTGCTGTCAAAATGCGGAGTAGCATCAACCCCCGGAGTCGGCTTTGGCTCATGCGGTGAGGGCTATGTGCGCCTCACTGCGTTCAACACTCACGCCAATACACGTAAAGCACTCAAAAAAATAACCGATTACCTTAAATGAATAAAACATTTGTTGCAAGCATAGCCCTCGCCGCCATGCTTTCGGGCAACGCCAAGGAGCTACCCATAACCAACTGGCGTGTTTCAGAGCCAATTAGTGTGCGCACGCCGTTCATGAACGACTCCATTGCCCCCGACGGCTCCAAATTCAAGACCACCGACATTCTCAAATCGCACACCCGCGTCCAAATGCCGGGAGCAACCGTGGCAACCGATTCCACCGGAGTGATTGCGCTGAAAGCAGCTCCCGAGGCCAACGGAGCAATGCAGATTTTGCAGACACTTCTACGCTCGGAGCGCTTTGCCAAAGGTCAGCTGAAAGTAACATCGCAGCTCCCCTTCATAGTGGAACTCAACGGCTCAGAATTGACTTCAAAACTCTCTGCCGAAAAAGACTCCGTGGCAGGATTTTCAACCGCATCTGCCGCATTGCGTCTGGAGCCGGAACACGACGTGCGCCTCACCATAAAGCTGCTTGCCATGGCGGCCGACTCCGTCACCTCCCCCGATGTCAAGGTGGTTTTCACCCCCGACGATAAGTTCACCAACACTGTAATATCCTCCGGGCCGGATATGCTGCGCCGCTTTGCCCTTGAAGACTCCGAATATGGCAACCGCGTCAGCGGACTGTCAATGAGTCCCGATGGCAAATATATAATAATGCGCTACTGGAACCGCTACGACGGCCAACGCTACCGCACATGGGCGGAACTCGTTGACCTTAAAAGCGGCAAGGTTGTCAACGCCAACCTGCCCTGGGGCGTAAACTGGATGCCCAACGGCTCAAGCCTCTATATGACACAAACCGCTGCCGACGGCTTTGACCTCTTCAGTGTTGACCCCGTGAGCGGCGCAACCACTCTGTTGGCCGAATCCATCCCGGTAGATAAATTCACGTGGAGCCCCAAAGGCGACTGCCTCTACTACACCCACACCGAACAGGGGGTTAAAGAAACCGGCCCGCTGCGCCGCTATGCCACCCCCGACGACCGTATGCCCGGCGATCGCACCCGCGCGTTCATTGTGCGCTTCACTCCGGCAACCGGAATCTCCGAGCGTCTGACTTTCGGCAACCACTCCACTACGCTCAACGACATTTCCCGCGACGGCAGCAAGCTGCTGCTCTCAACCTCGCAGGAAGACCCCACCACGCGACCGTTCTATCGCAATTCATTCTACACTCTCGACGTTGAGACCCTCAAGGCCGACACCCTGATTTCGCTTGAACCGATGTTTGTGAACTCCGGCATCTTCTCGCCCGACGGCAAGCAGGTGCTGTTCAGCGGCTCGCCCTCGGCATTCAACGAACTCGGCAAGAACTGCGGCAGCCATCCCATTGCCAACGACTTCGACATTCAGCTCTACATAATGGACATAGCATCCAAGAGCGTCAAGCCGGTGACCCGCGACTTTGACCCCGCAGTTGGCAACATCATTTCATGGAACGCCGCCGACGGCAAGATTTACTTCATCGGCGAACAGGGATTCAACAACAACCTCTACGTTCTTGACCCCAAGAGCGACAAGATTGAGCAACTTCCAGCCGACGTTGAAAACATCACAACCGCCACTATGGGCGATGACCAGTCGCTGAGAGTCGCATATATGGGCCACGGCTACCACTACGCCTGGCGCGCCTGCCTGCTTGACCTGAAAAAAGATAAAAACAGCATTCTCGCCGACCCGCGTGCCGAAGACCTTGCAAAGATCGATCTCAACAAGGTCGAGACCTGGACATTCACCGCATCTGACGGCACTGAAATCGACGGCATTGTTTGCTATCCGCCGAACTTTGACCCCTCGAAGAAATATCCGCTGATTGTTTATTACTACGGCGGCACATCGCCCACGGCGAAATCAATCACGCAGCCATACACTCCGCAGCTGTTCGCCTCTCGCGACTATGTCGTCTACGTGGTGAACCCCTCCGGCACCACCGGCTACGGTCAGGAATTTTCAGCCCGCCACGTCAACGCCTGGGGCAAACGCACCGCTCAAGACATCATCGAGGGCGTGCAGAAGTTCTATCGCACCCACGAATATGTAGATTCAACCAAAATCGGTTGCCTCGGCGCCAGCTACGGCGGCTTTATGACCCAATATCTGCAAACCCAAACCCCCATATTTGCCGCAGCAGTCAGCCACGCCGGCATCTCAAACGTAACCTCTTATTGGGGTGAAGGTTATTGGGGCTATAGCTACAACGGCGTTGCAGCCGCCGACTCCTACCCCTGGAGCAATCCCGAGCTTTACACCAAGCAGGGCTCGCTCTTCAACGCCGACAAAATCAACACCCCGCTGTTGCTGCTCCACGGCACCGCCGACACCAACGTGCCCATCGGCGAAAGCATTCAGCTTTTCAATGCTCTGCGCATTCTCGGCAAACCGGTTGAATTTATCTCGGTCGACGGCGAGAACCACTTTATCTCCGACTTCCCCAAGCGCATTCTCTGGCAAAACTCCATAATGGCCTGGTTTGAAAAGTGGCTCAAAGAAGACTCCTCCTGGTGGGACGACCTCTACCCCGCCCGCAACCTCTAACGCCCATTGCCTAACGCCCAAAAATGAACGACTTTTTCACTATAATGCGGCGCTTTGTGCCAAAATATAAGAAGTATCTCTTTCTGAATATCTTCTTCAATATTTTGGCAGCATTGCTCACGCTGTTTTCATTCGCGCTGATCATACCGATTCTGGAAATGCTCTTTGAGCTGACCATGAAAACGTATGAATATATGCCGGTGACCCTCGACAACTTCAAGGAATCGCTGGTCAACGACTTTTACTACTACACACAAACCTGCATAGCATACTACGGGAAATCGGCCACTTTGGCAATTCTGGGCATCCTGCTGGTGGTGATGACCGGACTGAAATGCGGCACCACGTATCTCGCCTCCTACTTCATCATTCCGATGCGTGCGGGAGTGGTCCGCGACATCCGCAACACCATTTACGACAAAGTGCTGAGCCTGCCCATAGGATTCTTCACCAACGAACATAAGGGCGACATCATTGCGAGAATGACCGGCGATGTCAGCACGGTTGAGAACTCCATTATGCAGAGCATCGACCTGATGTTCAAAAACCCGCTGATGATTATTGCCTGTTTGGGAATGATGATAGCAATCAGCTGGCAACTCACTCTGTTCGTGTTGATTCTGCTTCCGCTGGCCGGCTGGGTTATGGGCAACGTTGGCCGCAAACTCAAGGCCACCTCGCTCAAGACGCAGAATCAGTGGGGCACGATTATGAACAACATCGAGGAAACCCTTGGCGGACTTCGCATAATCAAGGCTTTCGTGGCTGAAAAGAAGGTTAGCAAGCGCTTTCACGACGGCAGCGAGAAGCTCCTTAAGCTCAGCGCCTCGGTGGCCCGCCGCCAGAGCCTCGCCCACCCCATGAGCGAATTTCTCGGCACCATTACCATTGCAATAGTTCTATGGTTCGGCGGCACTCTGATTCTGTCGGGCCACACCACTCTCAACGCCTCGGAATTCATCTATTATATGGTGATTTTCTACAGCATCATTAACCCGGTAAAAGAAATTTCGCGCGGCTCATATGCAATCCGTGCCGGTATGGCCTCGCTTGAGCGCGTTGACAAGATTCTCTCGGCCGAAAACGAAATCAAAGACCCCGAAAATCCCAAACACATTGACTCCCTGCGCGGCGAAATAGAATATCAAGGCGTGGAGTTCAGCTACGACGGCGAAGTTCAGGTGGTCAAAAACATTGACCTGCACATTCCCGCCGGAGCCACCGTGGCATTGGTGGGACAGAGCGGCTCGGGCAAAAGCACCGTTGCAGACCTGCTCCCACGCTTCTACGACATTCAGGGCGGCAAAATCACCATCGACGGCATAGACGTGCGCGAGCTTCCGGTGAACCACCTCCGCTCATTTATGGGCAACGTAAACCAGGAAGCCATACTCTTTAATGACACGGTTTATAACAACATAACCTTTGGCGTGGACCACGCCACCCGCGAAGAAGTTGAGGCCGCAGCCCGCATTGCCAACGCCCATGAGTTCATCACCGAGATGGAACATGGCTACGACACCTTTATCGGCGATCGCGGCTGCCGCCTATCGGGCGGTCAGCGCCAGCGCCTGAGCATTGCTCGCGCAATATTGAAGAATCCACCGATTCTGATTCTCGACGAGGCCACCTCGGCGCTCGATTCCGAGAGCGAACACCTTGTGCAGGAAGCCCTTGACCGTCTGCTCGAGGGACGCACCACCCTGGTGATTGCCCACCGCCTCTCAACCATTCGCAACGCCGATATGATTGCCGTGATGCACGAGGGCCGCATAATTGAGGCCGGTACTCATGACGAACTGATGGCCCGCAACGGCGCATACACCCGCCTGGTAGAAATGCAACAACTCAGCTAAACAAATAAACAGCTAAATCCTTAAACCGTCAAACAGCTAAACAGCTAAAATAATGAGCGAAATCATAAAAGGAAGAATTGAACTTCTCCGCAAAAAAATGAACGAGGCAGGCATCTCTGCCGTAATAATTCCGCAAACCGACGCACATCAGAGCGAATACCTTGCCGAACACTGGCAGGTGCGCCAATGGTTCAGTGGCTTCACCGGCTCGGCCGGCTCCTTGGTAGTAACCGCCGACGAAGCACTCCTGTGGACCGACTCCCGCTACTTTCTGCAAGCCGCCCAGCAGCTCGAAGGCTCCGGCATAGAGCTGATGAAAGACGGCCTGCCAGCCACCCCCGCTATTGAGCAGTGGCTCTGCAAGCACCTCGCTGCCGACTCCACCCTCGGAGTTGACGGCATGGTATTCTCCGTGGCCGACATTACCCGCCTGCACGCTGCATTCGACCCCGCCGGCATTCACATTGACACCAATTTCTCGCCCGCCGATGATTTGTGGAGCGGTCGCCCCACCCTGCCCAACGACCCTCTATACGTTCACGACGTGAAATACGCCGGCGAATCGGCAACCTCAAAAATCAACCGTATTCTCGAAACGGCCGCCGAAAAGGGAGCAAACTCAATGTTTATCTCCGCCCTCGACGAGATTGCCTGGATTCTCAACGTCCGCTCGTCAGACGTTGACTGCAATCCGGTGGCCACCGCATTCCTCTTTCTCTCGGCCGACCGCAACGTACTCTTCATCAACACCGAAAAGGTCGACGAAAAGACTCAGGCATATCTCAACTCCATCAACGTTGACCTCTCGCCATATGACTCTGTGGCTCGCTACCTTGCACTTCTGCCCGGCGATGCCCGCGTATTTATCGAGCCTGCGCGCACGGCATATACCCTGGCCACCGTCATCGGCAAGCACGCCATTGAAGGAACATCGCTCATTGCTCTGCCCAAGGCAATGAAAAACGAAAAGCAGATTGAGGGTACCCGCCAGGCCATGGCCCGCGACGGCGTGGCCCTGGTCAAGCTCTTTATGGAAGTGGAGCGCCGTATGGCCTCCGGCGAAAAGCTCACCGAACTCGATATGGCCGAACTCGGCACTCAATTCCGCTCCGAGGGCGCTCTCTACGTTGACAACTCCTTTGAAATGATTGCCGGCTACGGCCCCCACGGAGCCATTGTGCACTACTCCGCAACGCCTGAAACGTCGTCGGTCATTGAGCCTCACGGCTTGCTGCTCGTTGACTCCGGTGCGCAATATCTCGATGGTACCACCGACATTACCCGCACCGTGGCGCTCGGCACTCCCACCGCGCAGGAAAAAGAAGACTTCACGTTGGTAATGAAAGGCCACATTGCCCTGGCAACCGCCGTGTTCCCAGAGGGTACCCGAGGCGACCAACTTGACGCGCTGGCCCGTATGCCGCTATGGAAGCACGGACTGACTTACCTCCACGGCACCGGCCACGGCGTTGGCCACTTCCTCAACGTTCACGAAGGCCCGCAATCCGTTCGCCTGAACCACGTGCCGGTAGCCCTGCGCCCCGGAATGATTACCTCCGACGAACCCGGCCTCTATCGTGCCGGCGTTCACGGCATACGCTGCGAAAACCTGGTGCTGTGCGTGCCGTCGCCCCTTAGCAACGAAGAGTTTGGCAACTTCTACGCCTTTGAGCCGCTCACGGTGTTCCCTTTCGACCTGCGGCTGTTTGACCTCACGCTGATGAGCGACGATGAAATCTCGTGGGTCAACAACTACCACACCCACGTGCGCGAAGTGCTGCTCCCGCTGCTCGAAAACGAAAACCAACGTCAATGGCTAACCGCTAAAACCGCTCCGTTATGTCGTTGATAATCCCTGTTCGCGGCTTCACCCCAAAGGTGGGCCGCGACTGCTTTATAGCAGAAAACGCCACCCTGATTGGCGACCTCCAAATCGGCGATGAATGCTCCATATGGTTCAACACGGTGCTTCGCGGCGATGTAAACTCCATACGCATCGGCAACCGCGTGAACATTCAAGACGGCTCGGTGCTTCACACTCTCTATGAAAAGTCAACCATCGAAATCGGCAACGACGTAAGCGTGGGTCATAACGTTACGCTCCACGGCTGCAAAATCCGCGACTTTGCCCTCGTGGGCATGGGTGCCGTAGTTATGGATGATGCCGTAGTGGGCGAGGGAGCAATTGTGGCCGCCGGCTCCGTGGTGCTCAGCCGCACGGTGATTGGCCCCGGAGAACTGTGGGGCGGCGCACCCGCCAAATTCATCAAAAAAGTTGACCCTGAGCAGTCGCGAACACTCAATCAGCGCATAGCCCGTAACTACCTGATGTACACCCGCTGGTATTCCTCAGAAGAGTGATTTTTTGAAAATTCCCGACTTTTTTACATATTTGCAAGACTTATAAGCTATTATTAACCATTATCACTTTTTTATGAAAAGATTCTCCAAACTACTCTTAGGAGGGGGAGTTGCGTTATTACTCAGCGCTTTAGCTCCATTTAGCACATCTGCTAAGACCACTACGATCGGAGCAGCCCCCGGAAATTTCTTCAAGTCAGCGCAGACTTCAGTGTTGACTCAAGAGGCAGTAAAGTCCGTTCCGGCAGCCGTTATCACTCCGGCCAAAGCACCCAAAAAGGCCGAAGCCGAAACATCGTCAAAAACCGTCATCTACGGCATTACGCAACCGAGCAACTGTGTATCCTACTTCGATATAACAAAGCCGGATGATGTAAAAGTTAAAGCAAATCTAAGTGCCAGCGGGCAAAACATAACTGTCGGCTGTTTGGTAGGTACAGATTACCATTGTGCCACC
The DNA here is from genome assembly GCA_023666665.1 of Prevotella sp. Classification (GTDB taxonomy): domain Bacteria; phylum Bacteroidota; class Bacteroidia; order Bacteroidales; family Muribaculaceae; genus UBA3263. Next base: position 83,592 of record JAMPBN010000002.1, on the reverse strand, counting down.
AACATAGCATACAATATGTTCAATATGTTGTTTATTTATAGAATTGACACCTGGAATTATAATGGTTCAAATCAATTTATGTCTCAGCCAACCGAGTTCGTAGACTTGGCTTATAACTCCAACAACAACACTGTATATGCTATTTATGGAAACGGAACTGCACATACTTTTGGTACACTCTATATAGAAGGTAATAGCAGAACCGACATTAAAAATCTAAGTAATACATATGTAGCACTGGCTGCTGATACCGACAACAAGCTCTTTGCTGTATCGACCAACGGCAAACTTTACAGAATCGGCTATGACGGCAGCGAAGAAGAAATTGGCGCTACCGGCATTACTCCAGCCGGAACGGTATCGTCAGCTTGCTTCGACCTCGAAGACAACACGATGTATTGGGCAGAATCAAGCGCTCTATACACCATCGACACCACCTCCGGCGCTGCAACAAAAGTAACCGACCTTACCGGCACTTGGGCAGGCATCTACGTTGCTCCTCCAAAGCCGATTATTACCGCCTCGTGGGTTGACGACCTCGTTGTTAATTTCAAAAACGACGAAACTACGGGTACTATCTCATTCACGCTCCCGACAAAAGACGCCTTAGGCAATGACCTGGATTACAGCGAAGTAGACTTGGATTGGTGTGTTGAGGAAAACGGCGAGGAAATTATTTCCGGCACAGGTAAGCCCGGCGACGGAATATATAAAAGCCTTACCCTCACGGAAGGAAATCACGAACTGGTAATATATGCATCGGTTGACGGTACTCCCGGTATGATGCTGACCCACAAAAGATTCGTTGGCCACGACACTCCCTGCAAACCCACCGGTATCACCGTTCAAGAAAACGGAAACAACGTATATATCAGCTGGAACGACGTCACCACAGGCGTAAACGACGGATACATCTTCCCATATATGCAATATAACGTTGTTCGCCAGCCCGACAACAAAGTTATACCCACCAATTTCGGCCAAGCAGTAACCGTTGACCCCTACATCGAATCAATGGGATACTACTGGTATGAAATTACAGCCAACGATATGACCAACACCTCGGAGGTTGCGGTAAGCGAAACCATGTTGCTCGGCTCCGCTCTCGGCGTTAAGCCCCCGTTTGAGTTCAACTTCGGCAAAGACGGACTCGGACTTTTCACCACTCTCAATGCCAACAACGACAAATACGAATGGAACCACGACACCGATGCCAACATCGTATGGCTCTACTCCAACACCGAACAGGCCTCCGACGACTGGCTCATCTCCCCGCCAATTCAGCTTGAGGCCGGAGCCTACAACTACCTGTCGATGATGCTCCAGGGCAGCAACTACCTCGAGAATCAGCGCTACGAAATCAAGATGGGCAAGAGTCCGGCAGTGGAAGATATGACCACTACCATCCACGCCGAAAGTGAGTTCAGCTATCTTCAGCAGGTTCAACACCTCATCAAGACTGAAGAAACCGGTAAATATTACATCGGACTTCACGTTACCACTCCCGCCCTCACCGGCGCAATTGCTATTGCCAACTTCACCATCGGCGCTCCCATTTTCGGAGCTGCCCCCAACGTTGCTCCCAATATGATTGCCATTGCCGGCGAAAAGGGAGCCAAGAGCGTTGCTTTGGCATTCGATGCCCCCAAAGAAACATTCGACGGCGAAACGCTGGAATCACTGACGCAGATCACCGTGAAGAACCTCACTACCGAAAAAACTCTTCAGCAATACACCAACCCCACCCCGGGTGAACGCATCAGCCTGACCGACAGCGAACCCGCCCTTGGCGAAAACGTGTATGAAGTAATCAGCAGCAACAGCTTCGGCGCAAGCCCCGCAACCACAGTATCAACCTGGGTTGGTATGGACATTCCCGTGGCTCCCTCACAAATCCGCTGGCAGCAGCAGGGCGAAAAAGTAACCCTCAGTTGGACCGCACCCACCGATGGCGCTCACAAGGGCTACATTGACCCCGAAGCACTGACTTACATCGTAATTGACCCGGCAACCAAAGATACCATTCAAGCCGGAATCACAGGCCTCTCCGTTGAGCTGAACCCCACAACCGGTTCTGACCAACAGATTGCGCTGGAATACGCCGTGGCAGCAGTCAGCGAAACCGGCACCGGCGCAGCACGCCGCTCCAATACGGCAGCTTTCGGCAAACCCTACACCACTCCGTTTGCCGAATCGTTTGAACTCGCTCAGATGCACTCCTCGCCCTGGGTTATTCTTAACGCCGAGGGTACTAACTATATGATGCCCGCAACCGACATTATGGGTCTGCCCATCACGTCTTACGACGACGATGCAATGCTCGTTTATGCCGCCTTCAGCAAGGGCGTTACCCTTTTCTGCTTCCCGGTTCTCGACCTCTCGGGTCTTACCAACCCCGCGCTGAAGTTCCACCTCTACAATATGGACCGTAACACTACGTTCTCAGTCGTTGCAAGCGATGACTCCGGCATCACCTGGAAGCCCGTGGGCCAGGCCGTGTCAAACGAAACCATCAACCGCTGGTATATGGGTTCGGTAGACCTCAGCGAACTCGCCGGCAAGTCTGATGCCCGCATTGCACTGATGGCAACCAGCGAGGACAAGGGTCTGTATGTATGCCTCGATAAATTCCGCATTGACAGTAATGCCGACAACGACCTTATGATTACCGACGTTGTTATGCCCGACCGCGTGCAGGCCGGCAAGACGTTTACCGTCAAGGCTTCGGCTGTGAACAACGGCCGCAAGGCTATCGGCGCATACACCGTAGACTTCAACGTCAACGGCACTACCGTACACACCGCATCGTTTGAGAGCCTCGGCGTTTCGGCATTCAACGACATCGAAGCCGAGCTGCCTCTGTCGAGCAACGAAGTAGGTCTGTCGCTCGAAATAGTCGGCCACCTCGAGGGCGACAACAACGAGACCAACAACAATGTCAGCACCACAGCTGCGGTACTCCGCTCTCGCTTCCCGCAGCCTGAAAACCTTGCCAACGAATCAACCGACTCAGAGACCGTGGAACTCACCTGGACAGCTCCCGCAACGGTTTATAACGCCACCATTACCGACGACTTTGAAAGCCTCACGGCCTGCGACTTCGGCGGCATCACTGCCGACAACCACGTCGGCACCATCGGCGCTTACAAGGTGATTGACAACGACAAACTGCCCACCACATACACCTTCGGCCTGAGCGGACTTCCCAACCTTGGTAAACCGATGTCGGCCTACGTAATGAACCTGCGCGATTATCCGCTCGAAACCAATGTCTGGGCAGCCCACAGCGGCAGCAGCTTAATCTGCTTCTGGCAAACAATGGATGAAGAAGGTTCCGCCGAAGTCAACAACGACGACTACCTGATTCTCCCCGAACTCGACCCCGAAGATTCCTATCTCTCGCTTTGGGCCAAGTCCATTACCAACAAATACAGACTCTCATCGTTTGAAATCATGGTTTCATTCACCGGCAACGAGCTTGAAGACTTCATGTCATTCCGCGAAGTCAAAGAGATACCCGCCGGCTATGCGTCGGTTGACGAACACGGCTACAGCTTCTACGAATTTGACCTGCCCGAAGGCACCAAATATGCCGCAATCCGCTGCAATATGTTCGACTCTGCGGCGCTGCTGATTGACGACATCACCTACACCCCGGCCGACGGCGAAAACGCTCTGACCCTCAAGGGTTACAACGTTTACCGCAACGGCGAAAAGCTCACCACTACCCCCATGGTAGAAACCAAGTTTGCCGACAAGCCCGAGTTTGGCGACCACACCTACGTAGTAACCTCAGTCTTTGCCGAGGGTGAATCGCGCTTCTCCAACGAGGTCAACGTGCTCGTTCAGTCAGGCATCGGCGAACTTACCGCCAACTCTGCCGCCCACATCAGCGTATGCGGCAACAAAGTGGTAGTCAACGGCCTTGAAGGTCAGACCGTCAGCGTTTACGCCACCGACGGCCGCTTGATTGCCCGCAAGGTTTGCGGCGCTACCACCGCCATCCGTCTCAACTCCGGAGTTTACGTAGTTACCGCAGGTAATGAAAAAGTATCCGTAGCAATCAAATGAACCGAAAACTAATAACAGCAATAATGACAGCGGCGCTCGTTTTGGGCGTCGCTGTTTCGGCTATGGCCGCCACCAAGGTGCGCGACCAGATCACCAACTACCCGACAATGGGCGAACGCCACGTACTCGTTATCCTGGCGCAATTTCCCGACAAGAAGTTCCATAACGCAGACCCCGCCAAGGTTATCGGCGATATGCTCAACAAGGAGGGCTACAGCGACTTCGGAGCCACCGGAAGCGTGCGCGACTACTTCGTTGACAACTCCTGCGGGCAATACACCCCGATAATGGACGTTTACGGCCCGGTGACGCTTCCCCGCGAAATGGCATACTACGGAGGTATGACCTCTACAGCCAACGACGCACGCCCCCGCGAAATGATTCGCGATGCCTGCCAACTGCTCGACGACGAAATCAACTTTCGCGATTACGACCTTGACGGCGACGGATACATTGACAACGTCTACCTCTTTTATGCCGGCTACAGTCAGGCCGACGGAGCCGACCCCAACACGGTGTGGCCCCACGCATCATATGCCTGGAATGAGCTCCGCGCCGAGTTCGACGGCGTTAAGCTCGACCACTACGCCTGCTCCAACGAGGTGGAGTTTCTGACCGGCAACCTTGTGGGCATCGGCTCGTTCTGCCACGAGTTCTCCCACGTGTTGGGCCTGCCCGACCTCTACCCCACCGACTACTCTCACAGCCAGACGGCCGGAACGTGGAGTCTGCTGGCCAGCGGCGGATATAACAACAACTGCCACACCCCACCCTACCTCACCGCCTACGAGCGCTACGCCTTGGGGTGGCTCACGGCCGAGGAACTGACCGCCGACGGCAAGCTCCACACGCTGAGCGATATCTCAACCAACTCGGCCTACAAAATCGCCACGTCGAACCCCGACGAATATTTCTTGATTGAATATCGCCGCAAAGCAGGCTGGGACGCATACCTCCCCGGCGAGGGTCTGCTCGTCTGGCACATTGACTACGACAAAGACCTTTGGGCCAACAACAAGGTCAACAACGACGCGAAGCATCAGCGCATCTCGCTCGTGGCCGCCGACAATATCCTCACTGACGAGACACGCCCGGCTGACGCATATCCCGGCAGCGGCGACGTTACCGAGCTGTCAAACCTGAAATGTTTCGGCGCTACGGTTGTCCCCATCGGCCTCTTTAATATCAAGGAATCGGAGGAGAATGCCACTGTGCAGTTCAACGTCATTGCCACCGACTCCAAGCTCGCCGACCCGCAACCCCTGGAGCCGACCGAGCTGACCCCCATATCAGCTAAAATCAGCTGGCAGCCGGTTGAGGGCGCTGAGTCTTACATAGTAGACGTGTACACCAAGAATCGCAGCGGTTCCTACACCACGCGAAGCTACGTCAGCGGCTACCGTCTGGCTGAGGTACAAGGCACCTCGCTGACCGTTGAGGGTCTGCAACCTGAAAGCGACTACAATTATTGCGTCCGCGCAATGGGCGGCACCCACATCAGCGACTATTGCCGGGAGCAGACACTCACCACCCTCAACAAGGACTTTACATTCTTTGCTCCCGAAGCCAAAGAGGTCACCGGGGTTGACGACACCTCTTTCACCGCCAACTGGGAGGCTCTCGCAGAGGCCGACGATTATGAAGTCAACGTCTACGAGGTGAATTATGGCGCAACCGTCAACGAAAGCAACGACATTGCCGACTTTACCAACGACTGGTATTTGTCGAGCGCCACAACGAGCGTGTTCCCCGGCTATTTCGGCGAGGAAGCCCCCGGACTATCGTTCACAGCCAATGATGACTACATCCGCTCGCCGCTCCACAGCGATATGGAGGTGTCGAAAATCTCGTTCTGGTATCGCGGCACATCGGTGCAGGACGGCAACGAGCTTGAGATTCTCGGCTATACCGCTTCCAACGAGTGGAAGCTGATAAAGAGCATCAGCCCGGTGCTTCGCGAAAGCGGCGGCTACGTTGAAACCATCAGCAAATTGTCATTCCCATGCAGCGCCATAGCTATTACCTACCGCCGCCCGCGCAACGTTGGCAGCGTGGCCATTGACGACGTTGAGGTAGAATACAACGCTGCCGAACTCACCCCGGTAAGCAACTTCACGGCAGTAAAAACCGGCAACAACCTGTCGCTTAACGTAACCGGGCTGAAACCTGCAACCAACTACCGCTTTGAAGTGCGCGGCCTCAGCGGTAGCCGCCAATCGCTCTATTCAGTCGGACAAAACGTGAGGACTCTTGACGAGTCGGCCATCGTAGAGATAAAAAACAACACGACGGCCAACGCAGAGATGTTTGATCTCACGGGCCGTAGCGTTAAAGCGGGCAGCACTCTGCCCCACGGCGTTTATATCATCAGAACAGACCGAGGCAACGTAAAAACCGCCCGGTAACAGTCAGATTACTCATCCCAGTCGAGCTCGAGGTCATCCATGTCCTCGGGCTCGTCTTCGTTTTCGGGGAGCATAGTTTCAAATTCCAGAGCATCTTCGTCGGCAACGCGGTGGTAGCCGTCGAGGGCACGGTGGGTAATGGAGCGCGCCTGCAGTTGGTTGGCCTCGGAGGTAATTTCCGCCCAAAGCATATCCTTGAGCTGCTGAAGGTGAAGACCGGTAACTGCCGAGATTAACACGTGAGGCATACCCTCGGGCAGGGTCTTTTCGAGTTCGGCCATCAGCTCATCATCGAGCATATCACACTTGGAAATTGCCAGCACGCGAGGTTTATCGGCCAGGTCGGGATTGAACTGCGTCAGCTCATTTTGCAGAATTGCATATTCTTCGGCAATACTGTCGGCATCGGCGGGAATCATAAACAGAAGCACGGCATTGCGCTCAATGTGACGAAGGAAGCGGAGTCCGAGGCCGCGACCCTCACTGGCGCCTTCGATGATGCCGGGAATATCGGCCATAACGAACGAACGGTTGTCGCGGTAGCTTACGATGCCGAGCTGTGGCTCCATAGTGGTGAAGGGATAGTCGGCAATCTTGGGGCGTGCGGCACTCAGAGCGCTGAGGAGCGTTGACTTGCCCGCGTTGGGGAAGCCTACGAGGCCCACGTCGGCAAGGAGCTTCAGTTCCAGCACCACTGTGCGCTCCCGGGCGGGTTCGCCGGGCTGGGCGTAGCGAGGGGTGCGGTTAGTGGAGGTGGCGAAGTGCCAGTTGCCGAGGCCGCCGCGTCCGCCTTTGAGCAGCACTATTTCCTGGCCGTCGTCGGTAACTTCGGTGATGAATTCGCCGGTTTCGGCATCGAATACCACGGTGCCGCAAGGCACTTCAATGATTTTGTCTTCGCCGTCTTTGCCGAAAGAGCGCCCCGCGCCGCCCGATTCGCCGTTGGTGGCGAAGACGTGACGCTGATATTTCAGCGGCAGAAGCGTCCACATATTGCGGTTACCTTTGAGGATTACTGAGCCGCCCTTGCCGCCGTCGCCGCCGTCGGGGCCGCCTTTGGGAATGTATTTTGCGCGATGGAAATGGCGCGAGCCTGCGCCGCCCTTACCTGAGCGGCATTGTATTTTGACGTAGTCAATGAAGTTGGAGTCCATCAGGGGGAATTAGTAATTAGCAATTAGTAATTATATAAAAACGATTGGGAGGGAGGAAAGGTTTGCATAGAAAAGGCGCTACTCGAGGGGAGTTGCGCCTATAGTGTTGTGATAATGACGGTTTGGTCTGTGTTAATGATTGATGCGTTTAAGATTAACGTCTGATATGTTTATTACCTGACGAGGTTTTGTGAATGCAAAGTTACGACATCGCCGTTACAAACATGTTGCAACGGCGATACAAATGTGTTAAAAGTCAAGTTTCGCATTTTTTTGCGAAACTTGAAGCTTATGAGTTTATAGGGTTAGTTTTTATTTTTAAGGACTTGGTGCCTTTTGGGCAATTTGGCGGATTTGAACTTGGAGCGAATCGAGTCATCGGGGGCCGCTGTTTCAAATTGGAACTCTAATGAGCCGGTGGCTTTGACTTCATACATTGAGTTGAGGCCGATGGCCACGAGCGTGTAGCTTCCGCTCTCGGGGAAAGTCAGTGCCACGATGCCGGGCGAGGTAACCTGCTCCACAGGATAGGTGGTTTGGTCGGGGTCCATAAGGCTTTCGGCAATCACGGATATTTCCTCGTCGGTCAGAGGTTTGTCTTCCTCGGTGGCAACAACGGTGTAGAGGATTCCGATAAACGACTTGGGAGCATACTTGAAGCTGATGAGCGAATAATCCTTGCCCTCGATAACGCTCTGTCCCATATCGGTGAGAGTCAACGTGTAGTCGTTGGTGTCGGCATATCCGTTGAGCACTATAGTTTCATCGCCGGGACTCCAAGCGCCCTCTTCGTCGTAATACATAATGTTGAGAGTGAATGTGCCGGTAAGTTCGTCCCAATGGGATGTTGCTTCAAAATCATCGGGATAAAGGAGGTTGGCATCGGCCAGGCTTACTGACGGATCGAGGGGGAATACCTGCTGCGGCACGGTAATGGTGTCACCGCCGGTGGTGGTGGAGAATTTCATTACCGGGAACCAAATCTCGGAGTCGTATGGGTCATTGGGATTTGCTTCCGCCATATCATCGCCGTCGTAGAGCTGGAGTTCATATTCCATAACTTCGGGATTGCTGGGGATATGGCGCTCCATCACGCGGGCACCATCAAACACATAGCCGGAAAAGATTGACGCGAGGCTCCAAACGCCGAGACCGTCTTTATCAGTACCCTCTTCTGCACCGAAGAGCGCCCACTCGGTCATAACCTCATAGTTGATGATGAGCTTGAGGGTCGTTTCGCCATACATATCTGCATTCGCTTCATCTATGGCGATATAGGTGGTGTAGGGATGATTCTGCTCCATCGAGGCGGCATCGTAGCCCACGGTGATGGTCGTGAAATTTTCGCCGGGTTCAAACTTCACGGTCTGAGGGAACGTGAACAACTCGGAGGGGTCGGTGACTGTGAGTTGCACTGTCAGCTCGCCGGCCTGCTTGTTTTCCGGGCGGTAGAGATACACGTCGAACGAACGCTCGTCGGGGTCAATAAGCGTGGTTTGCTCGGCAGATGCGAAGAAAACTCGTTGGTTTTCAGCGGGAACGTCGGCGGGAGCGTAGTCGGGTTCATCCTTGCCGTCGCAGGCGCAGAGGACAAAAGCGATGAAGCCTAAAAGAGATATATTTTTGAATTTCATAATATATGATTGCTAAGTTATTCTACTACTACGGTGGGACGAGGCGCGGGAGAGTTGTTCTGAGCCGCGGAGAAGGCCTTGTTGCCGTTCTGTTCGCTTTCGGGGATGCAGAGGAGCAATACGGGGCTGTTGGCCGGCACGTTGTAGTTAAACACCTGAGCCCAGCCGCCGCCGGTGCGGTCAAAGTCCTTGTTGAGGCGCATAAGGTCGAAAGTGGTGAGACCCTCGCCGTAGAACTCTACGCGGCGCTGCATCCAGCATTCGTTTTGCACGTCGGTGCCGACTCCGGTAAAGGAATATGCCGGGTTGCGATAAGCCTTCACGAACTGGTTGAGCACAGTGGCACCGTCGCCGCCCGCCATAGCAGTAGCCTCGGCCTTGATGTAATACATCTCTTCGACGCGCATCAGCGGAATGTCGCAGGCATTTACGGTAGTGCCGAGTTCGCCGAGATAGGGGCCGAACTTAACTTGCACATATGGAGGGATTTTTTTGTCGTCAACATATGCCTGCTGCTCATCCGTAAGATTGACGCTCTTGGATTCTTCATCGAGGAACCAGCCCTTGCGCACGTCGGTAGCGGGGATGTAGTCATAGAGCTTCTTGTTGACCGAGCGCCAGGCACCAACCGAAGCGTAGCCGTAGTTGAGCGAGCCCATATGCGAGGGGAAGTTGATGATTTGGGATGTAACCACGCGGTCAGTGGGAGCGATTGCGATGCCCCACATCCAGTTTGACTCGTCGAGCGAGGTGAAGCCGGGAGCAGCTGCAACGTCGAGGCTCGAGGGTTGGCCGGCGAAATTGGTAATGGCATCGGAGGCATCGGACGCCGCTTCCTGCCACTTGTTCATAATCAGATTGGCGCGGGCGCGGAGACCATAAGCCGCAGCAAGCGACACGAAGCGTTTTGGTTTTGAGGTCAGCACGTCGGAAGGCTTGACACCGCAAGCGACGAGCAGTTCAACGGCAGAATTGAGGTCGCTCATAATCTGCTCGTAGACGGCCTTGACAGTAGCGCGGCCGGCACCATTGGCGGCAAATTCTTCTTCATTGTCTTCGGTAACAATCATTACGCACGGTTTGTCTTCATTGCCAACGTAAGTGAATTGATACGTCTGTGCAAGAATAAGGTAGTCGTAGGCGCGCATAGCCTTGGATTGAGCCATATAGAACATCAAGGTGGGGTCGTCGGTTGTCGGGTCAATGGACTTCAGCGCGGCGTTGGCGGCAAAGATTTGCTTATAGCAGTTTGACCAGCATATGGCGGTAGCGGCACCCGAGGGGTCGCAGTCGGCCATCGCCGTCGATGGGAGGAAATGGTTATAGCCGTCGTTCACGCCGATGAGGTCAATGCCTCGCGAGTCGCTGGCCAGCATAATTGACGGAAAGCCGAAGTCGTCGTGTTCCTCATCTGGGGCAAAAGTTTTACAGAAGGTGGAGAACAAGCCGGTTATGCCCGTGATGCCTGCCTGAGCCATATCGGGGTTAGCTTCTTTGACTTCGGTCTTTTGTTCCTCGGTGAGATATTGACTCATCGGATAAGTATCCATTTCGTAGCAGCCGCTCAGCGAAGCAACGGCAACGATGCCAAGAGCCGAAGAATATTTATATATTGATTTCATATCTTATTTCTGTTAGCTGTTAACTTTTTCTCAGAATTGCACTCGGATGCCGCCGCAGATTGCGCGGATGGGCGAATACGTTGAGTTATTTGAGGTGGCGAAACCCTGGCGGGGGTCAAGACCGCGACGCTTGGACCAAAGAGCCACGTTTTCGGCTGCGGCATAGAAGCGGATTGCATCAATGCCGATTTTGCGGGTGATTTTCGAGGGCAAGGTGTAGCCGAGAGTGATATTATTGAGCGACAGATAGTTGCTCGAAATGTAGAACCGGTCGGAGCTTGAGGCGGAATAGGAGTCGCCGGAGTTGATGCGGGGCACTTCGGTATGGGTATTTTCGGGAGTCCAGCGGTTGAGAATGTCAACGTGGTAGTTGGCACCGATGTTGCGAGCCTGAGCATTGTGCATAAGTTCCTGATAGGTGGAGTCATAGATGCGGCCGCCAATCTGGTAAGCGAAGCTGATTGAGAAGTCAACACCATAGAAGTTGAGCGAGGTGCCGAAGCCGCCGTAAACCTTGGGCAGCATATTGCCGCTCTCCTTGCGGTTTTCAACGAGTCCCTTGTCGGGGTTGCCGTTGTAAGCGTCGGTATAGATATTGGTTTTCACCTCCGTGCCATCGGTTTGCTTTGCCCAGTAGAGAGCCTCGCCGGTTTTTTCGTCCACGCCGGCATATGCGGGGAGGTAGTATTGATACATTGACTTGCCTTCCTTGAAGATGCGCGAACCGCTGAGCCAGTAACCGTCGGCAATCAGTTCCTTGGGGAGCTTGATGATCTTATTGCCCATTGAGGTGAGGTTGGCGTTGATGTCCCACGTGAAGTTGCGGGTATTGAACACGTTGTAGTTCAGCTCGATTTCCACGCCGTAGTTGCGCATGGAGCCAACGTTGGCGGGGTAGCTGCTGTAGCCCAGGGAGGGAGCGGTCGGGAGGAAGAAGAGCATATCGCTGACCTGACGCTGGTAGTATTCAATCGTGCCGTCGAGCTTGCCTTGGAAGAGGCTAAAGTCAATGCCGGCATTGAGGGCGTTTGAGGTTTCCCAGGTGATGTCCTTGTTGCCCTTGTAGACGAGGGTGGCATCGTTCCACACGCCGTCGGCGCCGGTTATTTGGTACTGGTCTTTGTCGGCATAGTAATAATACGTTTCTGCGCCGAGGTTGTCATTGCCGTTCTGGCCGAATGAAAATTTTACTTTGAGTTGGTCGAGCCAGGTCACGTTGTCCATAAAACGTTCTTTTGCCACATCCCAGGCAGCACTGACGGAGAAGAAGTTGCCCCAACGGTGGTCGGGAGCGAAACGCGATGAGGCATCGCGGCGATAGCTTGCGTGGAAAAAGTATTTGCTGTCATAGTTATACTTAGCACGTGCAAGTATGCCTCGGGTGGTGTATTGAATAGTGCGGTCGCCGGAGCCGTCGCGCTGGTCAATAGTATTGTCTGCTGCCCAGGAATTGGGGTCGTAGAGGTTGTAGCCGTAAGCGGCGGCGCCTTCGTTCTCGAGGTTGTATGTTTCGTAGCCCGCCATAACGTCGATGTTATGCACGAGGTTGAAAGTGTGGGTATAAGTTGCGATTGCCTGGAGGTTGATGGAGCGCGAACGGGCGAAGTATTGCTCGGCAAAGCCCTTGGACTCGGCTGCCTGACCATAGTAAGGATTGCCGATGAGGTGAACTCGGTCGTTTGAGAGCCAGTAGCCGGCGTTGCCGGTAATGGTGAGGCCCTCGATGGGGGTGATGGTGGCATACCACTTGCCGTCGAACACGTCGCTCAGGTACTTGTTGGTGTCGTAAACAAGGTTGCCGATAGGGTTGGCCTGCGACATCCACGAGCGGGCAAAGTTGGTGGAATAGCGGTCGCCGTAGTCATAGACTTTCTTGCCGGTTGCGGGGTCGGTCATAATCTTGCCGTCAACGCCGCGCACGAACATCGGGTAGACCGGAGCAATCTGGTTGGCAATGAAGAAAGCATTGCCTGCAGAGGTTGCGTAGTCAAGATCCATATCGCTCGGACGGTTGGCATCGGTGTAAGTATAAGCGAGGTTGGTGCCGATTTTGAGCCACTTGAACGCCTGGTAGTCAACTGTGGCGCGGGTGGAGAAGCGGTTGAAGTTGCTCTCGCGGATAATGCCCTCGTCGCCCAGATAACTGCCGCTGAGGTAGTATTTTATGCGGTCGGTGCCTCCGCTGACGCTGAGGTTGTATTCCTGGCGCAGACCGTTGCGAATGGTGTTGTCGGTCCAGTCATCGGGGGTGTAGAAATATTCGCCGTCGGAGTAGCCAAGGGTGGCGTTGGGGTTCAGGCGACCGTTGCGGCCAATAAGATATTCGCCGGTGGGAACGGTGTAGATTTGGTAGCCGGTGGCCGTGAGGGCGCTTTGGGCTGCACTGCGCCATGCATCGGTGGCAGTGTATTTGCCGGTTGCCATATTTTGGTTATAGAGCCCCTCATAGACCAACTCCATATATTGGCCGGTGGATTTGATTACGTTGTAATTGGGCATCTGACGCTGATTGGCACCCCAGCGGGCATCAAACGTCACCTTGGCCTGGCCGGAAGCGCCGCGCTTGGTGGTGACGAGGATTACGCCGTTGGCACCACGTGCGCCATAGAGTGCCGTTGAGGCGGCATCTTTGAGCACGGTCATTGATTCGATGTCGGAGCTGGCAAGGTCGGAGATTGAGCCGTCGTAAGGAACGCCGTCAACCACGTAGAGCGGCGATGCGGAGGCATTGATGGAGCCAACGCCGCGAATGCGAATATTCGGAGAGCTGCCGGGGCGGCCGTCGGAACTCTGCACCTGCACGCCGGCAACCTTGCCGGAAAGTGCCGAGGTTACTGACGACACCAGAGCGTCGGCAATCTCATCGGCCTTGACCACGGAGGCGGAGCCGGTAAATTCGGCGCGTTTGGCGGTGCCGTAGGCCACTACCATTACCTCATCGAGTCGGTTTGCGTGGTCAGAAAGTTTGATAAGCATACTACCGGTAGTTATTCGCACCGTGCGCGTTGTCATACCGATGTATGAAACCTGCAGCTCGGTGCAACGTTCCGGAACTGTGATGGAAAAATTACCATCAACGTCGGTTGCAGTGCCTTGTCCGCTACCGCTCGGCAGGGGAAGCACTGTGGCGCCAATCAGAGGCTCGTCGTCAGCCTCCGACACAACCCGACCCGTAATGGTGCGCGTTTGTGCCATAGCTGATACAAAGCATACTAATGACGCAACAAGAAAGAGAGCGATCTTTTTCATTAATGATAAAAAAAACAGTTAAACGTGATTAAATTTTCTTCACAATCTTAAAAACTCATAAAACACCTAAAAAGTTCTATAACATCGGCGGATTTTTTGTAACTTTACACCGCATTTCACACTATCACGCATATGAAAATTCATCTTTCCATTATAGCTCTGGCGCTGGCACTGACCGCCTCGGCGCAACGCAAAGTCACCATTCTGACCGACGGCTGGCAATTCTCCAACAACGAAAAGCAGTGGGAAAACGTGCGCATTCCCCACGACTGGGCAATCAGCGGTCCCTTTGACAGAAACAATGACCTGCAGAACGTGGCCGTTGAGCAAAACGGCGAAGCAGCAAAATCGTGGCACACCGGGCGCACCGGCGGCTTGCCGTTTATCGGGAAAGGCACTTATCGCCGCAATCTGGAGATTGCCGACACTGCCGGGCGCAGTTACTCGCTGGTGTTCGACGGCGCCATGAGCAATGCCCGGGTGTACATTAACGGCTGCGAAGTTGCTTTCTGGCCGTACGGCTACAATTCGTTTGCCGTAAAACTCGACAGCATAAAACCGGGAAGCAATGAACTGACAGTCAGACTGGAAAACGAAGAGAGGGCTTCGCGCTGGTATCCCGGCGCAGGGCTTTATCGCAACGTCAGGTTGATTGAAACCGACCGCCTGCACATCCCGGTTTGGGGCACTTACGTCACCACCCCGCATATCGGGGCAGATTTCGCCACCGTCAGCATCCGCACCGAAATTGCCGGAGCCGAAAAAGTGTCAGCAAGTCCGTGGGGCGAAAAAATAGGCATTAAAACCGTGATTCTCAATCCGGAGGGCAAAGAAGTTGCTGCCGACAGCACCATACACATTGCCCGGGGACTGGCGTTGACGCAAAACCTCACGGTTTCCGACCCGCAACTTTGGGAATTGGATTCTCCGGCGCTCTACACTGCCGTTACCACTCTGAACCACAATGGCAAGGAAGTTGACAAATACGCCACCCGCTTCGGCATTCGCAAATTGGAGTACATCCCTGAAAAAGGTTTCTTTCTCAATGAAAAACCAACAAAATTTCGCGGCGTGTGCAACCACCACGACCTCGGGCCACTCGGCGCGGCAGTGAACCGCTCGGCAATAAAACATCAGCTCACCCTGCTGAAAGATATGGGCTGCAACGCCATACGCACCGCCCACAATATGCCCGCGCCCGAACTCGTAGAGCTATGCGACGAAATGGGCATTATGCTCATGGTTGAGCCATTCGACGACTGGGGCTACAGACCGAAATCGCCCAACGGTTACGGCGCGGTGTTCAACGACTGGGCCGAGCGCGACATCACCAATATGGTGAAGCACTACCGCAATAGCCCCTCGGTGGTGATGTGGTCAATCGGCAATGAAGTGCCGTCGCAACGAGCCGAAGTAGGCATTGAGGAACTCACCATGCTGCAAAATCTTATTCACCGGCTCGACCCCACGCGCCCGGTAACGTGCGGCATGGACCAAATCAACGCCGTGCTGGCCAACGGCTTTGCCGCTGCGCTCGACATCCCCGGCTTCAACTACAAGCCGCAATTCTATGACCGGGTTTACACCACGTTGCCACAAAAATTGGTACTCGGCTCGGAAACGGCTTCAACCGTTTCATCGCGGGGAGTGTATCATTTCCCGGTAGAGATGCCGGGGGCAAATGGCCGCCGCATAAAAATGCATCCCGACAATCAGTCATCGTCTTACGACAACGAAACCTGTGCCTGGAGCAATACTCCCGACATTGACCTGGCAACGGACGATGACAACAACTGGTTACTCGGACAATTCGTGTGGACCGGCTTCGACTACCTGGGCGAGCCGTCGCCCTACGACACGGATGCGTGGCCCAGCCACAGCTCCCTGTTCGGCATCATAGACCTCGCTTCGCTGCCCAAAGACCGCTATTATCTCTATCGCTCGATATGGAACACGCAAGACACCACTCTTCACATTCTTCCCCACTGGAACTGGCCCGGACGCGAGGGCGAGATAACCCCGGTGATGGTCTATACCAACTTTCCCAAAGCCGAACTCTTCATCAACGGCAAGAGCCAAGGAGTCAGAGAGAAAAACGACTCGACATATCAGAACCGTTATCGCCTAATGTGGATGGACACACGCTACTCCCCCGGCGAACTCCGCGTTGTTGCATATGACAGCGACGGCAACCCTGCCGCCGAAAGCGCCATGCGCACCGCCGGAAAACCGCATCATCTTATCCTTACACCAAGCCGTCAGTCGGTCGAGGCAAACGGCGAGGAACTCGTCTACGTCACCATTCAGGTCGCCGACAAAGATGGCAACATTGTGCCCACCGACAGCCGCCGCGTAAAATTCAAAGTCAGCGGGGCGGGGGCGTTTGAAGCCACAGCCAACGGCGATGCCACGTGCCTGCTGCCATTTCAGCAGCCGGAGATGGATTTGTTCAGCGGAGCGGCAACCGTAATCCTCCGCAGCAGCAATGAATCCGGCACCATGACACTCACTGCCTCGGCACCCTCCCTGAAATCCGCCACCATAAAAATTGCAGTTCTGTAACTTATGTTGTAACTTTGCGCAAAATAATTATAGACGCAGACTAAGATGATTCAGCCGGTTAGATTCACCCCATATCTGAAAACGGTAATATGGGGTGGCAATAAAATCGCACAATATAAGGGACTGGACACCGACCAGAAAAACATCGGCGAAAGCTGGGAGGTGTCGGCCATACCCAACCACGTCTCCGTGGTTGCCGATGGACCGTATAAAGGCAAAACGCTCACTGAGTTAATCAACCTGCTGGGTGCTGAACTCGTTGGCGAAGAAAATTTCAAGAAATATGGCAGCACCTTCCCCCTGCTCATTAAAATAATTGACGCCAATGAAAACCTGTCGGTTCAGGTTCACCCCGACGACGATTTGGCCTTGAAGCGCCATAACGCGCCGGGCAAAACCGAGATGTGGAACATCATTGCCAGCAAACCCGATGCCAAAGTCTACGTAGGGCTCTCGCGGCAAATCACCCCCGAGGAATATGCGCAGCGCGTTGCCGACAACACTATAATGGACGCAGTTGCGCAATATGACACCGCACCGGGCGACGTGTTTTTTCTTCCCGCCGGACGAATCCACGCCATCGGTGCCGGCAATCTACTGGCCGAAATTCAGCAAACGAGCGACATAACCTACCGCATCTACGACTACGAACGCCGCGACAGCGACGGCAACACCCGCGAACTTCACACCGACCTGGCCCGCGAAGCCATTGACTACACCGTGTCGCCCACCAACAAAATCAACCCGACCGGCTCGCTGCTGGCCGACTGTGAATATTTCATAGTTCACCGCATCACCGAGGGAGGCGCTCTGCCCCACATACGCGACTCCTTTACCGTGGTTATGTGTCTTAGCGGCGAGGCGGAAATCGGCTACCCCGGCGGCTCCCTGACCATCAGGCAAGGCCAAACCTATATCTTCCCGGCATCAATGCGCCAACTCGCGGCCACCCCCGGAGCAACACTTCTGTCCATTCAGTCATAACCGGGTAATAATCAGGCAGGCTCAACCTTTAGGATATGTAAAACGTTAGAATTTTATAAATTTTTTCGTAACTTTGCACACCTAATTTAAAGAAAGCCCTCATGTTTCAACGGCATACGCTTTTATCTATCCTTATGGTTGCGGCAATTCAGGGATTTGCCGCCGACCGCAACATACCCCAAGGGTACTACAACAAAATTGACGGCAAATCGGAAGCTGAGCTTAAAACAGCAGTATATCAAACCATTAACCCCCACACCGAAATCAGCGGATACTACAATCTGCCCCAATATTTTCAGGTTACCGACGTGTATCCCGAGAGTACCCGATGGTGGGATATGTATTCCGACATTCCACTCTATGCGCCCAAGTTCACGGGTCTGAACCGCGAACACTCTTTCCCCAAAAGCTGGTGGGGAGGCTCTACCGAAATTCCCGCATACACCGACCTTAACCACCTCTACCCCTCTGAAGCCGCCGCCAATATGGCAAAATACAACTACCCATTGGGCGAAGTGGATATGACCAAGACCGTAAACTTCAACAACGGCATCACAACCGTTGGCTATCCTGTTTCGGGCCAGGGCGGAGGCGCTTCTTTGGTCTTTGAACCCGACGACGAATACAAGGGCGACTTTGCCAGAACATATATGTACGTGGCCACCTGCTATCAAAACCTGCGATGGAAATATACTTATATGGTCGACAACAACACCTACCCCACCCTCAACCGCTGGAGCCAGGAGCTACTGCTCAAATGGGCCCGCGAAGACGAGGTCAGCCAAAAGGAAATAGACCGCAACGAAGCCGTTTATGCTTTTCAGAACAACCGAAACCCCTTTATTGACTTCCCCGACTTGATGGAATACATCTGGGGCAACCACAAGGGCGAGAAGTTCGTTTTGAGCGAGCATTTGGCCGGAGATGTTTCTGGAGAACCCATTCTCATAAACCCCACCCAAGGGAGCGTACTGGAGTTTGGCGATGTTGCCGAGGGGCATTCCATTAAAGCAAAACTCCACATTAACGGCGACAATCTGATTGCCGGCGACCTGAGACTGCAGATATACGACCGCACCGACACCGACGACAATGGTGCTGAGCATTTCTTCATCGACGGCGAAAAAAGCACCAAAATCGGCACAGCAGCCGTAAATGACCCCGAAGGCGTTTGGGTAACGGTTGAATATTCGCCCAAGTCGATTGGCGAACACACCTCCCGCCTGCTTATTACCGGCGGAGGCATTACCGGGAGCGTTGGAGTTGGGCTGCGCGGAGCTTGTTTTGCCGCGCCCACCCTCACGGCTCCCACTGCAACTGCTGCAACCGACATCAACGCAACGAGCTATACCGCAAACTGGATACCGGTTGAGGGCGAAGTGGTTGACTACTGGGTCGTGAACCGCACAAAATATGAAAACGGCACGGCATCTACCGAGCAGCTTCTTGCCGAAGAACCACACCTGAGTATTGACGACTTCTGCGGCAACGAAAGCTACACTGTGCAGAGCGTGCGACTGGGCGTTTATTCACCGCAGAGCAACTCCATCAGCGTGAGCACCGCAGGAATAACCACGGTAGAACAAGATGCCAAAATCGCATTCAACAAATATCCCGGCGGCATACTCGTTGTAAGCACCGAAGCGATTGAGCATCTCACTGTTTTCGCTCCGTCCGGACGCGAAATCCTGCACCTGACCAACGTGCAAAACAACGAAATAGTCGAGCTTCAACCCGGAGTCTACGTTATATCGGCCAACAAGTCAACACCCGTTAAAGTAATCATTACCAACGAATAATGACAATATACAAGCAACTCATTCTCGCTATGGCATTGACCGCAACCGCTGCGGCCAATGCCGGCGAAGTTTTAAATCTTCAGGCCGGAAAGCTGAGCAAAGCCGGAGTGGCGGCAGATGAAACCTCGCTGACCATTACCGGCAAGATGAACGCCGCCGACTTCGCTTACATTTTTGACAACCTCAATGCGCTCGAATCCCTCGACATCTACGGCGTTGAAATCGTGGCTTACAGCGGAGCGGCATTGCCTTACACCGGGCTGAAAACATCTCCGGCGGCCACTCTGCCCGACTATGCCCTTACCGGACTCATCAATCTCAACGACATCATTCTTCCGGCCGGACTCAAAGCCATCGGTAAGGGTTCGCTCAGCGGCAGCGGATTGAAAGAACTCGTGGTTCCCAACGGCGTGACCTCTATCGGCGACTACGCCGCAATGCGTTGCGAATCACTGAAATCCATCTACATTCCCGAATCGGTAAAAACAATAGGCACCCGCGCCTTTGCTTACTGCCCCAAGCTGACTACTGTGCAGATTTCAGGAACTCTGTCCAGCATTCCCGAGGGTATGTTTGAAGCTTGCGGAGGCCTGCGTGAACTCTCGCTTTCAAATCTCACCAACTGCACGGAAATCGGGCCTTGGGCAGTAGCCGAATGCAACGGCCTCAATGCCCTCGTACTCCCCGAAAAATCGGTCGTATTTGAAAAAGGCGCACTCTACGGCACCTCCGGAATCCAAACCCTCAAACTGCCCGAGAGCCTCAGCTATATTGACGATAACGCAATGTCGGCAATGAGTGGCCTGTCATATATCGACGCAACCAAACTCTCATTTATTCCCGACCTTGGCAACAACGTCTGGAGCCGGTTAAACCAAAGCGAAATCACGCTCGTGACCCCCGACAATATGGTTGAGAACTACAAGGATACCCCCCAATGGAACAACTTTAAAATCATATCGCAGAAAGATTGGGAGAACTCCAGCGAAACGGTTGCCTCAACCGTTGCCGATGCATCATTTAACGTTGCCGTCGCCGCCGATGCCATTACTCTGACAAGCTCGCTGCCCATGGGCAACGTTGCAGTGTTCGATGCCGCCGGCCGACGCATAGTTTCCGCAACAGCCAAAAACGAAATCGAAATAAAAACCAACGGCTGGCCAAGAGGCATCTACCTCGTGGTCACCGAAATAGGAGCAGCAAAAATCAGCAGATAATGGGCAAAAACAAACTGCGCAAATTTGCAGAAATGGAAACGTTCCCGAAGGTGCTTCAAGTACCCATCGGGAAACTTCGTGAAGAGGGGTTTGCAATGCGGGGACGCTGGCACGAAGACTTTTTCGGCAACAGCAACCCCATAGTGCTTGAACTCGGCTGCGGACGCGGAGAATACACCGTGGGGCTTGCCCGCGAATATCCCGACCGCAACTTCATCGGAATCGACATAAAGGGCGCACGTATGTGGGCCGGAGCCAAGGAGGCCCATCTCGCCGAGCTGGACAACGTTGGCTTTCTGCGAACTAACATTGAACTGCTCAGCGAATTTTTCGCCCCAAGAGAGGTCAGCGAAATCTGGATAACATTTCCCGATCCGCAGATGAAAAAGACCCGCAAGCGACTGACGGCTACCAACTTCCTACAGATGTATCGCTCCATATTGCAACCCGACGGCATTGTGAATCTCAAAACCGACAGTCCGTTTCTCTTCGAATACACCTCGCGGCTTATTGACCTCAACAAGCTCCCGGTGGTTAAACGCACCGACGACCTCTACGCCAACCCCGAGGGAGTTGACCGCATTCTCAACATTCACACCCACTACGAAAACCAATGGCTTGCGCGTGGACTAACCATAAAATATATCGCTTTCAGGCTGACCGACGACCAATCGCTTGCCGAACCTGAAACCGACGACATTGAACTTGACTCTTATCGCAGCTACGGCCGCCATTATAACTATGACAATTTACCCGAATCTGATTCTTGAAGCGTTGAAAAACGTGCGCTATCCCGGAAATGGGAAAAACATTGTGGAACTCGGCATGGTTGAAGACGACATCCGAATCGCCGGCAATCGCGTGGAGTTCTCGCTGAAATTCGACAAAGCTACAGACCCATTCATCAAATCGGTGGTTAAAAGTGCCGAAACGGCCATCCTGACCTATATCTCCCCCGATGTGGACATCCGGGGCAACATCGCAGTAATCACCCCGCACCCCACACCCCGCACCCCACACCCCATCCTACCCGGAGTCAAAAACATCATCGGCGTAAGTTCCGGCAAGGGCGGCGTGGGCAAAAGCACCGTTGCATCAAACCTTGCAGTAAGCCTTGCCCGCCTCGGTTTCAAGGTGGGGCTCCTCGATGCCGACATTTTCGGTCCGTCGGTTCCCAAAATGTTCGGAGTGGAAGATGAGCAACTTTATATGCGCAACGTCAATGGCCGCGACCTCATAATTCCCGCTGAACGCTACGGCGTAAAGCTGCTGTCAATCGGCTTTATGGTTGATAAAAACAAGCCGGTGCTCTGGCGCGGCTCAATGGCCTCAAACGCGCTGAATCAACTGATTACACAGGCCGACTGGGGCGAGCTTGACTACTTCGTCATTGATATGCCGCCCGGAACGAGCGACATTCACCTTACTCTGGTGCAGACGCTCGGACTGACCGGAGTAGTCGTGGTCAGCACCCCGCAGGAGGTTGCCCTTGCCGACGCACGCAAAGGCATTGCAATGTTTCTCGACCCCAAAGTCAACGTTCCGGTGCTCGGACTTGTGGAAAATATGGCGTGGTTCACTCCCCTGCGCCACCCCGACGAAAAATACTATCTTTTCGGTCAGGAGGGAGCCAAACGGCTTGCCGAGGAATTGGGCGTTGCGTTGCTCGGACAAATTCCTATTGTTGAAGACATTTGCCAACACTCTGACTCAGGCGAACCCATAGCCCTTGCCGACAGCCCCGAGGGGATTGCCTTCATTCAGCTCGCCGGCAATGTTCGCGATGCTGTGAACCAACGCAACGCTTCCCTGCCCCCAACCGAAAAAGTCAAGGTCAACTAATGCGCAAACATCAGTATCACGACAAAATGCCCTGGCTGCGAACTCTCTGCCTCGTAGCCGTGGCCGTTTTGCTCATCTACATTATGATTATTGCCTTTTCGTCAATCTCCAACGCCCACGGCTCGCTGCCCGCTGCCCAATATGCCATTCCCTCGGCCAAACGGCTTATGGAAGTAAAAGCTCCCGCCCACGGCACTGAGATTGACTACGAAAACTTCTCCGTAGACTTCAACCCCGAGCTCCACATTCCCAACTACGTGGTCTGGGAACTCACAGCCGGGGAAACCACCGGCAACGAACCGCGCGGAAAGTTTATGCGCGATTACACCATTGACGGCTGCCCCACATCAGAAGACTACACCAACTCAGGCTACGACCGAGGCCACATGGCACCCGCTGCCGATATGAAATTTCACCCCAAAGCAATGAAAGAGTGCTTCTATATGACCAACATATGCCCCCAATCCAAAGCACTCAACAGCGGAGCCTGGAAAAAACTCGAAGAAAAATGCCGCCTATGGGCTCAAGCCGATAGCGCCATTATAATTGTTTGCGGCCCGATTCTCAAACCCGAACCCACCGAATTTATCGGCAAAGCGAAAGTTGCCGTGCCCCAAGCCTTCTTCAAAGTTATCTGCTCGCCCTACGCCAACCCTCCCCGGGCAATCGGCTTCATTATGAACAACGGCAAAGTTGCCGGCGGACTCCAAGCCGCCGCCGTCAGCGTTGACAGCGTGGAAACCCTCACCGGCTACGACTTCTTCGCCCCAATGCCCGACTCAATCGAAAACGCCATGGAAGCCGAATGCCGCTTCCACTTCTGGTCCACCATAAAGCCAAACGCCTGATGCCTAATGTCTAACGCCCAACGCCCAACGCCTACCATCTCCGCCATCTCCACAGCCCCGGGAATCGGGGGCATCGCCGTAGCCCGCATCTCCGGACCCGAAGCTATCCCCATAGTACAGAAAATTTGGCGCGGCAAAGACCTCAACCGGTGCTTGACACACACCGCCCACCTCGGCACACTCTATGACCCCGCAACCGCCGAAGACCTCGACACCGCAGTAGCAACCATATTCCGCGCACCCCGCTCATTCACAGGCGAAGACGTGGTTGAACTCTCAATCCACGGTTCCCGCTGGATTCAACGCGAACTCATCAACCTGCTCATTCGTCAAGGAGCCGCCCTCGCCGAACCCGGCGAATTTACCCGCCGCGCCCTTATCAACGGCAAACTCGACCTTGCCGAAGCCGAAGCCGTCGGCGACATGATAGCCGCCTCCTCACGCGCCGCCCAACGCATTGCCATCAGCCATATGCGCGGCCACTACTCACGCCACCTTGAGCAACTGCGCCAACAACTCCTCGAACTCTCAGCCCTCGTGGAACTCGAACTCGACTTCTCCGAAGAAGACGTAGAATTCGCCGACCGCCAAAAACTCATCATCCTCTCCCTC
The DNA here is from genome assembly GCA_023666665.1 of Prevotella sp. Taxonomy (GTDB): domain Bacteria; phylum Bacteroidota; class Bacteroidia; order Bacteroidales; family Muribaculaceae; genus UBA3263. The sequence goes on along the minus strand of JAMPBN010000002.1, from coordinate 59,593 downwards.
GAAATCCAAAGCCGCGTAACATCCCTGGCCGACTCATTCGCCGCCGGACGTGCCATCAAAGAAGGCATCCCCGTGGCCATTGTCGGAGCAACCAACGCCGGCAAATCCACCCTCCTCAACAGCCTCCTCGGCGAAGACAAAGCCATAGTCAGCAACATACACGGCACCACACGCGACGCCATAGAAGACACCATCGAAATCAACGGCACACTCTTCCGCCTAACCGACACCGCCGGCCTCCGCCAAACCTCCGACCCCATAGAAAACATCGGCATACAACGCTCCCTCCAATCAGCCTCGCGAGCCAACATACTGCTATGGGTCATCGACCCGCAGCAACCGGTTCAAGAAATTTGGCAAACCATACAACCCAACATTCACCCCGACACCACCCTCATAGCCCTCGTCAACAAAGCCGATCTCACCGACACCACCCCCACCCTCCCCCCGCGGGTCAACCACACCCTCAAAATCTCCGCTCTCCACAACACCGGCATTCAAGAAATCAAAGACACCCTGACCCGCTGCGCAGCCATCACCACCGTCCCCGACCTCACCGTCACCAACGCTCGCCACTACCAAGCCCTCACCCTCGCCGCCCAATCCATTGGCAACGCCATCACCGGCCTCCAAACAAACCTCCCCGGCGACCTCCTCGCCCAAGACCTCCGCGAAACCGCCGCCCACCTCGCCGCCATCACCTCCCCCCTCACCACCCCCGACCTCCTCACCCACATCTTCTCCCACTTCTGCATCGGAAAGTAGGAGTGGTAGTTGCAGAATTTGCAACGGTTGCACACTTGCGGCATACTCCCGACACACTCGCGCACGCGCGTTCATTATATTATAGACACTTGCGATAATCTCTCAACATTCAAATTTTATCACATTATATGCTACAAGTGTGCCGAGAATATGTTATCTTTGTGGTACTATTTTGGTACTCGTAAATTTTGAGTACCAAAAGTACCAAAAATAACAACGCAACGAATGACACAGATAATTAAAGAGCCGGTCAAAATCCGGCGCAAGAAACTTGCCAACGGCAACGTCTCTCTATACCTCGCAATCTACATCAACGGACATCGTGAGTATGAATTTTTGCGGCTCTACCTCATACCCGAAAAGACCAAGGCAGACAAAGACCGCAACAAGCAGACTCTCGCACTCGCGAACTCAATCAAGGCTCAACGCATTGTCGACATTCAAAACGGAGTGCACGGCTTCAAATCCGACTATAAGGAGCAGACGCTTTTTTTCGACTACTACATAGCATTGACCGAAAAGCGGAAGAAAAAGGAGTCAAAAGGCAATTTCAGCAACTGGTCATCGTGCTTGCGACACCTCCGCAAATACGAACCGCGCAAGAATATCACATTTGCCGACATTACTCCCAAATGGGTGCAGGGCTTCAAAGACTACCTCGAAAACGAGGCAGAGGCGTTTGGCTGCGACCGCCGCGAGCGTAAGGACAAACGCCCACTCTCGCAGAACTCCAAGCAATCGTATTTTAACAAGCTCCGTGCTTGCCTCCGTCAAGCCTACGAAGACGGCATCATTCGTAAGAACCCGATGCAAGGTATGCAAGGCTTCAGCACACAAGAGGGAACACGGCAATATCTATCACTCGAAGAAGTCCGGGCTATGGCTGCGGCTGACTGCGATTATCCCGAAATCAAACGAGCGTTTTTGTTTTCGTGCCTGACAGGACTGCGCCGCTCCGACATCGAATTACTCACGTGGGGAGAAGTAACCACTCTCAACGGACGAACCCGACTCGTATTCCGGCAGAAGAAAACAGGAGGTCAAGAATATCTCGACATCACACCGCAAGCCGCCGAACTCATCGGCGACCGGGCGAACCACAAGCCGACCGACAAAGTGTTTGGAGATATTCGCTATCCCTCCGACACTAACGACTCGCTCCGAATATGGGCATTGAGAGCCGGTATCGACAAGCACATCTCGTTTCATTGTGGGCGACACACATTCGCTGTCCTAATGCTCACACTCGGAACTGACATCTACACCGTCAGCAAACTGCTCGGACATCGCGAACTCAAAACAACGCAGATTTACGCAAAAATCGTGGACGCGAAAAAACAAGAGGCCGTTGACAATATGCCGAAAATCTTTTAACGCCACCAAGCAAACCAAAGCAAATTAAGCAAGACCAAGCATTTGCTTGATTTGCTATTTTGCTTGATTTTGACATCAATACAAATGCACAAATATTATTGATTTTGTAGGGCAAATTATCAAGTTATAATACGCCTAAAACAGCCAAAAATAGCACTGCAAATAAATGAAATATAGAGAGTTACAAGCAAATCAAGCATTTGCTTAATTTGCCAAGCAAAACAAGCAAATTAAAGCAAATCAAGCTGTAAACGTACACGTATATGTATATATAAATATAATTCCTAACAGAATTATATTATAAAACTATATGTCTTTTTATTTTTTATAAACTGGCTCTGAACTTTTATTTTCTCTCAACAAACAAAGCGACTCGCAAAACATTATCTGCGAGCCGCTTTTTATTTGCACCGAAAATCACGCATTGAACATCGAGCCAATGCCGGTCAATAGCCAAGCGGAGGACACGCCGCAATCTCGTATCAACGGCACAAGCCAACCGACTTCAAAAAAGCCTTTGCCCAAGTCTTTGCGCTGCGCATAGAAGTGGCGTTTATCAATTCCGTTCTCATCGCAGAATTTCGTAATGCTTTTAATGCGCTTACTATCCTTTGCAGCGTCAAAGGCTTCGTAATAACGCTGCATTATTCCGATAGTCGTATCGCTGTATGCTCGGCGGCGGCTCATTGCTTTTTATAGATTTGTCCGTTCAACTCGATTTCAGACGCGGACAGGACACGAATTGTCCGGCTATCCTCGCGACCGATAACGTAACCTGACTCCGGGTTCATCTCAAAGAAAGCAATCTCCAATCCTCCCGAATAATTTGCATTGATTGAATAATAACACAACTCCGGCTCGCCCTCGTTTATATCCAAATATCGTGTGTCGTATATCTCGGCAGTTCCGTAGGCATACACATCGCCACTAATGTATGTGTATGGCGGCACAATGATTTTCCGCTCCGAATATGGGTGGAATGATATTGTCTCCGAATACCAATCTTTGCCGGTATTCATCAGCTCAAAGGTCGTGGAGTATGTTCCGTCAATAGAATGCCATACTTTCGCAATGCCCTCCGGCACGGTATCAACCTCCGGCTCATCATTATTGCCACAACTCCACATCAGCACCGGGAGCAGCAACAGGAATAACAATTTTTTCATTTGATTTTGGATTTAAGTTTTTCAAGACGTGCCGAATACTTCGCTGACTTCGTTTCATCGAGTCCGTGCGCGATGTACTGGCTTATGTATTTAGCCTCTCGCTCGTAGTCCTTTGCTTTATGCAGACAAACAATTATTCTCTCATACGAATGCGCATAAGCCATAAAGAGGTTGAATTTGGATTGCTCGCCAAGAATGATTGATACCGCGTATTCCGATATTGCTCCGGCATTGTCGGCAATATCCTCGTACTGCATACCTCTGACGCGATGCTCGCTCACTCGTTTGTACTCACTCTCTCGCAATTCGTCATCAGCCTTTGCAGCCTCGGTCGTTTCGCGCCAATCGTCCGGCGCATCAACATACGCCTCGCCGCTCAACATACAATCGAAATATGCCTCGCTTACCGACTTCGGAAGATATATGCCGTGTCGGTACTCTGCCGACATATACGGCTCGATTTCCTTAACTGGTATTTTCATTATGCTTGCAATTTTTCTATTATCGACAACAGGCGGTCGATTTGCTCATCTTTCTTTTTCAGTAGAGCCAAATAATCCGAATCGCCTTTATTGACGGTTATACCCTCGCCGTTGAAGTTATCTCCGTTCTCGTTGTTTTGAACAACACCTATCGTTGTAATTTCGCCCTCGCCGGTCAGCAAGAACGACTCCGAAAGCCCAAACTCTGCCGCCCAACGCTGTGCGACCTTTTTCCCGAATGGGTTCGTTCCGTTCAGCAGGGACGCAACGTATTGCTGACTCACGCCGAAGCGTTCAGCGATGTTTTGCTGTGTCAGTCCGCGAGCCTTGAAAAATTTTTTCAAGTCATCACAAAATTTTTTCGTGTCTTTAATCATTGATTTACAAGTAGTTATCAGTCGCGTTAAAATTTTACTATGATTTTTCTTGTTTTAGGTGTTGCACAACAACGAAAATCGTTGTAACTTTGCGTCAGCAATCCCGCCAAAGGGCGTTGCAACACTAAAAAAAAGTGTACAAAGATATAAATAAAGTGCCTAACAAGCAAATTAAAACGCAACTGAATATGACACAACAGGAATTTGAACGCCGCATCGGCAAATCGGTAAGCACCTCCGCTTACGCTATGTATGAAAAAATCTATATGGCCGCCGGCAATATGGATAAGGACGAATTTTGTAAGGCCGTCAAAGGCATCAAGCCTGACACGCTCTCACTCATCAACGTGCTTGAAAACGAGCTTGAAATGGCGAAGCACCAAACAACCGTTGCTCTCGCAGAACTCGAAAAGGAAACCGAAATCAAGACTCTGCGCTGCCGCGAACTCGAAGAAACTATCAAGCAGCGCAACACCGCAGAGGCACAGGTAAACACCTTAACCGCTCAAAAAATCGACCTCGCAAAGACTCTCATTGAGAACGGTCTTACAGAAAAAGCGATTGAAATCATCGGACACGCCGAAGTAATCGCGATAAAGGCATCTGCAAATATGCCGTTCAGCGAAGCCGACCGCTTATTCATCATCGAAATTTGCAGCAAGTAATCACATAGGTACAATAAGCAATCCGGAGGCTGGCAATCCGGTCAGCCTCCCAAGTAAAAGCAAACAAATATGGCAAAGTCATTCATAGAATTATACCGCGAGAAGTGCGATGAACCCACACCTCTGCAATCATTCATTGACGAGGTGGCGAGAGTTACCAACCGCTCCACATACACAGTCAAGCAATGGGCATCGGGCAAATATGTTCCTGACATCAACGCTCGCAACCTACTGGCTGCACACTTTAACTGCAATCCTGACGATCTATTTCCAACACATAACAACGCAACTGAACAATGAAACTCGAACTCATCATGTGCCGTGTTCAATACGGCTTCGCCGTCATTCTTTTGATTGGCTCAATATTCAACTTTATAAACTCGATGTGCAAAGGCTCGGACGCTTTCGTGGTATTCATGTTCGGACTTATGGTAATCGTATGCCACAAGATGCTGTATTGCAGCAGCCGCGAAGAACTCCGCGACATCAAAAAGCGCATCAAAGAGGCTCAAATCAATGGAAGAACTATTGACTAAAATATTACACAGGCTCGACCGTATCGAGGCACGTTTGGACGAAATCTCCGACCCCGAAGATGTAATGTACGTCAAAGATGTTGCCAAAATGATAAAAAGGTCTGAAAGTCGCGTCCGGCATTTAGTTTCCGCCGGTGATATTCCGTTCCACCGCAACGAGCATGGAGGAATAACATTCAGCCGCAAAGAGATACGAGAATGGCGACTCGGAAGACGTATCCTCACTAACTCCGAACTCGTATCACAAGCCGCAACACATATCGCAATAAGCAAAATATAATACAACGCAACATGAGAGAAATCATCATCAAGCGTATGCACCTCGTAAACTTCAAAGGGCTACGCGACTTAACAATCGACCTCCCGGCCAAGCACTGCGACATCAGCGCAGACAACGGCCTCGGAAAGTCTACAATCTTTGACGCATTCACGTGGGTGCTGTTCGGCAAAGACCGCAAAGACCGCACTGACTTCGGACTCAAAACCGTTGACGAAAATAACATCGTCATTCCTCGCATACCTCACGAGGTGGAAATTACCCTGACCGTGGACGGTGAGGAAGTAAAACTCACTCGCCGCTACCTCGAAAAGTGGGTAAAGCCGAAAGGCTCTGCCGAAGAAGAATTTGCCGGTCACGAAAAGGTGCAACTCTACAATGACGTGCCGTGCAGCCTCAATGAATGGAAGTCCAAAATCAGCGCGATATGCGATGAGCAGGTTTTCAAGTTCATCACGAACCCGACTTACTTCACATCGCAAAAGGATAAGGTGCAGCGCGATATGCTGTTCCGTATGGTTGGAGGCGTAAACGACTCCGAAATCGCCGCCGGAAATGTGGCATTCACACGGCTACTCGCTCAACTGACAGGCAAGACAATGGAAGACTACCGCAAGGAGGTTGCCGCCAAGAAAACACGTGTAAAAAAGGAACACGAAAAGTCAATTAATGCCCTCGAAGAACGCCGTGCCGACATCGCAGAGCCGGAGGATTGGGCTACTCTCGAAGCTCAACTCAAAGACCTACGCTCACGCCGCGAAGAACTCTCTCTGCAACTGACAGACCAACGCAACGCACAAACCGACTACGCCGCCCGGCTTTCGGAGGCAATGCGCACTCTCAACGAAACAAAATCTCTCATCTCGCAAAGGGAATACACTATCAGAGAGGAAGTGTCTGCCGACTACCGCAAACAACTCTCTGAACGTGCCAAGCTCGAAGACGAACTCAAAAACCTACGCTCCCGACTTGCATTCCTCACAAAAGACCGTCAAGCCCAGCAGGGCGAAGCCGACAGATGTTCCAATATCCGGGAGACACTACTGGCCGAATACAAACGTCTGTTTGAGGAAGCCGCGCAGTTGGCACACACTCGCGACAACGTACAACCGCAACTCAACGATGCTGACTTCAAATGTCCTACTTGCGGACATCAATACGACATTGACCGCATCGAGGAGATACAATCCGCTGCAATCACTCATCATCGCGACAAGTACGCAAAACTGCTCGCCGACAATGCCGATGCCATAGACGAAAACAAGCGCAAAGGACGGCTCAACAACGACCGCAAAAATGCCTTACTCGCAAAGGTGGAAGAACTCGACAAATCAATCTCGGAGGTAACAAAACGCATCTCCGAAATCGAGGCTCTGCCCCTCTACACCGCCACGCTCCAAGAGCCTGACGCAATGCCGGCAATCAACACAGACTCAAAACTGAAAGAACTCCACGAATTACAGGCGAAGCAAGAGGAAAGCATCAGCACTCTATCATCTACCACACCGGGCGGCAATACAAGCGAAATAACGGCTCAAATAACCACTCTCAACAATGAGATTGACACTATCAACCTGCGCCTCGCAAAACGTGGCGAAATCGACCGCAACAACGCTCGCATCGCCGAACTCGAAAGCCTCATCAAGTCAACCGCACAGGAACTCGCAGAATTGGAGGGCATCGAATTTACGATGTTGGAGTTCTCCAAGGCTCGCGTTGAAGCAGTCGAAAACAAAATCAACTCGCTGTTTACCCTCGTCCATTTCAAAATGTTTGACCGCCAAGTCAACGGCCAGGAAGTCGAGACATGCGAAGCCACCGTCAACGGTGTGCCGTTCTCCGACCTCAACGATGCAGGGCGCATTAACGCCGGGCTTGACATCATCAACGCTATATGCAAGTTTGAGGGCATCAACGCTCCAATCTTCATTGACAATGCAGAGGGAGTAAACCGACCGCTAATGACGGACTCTCAACGCATACGGCTCATTGTATCACGCGAGCCGGAAATAACCGTAAAAGCATCGGACTTAACCACAAGTCTGTTTTAATTAACTCAATTCATTAACCCCAAATTTTCAACGCAACTATGCAAGGAAATCAAATCACCACGCAGCCCAAACAAAGTGCTGTAGCCGTGTTTGAAGCCGCCGTAAAAAGCGACTTCATCGACCAACAACTCACAAGCGCACTGGCAGAGAACAAAGGCGCTTTCGTATCCTCGCTCATTGAGCTGTACACCGGCGACAAGTCGCTCCAATCGTGCAACCCGAAGCTCGTGGCACTCGAAGCGGTCAAAGCCGCCTCTCTCAATCTCCCAATCAACAAAGCACTCGGTTTCGCCTACATCGTTGTTTACAACAACAACGTAAAGCAGCGCGACCCGCAGACCGGGCGCGATGTGTGGGTCAACGTGCCGACTCCGACATTCATACTCGGCTACAAAGGTTTTATCCAACTGGCAAGCCGCACCGGGCAATATCGCACAATCAACGCGACCCCGGTCTATGAGGGCGAGTTGAAGCGTCAAGACCGCCTCACAGGAGCGATTGACATCAGCGGAACAAAGACCTCCGACAAGATAATCGGCTATGCCGGTTATATCGAATACCTCAACGGTTTCTCCAAAGCCGAGTATGTGAGCGTAATCGATATGGCGAAACACGCTCTCAAACACTCGCCGTCAGTCCCGAAGTCAACCAAGCTCGAAGACCTCATCGCACTTGCCAACAAAGAGCCGGAGGCAAAGAAAGTCGGCTGGCTCGGCAACTTCAACGACATGGCGGTTAAGACCCTCATTCGCCGACTCATCTCCAAATACGGCTATATGTCCGTGCAGATGCAGGCAATGCAAAAGGCTCTTTCGATAGAGTCCGAACCTATCATCTCAACCGCCGCCGACCGCAACGAGCAAATCGAAGCAGCCGAAGAAGAAGTTGTCAACATCGACAATGCCGAATATATCGATGTCGACCCCGAAACAGGAGAGGTCAAGGAGACCAAGACCGAAACCGCTGCCGAAGCTCCAAAGGCAGACGCAACACCCGACCCCGGATATTAAACCACTACGGCAATGCAGGGAGTAACACTTAAATGTTTAGGCAGTTCGTCAAGCGGCAACGGCTACATCATAGAGACCGACTCGGAGGCTCTAATGATTGAGTGCGGAATATCTATGCAGTCAGTCAAAAAGGCTCTGAATTGGAACATCGGCAAAATTGCCGCTTGCATAATCTCGCATAAACATCAAGACCACTCCAAGCATTTGCCGGAGGTTATCAAGAACGGAATTAAGGTACTGGCACTCCCTGACGTTTTCGACAGGCTCAACGCTGTTCAAAAATCGTTCTGCAACTCAATCGAACCGATGCACGGATACAAGGTTGGCGGCTTCAAGATATTTGCTTTCAACCTACATCACGCAAACAATGACGGCACACCTTGCCCGTGTATCGGCTTCGTAATTGAGCATATCGAGATGGGCAAACTGCTATTCGTTACCGACACAATGATGCTCAAATATCGTTTTCCGGGCATTAACCACATAATGATTGAAGCCAACTACGAGGACGGAATTTTGGACTACAACATTGAGAACGGCACAACGGAAGCGTGGCAGAAACCGCGATTGCTCGCGTCTCATCTCGAAGTAAGGCAGACCGCCAAGATATTACAGGGCATTGACCTCTCAATCGTGCAGAACATCGTTTTGCTGCATCTCAGTTCTCGCAATAGCGACCCGGATATGTTCAAGGACATAATGCAGGGAGCGACAGGAAAGCCGGTGCATATCGCACAACCGGGATTGACTCTACCTCTCAACCTACAACCGTACTGAAATGAAGCAGGTGCCGAACAATCTAATCTCGCAGTTATGCCGCTACTTGCCTATGTTTATTGACAACCTCGATAAATCATCAGTACAAAAGAGCCTCCGGCTGACAAATGCCGTCAGAGTGGTAAAGCACGAAATATTACCCAAACTCAACAAAATAGACAAAATCAAAAATGACACAACAAAATAAATCATTCAACATTGACGATAAGATTGCCGTATTCGACCAACTCGGCACGATCGTTAACACACAGGACGCACCTGACTACTACGGTGTGCAGTTCAAGGAGACCGGCAAGACCTATGCCGTCAGAGCCGAACACATCGAAACGCTATCAATAACAGACCGCATTAAAACTCTCGAAGATGCTATTGACGCACTCGGAGAAGACAACGCATACGTCAAGCATCTGCAAATCTTCAACGAGCAGATGAACGGCTGTTTCAGCGACCAACAGGACATTAAAGCATTCCTCGAACTGCGCATCATCACTGCGGCACTCAACGAGGGTTGGACTCCCGACTGGTCAGACGAGGACGAATACAAATACTTTCCGTGGTTCTACATCTGCACCGCCGAAGAATGGGAAGCAATGTCGGACGAAGATAAAAGCCGTTGTGTCGGTCGCTCGTACAACAACTCGGGTGCGAGTGGCGGTCTCGTGTGTGCGAACGCGGTCAACGCATCTTCGAACTCGAACTCGAGTATCGGCTCTCGGCTCGCCTTCAAATCGCGAGACCTCGCAATGTACTGCGGAAAGCAGTTTATCGAAATTTGGGCTGACTTCATTCTCTGACGCAGTATGAAAGATACCCTCATACTATACCGCGATTGGTGGGAGGCGATAAAAAGCCTCCCGGCCAATCTGCAACCCGAAGCCTACAATGCGATTTGCGAATACGCTTTTGAGGGTACGCAACCGACAGAGCCAATGATTTGCGCCGTTACGGCACTTATGCGTTCCTCAATAGACCGCGACAAAGCAAAATGGCAGGAGGTTCGCAAGAAACGACAAGAAGCCGGTCGCAAAGGTGGATTAAAAACACAATCTCAACCCAAGCAAGACCAACCAAAAGAAGCAAATGCTACCACTTGCAAGCAAAAGCAACCAAGTGAAAGCAAACCAAGCGAACCCAAGCAAGAGCCGCAAATCAGCACTCCCGAACAGCCCTCTCAATTAGAACAGGACTTCGAGCAGTTCCGCAAATTATATCCCGGAACAAAGCGAGGACTGAAAACCGAATTTGAAAACCTAAAAAAGAAGTATCCCAAAACGTGGCGCGACATCATTCCTCAACTACTGCCGGCGGTCGAAAGATTGCTCTCACATCACGAAGCCGCCAAAGCCGCAGGGCAATTTACTCCACACTTCGCCAACCTCGCTACGTGGATAAATAACGCACGGTGGGAAGAAGAATATCCCGACATCGCCACATCAAAGAAAGCAACTCCCGAACCCACGGACACCGACACCCAGGACGATGCAATCGACTTCGGAGGACGGCAGTACTAAAACAACGCAACTACGATGAACGAAACCGAAACTCTCACTCCCGAACAAATCAAGGAGGTTGAAGCCAAGCGCAAGCGAGAAGCCGCCGAATTGGAACGGCTCAAATTGTGCAAGATACTCCAACGAGTGCAGAATGATGTAAACCGTCAGACCTCAAAATTTCCAGACCTCACTAATCCGGGCATATACGCGTATCACTCGCAACTACTGGTAAATATCGCTAATATGGTATGTCTCCGTCAGCAAAGGCGCAAATTTGAGATTGACGAATACAACAAAGACGTGTTACGATTTTTGCTCTACTACTTCAACGACTGCGAACTCGCGTTGGAGGTGTTTCCTGACAAGCATTACAAGCTCGAAAAGAATTTGCTCATCATCGGCAAAGTGGGAGCAGGAAAAACGCTGTTGATGCAAGTGTTCTCGGAGTATTTACGCTATACGGATAACCCGAATTACTTTTACAATCTCTCGGTTACTGAAATGGTAAATTACTACACGATACACAACAATCTCGACCGCTACACCTACAACGAAGAGAACAGTAAAGCGTTTATGCCGCAGCCGGTCAACATCTGCCTCAACGACATCGGCATTGAGAGCCGTCTGCACTACGGACAGGACACCAAAATACTGACAAATGATTTCCTCCACGCCCGTAACGAGATATGGACTCAAACTGCATCAGACCGCCGCAAATTCGCTCATCTGACAACGAACCTCTCAATCCAAAAACTCAAAGAGGAATTTAAGGACGAGTTCGGCAGACTGGTTGACCGCTTCAAGACCTACAACGTAATTGAACTCAAAGGCACGAGCAGACGCTAAAATAAGGCTCTCTCGCCGCGATTAACCCCTCAACCAATAAAACCCTTAACCGACACCAACAAAACGCCACACGGCGCAAATAAACCGCAAAAAACAATATACGCAACTATGACGAAGAAAATAAATAACGAAATTCAGTTGCTCGAACTATTCATCGACCCTGAATTAAACAAAGAAGCCGTCAGAAAGCCGTTCTCCAACAATGGCAAAATATGTGCGACCGACACACGCATCTTAATCGTCATTGACGAGGACGTAACCACCGGGCAATATGAACCGCAGACTCTCAATATCGCAAAGGTTATCCCGAATGACAACATCAAGCTCGAAATAAAGGTTTCCGACCTCGAAGCAACACTCTCAAAGCTGCCGCAAGTGCCGGAAGAATATCTCATCACACCCGAAGTGGAATGCACGGAGTGCGATGATATGTGTGAGGTTGATTGGGAATACACCGACAAAAGAGGTTACACCCACAGAGAGGCGTTTGAATGTCCTATCTGCAAAGGCACAGGAATTGCCGCAAGAGCCGTGTACGGCAAAACCGGGAACTACATTCCTGACGAGGAAGCAATCGTCAAGATACAGAACGGACAAAAGTTTTTGGCTCAATATCTGCACAAACTACTCCAAGCCGCAAAAATCCTCGGCTCTGACACAATCCTCTACACATCGCAGGGCAAAGTGCGTGGCAATGTATTCACTTTTACAGGAACTTTTGCAGATGCCGTAAAAGTCGTGATAATGCCTAATTCAAACGAAGCCGACATAATGCTCTACACTAAAAGACTAACTAAATCGAAATGACAACTGAACCACTCAACCCCGGAGCATATCTATTGCCGGAGGACTGCACCGCTTTCGTCCGCAATGGCTCGGTAATCGTCCGCAAGAAGCGGATATTTGAGCCGACAACAAAATGTGCTGAATGCAAGCACTTCGGAACTGGCCGTGTCAACTACAATGACGAACCCACTCGCGATGTATGCCTACTCCGTCCGAAATACAACTCGCCAAGCTCCAACTATCCCAAGCACATAACATCACAACAACGCTATTACGCCGCCTACCGCAACGGTCGTATCTGCGACAGATTTGAACCCAAAACCGACACCGACAATGAGAGAGATTAAATTCAGAGGTCTAAAACACTACCCGACAGGCAATGTGTGGCTTTATGGCCACCTATGGCAAAACGACTCCGGCGAAACATTCATCAAAACGCCCTCCGGCTCATACGAGGTTGACCCTGACACGGTCGGTCAATACACATGTCTGCACGACCGCAACGGCAAAGGAGTGTTTGAGGGCGACATTGTGTTTTGGATAGCCTCCGACATCAGAGGCAGAGGAAAAGGAATGCAGGGAGCAATAATTTGGGACGCTCCGACAATGTCGTGGGCTATCCTCAACGACAAACCCACATCGGACGGCAGACCAATGATAATTAGCCGTCCTTTCGACAAAAAGCATCTCGAAATCGTAGGCAACATATTCGACAACCCCGAACTAATGGAACGTGCAAATGGCAACAAACGGACTAACTGAAACAATGCCGGGCGGCGTATGCTGCGCCTCCATACAATACGGCTGCGACTCGTGCCGCCACTCGGACGGCTCGGAATACAACAACCGCTGCAAAATCAACCCAATGACAACCGTAATGCTCATTATGGGAGGTTGGCGCAACTGCCCTCTCAAAAACAAAAGCGGGCAAGAGATTGAAGAATGGCTCAACTCAAAAGATAACTCAAAATAACAATCCTCTAAACAACGCAACTATGACCGTAAAAGAACTCATCGGCAAATTACAGAAGCTCGACCCGAATAAGTCGGTTTATTACCGCAAAGGTCGCTCGTGCCACCTCGTAACAATGTGCCTCAACTCCGAACACGCAAACGGATTGTTTGTGGAACTCTCCAACGAAGAAGACTATCTCAAACCCAAGAAGAAATGACGTACAAGCAAATCAACGACAAGGCGGTAAAAGCCTTAACCCACATCGAAAAGTCGCTGCCATACCTCTACAAGGTAGTCGAAGCCACTTCGATTGAGTCTCCCGAACACATCATCGCGAGCAATATAATCAAGTCTATTAAAGAGGCTCAAAGCGACCTCACAATTCTAAAGAACCGCACCAAAAATGACTGACGCAACCAACGTTCACGAAGCCGAAGTGACAGGCATACAAATCAACGGACGAAACTACCTCGTTGAACTGGCTCCAATGTCAGACGGCAGTGTCTGCAATCATTGCCACCTCAATGACTACTGCCGCAACTTCAATCCCGGTGCCGACTCATCACTCGGAGACGCTCTCGCATCAATATGTTTAGGACTTTCAGAGATCCAAATATTCGTAATGGAATGAACACAACACCAATACCACAAGCCGACCTCGATGCCGTCAAAAAGCGCATCGAACAGGACATCAAGACCGGGAGAGCATTTATGCCGCAAGCATCTCCACTCGCACAACGCTACGGACTCGATTACGCGCAATCCAAACGCGCCGCAATCAAGAAGCAACGCGAGGTAACAATGGAGGAAATCAAAACCAAAATCGACCGCGAAACGCTGTTCCTATTCGCCTACGTTCCGTTTGTCATTGCAGAAGTGGCGTGGGATTATGCCGACTCGTGCCTCAATATGGCTGTACTGCTCCGACAAAAGGAACTCAAACCGCTATGCCGTGCAATCAAGGAACTGCGCAGGGATTATGACCGCCTACGTCAAAGAGCCATAGACCGGCAGCACCGCGAAATCGAAAACGAGCAAATGATTTTGTTTCAAGAGGACTACAAAGAGTTTTTCTCAAAACTGCATCTCAACATCACATCGCAAGTCAGCAACGAACACCCAGGACTATGCACCGACTCTCGTATGCTCATCTCGGCGGCGTATTCGTGCGCCGTGGTACTCCGCTCGCTATTCAAGTATGCCGGTATAATGGAGAAGCGCATTGCCGACATTCTCGGCATTACCGCGATTGGCTCAATCATCGTCAAGGAACTGCGCCAACTCGACAAACTAATCCTCCACTTTGCCGGAGAGGACAGCATCGGCAGTAACAACCGTTTTCCCGACTCGCTCAACATCTTTGTTGACACCCTGACGAACTACATGCTCCAATCTGAAATGATTGAATTGCCGTGTCCGACCGACAACGACTAACGATATAACTCAACATAGAAGATAAGATATATAATAAACAATACTACTAACGAAATGATAAAAGTAGCAATAAAGACTCTATCAGAGGGCGCGAAGATACCCACCAAAGGCACACCGGGCGCAATCGCCTACGATGTGTTTACACCTCGCAACTACACCGTAAAGCCCGGACGGCAGAAAATGGAACTCGACCTCGCTCTCGAACTGCCATACGGCTATGAAGCCAAAATCGAACCTCGCTCCGGCCATGCCTCCAAAGGTATGCAGGGCGTGGCAATGGGCTACGACATACGCGCCGACTGCGATGTAATACCCGGCAAAGTGGACTCCGACTATCGCGGCAACATTGCCGTAATCCTACACTCACACGAAGCACAGGATTTCGACATCAAAGCCGGAACGGCAATCGCTCAACTCACGATCTACCGTGGTGAGGATGCCGACTTCATTCCAACTGAAACATTAACCCCGACCGAGCGCGGAACTGGCGGCTTCGGTCATACATCAGACACCAAATAACAACCGCTATGAAAGGAGAACCAATCTCACAGGAGCAAAACGCACTCGCGTACAAGCTCAACGAAAAACTCATCAATGCGACTGAAAAATTCCGCAGAGACCACCCAAAAATGAGCATTAACGCCATATTTGGCGCGGCTAACGTCTATGTTGCCGGTTGGCTTTCAAACGCTCCTAACAAAGCCGCAGCCCTCGAAATACTCGAAGCAAATCACGAGATTTTACAAAATCTCATCAACTCAACGCCTGACTATATGTTCGGACACAACAAATCAAATCTCAACTAAAAATGGCACTCTACATCGAAACCAAAATCCGTTACGACAAGGTAATGGAAAACGGCATCAGCAAAAAGGTTACTGAACCGTATCTCGTGGACGCACTCTCATTCACGGAAGCCGAAGCTCGCATCATCGAAGAACAATCTCCGTTCATCTCCGGCGAGTTTTCAGTATCGGCAGTCAAGAAAACCAACATCGCCGAAATATTCCGCGACTCCACCGGCGACCGCTGGTATAACTGCAAACTTGCATTCATCACGATTGACGAGCGCACCGCCTCCAAGAAACGCACGAACTCTCACATTCTCGTACAGGCCTCCGACTTCCGCAACGCTTATGAAAACCTCATAGACGGAATGAAAGGCACAATGGCAGATTTTGAGGTTGTCAGCATCTCGGAAACTCCGATAATGGACGTGTACAACGCAAAAACAACCTCCGCCAACGAATGAACCCTCAACAGTTTTTCCAACTGGTAACGGCAATGCGAGAAGCGCAGCGGGATTACTTCAAATCTCGCTCGCGCTCCGCGCTTGAAAGGAGCAAGCACCTCGAAAGGCTCGTTGATACGGAGATTGACCGTGTCAAGGAATTGCGGCCTGACGTTATCCAACCGACACCCAAAACGGCAAGCCTATTCGGAGAGTAAAAAACCGCCAATCCCTATAATACTAACATTATAGTAAATAATATAATAATAGAGATATAATAACAACGATAATATAACAACATTCGTAGTACGCACATATACGCGCACAACGGACACAACAAAAAACCAACTTCAACAATGGCATCAATAAACCAAGCAACCGTTATAGGCTTTGTCGGAGATGAACCCAAAATCGTAAACGCCCAAAACGGAACGAAGATTGCCGCTCTGTCAGTAGCCACAACCGACAAAGGCTACACCAAACAGGACGGCACAACAATTCTCGACAAAACCGAATGGCACAATGTCGTTCTATTCGGCAGACTGGCAGAGGTAGTCGAGAAGTACGTCCACAAAGGAGCATCAGTCTATGTGCAGGGCAAAATGCGGACTCGCTCGTATGACGATAAGAACGGAGTCAAGAGGTATGTAACCGAAATCAATGCCGACACACTCCAAATGCTCGACCGCAAAGCAGACTCTCAACAACCCACCAACGCCGTAACATCAACAACCGGAAATGTATCATTTCAGCAACCACAACGCGGCGATGATGATTTGCCGTTCTAAACATCAACAACTCTCACATCAATGCTCAAAAGACACATCGAAAGCGACATTCAAAAAAACTGTGTCAAGTGGTTTCGACTTCAATATCCAAAACTCGCAACGCTACTTTTTGCAGTACCAAACGGAGGCGCACGAAACAAAACTGAAGCAGGGATTATGAAAGGTGAGGGAGTAACCGCCGGCGTATCTGACTTGATATTCCTATTCCCGAACTCAAAATATCACGCGCTCTGTATCGAAATGAAAACTCCGAAAGGCACTCAACAAGACTCACAAAAGCAATGGCAACAAAAGGTTGAAGCAGCAGGGTACAAGTACATAATTTGCCGCTCATTCGAAGAATTTCAATCCTCAATTTGGAGTTATCTCTCACAAATTTAACCTCCAAACTCAAAAAAAAACTCTCAACGGTGCATAATAAGCACCGTTTTTTTATTAACTTTGTGGCTGTATATCCGATATTTCCGACTCTCTCGCAAAAAGATTACAATGGAAAAACCGCTCATAACGCAGCAGACAATCAGCCTCGACCTACTGGAAGAGAACACCGGGCAACTTAACGACTTGCCCGCGAACCCTCGTTACATCACGGAAGACAAACTCGCAAAGCTCAAAGCCAACATTGAGCAGTATCCCGAATTGCTCGAATGGCGGTCGTTGCTCGTCTATCCTCTGCCCTCCGGCAATTACATCATCATCGGAGGCAATATGCGACTCAAAGCGATGCGCGAACTCGGACACACCGAAGCACCGTGCATCATCATCGACAAGGACACCGCCGTTGACAGGCTCAAAGCAATGACGGTGCTTGATAACGCCTCGTTCGGTAAATTCGATATGGAAGCACTCGCAAATATGTGGGATGATGCACAACTCAATGATTTTGGCGTTGACATTCCCACATTCGCGGACGCTCCGTTGGACGGCTTATTTGAGCAGCAGCCCAAACAGGACAAAGACGCTCCGACCCTCGACAAAATCATCATCACTCTGCCGGAAGAACTCGAAGACGATAAAGATTTGATTTTCGACATCATCTCCGACACCCTCTCTGACTCGTACCCCGGTTGTGAGGTATCATTCAAACCAAGCAAGAACGACAAATGAACACAACATCTCCACGGCTCATTGACATTGACCTCATAGACTACAATGAGGGTCAGATTGACGGACTACTCCCGAACCCTCGTGAGATAGACTTCGACAACTTCGACCGACTGAAAAAGCAAATTCAGCAATACCCTGAAATGCTCCAATATCGGGCATTAATGGTGTATCCGTACAATGACGGTCGCTTCATCGCTATTGGCGGCAATATGCGTTTACGCGCACTCAAAGACCTACGCATCGAACAGACTCCGTGCTTCATCATTCCCGAAGAAACATCAGCCGAAGAACTCAACGCGTATCAGATACTCGATAACGTTCCGTTTGGCCGTTGGGATATTTCAAAACTGACTGAACATTGGGACACATCAGAACTCGCTGATTTTGCCGTCAATGTGCCGGTGCCTGAAGACTCGCTCAACCTCGGCGAGTTTTTCGAGGAGGGCGATGATGATGCAAAGGTCAAAATCATTGTCGTACTCCCACCGGAGAAACAACATCTCAAAGACCAAATCAAAGAAGACATCAAGAATAAACTAATCGCTAACTCATACCTCGGATGCAAAGTAAAATAGGGCTTCATTTGCCGGATAATATCAAAGTTCATTTTGCCGGAGCAGAGGTAATGAATCAGTTTATGGCGTGTAAGGAACTCGGCGTAAACTACTATCTGTTTACGGCATTCCCCTTTGTCGAGAAAATGGTATTCGGCAAAGGCAAAGCACCGATTATGCCGCTAAAGTGGATGCAGAACCCGGCAATCGACATTCCGACAATCATTGCTCAATCGTGCCGCCACACGATACAGGACTCCGGCTTATTTACGCTTATGTTCGGAGCAAGAAAAAACCTCGTTGTGGACTCGGCTCTGATACACAAGTGGTATGACAACCTCGTTCAATTCACACTCGACCACGGTCAGCCGGTAACGTGCGTAGAGGTGGATTGTCAAAACTTACTCGGAATGGAAAAGGTTTGGGAGTTGCGCCACCAAATGCGACAAGACCTACCAAACCACCGCGTAATTAACGTTTTCCATATGAATGACGGCATCAAGGAACTTGACCGTCTTATTGAGTTTTCGGATTATATCGCTTTCAGCGTACCCGAAATGAGGGCAAAAGGCAAAGCCGACTATGTAAGCAAGCTCACTCGCTACGTAAAGCACCGCAAGCCGACAATTGACATTCACTTACTCGGCTGCACCGCAACCAAACTACTGCGCGAGAACATCTTTTGCACATCGTGCGACTCTACCACCTACACCGTACCGAAGCGTTTTGGCTACCTCGGAGGTCGGCACATTCGCAACATCTCTCAACAAGCGATTATTAACCACTTCGGAGAGGAACACTTCAACTCGGTAGCCGAATACAACAACGAGCAAAACACGTGCACTCTGTTACTCACAATCGAACATTGCAAGCAAGAGTATCAGAAAGCCGGTGGCAATCAAGACTACATAAAATAACAGATATGAAAAAATCTCTCATCATTTTATCGGGAGGAATGGACTCCGTGACATTGCTCCACCGCGAAAAAGAGGACATCGCACTGGCTGTTACGTTCGACTATGGCAGCAACCACGCTCAACGCGAAATAGAATGCGCCAAAAAGAACTGCGAATTACTCGGCATTGAACACATCATCGTGCCACTCACATTCATGCGCGACAACTTCAAATCCTCACTACTTGCCGGAGCGGACGCAATACCCGAAGGACACTACACCGCCGAGAATATGAAATCAACGGTCGTTCCGTTCCGCAATGGCATTATGCTCTCAATAGCAGCAGGGATAGCGGAGAGCCGTGGTTTGTCGTTTATCCTCATCGCCAACCACGCCGGAGACCACACGATTTATCCCGACTGCCGGGCTTCATTTATCGAGGCTATGATAGCGGCAATTCGGAGAGGCACGGACGAAAAGGTTTCTATCCGTGCGCCGTTCACAAACATAACAAAAACCGACATCGCCAGTATTGGCAAGGAGTATGGCGTTGATTACTCACTCACATACTCGTGCTATAAAGGCGGCGAAAAGCATTGTGGCAAATGCGGCACTTGCATAGAGCGCAAAGAGGCTATGCACGATGCCGGTATCATAGACCCGACCGAATATGAAGAAGACTGACTCAAACCTCATCGCACTAAACGTGGTGTTTGTGGTGTGCCTCATCGTGGCAAATGTAGTCACAAGCAAGGTCATTGACACCGGGCTGACATTGGGCGGCTCGCCTGTACTCATACCCGGTGCGGCACTCACATACGCACTCACATTCCTATGCACTGATGTAATCGGCGAGATATGGGGCAGGGAGGAAGCCGACAAAGCCGTATGGCGCGGTTTTAAGGCGCAAATTCTCGCGTTAGTGTTAATTCTACTTACGCAATACCTACCGTCCTATAACGGCGAAATACAAGCCGCCTATAAGCTTTTATTGGGGCAGACTATATTTTACGTCATTGGCTCTATGACGGCGTATTTAACCTCGCAAAAATGGGATGTTTGGATATTTCATAAAATCCGCAACTCATACTCCGGCGATGCTCGTTTTCGGTGGATATGGAACAATGCCTCGACAATGACCTCTCAAATCATAGACACCGCGATTTATATAACAATCGCTTTCGGCATCGGCTCGGGCTGGTTATGGCAACCGGGAGGACTAACAATGACGCTCAACATGATACTCGGTCAATACATTCTGAAATTCACTCTCGCTCTAATCGACACACCGTTTTTCTACGCATTAACTAAATCGCAAAAAGCATAATAAACCAATGTATTACGTATCAAAAAGAATGGAGATTGCCGGTTGCCACAAACTCCGGCTCTCATACGAAAGCAAATGCGCCAATATGCACGGCCACAACTGGATTGTAACCGTCTATTGCCGCGCTCGCCGTCTTAACCGTGACGGTATGGTTGTGGACTTCAAACACGTAAAGGAGAAGATACATGGCTATCTTGACCACGGCAATTTCAACAAGCTGCTGCCGTTCAATCCCACAGCCGAGAACATCGCCAAGTGGATTGTCGACCAAATCCCGGAGTGCTACAAAGCCACCGTGCAAGAATCAGAGGGCAACATTGCCGTCTATTGCGAAGAACCCAAAATCAAAGGTAACTCGCATCACAATCCCGACCACAACCTCAACAACGAACCCGAAGAACTCTCAACCGACAATGAAAGTAAATGAAATATTCTACTCGTTGCAGGGTGAGGGCAACTTCGCCGGTACTCCGTCAATCTTTATCAGATTGAGCGGCTGCAATCTCGCTTGCGATTTTTGCGACACCACCCACAACCACGGCAAGGAAATGACCGAAGCCGAAATCATCGAAGAAGTTACTCGCTATCCGGCAATGCACGTTGTCATTACAGGCGGCGAGCCTACACTCCAACTCACTGACTCGCTCGTTGACGCACTCCACAAAGAACGCCGTTTCGTACATATCGAGACAAACGGCACTCGCAAACTATCCGGCAAACTCGCAGAGTCGATTGATTGGATAACCGTATCTCCCAAGTACGGCAACGTTCCTAACATTCAGCGCATCGATGAACTCAAAGTCGTGTTTGATATGGAGCATCTCGACCACATCGACAAGCTCAAAGACGTTGAAGCCGGTTATCGTCAATGCTACTTTTTGCAGCCGTGCGACCGCGTCAACGAACAATGGAACGCTCTCAATCTCCAAAACTGCATTAACTACATCATGCTACACCCGAAATGGAAACTTTCACTCCAAACGCACAAGATGCTCGGACTGCGCTGACAACGCTGCTCCGATACATTGGAGAAGACCCGGAGCGGGAGGGCTTGAAAGAGACTCCCGACCGCATTCTCCGTATGTTCAAAGAGATATTCCGTGGCTACAATCCAGACAAGAAGCCCAAGATTACCACATTCGACAACGAGGACGGATTAACCGACCTCGTGTTTGATAGTGGCGATTACTACTCAATGTGCGAACACCACATTTTGCCATTTTTCGGCAAATATTACTTTGCTTACATACCCTCTCAGACTGGCCGAATACTCGGCATCTCAAAGGTGGCGCGAGTCGTGGGATATTGCGCCGCAAGACTCCAACTGCAAGAACGCCTCGCAATGCAGATTGTCGATATGCTTTCCACGGCATTAGACGGTCAGCACAACGGAATGGCAATCGTAATGAACGGAACTCATCTCTGCAAGACTATGCGCGGAGTCAAGAACAATGGCAAAATGTCGGTGGCTCACTACACAGGACTGTTTAAGCACTCTCTCGAACTCCGCAACCAATTCCTCGACCTCATAAAACTGCAAAATGGCTAAATACTCAAAGAAGATGTGCGATGAGTGCGAGGCTTTCATCACAAAGCACGGACTCATCACATTCGGAGGTGCCAAGCTCAAAGACTACTGCGAGCAAATGGGCATTGACGAAAAATCGCACCGTAATTGGAAGAAGCAGCACAAGGAGTATGCCGAAGCCATAGAGCGAGCCGTGGAAGCATACAAAGCAACGCACACTCGCACTCTGTTCGGCACACTTATGGAAGCCGCGCAGGGCGGCGAGCGTACCGTGGAGGAAGAACATACCGACTACCGACCAAACCCACAAAACCCGACTCAACCCGTAATCCGCAAGCAGACTCGCACAAAGAAAAAAATCTATGTGCAGCCCAATGTGGTAGCCGCTATTTTCCTACTCTGCAACCTCGACCCGGAACACTTCCGTAACCGTCAGCAAAACGACATCTCAATCAAGAAGCCGGAGACGGAGGAAGAAATGACTATTGACGAAGTAAACGCCGAAATTGAACGCCTCAAAATGCTTGAAAGCAAGGAATGACACCGAAGCAGTCCGAGCAACGAACACGTCTAATGAAGTTGATGCAATTACGCTTGAAGCTGAATGCACCGACCGAATTTGCGTGTTTTCTCGGATATATGAACACCAATTACCGCCTCGAATGGTTTCACCGCGTAGTGGCTCAACATTGCCAAATGCTGTTTGAGGGCAAAATCAAAAATCTAATGGTGTTTATGCCTCCACAACACGGAAAGTCCGAAATCATCTCTCGAATGTTTCCGGCGTGGGCGCTCGGTCGTAATCCCGAACTCAAAATTGCCGGTTGCTCATACTCGATTGACCTTGCCTCGCAATTCTCTCGCTCAATACAACGCTGCATCGACAGCCCGGAGTATCAAAGCATATTCCCTGAAACCTACCTCAACGGCTCAAACGTGCGCACCGACACAAAAGGCTATCTCCGCAACGTTGACATCTTTGAAACCGTAGGGCATCGCGGTTTTTACAAAGCCGTAGGTGTTGGCGGCGGTTTGACAGGTACACCGGTGGATATTGCCATAATTGACGACCCGGTCAAAGACGCAATCGAAGCGCAATCTCCAACGTATCGTGAGCGAGTTTGGGATTGGTACAACACGGTATTAACCACACGTCTGCACAATGACTCCCGACAACTATTCATTATGACACGTTGGCACGAGGACGATTTGGCAGGGCGATTGCTCAAAGCCGAGCCGGGAGCGTGGCACGTTATCACTATCCCGGCAATATGCGAAGTCGAGAACGACAACGGACTCTCAACCCGACAAATCGGTGATGCTCTATGGCCGTGGAAGCACTCGCTCAAAAAACTGCTCACACAGAAGCAACGCGCACCAAGAGAATTTAACGCCCTCTATCAGCAAAGACCGACCGTAGAGGGCGGCAATATTGTAAAGAGAGATTGGTTTCGCATCATCTCGGAGACCGACTTTCGCTCTCTGCGCTACCGCGAGCCGGTGCATTTTTACCTCGATACCGCCTACAACAAAAAGAAAAAAGGACAGGACAACGACCCCTCCGGCATACTGGCAGCGTGTCGCATAGGCACTAACATTTACCTCATGGACGCAATGTCGGTATATAAGGAAATGCCCGACTTATTGAGGTTCATTCCCGAATATATGGACGCCCACTGCGGCAACTCCGAAAGCATTCTCCACATCGAGCCAAAGGCAAACGGTATCAGCGTTGTGCAGATGCTCAAAGAAACGACCACTCTCAACGTAAAGCCCACACCAACGCCGGTTGACGATAAGGAGGTGCGCTTTCGTGTCGTATCTCCACGCATAGAGTGCGGACGTGTTTACATCGTTCAAGGCTCGTGGAACGAAGATTTCCTCAATCAAGTATGCTCATTCCCGGCTGCACCACATGACGAGTTTGTCGACATTCTCGGTTACGCAATAAACGACCTTATGGAAGATGACCTCGACATTGATTTTGATAATTTCCAACCTATTTAACAACCCTCAAAATTATGCCACTACTTGACATTTTCAGTAACGCCGTCAACCGAATTGTCGGCAGAAAACAAGAGTTTGACGAACTACTGGCGGCGCGAGACATCTCGGCGGTCAGAGCGTCAATGACCACTCGCGGCGAAATGGCTCTCGAAGCGATTGCCGAATACAACACGGCAACCCACAAGGTAAACCGCCGCGAACCCAAACTCATAACCGACAAAAAAGGCAACATCAAGAAGCGAGAAGAACGGTGGAAGCTCGCCGTGCCATACCCGGTTTATATAAACGAAGTCGCTCTCGTATTCCTATACGGCAGACCGGTGAAATGGACGCAGGTTTCAGACGGCACGGATCGTGCGTTTGAGAAATTCCAAGACGTAATAAAACGCACTCGCTTTGACTCCAAAATTCGCCAATGCAAACGTCTTGCCGGTGCTGAAACGGAGTCTGCAATGCTGTTCCGTGTATTCAAGGACAATGACGGTCAGCCTGACGTTCAAATCCGCGTACTCGCAAAGTCAAAAGGCGATGAGATTTATTGCAAGTTCGACCAATACGAAAATTTAATCTCAATGGCGTGGGGCTACTACGTCAAGGAGAAGAACGATGAAGCCGTATATCACTTCGACATCTACACTCCCGAAATCATCTACCGTTGCACCAAAAAGAGCCTCGGCTGGGAGGTAATCAACGAACCCAATCTCATCGGCAAAATACCTATCATTCTGTTTCAACAGGAAAAGGAATGGAAAGGCGTTGAACCGCTAATCCACCGCGAGGAAATGATAGCCTCTCGCACCGCCGACACAAACGATTATTTTGCCGACCCGATAGCCGTATTCTCGGCAGACGTGATTAAGAACCTCCCTGACAAAAAGGAGGAGGCAAAGACCCTCGTAACCAACAGCCCGGACGGAGTGGATAAGGCTATGCGTTATGTAACGTGGGATAACGCTCCGCAATCCAAGAAAGATGAACTCGAATGGCTGCAAAGTCAAATTCTCTCAAAATCTTTTACTCCGAACATCACACTCGACACCCTCAAATCTATCTCGCAACTATCAGCAAAGGCACTCCGAACCGTTATGATGCTTGCCGACATCAAGGCATCAAAGCATAAGGAGATACACGATGAACTACTCGACCGAACCGCCTCTCTCATCATTGCTATTATTGGCAACGTGCTTGACGTTCAACTTGCCGGAGAATGCGAAAACCTCGATGTACAACACACATTCCAAGAGCCGTTTGGTGAGGACGTAGCCGATGACCTCAACGACATCATCAGAGCCGTTGACGGCGGCATACTCTCAACCGAAACCGCAATCGAATTGAACCCACTCGTCAAGGACGTAACCCGAGAGAGAGAGCGCATTCTGGCAGAAAAGGAAGAAGCCGCCAAACTTCAGCAGTCTATATTTGGCGATGTAGCCAATGCCGGCGCACAATCATTCTCGGACGGCAACGAAGATGAAGACGAGGACGAGGAAGAAGAACCGACTCCACCAACCAAAGCAAAGAAGCAGCCTGATAAAAAATAAAACATCTCTCAAATGGCGAAGAAGCCCAAACCAACCGACCCGAAAGCAGCCACCGCAGCGCGTGTTAAGCGCACGGAGTCGTATGCCAATCAAATACGCTTGATGTTCATTCAGACCGTAAACCAAATTATGGCTCTGAATAAGACTATGCCCACACTCGCACCGGGCGAAATGTTCTCGTTTGACGGTCAGAGCCAAAAGAAGCAAAACGAGGTGGAGCGGTTACTGCGACAACTCCACTCCGTTGCTGTTATGGCTATTCAGCAGGGCGTAAAATTGGAATGGGCTACCGCCAACCAAGAAGCCGACAAGCTCGTAAAATCAATGTTCGGCAAAGAGGTTTTGTCGAGACCCGAATTTTCAGCGTGGACGAGCCGCAACACATCTGCAATGTCGGCATTTTTGGCTCGCTCCGAAAAAGGACTCAACCTCTCGCAAAGAGTATGGCAATCCGTGCGCCAACTCCGCGATGAAATGGAAGTCGCAATAACTCTATCAATCGGAGAGGGAGAGTCTGCACAAGGAATGTCGCAACGTGTCCGCAACTACCTCAACGAACCCGACCTAATGTTTCGCCGCTTCCGCTACAAAGTCGGCGAAGAAGATATATTGGACGAGGACGGCAACGTAATCGGCAAAAAACCTATATACGGCAAGAAGTGGAAAAAGCGAGTCAAGAAGCCGGACGGAACTTATGGCTTTGTGGACTGCGACCGCGACTCATACAGGACAGGCACAGGCGTTTATAAATCATCATACAAAAACGCTATGCGCGTGGCTCGCACCGAAACGAATATCGCCTACCGCAGAGCCGACAATGCACGTTGGCAAGATATGGATTTCGTTCTCGGTCAGCGTGTGCAACTCTCAAAATCACACCCTCAAAAAGACATCTGCGACAAGCTCGCCGGTGACTATCCAAAGGATTTTGTTTTTGACGGCTGGCACCCACAATGTTTTTGTTTCGTAACTCCGATAACGATACCTCCCGAAGAAACGGCTCATTTAACCGAAATGATGCTCAACGGCGAAGACTGGCGCGGAGAACTCGCAAGGCTCAAACGTGGCAGGGAGATTAAGTCATATCCCGACAATTTCCGTCAATGGGTAACGGACAATGCCGACAAGATAGCAGCAGCGCGAGAACGAGGCACAGAACCGTACTTTATACGCAACAATGCCGGTGCGATTGATAAAATCCTCAACCCCGACCAAGAAAAGGCTCTCACACCGCTGCAAATCGCCCAAAAACGCCACGCAGAGCGCACACCCGAACAAGAGGACGCAATCCGCAAGCGTTGGGAGGAACGCAAAGAGCGCAATGCCATACAAGCCAAGAAAGACGCTCACATTGCCGACATCTCAAAATCGTATGGAGAACGTATGCTCGCAGTCGTGGGCGGCATTCCGGGCGTAGATACATCGGCACTCAAAGCCGCAATCAAATCGGGCAATCCAGAACTCATCAGAGAGGAAGCCGGTAAACTGCGCGACATCGGCAAACAATTCAAGGCTGACGCACACAAGACACTCGGCACGGCATCGGACTATGGCGAGGTATCAACTGACGCTCTCAACGCCGCAATGAAAGCCGGAAGCATTAAAGCGATATGGGAGGAAACCAAGGCTCTGCAAAAATGCATATCCGACACCAAGACCGCAGAAGAAGCCCTCGGCGACATCATTCCTGACGCTCACAACTGGCACAAGCAATTTACACTCTCGGAACTCGAAGCCACAAAGAACGCTGTTATCTCCCGAATGGCTCGTGAGTCGTTCTCAACTCTCAAAGCTAAAAAGGATTGGCTCGAAAGAGAAATCAGTTGGGTTGAAACACACAAAAAGTATGACACATGGCCGGTGGCAAAAGCAGCCTATCAAGAGGAACTCCGAAAGGTGGAGCGAGAAATTGAAGTTGAGACAATATCTGCAAGCGTACAGGCGGCAATTAACTATGCACTTACAGAGTCCAACAATAATGAACTAAAAGACCTCGCAATACAGGTTAAAACCGCACTTGCGAACCCCTCTATCACAACCGCAACACTCAAACCACTTGCCGACAAACTTAACTCAAAATATCTCGCGGAATATGGAAAAGTCAAGGATTGGCTCGACCTATCCACAAAAGCGAAAACCGCTATTGACTACGCCACACGCTCAAAAGATAACAATTACATCACCCTTGCAACAGAGGTCAACAACCTACTATCAGCCAAGACCGGCGAAATATCCACCGCACGAACAAAGGTTGATAAACTACTTGAGGAATACCGCAAGCAGATTGGCAATGTAACAACTCTCGCCGACATCAAAAAAGCAATGGGAGATGCCACACCCGAAACTCTCAAAAATCTTGCTCGCAAACTCCGTAAACCGGGCAACTGGACTGACGAGGAAGTCGAAGAAATGCGAGGAAAGATGCTCGAACTATTCGAGAACTCCGATTTTGGTATGAATGTACCGCGACTCTCTAACAGTGGCGATGATGTATTGGACTCTCTGTTTGGCTCATACTTTAAGAGCCAAATTGAAACAGGCACAGGAAAGGGAGCTGTTGACATTAACTTGCGCAAAAACGCTTCGCGTGACCTATTCGGAACAGACACGACAACTGCCGCTCCACAAGATTATGAAAAGTATGGTTTTCTTATGGATAGGGATATTGTAAGGCAATCAAAGAGCGGTATTGCCAATCAATATTGGAGTCGTGGAGATGGTGTTCAAATCCGTTTCAAGAAAGATAAAGTCATTGCCACATTTACAATGTGCGACTCGCTCGGAGGTCGTGTAACTCCCTCGTTGACATCAGACCCGCAAGCCGCCTCGTTCAAATCAATACGCAACATTTTAGGCTCATCAACAAGCACGAAGTCTGCGATTGATTGTACTAATGATTGGGCGTGGAGTTACATAGAACTCCAATACCACGGACAATTAACATTGGATTGCATCGAAAGTATATTTATTCCGGCAAATGTAGTTCCGAGAATATCAGCATCAGCAATGTCGAAAATGAAAGCAGTTGGCTGTGTAATCTACACCACGGACGCAGCCGGAAACCTTACAACCTTACACTAACGATAGAGGCACGGAACAAAACCGTGCCTCTATCTTAATACTCGTGGATTAAATCTAACGAGTCGTAAGGGAAATATTTTCCGTGCCATATATCCAAGAAAAAGATTATCGCACGTTTATTCTCATTAACTTTTTTATCGGCGAGGGCTCCCGACACGCCGTTTGCTTCGACTGCATCTCTATAACTGGTTAAAACTTTATCGAAGTAAGACTCATCATTGGCGACACTATCGTAAAGCAGTTTTTCGCCACTCCACCACATTTGTTGTAGTCGGTCGTAATCCTCGGGAGGCTCACTTTCGCCGTGGTAGTATTTCAACAACGGCATCAATGTTTCTTTATTCATTTTCTATCATTGCGTTTTATCTCATCAACGTTTATCACACACTTTTTATTTTCGTAGTGCTGACGTTTGGTTGATTTGAGAGATGAATACTTTATTCCTACCACATCAGCAGGGAGGTAACGATATATGGCAATCAGCGACCCAAAATAAAAGTCGCTTTTACCCTCGTATGGCTCTCGCAGATGGACGTGGTAAACTCGTTTTGCTTCCATAATTCAGAATACTGCAAATTTAGCGATTTTCTCGCGATTTCAACGCCTCCAACGCTCAAACAATACAATTTAGCACCGAAGCATCAAAACCGCGAGAAAACGCATTTTTAGTGTATCATACGCGAATATATCATTCGTGCGTTAGACTCGTGGAGCGGTTCTTTGCTTATAACAACGCTCTGAATGCCTTTCCAAGACTCCACAAAGTAGTTTACTTTCGCGTAGTAGCCTTTTTTCACGAAGTCGCGGGCTACCTCGATGAACATCTCTATTGGCGCACCTTTGACGTTCCAATAGTACACAACATAGCATTGTTGTTTGAGGTCGTTGATTATGCGCTCCGTAACCTCGGCGCGATAATCTCGTTTATTTGGGTTTTCGGGTATCTCCATTGTTAGAAATTCGGTTTAGAGTGATTATTGTAGTAGTCGCGCAATGCTCGCTGAAAGAGGTCGTTGTCAACCTCAGTCAGCAGTTTTTGGAGCGCATCGACATCGCGCAAGTCATCGACATACTCGCTGACATTATCGAAAGGAATATCCGAGAAGTCGCGCTCGTTTTCGGGAACTTTCATATACTCGTATGGGTCGTGGCCGTCTCCGATTACCTCCAACACAACGCAGATGTCGTTGGATAACGCGACTTGCTCATCTCGGCTGTAATCGTCAAGATACTTGTTTATGAAATCCCACTCGGTTTCACATATTACCGAGCCGGTGGTTATCTTTCCACCTTTCGTTAGAACTACACTCATACATCAGTCCTCCCAAGCAATTTCATTGCTGTTCATTATATCGGTCAGTATCTTTTTGCAGTACTCCGTATCTGCCTCGTCAATGTATTTGCGTATTGACGAGCAGTAAGTCGTGGACTCGGCAAGCTCGATAAGTTCGAGGTCGTTATCCGTCAATTGTTCGTTGCTCATTTGATTTGAAGATTATGCCGGGAGGAACATCACAGGAGCAATGCCCCTCCCGACTGGTTGTTTTTAGAGGGCGAATTGTTCATCAAGGAACGCCACCATTGCGCGGTTTTGAGGGAGAAGCGCCGGAATATCCATTGACGTGGCTTTGTAGAGGTCAGTCGCGGCGTTGTACATATCCCAAGCCGTAATGTTGCGGCTCTCGTGGTACTTGATAAGCAGCGACTCGGTGAACTGCGAGATTTGCGCTTGATTAAGCGGATAGACCTTTGTTTCGCGTATCGCGCTGTTGCGAGTGTCGCACTTGACTCTGAGCGCAGTCAGCAGACCGATGAGCCGGAATATTGTGTCGGCATCGACATCAATATTCTGCATGCGCTCGATTTTCTCTCGCTCGGTCACGATGATGTGGCGAGCATCGAGAAGCCACGATTTAACCGTGTCGAGGATTTCCGGGATTGTGATACCCTCGCCACGTCCGCGACCTTTTTCCGAATAGGTCGCAGCGTAGTTTGTCGGCGAGAGCATACACTGGTTGTGGCAGATTTTAACCATGTTGCCGAACCCGACCTGAATACCTTTTTGGTGGAAAGCCACGGCGAGGTTGGTTGTGTTTTCCTCATCGTCAAAGTCGGTAAGACGAATGTTGGCGAACACACGGCGCAGAATGTGCGCCTCGACTGCACGTTCTCCGTACATCGCCTCAACCTGAGGCAGGAGAACCACACCGGGAGTGTTGCGGTCTTTGTTCTGTGCAGCGAACAGGTCGTACACATCTACGTTGTAACCGAACTCGTTGCACATTCCGATGATTTGCTGAAGCAGGGCGAAGTGGTAGATGCCTTTCAGCGGATTGCCGTACACGTCATTTTCTTTGTGGGTTTTTTCGAGCTGTTCGAGCGTCAGACCCTGAACGCGAGCTTTTTCGAAGTCGAAGAAGCGATTGTCTAATGTTGTTTCCATATTCAGTTGCGTTGTTTATGGGGATTATTGATTTAGAATAGTTTTTTCCAAGCGGCTTCGCTAATAAAGCGGAGCAGGAACGAGGCTGAAGAATTAGCGGTCAACACACAGTCTCGCCAATTAGGCAAGCACTCGATAAAGTCATTTAGGAACTCGGTTGCGACCTTGACATCTCCTTTGCATACTTGCCCGGTCTCATCATCTATGAAGTAGCCGTCATTGAGTAGCATCAGACAATTTGCAGCGGAATGGAGTTGTGCTTTGAAGAACCTATCAGCCTTTCGATTACCGACACTTTTTAACTGCTTATAGAAGTAGAGGTCTCGGAGAAGACTTTTCCCAATCTCTACCTCATTTTTGATGATTGTTTCTTTATCCATAGTTGCGTTGTTTGGGTATTACTGAACATATACAAGCACCTCAAGAAGCAGCTCTCTGTGGTAGTATACTGTACCACCGGACGGATGGTGGTAACTATATACGAAACCGTTCTCACGCAGTTTGTCAGCGTATCTGCGAGCGGCCTCGAAGCCGTCATTATCCTTTGTGTGCTTGAACACCTTTTGAGCCATACGATTGTTTGCCATAATGATTGCTTTTTGTGAGGAGGTTTAACACCTCCCCGGTTTTACAAATAGATTGCATCTTCGATATCCTCTACAAACTCAAACGACATCTCGTTAATCTCGGACTCGCGAACACCGCTGCGCAAGCACCAATTTTTGAATTTTTCCACATCGGAGGTTGTTCCTACGAAGATACGGTTGTAGGAATAGGTGAACGTGGTATCCATAGCCATAAGGAACATGGCGAATGAACGATTGAAGTTTGAAATTTTTATACCTTTCATATCAGTTGCGTTTATTACTGGTTTAACTTGCGGTGCTTGTTACGCACCTCCTTTACGCTGACAAAATTACTGCTAATTATTATAACTGCCAAATTTTTCTGCAATTATTTTTCAGAAAATTTGCGACTTGACACAACATTTTCGCTTAACTCCGTGGTAACGTGGGAGAAAAAATTTTCTCTCAACACAAAATTTTTCCGTGCTTTTTACGCACCGCTCCAAAATTTTGATTAACTTTGTGGGCAACTTGAACACTAATACACCAATCATCAACCCAATGAAAAAGAAGTTTCGCAAGGCACTTGCCGACAAATGCTCCGATTTCGGACTCACTGACAAAGCCCTCGACACCCTCGTTGACCTCGGCTCTGCAAGTCTGAAAGACGATGCCTCGGACGAGGATATTGCTAATGCCGTGGATTCGCTCGTACCTTATGCCAAAGCAATGCAGGCTGAAATCACGAGGAAGACACAGAATAAAGACCCGAAGCAATCTGCCAAGCAATCCGATGAACAGGAGGGCAACGGAGAGGGCAACAATCCAACCGCCGTGCCGGAGTGGTTCGCAGCCTATCAAAAGAGGCTCGAAACTCTCGAAAAGGAGAATAGCGACCTCAAAGCCGAAAAAGCCGCAACAACTCGCGCACAGCAAATCGCTGACAAGGCAAAGAAGCTCGGCATACCTGAGTTTTTAATCGCCGGTCGCACATTCGCCGAAGATGCCGACCTCGACAAAGAACTCGCCGACTTCAAGCAGCAGTTAGTGAACCACAACCTCGTGCCGAAAGGACAGGCGCACGAAACGGTGACTCCGACCGCGCAAATGCAGACCGAAGAAGACGCATGGGCAAAGTCGCTACCCGACAAGTAATGTCCTAATGTTTAACCCTCTCATCAAAAACCGCAATGGCTATTGAATTTAACCGCACTGACTATGCCGGCCACTTTCCCGAAATATGGCGCGGCGAGTGCAAAATCTTGCCCGGTGGTTTTAAGCCCGTAAAAGACCTCGCAGTAGGTACGGTGTTGCGCCGTGGCGTTCCTCTGTTCGTTGACTTCGACAACATGACCGCCGCCGTCTGCAAAACCGCCCTCGTGGTAAATGGCGGCACAACCACCAAAGTGCGTGTGCAGAAAGGCCACTATTTCGCCGTTGGTGACGTTCTCACCAAATACGGTGACGGCACTGCCACTCCCACCGTCAACGACATCGACAAGTCGAACACGGCTTACGATGTAATCACACTCTCAAAAGCATACTCCGGCATCGCAGCCGAAGACATTCTCGTTGAGTCTGCCGCTCCCGAAAAGGATGGCGAAAAAGCCGCTCCGCTCCACGAACCGAACATGATTGTCGGCTCGGAACTGCACGTTGACGGCAAAGGACTCCCGACAATCGATGCAGCTTTTGAGGCTGTCGTACTCACACCCTCGCTCGCCGCTCCGATGCTCCCTGAATGGCTCAACGGAGTGTGCCTGAAACACAATCCCAATATCATCTACATCAAACAGTAAACCGCCATGCCCGCAGAATTTATTTACTCATCAATTTTCGGCGAACTGACACGGCGCGTTCAAATCCGTTTCGACAAGATTTCCGAATACAACAAAAAGGTATTCGACAACATTCTGTATGAAACGTATCTCGATTGGGATTTACCCTCCGTAGGTCTCAACTTCGAGGAAATCATCGGACGCTACAACATCACAATCGCCGCTCCCACAATCGGTGACGACTCCAAAGAGCCGATTATGGGTACAGAGGGACTGCAAACCCTCGCCGAGCGCATCGTGCGCCACGCAGTTACTTTGCCTATGTCTATACAGGACTACCGCAAAGTGCTTCAAATCCTCGACTCAAAGTCGCTCTCTGACGCTACCAAGGCAAAACAACTCACAGAGCTTATGTGGGGTAATGTCCTCGCCGTAGTCAACGCAATTCACGCCAAAATCGACCTTATATTCCTCGGTGCGCTTTCCAACGAAGGCAAGTTCACACTCGATGCCGACAACAACCCCGAAGGTGGTGTTCGCGGCATTATCGACTACCGCCAGCCCGCCGAAAATATCGCCACATCGAAAACCGCGTGGACTGCCGACAACCTCGACACGGTGGAC
The DNA here is from genome assembly GCA_023666665.1 of Prevotella sp. Classification (GTDB taxonomy): domain Bacteria; phylum Bacteroidota; class Bacteroidia; order Bacteroidales; family Muribaculaceae; genus UBA3263. The sequence goes on along the minus strand of JAMPBN010000002.1, from coordinate 25,129 downwards.
TGCTTCGAAGACATTCAAGCAATCCTCGATGCCGCACAGGACAAAGTCATTCTCGACAAAATCCTCTGCGCTCCCTCGGCAACCTCGTATATGTGCCGCTCGAAGAAGATAAAGCAAATGATATGGGGCAGCGACAAGTCCTCGCGCCTCGTTCAGCTTTCCGACATCAACGCATATATGCAAGAAAACGGTTTCCCGACATTCGAGCATATCCGCCGTCAAATCCGCATTCAGTCCGGCACCACCACCAAGCCCGTAACTCCGTGGAACGCCAAGAACCTCGTGTTCGTTCCCGCCGGTAAGCTCGGCATCATCAAGAACGCCTATGCCAACAATGAACTGCGCCAGGAAGCCGGTGTTACTTACTCCAATTACGGACGTATCCGCGTATCGCAATGGGGAGCAGGTGAGACCCAAGGCTCAAACGGTGTCGAGTTCACAAAGGCCGAAGTGTTCGCTCTGCCGGTGATTACCGAAATGAACGGAATTTACACCCTCAAAACTCAGCAGTAAAAAATGACCAATCTCGCCGCATTGAAATATTTGTGCAACGCAATCGCGAACACATTCTATCCGGACGAAAGCACTCTCGAACTGGCTTTATTCAACGCGGAGATTAACCCCGAAGCATCAGCCACACCGAAAGACGCAAATATCTTTCGGGTGGCGGTTGCACTCATTCGCGGTTATGTGGAAAGCAGCCGAACCGAGAACGGCGTCTCCACCTCCGTAATGCAAGATGCTGTTGAAAAGAGCCTCGTTTATTGGTGCAATTACTACGGACTCAATGCTGACGAAGAATTAGGCGATTTTCTGCGAGTAATAGAGGACGGCTCTAACATTTGGTAGCAATGAGAACAAACGGCTCACTACAATACGAAATCACTACTCCGGGCGGCTTTAATGAGTATGGCGAACCGTTGGAAGCGACATCAACGTGGAGCGACCAAATCAAATGCTCAATCAAAGCCAACTCCGACACTCGCAAAGGCAAGTATGAGGACGGCAAATTTCGCCAAGCCTCGTATGTCGTGCTTATTGAGTGCAAACCACTCTCAAACATTAAGCGCATACGCCTGACAAGACTTTCGGAAAACCTCGGAGAACATGACGTATTGAACATCGAGCCGCTAACAACCGTTGGACGCATTCAAATTCTCGTTTGACTCGTGGCAAAGCAATCTGCAACGCACGGCAAGTATAAGGGCGTAATCGTCAGCAAAACTGACATTCGCAAACTCAAAGCAAAGTACATTGAGCGGAAGAAAGAACTCACTGACTTTATTGTTTTGCGTTTTCAACAGATTGGCGAAGAAGCCGTTAAAATTGCTCGCGAAGTTGGATCGTATCACGATGTAACAGGAAATCTGCGCTCATCAATCGGTTATCTCATTTTGGTGGACGGCAAAGCCGTTATCACAGGCGAGTCCAAGCAGTATGCCGGCTCGCAGGGAGACGGCTCAAAAGGCGTTGCAGAGGCTCAACAACTAATGCAGAAACTCAAAGCGAAATATCCGTGGGGCATTGTCCTCATACTTTGCGCCGGAATGGAGTATGCAGCGTTTGTCGAGAACGTCAAGCACAAAGACGTACTCACATCAGCCGAACACACCGCCGAAAACCTCGTGAAGCAACTAATTGGCAACCTCATAGACTGAACAGATGTCAAAGACTGAAATCCAAATTGAACGCGACTTTTACCTAATCGTAAAGCAAAGCTCGCTCGGCAAGAATATCCACGGAGAGGTTTACCGCCGTGGGCAACGTCCTGACAACGCCAAGACGGAAGACATCGTGCTGAAATACCTCGGAGGTATTGACGAGCAAGTGCAGGCAGGAACGGTCGTAATCAACGTGTATGTGCCTTACATCGCATATCAAGACGGACGCAGAGGCGAAAACTTGAACCGAATAGGCGAATTACAGGAACTCGGCAATGCTCTCGTATCGGAATGTGAGGACACCGACTATTACATCACAAAAGAGACAACCCCTCAAACCTACCAAATGGACGAAATCGAACAATCGATTATCGCAATCAGACTTAAATTTCAACGACTTAATCAAGAATAACAATGGCTACCCCAAAGCGAAAAACAGTCGTAATGTCGTGGAGCGAAGTGTTGGTGCTGTTCGGACTCACTGGCGCAAACGATGCGTTTGCTACCGAACTTTACACACTCGGCATCATCAACGACAAATCGACCTCGCTCTCATTCTCTGAGGGCGACACTCTGACGGCCACCGCCACCGGCGGCAAGGTCGTAGCCGAAGAATATTCTGACGGCACGATTGAAGTGACAACTCGTGTCAAAGAAATGGACTTCGACACCGAACATCTCCTGACAGGCTCAACCGTGGACACCGCCACCGGCAACCTCGTTGTGACAACTCACATCGTGGAAAAGGAAATGTCCCTGAAAGTCGTACCGAAGAACGTTGGTGCAATCGGCATCAAGGCTCGCCGGTGCAAAGTCAAATTCGTCCCCGGCTACTCGGAAGAAGAAGGTAATTTCGTTGACGTAACATTCAAAATCCTTGAATGCGAAGACGGCGAATTATACCAAAAATTCCGCGTCAAGGCCGAAGACAAGACCGGGTACAAAGTTCCCGGCGACACAACCGCAGGTTAATAACGTAACATTTCATAATGACGTGTGGAAAGACACCCTTTCGGGTAGGCAGGAGAAACCCGCTATTTAGCCGTGTGGTGTAATGGCAGCACAACAGATTTTGGTTCTGTTCGTTTAGGTTCGAGTCCTGACATGGCTACTATTTAACAACAATATGGATAACAACTCAACCACAATAGAAAGCCGCGTAGCCGCCGCAATACTTGAACGTGCGACTGGCTCGATTGAGATTGACGGTCAGACATACGAGGTCGCGCCGCCAACGCTTGCGACTCTCATTCTCGTTTCAGAGATTGTGTCAACACTCCCAATCGTTGAAAACACAACCGACAACGAGAGGCGCACTTATTCAGTCCTCCACCACGCAAAGAACTTCAAAGCGTTGGGCGACATCGCCGCCGTGCTTATACTCGGAGCAAAGCATTGTAACGAACCTGTCCAAACCGAAAAGAAAAATCGGTTTTTTCGATTTTTCTCTCGCAAGAAAACGACCACAACACGCCGCGAGGAACTCGCAAAGAAGATACTCGACAACGTGCGTCCGTCAAAGTTATTTGAGTGCATTATTCAACGGCTCAAAGATAACGAGGTCGGCATTTTTTTTCTCATTACCACTTCCCTAAGCGAGGCAAACATTCTAAAACCGACAAAGGAAGTGGAACAATAAATGACAGTATATGGGCAACAGTCCTCGGAGTATGCAAGACTCTCAATGTTAACGAAAAATATGCTCTCTATGACATCAGTTTCAACAACGCTCTAATGTATAGCCGTGCAGTACCAATGCTGGGCGATGAAGCCGACAAGTCGCGTAACGCACCGCTCTACGATGAAAGCAAAGACGCTTGCAATCCCGACAATTTTAAGGAAGAACTAAAAGACGGAGATTTTGAAATAATACGCGCAAGACAATGAGTGACGGATTAAGCTGGGCAACTGCCGTAGATACAACTGGTGCTGACGAGGGCTTCAAAAGAATTGAGGACGGCTTCAAAAGCACTTGCGACAACATAGAGAGTGAAAGCAAACGCATTCAATCTCTACTCTCTGACATACCCGAACCGAATATCCAATTCGTAACGAATATGCCGGAAACCGCCGATCAAATCGGCGAGGCGTATGCGGAGATTGCTCGTATTACTCGCGTCAATGGCGAGGCTATAAACGAACTCACTGCCGAATATAACAGGCTCACTGCCGAGATTAACAAATTTCAGAACGTACCCTCCAAACGTGATGAAGTAGCCAAATGGCGAGCCGAACGCAACGCAATCAAAGAGAACATCACTCTCCGCAAGGATATGATTGCAAAAACTCAAGAACTCACAAAGGTTGTTGAGCAAAACGAAAAGGCATTTTCCAAACATCAGACCACACAGACAAGCGTTAAGGCTCGTATCCGCGAAGTAATGCAGGAAATGGCGGCACTCCGCAACGAGGCTCAACAAAACGGTCAGACAATAGACGAGTCAACTGGGCGTTATCGTGAACTTGCCGAAGAACTCGGACGCTTGAAAGACATTCAAGGTGACGTTGCCACCCAAGCCAAAATTTTATCCTCTGACGATAGCCAATTCCAAGGCATTATTAGCGGTCTGACTGGTATGTCGGGAGCAATGACCGCAGCGCAGGGCGCAATGTCGTTACTCGGAGGCGAGAACGAAAATTTGCAGCGTGTAATGATGCAATTGCAGTCCGTAATGGCAATAACGATGGGTCTGCAACAACTTCAGCAGATGCTGAACAAAGACTCCGCGTTCACACTCGTAACGCTGAACTCACTCCGCAAATTGTGGAACAAACTAATGGGCGAGAGCAACACCGTTCAAGCCGTCAATAACGCCCAAACCGCTACAAGCGCAGCAGCCACCGAAGAACAGGCTACCACCACCGTTACCGCCACCGCAGCAGAGAAAGCCAACACCGCCGCGCAAGAGGCGAACAATAAATCAACAACCGCCGGAACTGCCGGTAAGGTTGCCGAAACGACCGCAACGGAGGGTGCAACCGTGGCTCAAAACGCCCACACCGGCGCAATGGTAGCCGGTACGGTAGCCACAAAAGCAATGGCGGTCGCAATGCGTGTTCTCAAACTCGCTTTAATCTCAACTGGTATCGGTGCGCTCATCGTATTGGTTGGAGAACTCGTATCGTGGATTGTGGACTTATGCTCCGCAGAGGACGAAGCTCGCGAACACGCCGATGCCCTCAATGACGTTCACAAAGAAGCCGCAAAGACCTATCTCCAAGAAAAGGTTGCTCTACAAGACAACATTAAAATGTGCCAAACATTCAAAGGTACAAAAGAACAGGAGAAGAAAAAGGTCGATGAACTTAACTCCAAATATGGCGAAGCCCTCGGTTATTACGACTCGCTCGAACAATGGGAAAGAGTCTTAACGGAGCGTGGCCCGGCATACTGCAAATTACTCCAATTAAAGGCAGAACGTCAAGGCATATTGAACAAATATGTCGAGTCGTATTGCGACCTATTGGACGTGCAACACAAAGCCGAAAACGGCGATTATGATGCGTGGTATCGCACCAAGAATGGCGACCTCAAAGAACGTCAAAAGAAGATTGACGAGGCGCAACGCATTACTGACCAATGGGAAGCCGAACTCGCACGTCAAGACGCTTTAATTGAGCAATTCCAACGAGAAAACCAACTCGATGAAATCCACATCGACCCACAAGCAAAGCGTATCAATGGCAGCGGTGGAGTCGGTGCGCCTAAACCGTTTGACCCGAAAGAAGCAGCCAAACAACAACGCGAGGCTCTCAAACAATGGAAAGAGGCTGTAATTCGCTACACACGCGAAGCCAATCAAGAGGTCAATCAAGCCAATATTGATGCAATGGAGGACGGTATGGCAAAGGAAATTCGCCAAATACAGGCTCGCACCGAAGCATCTAAAAAGGCGTGGCAACAACATCTGCTGCAACTTGCAGAGCAGATGAAAGCCTCTGAAAAAATGATTTACCTCTCAAAGAAAGGTAATACGGAGGAGGGTTGGGAAGCCTCGGAACGTGGCAGAATGTCAACCGCAGACTATGCCAACGAAATACTCGCACGTCCTGAAAATGCCGATATGGCAGAACAATATTACGACCGACTCCGGCAGATTGTAACCACCGGCGAAAATCAAATCACAACACTACGTCAAAAATATCAAGACAAATGGGTTAAGGACTACGGCACAACATTACAGAAAAACGAACTCGCACAACGCGAATGGTTCGACCGTCTGAAACGTGTTCAAGCCGAAGCCCCGGAACTATACGGCCAAGTTTGGGACGCAATGGAAAAGGATATGGCAAGCCGTGGAACTGCCGTATTCAAGGAGTCAATAAATTGGAGTGACGTATTCGGAGACATCGAAAATCAATCGCTCCAATCATTAGAATACACACTCGCAAAGGTGCGCGAATACTTCAATCGTGCAAAGGGCGATATGTCCGTAACCGAAATTAAGGACTTTCAAGAGGCGATTGCCAATATGGAGGACGAAATAGCATCTCGCAATCCGTTCACGGCAATGCACCGCTCATTTAGTCAAATATCATCATCGAAAACCGAACTCGTTTCAGCACTCCAAGAATTTACCAATACTCAAAACGAACTCAACGCCGCGACTGACGAATACAACCAACTCAACGCCGAACACTCTCGTTTGCTCGACATCAAACAACAAAGCAATCAGAATGACGAAATTTTTGCTCTCGAACAGGCACAGGAGAAGTTAATCCAATCTGAACGCGACTATCAAACCGCGCTCCAAAACCGCGAAAGCATACAGGAGCAAATCAACTCCGGCGAACTCGCTGCCGACTGCCAGGAACTCGCAAACGCCAACGAGCAAGTAGCAGCCACCGAACTGGCGCGTAACGAAGCACTCGCTGAACGCGATGCCGCGCAAGCACTCATTACCGACCAAGAAGCAGCCGAAGCCGCAATCCAACTCGTAACCAACAACGAGCAACTCGTTACATCACTTAACCGCGTAACCACCGCAGAGGGCAACGCCACCAAAGCGGAGCAACGTGTTCTGACGGCTCGCAACAACGTAACAAAATCTTACAAGAAATTCGCTCAAAATCTCAAATCGGCCGGCGGCGTAGTAACCGACATCGGAGGCAAGGCAACCAAACTCGCAAAGATATTCTCTGACGATGTAGGCGGCGCAATGGAGAAGTCGATTGACTTTATTAGCGAAGTCCTCGATGCAACCGCTGACGTTATTTCGGCTATTGGCGATGTCGGCAAGTCCGTAGCCAAAGGAATGACGCAGACCGTGGACGCAATGGGTACGGCTACCAAAGCCACCGCCACAGCGACCGCAACATCAATCTCAACCGTTGAGAAAGCCTCAATCATTCTGACCGTCATATCTGCCGCACTCCAAATCGCCACCGCGATTGCCAACCTATTCAACAATGACGATGCCAAGCAGAAAGAAATAGAACGGCTGCAAGAGCGCATCGACCAACTGCAATGGGAACTCGACAACGCCGACACCGTCCGACTGCAAAACAACACCGCAGACGCAATTAAAAAACTCTCGGAGTGCTACCGCGATGCCTATAACGAGGTTTTGCGACTCCACGGAGCAACGCAAAATTCATCAATATGGGCGAAATGGATAATCGCCGCAACTCACTCTGCCGAAATATACGGAAAAACCGTATCCAAGCTCGCCGATTATTGGGCTTCGGTAAACTACACCGCAGACAAAGCCCTCGGCGAGAAAAAATATGACGAGTCGCGCAAGCAGCTCGAAAACCTCGCCCAGCAACAACTGTTGCTGCAACAACAAATCAACGAAGAGTCAAGCAAAAAGAAGTCTGACTCCGGCAAGATACAGGGCTACAAAAACCAAATCGCCGAACTCGCCGAAGAAATGGCGACTCTCATTAACGAGATGTTGGAGGACATTATGGGAACGACCGCCGAAGACCTCTCAAAGACTCTCGGAGACGCATTCTTTGATGCCGTTGCGCAGGGCGAAGACGCAATGAAATCGTGGGCGGCAACGACGAAACAACTCGTTGGCGACATCATCAAGCAGATGCTCGTAACAAACCTCATTGAGGGCGAAATCGGCAAGATTTTCGACAAATACAAAACAAAGTGGTTTGGTACTGACGGTCAGTTCAAAGGCACACAAGCCGTCATTGACTCTGCCGATGACCTCGCAAACGAAATCGATGCAGTCGGTGAAGCATTCTCGCAGACGTGGGACGCACTCTCCGGCTCACTCGGCAAATGGTTTGAGGAAGACTCCGACCGTGAGGGAACGAGCAAAGGCATCGCCACCGCCTCACAGGAAAGTGTGGACGAAAACAACGCAAGGCTCACAACAATTCAAGGACACACCTACACACTCGTGCAAGGCGTAAACGAACTCAACGGAACTGCCAACGCTATGCTCGAAAGGCTGACCGGGATTGAAAACAACACCACCGAAGCCAACGAGAAGCTCGATACCGTCAACGCTCGCATCAAGACCGTTGCCGACACCCTCGAAACGATACAAACAAGCGGCCTACGCCTCAAATAACGACTCAATGGATAAACTCATACACGACACCCACGAAAAGTGGCTACAAGCGAAGAATTACGCCGCCAAACGTTGCCGCCGGTCAATGCCTGACGTTGCCGCCGCGCTCGACAACTGCGCCATGTTCACAGGAGAAGAAAATCTCCAGGAACTCGCAGCATTAATGTTCACTCCGCAAGGACGCGAATTTATGCTCGCAAACCGATTTCCGACCCTGACACACTTTCGCAAATTCAAGCAATACAACCCGGAGCAATATAACGTTTATATCGACTCCGGCTCAATCACACTCAACGAGCCGGGTGATGTATTCCTCATCGGCAACACCACCGCTGAAATATACTGCCGCAAAACAATATCTCACAACATCATTTTGATGCACGGAGCAACGGTAAAAATCTACGCCTCCGGCTATGCCGTTGTGAAGATTGAAACAGACCGCAAATCAACCGCCGAAACATTCGCCGCCCAATCTGCCAAAATCTTATGAACCACACCGGGAAATTATTCATTGACGGAATAGACGCTTACACCGAATTTGGTGTGAGCGTAGCCCGGTATGGCTATAAGCAACTAATTCAGATGCCAGCGTTCAAAAAATTGGACTCGACCGACTGGCCGGAAGAAGACGGCACCGAAACCGACCTCACAGAACCGCAACTCGACACTCGCACTCTGCAAATTGACTTCAACATCAATAACGTGCGCTATGCCGAAGACCTATTCGATGAACTATGCGGCAATAGTTATCACACATTCTATTTTGTAGAACTCAAAAAGACCTACAAACTACGAATGACACAAAACGGCAAATTTAAGTCTTTAATCCACCTCGGAACAATGACTCTGACATTTGCCGATGATTTTCCGACAATCCCGACCGCCGAACATTATCATCTCGGAGAGAGCGAAATTCGGCAAGTCGGCTACGAGGTTGACGGATTGGATTTTTCTCAATTCGGAGCGTGGGTATTGGAGGGAACTGACGATAATATCCGCAAAGCCGCCAACACCAAAGACAACCTCAAAGTATCAGCCAAAAACGTAGCCGGAGTCATGTATGACGGCTCGCAAACATACTTCAAGACAAAGGACGTTCAAATAAAATTACTCATTGACGCGCCCGACATTAATACGTTTTGGAGGCGTTGGAACGCTTTATTCGGCACTATCCTACAACCCGAAAGCCGCACACTCTATTACGCGGTTTTGGGTAATGAATATGACTGCTACTACAAAAGCAACTCCGTAACAAAATTCGACATTCTCCGCAATGGGAAAGTGTGGTGTGAGTTCTCGGTAACACTCACTTTCACAGACTACCGCCCGACCGGGCAATATATGCTGTTGGCTCACGAAGATTTCGCACTCGTGGAAGTCCTCGTCAACGGCGTACCCACACTCATACGCATACGACCGAAGCGCGGTATCTCCATACTCGCGCACGAGCGCGGCGAATATGTGGTAGTCAACACCGGGAATGAAGAAACAACAATTTACCTCAACAATTAACACCGAAAATGGCAGACCAAAGAAAACGACTCTCGGAATTGCCCTCATCATCTGAACTCGATGGGCTTTACACCCTCGGCGTGGACGATGAGAATGAGGGCGTAAAAATACCTATTGGCGGTATTATGAAGAATGCCACGGATAAAGCAGCGGCGGCAGTAACCACGGCTAACGAAGCGAAGACAACCGCATCGTCAGCCAAGACAACGGCCACCAATGCCGACACCAACGCATCACAAGCCAAGACCAAGGCAGAAGCGGCAAGCACCCTCGCCATTACTGCCAACGACACCGCCAATGCCGCAAAGACAATGGCGACCAACGCGCAGGGCAACGCCAACGCGGCAGTAACCACGGCTAACGAAGCACTCGACAAGGCAGAAGAAGCCCTCGACCTCGCCACATCGTCAAACGACACCGCAGAAGCTGTTAGCAAATACATCAAGCCGCGAATGTTCATCAACGCGCAGCATTTGTTAAACATCAGCGGACAAACCACACTCGAAACCGTAATCGGCAAACTCTCTACCCACGAAGACCGCAATATGTTCAGCAGCCCCGGTGCTGTGATAACATTCCTCGGAGAGTCCGGCTGGGAGTCGTGGCAATACACATTCTATCTCAGAAAAGGAGTGGCACTGCCACAATTTGACCCGTTTGAACGTGCAAGCTACTGGCGAAAGTTCGGTGGCTCGGCAGCAGTCGGCAACACCTACAACGTAACCGTTGACGAGCCTAAAACCGGGTTTTACGACCTCGCCTCCGCTGTTGCCGTAGCATTCGACAAAGGCTTTAACAACATCGGTCTGCAAATCACATTCGCGATTGCCGACAAATCGTGGAAGACGTATCAATTCGTAGGAGCGGACAATGGCGAAACCACATTCAAGAACGAAAATAATTGGATTGACCTCGCCGGAATGTCAGCCGGAGCGGAAACGCTCATCAACATTGAGGCTCTGTGTGGCTCATGCACCGTTGCCGAATTTTATACTCTCGAATATGCCCTCGCAGCCCTGAACAAACTTGAAACCGAAAGCGGCATCAGTTATCGCAAGGTCGGTTTGATTATTACATACCGAACCGGGCAAGACTCATTCGAGACAATGCAGTTCAAAGAAGACCTCGGCAACTTCGGCGAAGCAGGCTGTTGGAAACCGTTTGGCGGTGGTGGCTCGGTCGAAACCACCGACTCGCCCTCCAACACCGACACGGACGGCAAAAAGGCATTCTCTGCCAAAGGAGCGTTTGAACGTATCCCGACCGACTTTGTTTTCGACACCGAAACGGAGGGCATTGTCAAGGCTCGTTTAATCAACGAAGCCGGCGACACAATCGGCAACGAACATCAGTTCGCCGTTGGCACCGGGAGCGGAGGACAAGCCGGTGCAATCCTCGAAATCACTCCCAAAGTATCGCCGCTAAACGGACAGGCCGGCGGCACGATCATACTCGAAGCAGCAATCACACTCAAACTCGGAACTGAATTTGAGAGCGGCATCGTGGAAAAGGTGGAACTCTACGACCGCGACACAAAGCAACTGCTCGAAACGTTCAACAAGAACCAAGCCACGTCAGCCGACAAAGACTCATTCGATTTTACATTCGACCTCTCGTCATACTTCACAAGTGCATCGCAACGCAAATTCCAACTCATAGCCTACGATGATAGTGACCGCACAGGAAGCCGCAATGTGAACGTCAATGCCGTTGATGTAACAATCGAAGCGACACAGACTCTCAATTACACATCGTCAACCGTCCTCAATGTCGGAGGCTCGCAAAAGTCGCTCCCGATGTACCGCTTTGCCAACAACGCAAGCGAAAAAGGCATCAAGGTAGTAACCGAAATACTCATCAACGGACAATGGAAAGAACTCGGCACGGCTACCGTAAACGACTCATATTCAAAGTCAATCTCAATCAACCCGAATAACTGCGCCGGTGTGGCACTCCAACACGGCGGTTATTTGCTGCGCATACACGGCGAAGACATAGCCTCCGGCATTGTCGGAAACTATCTGTTTACTACCGTAATGGTGGTTGACCCCTCCAACACTCGCCCAATCCTCGCCTCTCGCTGGTACGCCCAAACCCTCGAAAGCCCGGTCAAGAAGTACGAAACAATCTCAATGGAGTTTGCGGCATACGCACTCAACGCAAACTCACTGACCGTGCAAGTCGTTGAGACAATCGGCTCGGAGCGCACCATAAAGCAAACCACCACCGCGACTCGCTCCCTGACGTACCGTTATATCCAACGAGTGCAGAACGTGGACGAGAACGCAACAATCGCCCTCACAATCGAAGCCGCAAGCAACAAGACCGAAGCTGCCACATTCAAGGTCGTTGGCACATTGCTCAACATCGAAGCCGTAAGCTCGCAGATGATGTTTGACATCAACCTCGAAAGCCGCTCGAACTCCAATGCCGACAAAACTATCTCCGAAAACGGCTACACACTCGCAATCTCCGGCTCGAACTACTCCACGAATGGTTTTGTAAAAGACTCATTCGGAACACAGGAATACACGCCTAACGACCCCGACAACGCGCCCGGCATTATGGCTCTGCGCATCGCAGAAAACGTCAACGGCTCGCTCGATTACCCGATGTTCAACACCGCGTCAATCGAAACAAACGGTGCTGCAATACAATTCCGCATCAGAACAAAGAACATCGCTGACGATAACGCACGGTTGATTTCGTGCATTCAAAACGGCATAGGTTTCTATGTAACCGGGCGCAAAGTCGTATTCACTACCGACAACGAAGCCACAGTTTCAAAGACAATAACCTCGGCTCTATTCAACGACACAATCACTGACGTTGCAATAGTAATCAAACCGACCTCGCAATCTCCGTATGGCGGTATCGGCGTAGTCGAAATGTACTTTGACGGCGAACTCATCGGCACGTGCTACTACGATGCCGGAACACTTAGCCGCCACAACGCGCCAATCAGTTTTGACGGCACACATGGCGACCTCTACCTCTACAACATAAGAGCGTGGGAGACGTTCTACACATTCAAAGAGTCATTCGACAACTACCTCCTGAAGCTCAACGACACCGATGCAATGATTACCGAATTTAACTTCAATGAGGTAATGGCATCGCAAACCGCAGAGGGCAACCCGGCTCGCAACATTCCTCAAATGTCGCTGCTGTTGGAGAGAGGTATTCCGTGCCTCGTAATGTGCAAGTCAAAGAACACCGAAGACGTAGCCGACAATTACCCCGACTATTTGGAGGGACTTGACGGCGACAAAAAAACCTCGCGAATACTCGACTGGTACTACTATTTCCCCGGCTCGGAGTGGCGCAACATCATCATCGAGGATATGCCTACCACCAACCAAGGCACAACCTCGTCAATGCGACCAATCAAAAACAAGAAAGGCAAGACCAAGAACGCCGGTCGTGTGCGTATGATGTACGACCGCGATTACATTCTCGCCAACTATCCCGAACACATCGCCGAATATGACGAACTCGCAGCACTCGCGGAGAAGAAGAAAATCCAAATCGTGCCGGGTACGTTCCCGACAAACGTGTTCTGTGTCAAAGTCGATTACTCGGAGTCCGGCGGTGCTAACAATGGCGCATCAACAAATATGTATAACGACCTCACTCGCGCACTCGGAGCAAACTATATGACCCCGGCGCAAGTGTACTACACCGGCAATTACGAACTCAATCCGTGCATCTCGTCTATACCGTGCGCACTGTTCCGCACCGACACTCATTCGCCTGACGCAACACTCCCGACTCACGCCTATTTCCACGCCAAAGGCAACTACAACCACGACAAAGGCGATGCAACCGTATTCGGCTTCGAGAACATACCGGGCTACAATGACGGCTGTTTGAACTATGGCGATTTTTACGAACTCATCGCCGCTAAAGGTCAGACGCTCGACCAATTCATTGCCGCCGCCGACAAATCAACGTGGGAGTATGACATCGACCCCGAAACGCCCTCAAAAGGCAAGTGGAATGTTATCGTCATATCCGAATACTGCGGAGAGAACCGCCGCGTATTCCGCAGGGCTGACAACAACTCTCAATGGCAAGAGACAACAGGCTCAATGACGTATAGCGGTGGACGCTGGCGCATCACAGGAGATGTCGTAAACCCGGTGGAGAACTACGAAATACGCACTTACGATGCTATGGCGTGGTTTCAAGGTGTCAGCACTCCCGAAGATATGGTTACGCCCGGAGCGGACGGCAAGCCGAAATGGCTCACTTACTTTGAGAGCCGTTACCCTGACGATGACAACCTCAATGCAGCGTATGAGGACGGTCGCAAAGTACCTTACAACCTATTCAAGTGGCTGCAATGGTGCAACGAATGCGACCAAAACAAAACCACCGCAGACGGCAGCATCACGCTTGACGGCGTGAGCGTTGCCGGTACTCCCGCAAACCGCCTCGCAAAATTTACTCACGAACTCCACAAGATAGCAAATCCGTACTCCGCAATCTGCTACCACGGTTTTACTGACTACCTCGCGTGTGTCGACCAACGAAGCAAAAATATGATGGTTGGTTTCTACATCGAGCCGGACGGCACTATCCGTATGTATCTGAACCACCTCTATGACGGCGACACGATTTTAGGCTCTGACAACGACTGCGGACTCACTATTCCGGCAGAACTCGACCCGAACAATGACCCGGACGGTTACTATCAAGGACACGACTCTGTGTTGTTTACACAACTCGCAAAGGCTGACAAAATATGGCTTTCCGACTACAACGCAAGCGACTCCGAAGAAGTAACCAAGTCCAAAACCACCACCGTTGCGGCAATCATCAAGGAAATGCGCGAGGTGGAGATTAAGGAGAGCCGTCTGCGTCCGTTCTCGCCGAATGGCATTGAGAAATACTGGATAACCGACCGACTCGAAAAGTGGCCGAAACTCGTATCGTCTTATGACGGCATACGCAAGTACATAGAAGCCTCAAAGCCGACCGCCAACTACTTTTTTGCTCTGCACGGACTCTCTATTCAGCGACTCCGCGACTACGTAAAGACTCGTTTCCGCTACCGCGATGATTTTTACGAATGTGGCGACACATTCCAATCAGCCGCGCAGATGCGTTGCACCGGGCGCAATATGAGCATCACAATCACTGCCGCCAAAGACGGTTATTTCGGATTGGGCGTTGACCGCGCAAACGAAGCTCGCGACTCCGTATATCTCAAAGCCGGAGAAACCGCGACTCTCTACTCCGAAAACACCAACACAGGTAGCGGCATTATGCTTTATCTGTTCGGTGCTGATCGTATCGGCAAACTCGACCTCACTAACGCCACACCCAAGCAACAAGGTTGGGATATATCGCCTATGACGCTGCTCACTGAACTAAAACTCGGTGGAGCATCATACACCCCGGCAACCAACATCGGAGACGAACTTTCGACTCTCAACCTCGGACAATTGCCGTTCCTCGAAAAGTTGGACGTGCGCAATTTCCCTCTCACATCGATTAACGCCACCTATTGCCCGCGCCTCAAAGAGATACTCGCAACAGGCTCAAAGATGCAAGAAGTCAAGCCGGCTGAAACATCGCCACTCGAAACGCTCACTCTGCCGGCGACAATGACAAAACTTCAGTTCGTAAACCTCCCGAAACTCAAATTCCCGAATGGAGGTCTAACGATTGGCGGTTTTGCCAACGTCAAGACACTTGAACTGCAGGGCTGCGACAACATAGCTCCGTTTGAACTGCTCACTGCAACGCTCAACGGAGGTGCAACGCTGACCGACATATCACTCAAAAACATTGACGTGGTAGCCGACATCGCTCTGCTCGATAAACTCTACAACGCCAACGTACACGGACTCAACTCCACCGCCAACAATGGCTGTGACGGCATTACAGGACGTTGGATTAGCTCCAACTTCGTTGACGATGACGAACACATCAAGGCACTGCAACGCTACTTCAAGCCCACCGACACAGGTTTGGACGTTCACAACGCGCAGTTTACCGCCGTGGTTTTTGACGATACCGTCAGCGACCCCAAGAATATAACCAACCTCGACAACGGCACCTCCGGCGACACATACCAACCGAGCGGACACATTAACCGTATCCGCAAAGGACTCGTGCCGGTATTCGGCAAACTCAACAACGCCACCGGGCAATTTGAAGCCACTCGCATAAGCGAAGCCAACTATCAGAAGTTGTTTGACGGCTCTGACTTCGACTACCGCGACACCTCCGGCACGGCTCGCGATGCGTTTATGTACTGCCCTCATTTGTGGTATAAAGGCGTAAACGACTTCAAGAACCAAAAGAAGTATATATTTTGGTCATCGGTCGACAACGAACCAATCTCAACCGCTACCAAGGTAGTACGACACAAACTCTCTGAACTCGTCTGCACACCGAACACCGCAATTCAGACAACAGACGTTGTAATCGGCACAAGCACTCTCGATGATGAAAATGTATTTATCGCAGCCGCCAATTACAACACCTACCGAATGGACGTAACAGGAATGAAGCAAGCTCGCTGGCCGGGTCTCAATCATTCCGTAATCGGTGCTGTATTCCTCAATGCCGCCGGTGCGGTCGTGGGTACGTTCAATATGGCAATCTCAAACACGATGTTTGATTTCATCAATGGCGATTATGTTTTCTGCAATGTACCCGAAGACGCGGTAACACTCGTATTCACATCGCAGAACACCAACAACGCCCTCGAAGCAATAGCCGTAAACTCTGCGGAGATTGAGGCTATTGAGCCGGATTGGGTGGAGAACGCTCCGTGGCTCGGCGGCATTTATCACGCCTCCGTGGACTCACTCGTTCAACTGCGCTCAATCTCGCAAGCCACCGTGCGTGTCGGCACTGGTACGTCAAAGACATCTGACGAATGGACTTACGACTCTGAGGGCAGAGCAAAGAACACCCCGGTAGGCTCGCTGAACTACACTTACAAAGATTTCCAAAACCTCGCAATGCGCCGTGGCAATGGTTATCAACTGTTCGACTACGAAATGTCAAAACTTATGGCGATTTTGTGGTTCTCCCTGAACGGAACTCGCGACTCGCAATTGGTTGTCGGCTACGGACGTGGTTCGGGAGGCTCTACCGGTTACGCTGACTCACTCGGTAACACCGACTCCAAACGCGGACAGATAAGCGGCAACAAAATTCTCGGTTTTGAGTCGTTTGTCGGCTGCACATGGGAGGTAATGGATAACGTAGCCGTCAATGTGCTTTCGTTTGAAAGCTACCTCAAAGAACACGGAGTCGAGAACTCGCAGATAGACCCAATCAACGCTGTTTGGCACATTTACGACCCTATCAGCAAGACCGAAAGAACCGTGCAGGGCGTAACCAATAGCGGCTACTGCATAGGCAGGGTTAAGCACGGTCGTTTCTGCGATATCATAGCGTCAAAAACAACGTCTGACTCATCTGTATGGGCTTCCGACTATACAGACGGACAATGGTATTCAGCCAGTCGTTGCCGTTGTGTCGGTCGCTCGAGCGACTACTCGAGTGCGCATGGCGGTCTCGTGTTTGCGAGCGCGAGCGTCGCTTCTTCGGCCTCGCACGCGAGTAGCGGCTCTCGGCTCGCCTTCCGTGGGAAAATCGTCATAATCGAATAAGCGAAAAAGCGTAAAGCGTGGAGCGTGGCGGTAAAAATTGCCGCCACCTCCATAACTCAAAAATAATGATACAATGAACAGAATAAAACCAAAATAGAAAAATATAATGGCAGAGGGTTACTTCGTTGCCGTTGTGTCGGTCGCTCGAACAACAACTCGAATGCGAATGGCGGTCTCGTGTATGCGAACGCGAACAACGCATCTTCGAACTCGAACACGAATAACGGCTCTCGGCTCGCAAACAATCCACCTCAATAAATCGCACCTCTGCAACGCCGCTCGTGAGCTTCAGCGTATGTGCGAGTAACCCGAACCACTTGCAAAAGCACGTCCAACGTGGAAAGCAGAAAAACAGGTAAATGTGGTAGTGTTTGGTAGGTCATCACGACTCGAAGAACATAGGCCACGGAGAATTGAAGGCAACCTCAATTGTAATGAAAAGAATAGGCTATGTAATAGAAGAAATCGTTGCACAATCCAATCTCGAACAATCGTTCGACAAGGTATTGCGCGGAACTCATCGAAAGCGACTCGGTGAGGGTAAATGGCTCATTGCTCATCGCGAAGAATTTCTCTCGGAAGTCAAGGAAGAGATTTTGTCGGGTAAGATACATCTCGACAACTACCACGAAAAGCCGATTATTGAGGGCGGCAAACTGCGGAACATTCAAGTGTTCAATATGCGCGACCGCATCAAAATCAATGCCGTAATGTCGGTTGTCGACAAGCATTTGCAACCTCGATACATTCGCACCACCGGCGCGTCAATCAAAGGACGCGGAATGCACGACTTAAAAGAACAAATCCAACGCGACATTGCAGCACACCCGGAACTCAAATACGCCTACAAAGGAGATGTACATAAGTGCTACGACACCGTGCGCCACATACACGCAATGGCATCGTTGCGCCATGTGTTCAAGGATAAAAAACTGCTCGGCATATTGGAGCAATTTGTATTCCTACTCCCTGACGGCGTTTCGTTGAGTATGGGGATGCGTTCCTCGCAGGGAGTCTGCAATCAACTACTCTCATACAACCTCGACCACATCGTCAAAGATGAACACGGTTACAAATTCTATTACCGATATTGTGATGATATTCTCGGACTATTCGCCACCAAAGAAGAAGCGTGGCAATTTCGCGACCTCGTACACAGGCAGATTGAAAGCATCGAACAACACATCAAGCCCAATGAAAGAGTATTCCCGATTGACTGCGGAATTGATTTCCTCGGCTTTGTTATGTTCCGCGACTTCGCTCTACTGCGAAAGCGAGTCAAAAAATCGTTCGCACGGAAGCTCCACAATGTCAAGAGCCGCAAACGCCGGCAGGAGATTATTGGCTCATACTATGGTATGACCAAGCACGGCAACTGCCACAACTTAACAAAAAAACTACTATTCCCAAGTGAATACAACAAAATAGAACTCAAACAACGTAAATTAAGAATGAAGAATTTTAAGGACTTCGGTCTGCAATATCAGCCGACAGACGGCAAGAAAAGGTTTAACGGCCAACAAGTGCGATTGAACTCAATAATCAACATTGAGATTATCATTTGCGACTATGAACGTGACGTAAAGACACAACACGGAGAGAACCGTTACCTCGTGTCGTTCAAGTATGCCTCGAATGGAACTCCGGGCAAGTTTTTCACAAACTCGGCTGAGATGAAATCAATCCTCGACCAAGTCCGCGAGTTGCCTGACGGTTTTCCGTTCAAAACTACAATAATGTGTGAGCCGTTCGAGAACGGACGAGGCTCGCGCTATTACTTCAACTAAAACCGACACCACCACAATGGACACAACATTTTTCAAAGTGGGAGCGGCAGAACGTCAAGACCGCCTCGTAGTTCTCTCACAAAATAACTCTCTCATCATCTTTGACTATGCCGAAGACTCGGACGGTCAAGGCTACAACTACCGCAAGTATTACGACCACGTTCCGACACTCGCAGAAATCCGCGCCGACATCGAAGCACTCATCAACGCGCAGACTGACGAAAAAATCCTCTCCGGCTTCAAGTGGAACGATATGCCGGTATGGCTCTCAACCGAAAATCAATTCAACTTCAAAGCCGCCTACGACCTCGCCGTTCAGACCAAAGGAAAAACATTGCCGGTAACGTTCAAACTCGGCGAAGACACAGAGGGCAAACCGATGTACCACACATTCGACAAACTCGCCGACTTCACAGACTTTTACACACTGGCAATGACTCACGTTGTAACCGCTCTCGCAGAGGGCTGGCAGCGCAAAGACTCAATCGACTACTCAAATTATAAGGCTGAATGATAACACTCACATTCTACCAAGCAACCAACTTTGACCGCTCCGCTATTCCTGAAGAATGGCGCGAGCGTGTCAAGGTTACACGAATGCTGCTCAATCAATACCCCTACCGCATCGAAATCGGCATTGACGTTGAAGACTCATCGTACCGCTACCGCGCATTGATGCAGGCTCCGCAACTCGTTCTGAAATTCAATCTGCCGTATTACGTTGAATTTCCGGTCGGGACATCGTGTATGTTCCAAAATCAAACATTTACGCTCAACAGTCCGCAGAACCTCAAAAAGCAAGGTACACAGAAGATTGAGTATAGTATGACCCTCGGCACAAAGGAAGACAACCTCTCGCTCTACAAACTGCGCAACACCGTTGACGGACGGCTCAAATTCTCAATGTGTGCCAAGCCTCACGAATTTATAGAGGAAATAGTCAAGAACCTATGTACGCGTGACGGTGAGGGCGTATGGCTCTACAACAAAGAACACATCATCGACTCAACCGAAAAGACGATTGAATTTAACCACACGGATTGTTTATCTGCTCTCAACTCCGTAGCCACAACATTTGAAACCGAATACGAAATCATCAACAACGGCAACGGCACTTTTGAAATAGCACTCCACAAAGTAGAATATTTCAAGAGCGACCCTCTGCCGCTATCCTACGGACGTGGCAACGGTTTTGTGCCGGGAGTCGGACGCACCACCGAAGCAGACGGCAAGCCGGTGAAACGCCTCTATGTGCAGGGCGGCGAAGACAACATCGACCGCTCGCAGTATGGCAAACTATTCGACTACTCCAACAACCCGGCTGAACTCCGTCTGCCTAAATCTCAAACCCTCGACTATGAGGGCAGGACTTACAAAACCGACTCGGAGGGCTATTATATAGAACGCTCCGACAAGACAAGCACCGCCGTAATGGAGGACTCGCTCGACTGCTCCGAGATTTACCCCTCATTCATCGGCAAGGTTACAGGAGTAGCCACTCCAAACGTGGAGAAAAACTTTTACGACATCATCGACTCGACAATCCCCGACAACCTCAATTTTAACAACTACATCATCGCCGGAGAGTCAATGACAATTATTTTCCAATCGGGTATGTTGGCAGGGCGAGAATTTGAGGTCAAATATCGCCACGAAGACAAACGTTGGGAACTCGTGCCTATGGAGGAAGACGGCATAACACTCCCGAATGAAACATTCAAACCAAGTGCCGCCGCCTCCAACCCTGACACATACGCCGTATTTGGCATAATGCTTCCAAAGGAATACATCTGCAACAACGACAACAAGAGCGGTGCTGCATGGGATATGTTCAGAGAGGGTGCAAAATACCTCTACGAACACGAAGACCAAAAATTTACGTTTGCCGGAGAACTGCAATCAATCTACGCAAAACGAAACTGGCTCAAAATTGGCGGCTATCTCAAAGTCGGTTCGTACATTCATTTTACCGACTCGCAGTTTGCCGTTGACGGCCTCGACATTCGCATTATCGGCATTAAGGACTACATTAACGCGCCGTATTCTCCGACTCTCGAAATCTCCAACTCCATACAATCAGCCACAACCGTAAACTCTCAACTGCAACAAATCGAAAACACGGAGGTAGCGATTGAGGACACCAAGAAGAAGGTTATCCAATTCACAAAACGCCGTTTCCGCGATGCCCTCGAAACAATCGGAATGCTCGAAGATGCCAAGCTCGGCGAGTTTTCCGGCTCGGTTGCACCTATTGCCGTACAGACAATGGCAATGCTCATAGGAGACGAGTCGCTGCAATTCGTAATCGGCAACAACATCATTACCGCCGGTAATGACGATTGGCAAATCACTTACGACCAAGACCTCAAAGAACTGCAATGTCCGGCAGGGTGGCTGAAGCACATGACTATTGGTGTGGACTCAATCAAAGCATCTCACACCCTGACTGAATATTTGTGGTGGCAGATGCCTGAATGGAAGTCGCCAACACTTGACAACCCCTCGGCTAAATACTACCTCTATGCTCGTGTGCAAAAAGAGTCCTACAACGAAAGCGGAGCATTAGTCAGACCCACCGAAAAAGGCTCATACGTTTTGAGCGAAACATCTATCAACATAGACCACGAAGACGGCTATTATCATCTGCTCGTTGGTATGCTCAACTCGGAACTATATGGAGAACGCTCATTCGTAACACTCCACGGCTTCACGGAGATTTTACCCGGACGCATCACCACCGACCGAATTGTATGCTCGGACGGCAAGAGTTTTCTCGACCTCGCAAAGAGCGCACTACACATCGGAAATGATAGTAGTTATATGGATTGGAATAATCTAATAAAAAAGGCTCTATCCCTCAAAAACGCCTCGATAAATATTACCAATCAATCCGGGCAAACTATGGTTGAGTTTAACGGCACGGACGGTTCGGGTCAACTCGCAAAAGGCAATATCTCGTGGGACGAACTCGGAAACATCATCGCCAACAATGGCACATTTAACAACGTACTACTGAAAGGTGCTTTAAGGACTCCGTTTGTAAATGGAACAACACAACTCGGTTCAAGCGGTTTAATCTCAATCTCAACACTCGGACTCCACAATAACAACTGCGTTGTCATTCCGGGATACGAACCGCCTGGATATACTCATTTTGCCGTGCCGTTCACATCAGAGTATAACGGTTTCAGAGCAACAATTCTTAACTACGACTTTGACGGCAGAACCGCAAAAGGCACAATTGCGAACAATGCCCCAAGTGGTTACTACTACTATGAGGACGGAGAGCAAATGGCTGAATTACGCATAAAACCTTATGAGGGAGTCGAAATGATAGGTATAGGTGAGGGCGACAAATTCATTGGTTGGCTCATCTTAAACCGTTTCCAATATGCCACCAAGAACGCCGGTGAGGGATTTCCTCTACGAGCGATATTTGCCGGTAAAGTCGAATTTAAGGACGGTTCTCCAACAATGACAAAGTGTAAGCGTTATGACGATAATTTCGCAGACTATTCGGGATTGAACATTAGTTATCCAATCAGCGGAAACAAGTATGTAACAATACAACTTCCGAATGGCTTATTCTCATCTGCCGACAATTACACCGTGTTGTTAACCGCTGAACGACTTCGCAATGATAATGGCGCAGGGTGCTATGCTTCAGTTATTCAGCGAGACGCAAACTCATTCACGGTTTACACCGGCGATGACGATACTTTCAATGAAGCAAACTTCACTTTCATTGTTTTGGCAACACACAAGTGGTAAAAACATTCAAAGCAATAGTGCTCAATACGCACTATTTTATTAACTTTGCACAAATCAACGTATCACAGGCAATGAAGAAAATACTCGTTTGGCTCCAAGAGAGCCACCGACTGACGCACTTCGGCGGCGGTATCGCAATAGGCTTTTTTGCGAATAGCAACTATTGCGCTGCCTACGCCGGAGGTGGCGTTGCTGCTGCTCTCGAACTCAAAGACAAATTGTGGGGCGGCAAATGGGATTGGATAGACTTCGGACTCACTCTCGCCGGAGCGATTATTGGACGTTTAATCCACATTCTCGTATGCAAGATTTAGACTTCGTCTCACTCTCAAAAGTAATGCTATTTGCCGGAGTATTCCTCGCAATTAGCCTACTCGTGGTGTTGGCAATAATGCTCGATTTATGGGACGGAGTCCACACCGCGAGAGTAATAAAGGAACGCGTTCACTCTCACAAGCTCCGAGTAACGATTGACAAGATGTCAGAATATTGGCGTTTTCTCATCATCGGATTTTTAATAGACTGCATCGGCTTGATATTCTCATTCTACGTTATGCCGTTTATGGTGGTGCTGTTCGGAGTCGGCTTAATCATCATTGAGATTAAATCAATGTTTGAACACGCCAAACGCCGCAAGAGCCACACAACCGAACTCCCGGCCATACTCCGGCAAATCGTCAAGTGTGCCAACGAAAAGGACGCTCACGACCTCGTAGAGAAGATTAACGTGCTATTCAGCCAAAACAAAACCGAAACAACAACTCTCACAATATCTGAACAATGATTTTATTACTCGACAACGGACACGGAGCAAACACACCCGGAAAATGCTCTCCCGACAAGCGGCTCAAAGAATATGAATGGGCGCGGGATATGGTAAGGCTCATTGCTCAAAAAGCAAAAGCCAAAGGCATACAGGTGGAGTTTATCACTCCCGAAACCTATGATGTGCCGTTAGCCATTCGCAAAGACCGCGTCAATGACCTTTGCCGTAAATATGGCACAAAGAACTGCATTCTCGTTTCAGTCCACAACAACGCAGCCGGAGCAGACGGCAAATGGCACGATGCACGAGGTTTCAGCGTATTCGTATCAAAGAACGCCTCCACCAACTCAAAACGCTGCGCCGCCATATTCACGGAGGAAGCACAGGCTCGCAACCTACTCGGCAACCGCTCCGTGCCAGCTGAAAAGTATTGGACGTGGAGTTGGACGAAATCCGACATCTACATTCTCAAAAACACCAACTGCCCGGCAGTCCTGACTGAATGCCTATTCCAAGACAACAAAACCGATGTCGATTACCTACTCTCTGAAACTGGTATGCAAGAGCTCGCAGACCTCCACATCACCGCAATAGAACGCTACATCAAAACAATGCCCAAATGAAACGTTTACTCATCATCTTTGCACTCGCTCTCGCTTTCGTGTTAGCGACTGGTTGCACAACCACTCGCAAAGCGACCACCTCCACCGCAGAGGTGCAAATCTCCACCTCCACCGAAAGCGAGCAGCACAACACATCTACGACAGACCAAGCCGTCAGCATCTCGACAACGGTTAATGACATCACTTCGGCAGTGATTGAATTTACCAAGACTGAGTATTTTGACAACACTACCACCACCGACACTACCCGACACTATCAAGAAGCCACCAAGCCACGCGACCGCGAAAGCACCGAGCCTCCCAATGCAGGGATTAAGTCTATCACGACAGGACGCATTACGCTCAATGGCGACAAAACCGAAACCACACAAACCGACATCGCCACCGAGCAAACCACCTCCGACAATTCAGTTGTCAAGGAAGATTTAACAACTGACTCCAACATCGAAACCACCTACGAAGAAAAGCCCAAACGTGGACTCATCTACTATCTCGGAGCAATAACCGGCGCACTAATCATCATTGCCGCGATTGTCTTTGTTATAATAGCAGTCCGAAGATATAAAAATAGTCAATCACGCAAAGGTATTTTGTAATTGTGAAATTATTGCTACCTTTGCAGACCTGATGATTGATTTCGTCATCAGTTGCGTTGCCTCCAAAGACCCCTGAAAAATGGCGTTTTTGGAGGTTTTTTATTGATTTTGATACTCGTTTGGTACTCGCAATTACACAAGCAAGCACCAATAAATTAAGTATCAACTCATTGCGCAATATTTCCGACATTCTGCATCGGTAAATGACCTAATTGTCAGAAACTGTCACAATCTGTTACAATC
>JAMPBN010000029.1 GCA_023666665.1 Prevotella sp. | reverse complement strand
TTTCTCCGAGTTCGATTGCAAGCTCCGACACGCGCTTACGCGCCTTGTCGATAGATGCTTGCACGGTGTTGTTGAAGATTGCATACTCGTTGGAGGCAGATGTGCCCTCGCGGAACGCTTCGGCAGCCTCGCCCATTTGCCAACGGAGGAAGTCGAGGTGGGAGGAAAGGTTGGAGAGTACCGACGACACACGGGCGCCGTCGAGTCCGAGGTCTTGGAACAGCGGCGACAGGACGGCCAGAGCCTTGTCCTCGCCCAGTTTGCCGAGGGCTTCGAGGAACATCATCACGCCCTGCGTGGTGCTTTTATTGAGAGTTTCAATAAAAGAGTTGGTTTCCAGCCCTACCTTTTTCGCCATTTCGGCAGGTTTCTTGAACAGCTCCATAATGGTACGCTGCAATGCCGTGGCCGACATTTCCACCTTTTGGCCGTGCGCGTCGAGCGTCGCGGCAAAGGCCATAATCTCGGGGATAGTCATTTTGGCGGTCGAGCCGATACCGGCCATACGCTGTGCGAACTCCACGATAAAAGGCTTGGCTGCGGTGCAGTTCTGCGAGAGGTGGTTGACCGTCGAGCCGATTTTGAGCATCGAGTCACGCACACCATACATCTGCTCCATACCGAAGATGTTAGACAGCTTGGCAATGGTCTGCGTGGCACCCTCGCCGAAGTCGACGAGCGCCACGTTGATAATCGACGCGGCCTCGACATACTCGCGGACGGAGGCGACAGTATTGTAGCCGAGTCGTCCTCCCTCCTGGGCGAGCAGGTTCAGCTGCTCACGGGCAAGACGGGTGTCCATGCCCTTGAAGATCTCGTTGAGTTCTTCAACCTCGGCGGCAGTCATACGGGTGTACTTTATGGTGTTAGCCATAGTTTCCTCGATGTCCGAATAAGACTGCACAGCCTTACGTCCGGCCATAATAAGCCCCGTTACGGCGGCGACCACGGCCATTATTGCTGTCTGCGCACCGTTGAGCCACCCGTTGAAGCGTTGCCACAAGGTCTTCTGCGTGGCGAGAGTTGCGTTTACCTTTTGGAGTTCCGCTTTGAGCATACGGATTTTAGCGACGTGCGCGTCCCAAGCGGCGGTGCCTCGCTGCAATCCGTTGAGTTGCTGTTGGAGTTGTCGCAGGGCAGTGTTGAGCTGCTTTGGAGTAGCCTTGTTGAGCCGCAGCATCACCTGCTCGGCAGTCGAGGCGGTGCCTTTCAACTGCTCCATAGCCTTACGGGTGGAGTTCAGCTCGCGCTGCAACTTCTTCATCGTGGCCTTGTCACCTGCTGCGGCTGCTTTCGCTATCCCGTTTTCCAGACGCTTTGCGTCCTTTTCGAGCTGGGATAGCATCTTTTGAGCCTGTTTGCCGTTGACGGTGAGAATAACGTTGGCGGAGGTGGAATAATTTGCCATTTGAAAACTGAAATTGGGAGTTGTACCTGCAAATTTCAGCCGTCTTTATCGAGAGCGAAAAGACGGTAAAAGGCTAATATTCCGCTGAAAAAGGGAGAGGTGTCGGAGTAGGAACGCCCTCTGACGGAAGGGTGCCGGGAGGGAAAATCCCGGCTTGCACTCTCAAAGGGCGGCGGTGCCGGTCGGGCCCCGTTGAGAGTGCCTTAAAGATTTGTCCGACAGGCAAATCGACCGCAATTTCAGGGGTCACGCTGCAAACAATTTCCAGTTTGTAGCGGGTTGAAATTGCTAACGAGTGAAGAATGAGCGAGTTGGGGGTTACGGGGGCTTGCCCCCGTAGTGGCATCGCACACCCCCCACCGCCCTGCCGCTTCTTTTCGGCTCGCCCTTGCCGCTCCGTGCGGAATATGCAGAGCCGCCCCCACGGATTGAGGGCATCGGGCGGTCAATGGCTTGCGTGCGTGTCAAAATCCGCAGGGTGGATTTTGATGCACTCGCAAGCAACCGCTCTCCCTCGGCGCGGATTTATCAAAGCGAGGGGTTGAATGACGGCGATGTGCGGTGAGGACGATGCGGCGCGACACGGAGGTGCAGGGTCAAAGGAGCGGAGGGAACTCGGCGTTGTCAGTCGAAGTAGCCGCGCTCCCCCCGACGCAGGAGAACACTTTTCGACGCGGCACAGGGCACCGAGCACGGGGCGATATGTGTGTGGGGTGGCGTGGCGTTCACCTCGACCGACAAAACGCGGAGCGAGCGCAGAGGTTGACACTGGGCCATAGTGGAGTCTGTGCATCGGCTGTCCGCACATCGGGGCTTGGGGTGGGGTCGCGTCGCAGACGATGTTCGGGAACCGGGAATTGGGAATTGGTGCGCCTGTTCCCAATCCCCAATTCCTAATTCCTTGATTGGGTGGGTGGAGCGTGGCGTTTGTGCGGCTGCTGCGCCGGGCGGAGGTCGGAGAGCCACGGCTCGGCATCGGCGGCTCGGAACAGCAAGGGGTGGTTGCCGGTCAGTCCGTGACGCAGACGCGCACGCCACCGCGAGGCAAGGAGCGGTGGCGTGAGGGAAGCGGCGGCGTTTCGGATTGAGAAGTTTGGCGTGGCCGTCGCAGATCCGCAACTCCCGACAACCGACGGCTCTGCCGGAGGTGTCGGGGCAAAGTTGCGGTCAAGAGGGAGGCGGCAATCTTCGCGCCGGCAACCGCCCCGGTCGCTATTCATAAGCGTAACTTGTGGAGCCTATGAACAGCGATGCTCGGAGTTGGCGATGTCCTGGGCTGTGGCTTGGAGAATGGAGAACGTGCGGTGCAATGCCGGGGCGCGCCACGCTCCGGGTGGGTCAATGATGCAGCCCCCTACATCTGCCCCCTGCGGCGTTCAATCCTCTCTGCCCTGAAAGGGCGTTGCTCCGTGTGTCCGTCAGTCCGCTTTGGGTGGGGAGGAAGGTGGCGTGGCGGCTGCTGTGCCAATGAGGGAGGGAGCGCGGCGGATAGACCTTCGGGAAGCCGGAAAACAAGCAAGGGAGGCGGACGGTTGTAGCGAGCATCGCCACAGCCGAGAAAGTTTTTGAAAGCAGGTGCGGACATCGCGCACGCCACCGTGAGTTTAGGAGCGGTGGCGTGATAGAAGCGAGGGCAAGCCGGAGAGATAAATCTTTCGTTCCGCCAACCGCAGCGGTCGCAGTTTACAGGGAGGTACGACCCGTGAACTGCAATGTTCGGGCTTTCAAAGGTCAGATACGCAAGAGAGTGAGTGAAGCCGGTTCATAAGTAGCCGCCGCGCCACCTGACGGGTCGGGGTCAATAAGGACGGGCACGATTTAATAAATGCCGTTGTGATGTTTGGTTGAGAAATACTTGCCGATTAAGCCGATAAGGCAAGCGATAATCAGATGTGCAGGGGCACACAAAACATATAACAACATGACACAACAAAACATAATAAAACACCATTCGCTTGTATCTATAAAGGAAATGACGCCACAAATGACAGCAATAATGGTTATTGCTGAAAAAAACAATAATGAAAGAGAATACCATGTTTTACCTTTCCATAATTTCCAGACAGGAAACAAGATTATGGTAAAAATGATAGTTACTATTATTCCTCCAATCAAGCTATCGTATAGAGTAGTTGTTGAATCTCCCGTGACAACACAAAAAACATACCAATATATAGACATCAATATTGCCGTGATTATTGCCACTGCAATTTGAAATTTGAGGAATATTTTTGATTGTATCTTCATAGCGCAAAGATAATTAAAAAGTGGCATATTCTCACGAACCTGCCACTTGAACTTATGAAAAAACTTACTCTTGGGGTATGGTGATTAGCGTTTTCGGAGGAAAAGCCATATAAGGACGGCTGCGGCCAGGAGGGCTGCTACGGATATTATTGTGCCGTCGGGCGGATTGTATAGGCGTGTGGTGGCGGTGTGCTCGGTTGATGCCTCGACTGCCGCTTGCCTGTATCTTACCGTATCGAGGCTGTTGTAGGCTTCAACGCTATCTCTATGCTCACGCCGCCGGTCTATCACACGCCCTTTTATGGCTTTGAGCCGGATAATCTCGGGTGCCTCGGCGTATTGACCGGGTCGCTCGATTTCGAGTTTCAGGGTGTCGAAGCTAAAATCGAAATGTCTTATGGCTGAGTCTATCACCGCGATTGTGCGGTGATGTTCGGAATGAGCGAGCGAGTCGGTGACGAGCGATTTATCACTGACTATATTTTTGTTGGTCTTGCAGCTCGCCAAAAGCGCAAGTGCAATCAAAAATATTAAATGGCGCATAATTCGGGGTCATTTTTGACGATGAATGAGGGGCAAGCCTTGTTGG
>JAMPBN010000028.1 GCA_023666665.1 Prevotella sp. | reverse complement strand
TGTGAACATCATCGACGACCAGAGCCTCGAACAGCAAAAGGCCGAAAACATGCGGCTGCGCATCAAGGCGGTCAGCCTTATGCCGAACAATAAAAAAATCAAGGTTGAAGTGGGCGACGCCGACGGTGAACACCGCACGCTCCACACCTACAACAAGCAGGAAGCGGAACTCAAAGCATGGGCGCAGCAGGAAATCAAGCGTCTTAAACGTGACGGCCTTACGGACAGTTTCAAGACGTTCGGTTACAGTTTGGTCGATAAGCTGGACGCCATCGGCATCAAGATAGACGGCGAGAAAAAAGGTGTCTATCAGGTAAAGAAAAATATAATCAAATACGGCACGGGCGGCTTCCGTCAGGAAATCACGCTCGGCCAACGGGTAGGAGAATGAACAATATAAAAGAAACCATCAGGCAGTTGGCACAGGGCGGCCGCCAGAGCGTGAGCCTTGTCTGCACGGTGGACGCCGTGGACAAGACGGCGCGCACGGTGGACTGCACGCCATTGGACGAAAGCGCGCCGCTTCTGGGCGTGAACCTGCAAGCCAATCAGGAAAGCACGTTCGGTGTGGTGACGTTCCCGAAAGTGGGTAGTTACGTGGTGGTGGGCTTTGTGGCCGACGGTGCTGCGGGGGTGGTGTTGCTTACCGACGAAGTGGAAAGCGTCGAGGTGGTAATCAGTGGCGACACCGCCCGAATTTCGGCCGACAAAGACGGTGTGCGCGTGCTGATGGGCGACGATACCAGCGCGGAACTGACGAAAGAGGGCATTATCCTGAACGGCGGCAGCTTCGGCGGCACGGTCAAGGTCGAGCAGCTGACCGAACATATCAACGCCATAGAGCGGGACATCAACGACCTGAAAAACGTGTTTTCTGGGTGGGTGGCCGTCCCGCAGGACGGTGGCGCGGCTTTGTCCGCCGCCGCTGCCGCGTGGAGCGCGACCCCGCTTGAACTAACGCAGCGGGGTGATTATGAAAACGAAAAAGTGAAACACGGATGAACGGCATACTGATAGACGCGGAAAGTGGCGACCTGCTGATAGAGCGCGGCAGTGTCGTAATCGGTGACACCGACAGCCAGATTGCCGAGGGTGTCCTTGTGGCCATGCGCGGCGAGTGGAAAGAATGGCCGTTAATCGGCGGCGAAGTGAAAAAAATGCTTGGCGGCGAGGTGGACGTCATGTGGCGGGGTCAGGTCAAAAAAATGCTGGATGCCTGCGGGCTTGACGTCCAGAAAGTGAGCATAACGGAAGACAACATTATAACAGTGGAGTGATGGAGGTAAAAGTAAAAGACAGGCAGAGCCTGCTCGACATGGCCGTCCAGACGTCTGGCAGCATGGAGGCGGCTTTCAGGCTCTCCGAAGCAAACGGCGTGAGCCTTACGGACACCCTTGCGGACGGGCAGGTTCTTGACACGGTTGCCGTCGAAAATGCCGACACGGTGCGTCGTTACAGCGTTCAGGGTATCCAGCCCGCCACGGCATTGAGCGAGGAGGAAATGGCCGCGCTCGCGCAGGAGGGTATCAACTTCATGGGTATTGAAATAGATTTTGTAGTAAGTTAAAAATAAGACAATGGCACGTACAATCGCAGAAATCAAAGACAGCATGACGGCCGACTTCATGCGCAATCCCGACGTGGCTCGTGCCTACGGGTTTGAAACAGGCGCGGCCTTTTCCTCGCATTTCAGCAAGGTAAGCGTCGAAAGCCTGCTTTTCTATATCGTCGCCTGTGCGATGTGGGTTCTTGAAAACCTGTTTGACCGGCACAGACGCGATGTCGAGCAGCGCATCGAGGCCATTATCCCGCACCGTCCGAAATGGTACAGGGACAAGGTGCTGGGCTTCATGAAAGACAAAACCCTCGTTCCCGACACGGATCACTACGACACGGAGGGTATGAGCGACGGCGACATCGAGGCCTTGCGCGTGGTGAAATATGCCGCGGCCAGCGAGAATGCGGACGCCTCCATCCTTACCATCAAGGTGGCAGGGGAGGCAGGCGGTGTTCGGCAGCCTCTTGATGCCGACACCGAAATCCAGCTTCTTGCCTATATCGGTGAAATCAAAGACGCGGGTGTCCGTGTGAACCTCGTGAACCAGACCGCCGACGTGTTCCACTGCGAGGTTGATGTGTACTATGACGCCATGCTGCTGCCTGAAACCGTCGAAACGCAGTGCAGGGAGACGATACGGAACTATATCGAAAACCTGCCTTTCAACGGTGAGTACAGCAACATGGCACTTGTGGACGAACTCCAGAAAATCGAGGGCGTGCGCATCGTTGAGATGAGCGGTGCGACCACGGAGGTGGACGGCGAAAGCACGCCTACCGCCATAGACGCCCGTTTTACCCCCGCGGCGGGCTATTTTTCCGCGGGTAACATCACGGTCAATATGAAATCTTACAAATGAGTGTGTACGATGTCAAGATAAAACGCCTTGCGCTCCTGCTGCTTCCCACAGCCCTGCGCAAGCCCCTTGTGGCGGCTTTCATGCAAAGCGCGGTGCAGGGTTGCAGCGTGCTGCACGGCGAGTTCATGCGGTGGCGCGACGATAAGAATTACAGGCTTTGGCATAACGGTCAGGTCTGCCACCTGCGCGCGGTTCTGAACGACACATTCGACCAGACGGAGCGTCGTATCACCGTGGACGACGAGGACAGCGGCGGTCTGCGCGGCGCACGCCTCTTTACGCGGGTCATGGACAGGCATATCCTTTTGCCTGTGCGGGGCGGTGGCAAGGCGTTCATCATCAACCGCCGCGGCTACGGCGGTGTGAGCGGCTTCGACTTCTGGGTGTCCGTTCCGTATGCCCTTATGGGCAAAATCGACGAGACGCGCCTTGCCGCGGTGGTAAGCACCTATAAACTTGCCTCCAAACGATGGACGATAAACTATAATTGAACACTGATAAAAGACTTTTAGAATGGAAACGATAGGCAATTTTCTGACTCAGCCGAACAAGGATTTTCCGCTTGACTGCGACACGCTCGACATGTTGCAGGCGGGCACGGCACTTGTGGCCGCTCTGGGCAATATCGCGGGCGACAAACTTATCCTAACAGGTTGCGAGCTGACGAACAACGACACGCAGCGTGCTGCGGGCTATGTGTTCGTCAAGACGCGGGACTACCCGCACGGTGAGGTTCTGCGCTGGGAGGGCGGTAACATTTCAGGGGGCATGTACGTGAAGCTGGAGGACGTTTCGGTGAACGCGCAGGGTTTTGAATATCCGAAAGCCTACACGCGTCGGACACTTGCCGCAGGCGTGGGCAGTGAAAATTTCAAGTGGGCGGACTTCAAGAAACCGAAGACATCGGCCGAACTTGAAAAGCTGATTGCCGACCTTGCCAAACAACAGTCGGACGCCGCGGCAAAATCCGTGAGCGAGCCGCTGGGCATCGTCAAGATGTGGGCGGGCGTGAAAGTCCCCGAAAATTACGCCCTGTGCGACGGTGCGATGTTGAAGACCAGCGAATACCCCGAACTTTATAAAGCCCTCGGCACGGCGTTCAACGCTGGTGTAAACTACAACGGCACGCGTTACACCACGCAAAGCGGTTTTTTCCGTCTTCCCGACCTGCGCGGTCGTTTCATCGTGGGGTATAACGATCTCGACGACGAATACAAGAAATACGGTAACGCGGGCGGCGAGAAGAAACACGCCCTTACCATCAACGAAATGCCGAGCCACACCCACCCGCAGAACCTGTGGCAGGAGGACAGCGGCACATGGAAAGGTGGCGGCCGCAATTCTTCGCCCAATTCGACGTCGAAACACGACAGGACGGTGCAGTACGGAAATACGAACGCCACGGGCGGGGGCGCACAGCATGAGAATCGTCCGCCGTATTATACCCTTGCCTACATCATGAAAGTACGATAACCCGATAAAAGAACATTATAATGCCAATAAGAAGTATCGCACAGTTAAAGGCGTGGTTCCGTCGCGGCAAGTACCCGACGGAGGAACAGTTTGCCGACTGGCTCGACAGCTACGTCCATAAGGAGGAAAGCAAAATTCCCATTGCGCAGGTCGAGGAACTTCCCGAACAGTTGAACGGCAAGTACGCCGCCACCGCGGGGCAGGAACTGGAACGTCAGCACCGTGAATTGAAAAGTGACTATGACGCGCACAAGCGTTCTTCGGCCGAACAGTTCGACAACATCGCCGAGAACATCGAGGAACTGGAAGCCACAGACGAACGGCAACAGGAAGAAATCGACGCGCTGGAGGTCGAGGTGGAGAACATCCACAAGAAAGACGCCGCACAGGACAAGGAAAT
>JAMPBN010000027.1 GCA_023666665.1 Prevotella sp. | reverse complement strand
GCAACGTCCCCAAGACGTTGCAGGGCGAGGACCATATAAGCGGCTTTATGGCCTACCTGCCGAGCACAGAAGTTCCCGACAGTTTCAAGGCGAACCGCGTGCAGCCGCTGAGTACCATAAACGCAGCGGAGGCCGCCGGAATCACCGCCGACGCCAAGAGCTGGGGCGTGAGAGTGCTGCACTACCACCTGAGCGAGATATACAGGACCAATCCCGCCGTGATCCTGTATGTGGGCGTGTTTGACAAGCCGGCGACAAACTACACCTTTGCCGAGGTTAAGACCATGCAGAACTATGCGAGCGGCAAGCTGAGGCAGATAGCAGTGTGGAACGGCGACAAGGTGCTGGGGGGCGGCGACGACCTGACGACATTGCAGGGAGTGGCCGACAACCTGGAGAGCCATGCCAAGGAGCTGGTGATACTCTACGCGCCCAAGGTGGCGAGCGTGGCCGGGATGAGCGACAACGTGGCCGGCGGCAACAAATGCCGCGTGGCCGTGGTAATCGGACAGAGCGGCAGCGGCGTGGCCGAGGAACTCTACACGAGCAAGGACAACGCCGGCAAATCGAGCGTGAGCGGTGTGGGCACCGTGTTGGGACTGCTGAGCCGCGCCAAGGTGCACCAGTGCATAGCGTGGGTAAAGGAATTTCCCACGGGGATCACCGTTCCGGCGTTTGGCGACGGCACGAAGCTGAACACGCTGGACGAGGCCGTGGTGCAGAAACTGGACACAAGCCGCTACCTGTTTTTTGTGACCCAGGAGGGGCAGAGCGGCAGCTATCTGAACGACAGCCACACGATGGACTCGGCCATAAGCGACTACGCGGCCATAGAGAGCGTGCGCACAATGGACAAGGCAGTGCGCGGCATACGCACCTATGTAATCCCCGAACTGGGCGGCAACGTGTATATCGATGAAAGCACCGGCAAACTGGCCAGCTACACCGTGAGCCATTTGGAGACCGTCGCCGGCCATGCCCTGGAGGATATGGAGCGCGCCGGGGAGTTGAGCGGCTACAAGGTGGAGGTTGACCCCGAGCAGGATGTTTTGAGCAGCGGCACGGTGGAATTTGTGATCAAGAACGTGGCGGTTGGCGTTGTGCGCCATTTCAAAGTAAAAATCGGTTTTGCCAAATCGGTATAACCACTAACCCAAAAGTAAAGCAATGGCAAGCGTAATAAACAACGGC
Source organism: Prevotella sp. (assembly GCA_023666665.1). Lineage (GTDB taxonomy): Bacteria > Bacteroidota > Bacteroidia > Bacteroidales > Muribaculaceae > UBA3263. The sequence goes on along the minus strand of JAMPBN010000027.1, from coordinate 3,347 downwards.
ATACCTTTGGTTAACGGTATGCTCTGCGGCTGGGCCGACATTGTTACCCTTATCGGCGGCGTGCCCGTTACGGGCATTGTTGGGCTGGAGTATAACGACAGCCAGGTCGTGGAGAACAAGTACGGCGCTGGACGCTACCCGGTAGGGCGTGCCAAAGGGCGCATAACTTGCGACGGCAAGCTGATACTCTACATGGAGGAAGTGCACGCGCTGGAGGCTCAGAGCCCGACGGGCCGACTTCAGGACCTGCCCCCCTTTGACATTATCGCGCAATATCTCCCGGACAGCGGCATAATCAAGACCGACAAGCTGAGGAACTGCCAATTCTCCGAGAATCCGCGCAAGTGGAAAGAGGGCGACACCGGCCAAGAGGTAGAGTGCCCGCTGGTGATGTCGCACATAGAGCGCGGCTAAGCCCATGTAACAAGAGGATAAGGGCCGTTAAGGGCTAACGCTTTTAACGGCCACTTACAGTCAATTAAACACCGATTAAACACTATCAAAAAGACATGAACGACGAACAGAACAAAGCAACCGCCAAGACCTACGACGGCGGCGTTACCCCCGAACAGATTGAAGCGTGGAAAGCCAAGCATAAAAAGGTGGCCCGTGTGGACATTGTGGACGGCGAGGACACGCATATCGGCTATTTCCACCGCCCTGACTTTGCGACCGTCAAGGCTATAACCAAAATAGCCAAGACCGACGAAGTGGAAGCCGGTAAGGTGCTTTTTGACAACTGCTGGCTCGGCGGCAGCGCGGAGCTGCGCACGGATGCCGTGCTGTTCATGGCGGTGCAGGCACAACTCGGCAGCCTGATTAACGGCTGCATGGGCTCACTAAAAAACTTGTAGCGGCGCACGCCCTGGCAGATGAGGACGACGAGGACACATTTGCCAAGGGGTGCGCCCTGATACGGGCGAACCTGCATGTTGACGTTGAAAAGGTCGAGACTGCGGAGGACTGGGCGGCGCTGTATGGCGAGGCCTTATGGCTGGAGCGGTGGCGTAACAAAAATTTAGCCGAGCTTATCGCGCGGCTATTCGGAGACGAAAGGAAGCGTTAAGGACGCCAGAACACCCACCAGGGAACTGCTCCGGGATCCTTTTTTGAAAAGGCCGATTTGCAGAGTTCTACCATGTAGATAAGCAACCCGAGACCGCCCAGAATAAAAAGGGCGATTAGCAAATAACCAATTATGTGGGCTAAAATATTCATGTTAAAAAAGCGTGCTGTTAGTAACACGGCACAAATATAACAAATTAAAACGACATGGCGAGCGTTTTTGACTACATTTTTAACATAGGTGGCAATTATACGGCCACTATAAACGGCATGAGCAGCGCGACCGGGGACTTTTCGGCCACGGTTGACGGTGTGCAAAACAAGTTGGGGAAATTCACGACCCTGCTTGCCGGTGTCGATTTGGTTAAAAACGCGCTTGACGGATTGAAGCAAGCGACAGACGCCATGAGTGCGTCCGGTATAAAACTGGATAGCAATATGCACGACCTTAGTGCGGTGGCCGGTGTGACGGGTGACGGGCTTAAACAGATTGAGACGTTTGCGCGACAGAGTGCCAAGACATTCGGCACGGACGCAAGTGTGGCGGTGGAGGGTTATAAACTGCTCCTCTCGCAGTTGAGTCCGGAACTGGGTAAATATCCGGAAGCGCTGAGCGCGATGGGTGACTGCATACAGACGACAAGCAAACTGATGGGAGGGGACGGCGTGGCCGCCGCCCAGGTGCTTACCACTGCGATGAACCAGTATGGCGTAAGCCTGGAGAACCCGACCGCAGCGAGCGAGGAAATGGCGCGAATGATGAACGTAATGGCGGCAGCCGGTCAGGCCGGTAGTGCCGAGTTACCGGCAATCAGCGCGGCATTGACACAGTGCGGTATGGCAGCCAAGGCGGCAAATGTGAGTTTTGAGGAAACCAACGCCGCCATTCAGGTACTTGACAAAGCCGGTAAAAAGGCGAGCGAGGGCGGCGTGGCGCTCCGCAACGTGTTAGGCCAGTTGAGCAAAGGTCGTTTTATAGAAAAACAGGCGCGCGAGGAACTGGAGGCGGCCGGCCTTGACGTGATAGCATTGGGCGACAATAGCAAGAGCCTAAAAGAGCGCCTCGTGATGCTGAAGCCCCTGCTTGATGACTCCGCCCTGTTGTCAAAATTCTTTGGTGTGGAAAACGCCAACGCTGCCCGTGCACTTATCCAAGGCACTGACGCACTGCAAGGCTTTACCGACGCAGTTACAGGCACAAACAGCGCAACCGAGCAAGCGTCTGTCATAATGCAGAGTTATGCAGAACGTCAGGCGGTTGTAAATGCTAAAATTGAGGACTTCAAAATTACCCTGTTTCAGGTTACGGGAGATACAACTCTTTGGGCCGGCGCAATTATGGGAATATTGCAGCCATTGGCTCAACTCATGCCCTTAATATTGGGTGTGGGCAAATTGATGTTATGGGTTAAGGGCTTACAGTGGGCTTCAATGTGGAACTGGATAAAGGGGGCGTTATATGCTGCCAGAATCCAAATGCTATTTATGAACCGCGAATTAGTTACCGGCCAATTTGTCTCAAATGGTTTTTTAATCAACATGACCAGGGCAACGCTTGCCGTTATCCGCTTCGCAACCGTCGGACTGTGGAACGCCATAAAAGGCATGGCCGTTTTTATTCTGGATATGTTGACCGGTGGCGGAACTGTTACCGCGTTCAGTACAATTTCCTCGACAGCCTTTAGCGTGTTTGCGGCAACCGCGACCACTGCATTTAACGCTGTTAAAGTGGCGTTTTATAGTATCCCAATAATTGGGTGGGTGGCTATACTTGTTACAGCCATTGGCGTGGCTGTGGCCTATTTTTGGAACGCTTCGGCCAAGTTCCGCGCCGTACTCAAAGGCACATGGGCAGCGTTCAAGGCTATGTTTACAGGTATCGGGCAACTTGCAAAGCAAGTGTTCGGAGCCATTGGCGACCTGCTTAAAGCCTGTTTCAGTCTGGACGCTGCGGGCATTAGCACGGCACTGAATAAACTTAAAGCCGGATTCTCCGACTATGGCAAGCAAATAGGCCAAGCCTTTAACGAGGCATACGAGGCCGAGATGAGCGACGCGGCCAAAAAGGAAGCAGCCGAAAAGAACAAAGGCAAGTCCAACAAGACAACCAGCACGGCAACCCCGGCGGCTACAACTCCGACAGTAGCGACCCCGACAGTTGACCCCACCGGCGGCTCCTTATCGACAGCCGGAGGCGGTGGAGGTGGCGGCAGCAGTTCCGGAGACGGTGGCAAAATCAAAAATATCACGATAAGCATTGATAAACTTATCGAAAATTTCAC
>JAMPBN010000026.1 GCA_023666665.1 Prevotella sp. | reverse complement strand
ATCGCTGCCGGGTCGGATGTGGAGTTGGAGCCATTGGATGTAGGCTCGGATGATGTGGGTGAATTTGCGTTGCGGGTCGGCGATGTAGGCGCGGACTTGGTATTGGGTTTGGCGTTGGCGTTCGAGGCGTTCGCACAGGAGGGCTTCTTCGCGGGTCATGGGGCCGATGTAGCGACGGAGAGAGAAGGAGTAGCTTGGCCCCCTGACCCCCTGAAGGGGGAAGTTTTGCCTCGGCGTGCACGCCGAGGACTGAACAAGGTTTGAGTAGGCGGTAGGGCGGCGGTCTGAAGACCACCGGTTCCTGTTGAAACGGAAATGATTCATGGGTGCAAAGGTAGAGAGGGGAGGGGGCGGGGGAGCGTAGAATTTGGCGGGAAATTTCTTTTTTGGGGGAGAAAGGGTTGGAATGTGGAAATTTTTCCGTAACTTTGCAGCCGGTTTCATTAACCTTTAACCCATAACCCATAACCCTTAACCTCGGCGCGCGCAGCGCCGACCCGATATGACAGCATTTGTATTTCCCGGACAGGGCGCACAGTTCGTTGGCATGGGCAAGGAGCTCTATGACAACAACGAAGAAGCCCGCGCACTTTTTGAAAAAGCTAACGAAATTCTCGGTTTCCGCATTACCGACATTATGTTTAACGGCACCGACGAGGACCTGCGTCAGACCAAGGTTACTCAGCCGGCAGTGTTCCTGCACAGCGTGTTGAGCGCTATGTTCCTTGCCGGAGAGAAGACCCCCGACATGGTTGCCGGCCACTCGCTTGGCGAGTTCAGCGCCCTGGTATGCAGCGGCGCTCTGAGCTTTGAAGACGGCCTCAAACTGGTGAGCGCCCGCGCTCAGGCCATGCAGAAAGCCTGCGAGCTGAAGCCCTCAACTATGGCAGCAATCATTGCTCTGCCCGACGATAAGGTTGAAGAGATTTGCGCCCAGGTACCCGGCGTAGTAGTTGCCGCAAACTATAACTGCCCCGGTCAGATTGTTATCTCCGGCGAAATCGAGGCCATCAATGCCGCCTGCGAACTCGCCAAGGCTGCGGGAGCCAAACGCGCCCTGCCGCTAAAAGTTGGCGGCGCGTTCCACTCGCCTCTGATGGAGCCCGCCCGCGCCGAACTTGCCAGCGCAATTGAGGCCACCGAGTTCCACACCCCGAAATGCCCCATTTATCAGAACGTTGACGCTCTACCCCACACCAACCCCGCCGAAATCAAGGCTAACCTGGTGGCTCAGCTCACCGCTCCGGTGCGCTGGACTGCTACGGTGCAGAACATGATTAAAGACGGTGCCAGCGAATTCATTGAGTTCGGCCCCGGCAAGGTGCTTCAAGGCCTGGTAAGCAAAATCAACCGCGAAGTTGCCGTATGCGGCTTCCAAGGCTAAGACATACCACTTTTTGGTCAGCTATAGTAAACATCTTTTGGGTTTACCTCCTGATGGAGGTGACCCGATTGGTGTTTTTGGCGGTTAACCACGGAGTTTTTCACCTGACGTGGAAGTCGTTTGCCCTGATCAGCCACGGCGGACTGATTTTTGACACCTCGGCGATTCTCTACGTCAACTGCCTGTGGCTGGCGCTGGCGTTCTTTCCGCTGCACTATAAGGAGCGCAGCGGATTCCGGCAGCTGGAGAAGATAGTCTACGTGGTGACCAACAGCATTGCTTTGGCGGCAAATCTCTGCGACACGGTGTTTTTCGGCTTCCGGCAGCACCGCTCCACAATGGCTCTCTTTGATGAGTTTGGCAACGAGGGCGTTGCCTCGCTGCTGCGCATCATATCTACCGAGGCGCTGAGCCATTGGTATCTGGTGGTGCTGTTTGCGGCGATAGTGTGGTTTCTATGGCACTTCTACCGCCCCACCTACCCTCCTTGTCAGGACAAGCCGCTATGGCATTACTACCTGGGCCACACCGTAGGGTTGGGACTCTGCGTGGCCATATTCATATGGGGAGTGAGAGGCTGCACGTTCTCATCGGTGACACGCCCGATTTCGGTAGGTTACGCTCAGCGCTTCGCCACCGAGCCGATAGACGTTGACCTGGTGCTGAACACGCCCTTTGCAATGCTGCGCACCATCGGGGGTTCTCCCGACCCGGTTCCCGACTTCTTCAGCGACGAGGAGCTGCAGGAGATTTATTCGCCGATTCACACGCCGGCCGACTCTGTTGGCGGCGAGCTGCGCGGACACAACGTGGTGATTCTGGTATTGGAAAGCTTCAGCCGCGAATTTATCGGTGCACTGAACCCCTGGGAGGGCTACACGCCGTTTTTGGACTCGCTGCTGAGCAAGTCGCTGCGCTTTGAGCAGACGTATTCCAACAGCGGATTCTCGATTGACGCACTGCCGTCGCTGCTGGCCTCAACGCCGCGAATGCGCAGGCCGTTTATAGTGTCGCCCTACTCGCTCAACCACGTAACCGGCCTCGGCGAGCTGCTCGATGCCGAGGGCTACCACACGGCATTCTTCCATGGGGCCGACAATGAGTCGCTCGGGCTGCAGGCATTCGTGCGCCAGGCCGGCTTCAAGCATTACTATGGCATCAACGAATACGTTGCCGATCCGCAGACGGGCGGAATGGACGACTTTGACGGCACGTGGGGCATCTGGGACGAGCCGATGCTGCAATATTTCCGCCGCAAGATTTCTGAGATGCCGCAGCCGTTTGCCACCGGGCTTTTTACCTTGTCGTCACACCATCCGTTTGACATTCCCCGCGAGCTGCAAGACAGTTTTCCGCCCGAGGGCAACCTCGAGATATATCGCACGGTGCGCTATGCCGACTATGCCCTGCGCAAGTTCTTTGAAGCCGCAGAGCGGGAACCCTGGTTCGGCAACACCCTGTTTGTAATCTCCGCCGACCACACGTTCCTGCACGAGCCGGAACACCCCGAATACAACACCGAATACGGTCGGCAGCGCATCCCCATAGTCCTCTATGACCCTTCGGGGACTTTAGGTTCAGGCGTCCGCCCCGGCTCAATGCAGCAGATTGACGTACTACCCACGGTGTTGGGACTGCTGGGCTACGACAAGCCGTATTTTGCCTTTGGCCAGGACGTTATGCACACTCCGGCCGACTCCATATGGGCAGTGCGCTGGAACCACTTCCCGCAGTTGGTATGGGGCGACTATGTGCTGCAAATGGAGCCGACAAACTGGCAGCCCACAGGCTTTTTCAGAATCAGCGATGACCCGCTGCAGCAACACAACCTGCTCGGCACCGGCATTGAGCAAGAGGAGGCAATGATCCGCAAGCTGAAAGCCATAGTGCAGAGCTATATCAAGTATCAATCGGCAAACAAGGTTGCGTTATGAGCTTTGAGTGGCAGCTGGCACGACGTTTCGGCTGGAAAGCCGATGAGAGCAAGGGGGTATCGCCGGCCGTTGGCGTGGCAATTGCCGGAGTTGCGCTGGCTATGGTGGTGATGCTGCTGTCGGTGAGCATAATGTTAGGGTTTAAAGACGAAGTGACCCGCAGAATTATAAACCTTGACGACGCAATTACTATCAACGGATATGAGTCAACATTTCCGCCCGAGGAGGTTGTCAGCGCGATAACCTTGCCTGAGGGATATGAAACGGTGAGCCACACGTCGGTGCCGAGCATACTCAAGACGGCCGACGACTTTCTCGGCCTTGAACTGCGCCGCAACGACGACCTCAACGTTGCCGACACCGCCGTAGTGCTCTCCGAGAGTTCGACATCGAAGCTGAAGCTTAACGTTGGCGACCGCATTGCGGCATATTTTTTCATTGACGACCGCCTGCGGGTGCGCAACCTCACTTTGACGGACACATATAACTCCGGATTTGCCGAACACGACAATGCCGTGGGCTACTGCGGCGCAGGGTTGCCCCCCACCCTGCTCGGCTTTCCGCAAAACCAGGTGCAGAGCCTGGGCATCCGCCCGAGGGCAGGAACCGCGTATCCCGGTCCGGAGCAGATTTCAACCTTGAGCGCGGGAATATATTCGGAGCTGCTCGGGGCATATTATTCGGGAAATCTGCCCCACTCGTTCACCATCAACAACGTGGTGCACTCGGATGCGAATTTCTTTTCGTGGTTAGGGTTGCTCGACACCAACGTGGCGGTAATCATAACGCTGATGGCATTGGTTGCGGCGTTCACTTTGGTCAGCTCACTGTTTATCATCATTTTGGAACGCGTGCACACCATCGGGTTGCTGAAATCGCTCGGAGCCACCAACGGACAGATTCGCCGCATATTCATGATGATGACCGAGCGCCTGGTCATAAGCGGATTGGTTATTGGCAACGTCGTCGGGTTGGGCATGATTGCCTTTCAGGCGGCCACGCACGCAATTCCCCTTGATGCAGCGAATTACTACGTGGACTTCGTGCCGGTGGAGTTCTCGTTGGGGGCGATTCTCTGGCTCAACATCGGCGCATTGGCCGTCAGCTGGGTGGTGTTGATGCTTCCGGCAATGATAATTTCGCGCATCTCGCCGGCCACGACCCTCCGCTACGAATAATTTTTGCTAAATTGCGCGGAAAGTGCTAACTTTGCCGCGCAGACCGCCACTCGCAGAGGCCCGGTCATGGGCATCAGCGGGCGGGTCAGCAACAACATAACAGAAAGCGTTTACTTGACGTTCTTTCTTGACGTTCTGAAATCTGGAAAATTATCGGTAAAGTCAAGAATGCAGCAAACAGTAGTCGCCCAAGTGGATATGCACTTATCGCCATATGGAAACAACGGACTTTTTTCCGTTGCCCCCTTATGGGCGTAGGCATAACATCCGTGAGGCCTCTGCGTTTGCTCGTTCAACTTTACCGGGCATTCCAGAGCCTCAGAACGTAGAACGAGCAACCGGTACAGACCTCACGTTTTCTTTTTTCATTCATACAAACCCGCCAACGAGAAGGTCCCGCGGCATCGTAACAGCTATATTATGTACAAGTTTCACAACATTTGGGCCTTTCTATTTTTATTGTGCTCATCTTTTAATTTATCAGGCCAGAATTTTGTTGATACCATTCCTCGTTTTGAACTCGTGTCAATAGAGGGAGGTCGATTTGAAGAAACCAAACCAACGCTCGCTCAACGTATAAATGGTTCAAAAGAATTAATTATTGTTTATCCCGCAAGTCGTTCTACTATAGATGAGATTGTGGCCACCAGTCTATATAACTACTTTAAAGAATTAGGAATTAATGTTTCCTATTATTATGCAAAGTACGAAAAAGAACAAGTATCTACGAATCCACCTTTTCAACGAGCCTCGTGTTCATTGACAGATATTGATTTTGTAAAAAATTCAAATACTTTGGTATTAATCCCTGATTATGTATGGGGAGGATATAATCATATTCTTAAAATTTGGCTAAATATAATTGATATGGGCGGCGGAAATTTTTGGTCAATTACCCTTGATGACTTAAGAATTGATATAGGCAAACGCAAGATTAATAAAACGTTTATTAAGGAACTTCAGAAGCAAGTTACAGATTCATATGTTTATGATTCAACATTTTCAGTAACACCATTGCATGTTACATTTAGTTGGAAAGAAAGGGATTTTAAAAATTATTGTGATCAAAACCCTGATAATCTCATTGATGGAATATACAATATTGAGGATGAAAAAATTGGTATACATATTGACGAAGAAGGTGATTGTCGATTAGTCTATTTATCTGGAAGTAAATTCGAAGAATGGACAGAAGGGGAGTCCAAAGGCATATTTGAAGCCACCTCTACACCAAATCTTTATAAAGGTGATTTTTGTGATTCATTTTATAGGGTATACCCCGCAACAATAATTTTTAAAAATGGCTTGGTTTCTATCAGTTTAGACGAAGGCGAATTTAAATCATACTTAAAAACATACCCTAAAGCGGTATCATCTAAAAAAGAAATAGTAAAAAATTGGTCAGGCACCGGTTTTGCCTTAAATAACGGATATTTAGTAACTAATCATCACGTCATAGATAACGCGACCTCGATATTAGTTCGCGGCATAAATGGCGATAATAATACTAAAATGACGGCATCTGTTGTAGGGATAGATAAGAATTTTAGTAGATGACAAAATTTGATTTTTGTCGGTTATTATATTGATTTTTAACT
>JAMPBN010000025.1:3569-6398 GCA_023666665.1 Prevotella sp. | reverse complement strand
CCGCTCTCAACCGCAAGCTCGACGGCATCGCGGACATAATAAACCAGGACGTGCGCGTGCCCGACAGGCTCATCACGGTACGCGAGGCATCGAAACTTCTCAACCGCTCGGAGTATTGCCTCCGCATCGACATCAACCAGGGACGTATCCCTGCAAAGAAAGTGGGACGCGGCTACCTGCTTTCCTACAATTACGTGCAGTCGCTAATTCAATCGCCCACGGGCCAATAATCGCAAGTATATGAACACAAACAACGATATAAAGCATAGGGAGGCAGGGCAGCTCAATGCCTTTCTCGACACCCTCACCTATTGGGAGAGGGTCGAGTTTGTAACCGCCGTTATACGCCGCTTCAAGGTGAAACGGCAGACTTTCTTCAACTGGAAATGTATGGCCTGCCGCATACCGGCGGAGGCCAAAGAGATAATAGAGAGCGAGGCCGGACACACTATTTTTGTGCCGGACGAGCCGGAAATGTGTGCCGCCCGATGATTGAAACAAGACCTACCTGTGACCCCGAGGGTGTATTTTCGGTTAAGAGAACTTGTGCCGAACTTGGCGTGTGTCACAAGACTTTACGAAAATTGCGCTCCCTCGGCCTGATTGAACCTGTCAATCCCGGCAACCGGGCGCGCCTCAAATACACCGGCAGGTCGATTATCGACTGCTGGGATAAAGCGAGCAGATTATGATTAGCGAAACAACCGTACAACGTGTGAGGGAGCTTGACATCGCAGATGTTGTCAAGCCTTACACGGAACTCCGGCGCCACGGCTCGGAGTTTTTCGGGCTGTGCCCGTTCCATTCCGAAAGAACAGCCTCTTTCTCCGTATCTCCGGCAAAGAACCTTTGCTACTGCCACAGCTGCCGCAAGGGCGGCGACGGCATACACTTCACAATGGAGAAAGAGGGGCTGGACTTCTACGGGGCGGTGGAGTTTTTGGCCCGGAGCCACAACATCACCATAGAATACACCCGGACGGAGCAGAACGAGGAACAGCTGCAAGCCGCCAAAAAGCGCGAGGCTCCTTTTGCCGTGTTGTCGGCAGCGCATCAATTCTTCACCTCACAGCTCCGTCTGCAAATGGACGACGAGGCGAGAGCGGCCAGGGATTATACTTACAGCAGGTGGAACGAGGAATTTTGCGACACCTCCGGCATCGGCTATGCCCCGAAGGACAGCCGCGCATTTATCGACTACTGCAAAAGCAGAGCCTTGCCCGAGGATCTGCTTTTCCAGTCGGGGTTGCTGCGGCGCTCGGAGGACGGCAGAGCCTATGCAATGTTCCGCGAGCGCGTGATGATACCGATACGCGACCGCATCGGGCGTGTCATAGCGTTCACCGGGCGATACTTCGGCAAGAACAGGAAGACCGCCAAGTATATGAACTCCATAAACTCGGACATCTTCACAAAGAGCGATACCGTTTTCGGACTCGACAGGGCGAGCCGTTGCCGCGAGGCCGGGCTGTTCAACATCGTGGAGGGTGCCCCCGACGTGCTGCGCTTGCAGTCGGTCGGGATTTTGAACACCGTGGCAACCCTCGGAACGGCGTGGAGCGACAGGCAATTCGAGCAGCTGAAAAAGCATACACAGTCGCTATGCTTTATCCCGGACTCCGACCCTCCGAAAGAGGGGGAGCCTTACGGCCCCGGCTTCGTCGCCGTAATGGATAACGGCAAACGTGCCGTGCAGCTCGGCTTCGATGTCACGGTGAGGCAGCTCCCTGCCGACTTCCGCGACGTGTATGTGCCGCTGTTCGATTTTGAAATCGAAGCCCTCGAAGCCGACGGCATAAGCAACTTTGAGCGGCGGAGGAAGATAGCCACCGTCGGCAAACAGGACGCCGACAGCTATATCCTCTCCAAAGAGATCTATTCCTCGATTGAGGAAAAGCCCTTTGTCGTGTGGCTCGCGGAGAAACGCTTCGCCACCGCCGACTCCCTCGTGGAGCAGCGCAAGTGCGTGGCCGAGATAGCGGAGCTTCTGCGCCACGTCAAGGACGCGCTCGTGCTCGATACCTGCATCGAGCAGCTTGCCAAGATACACGGCAAGGTGAAGCTGTGGCGCGACGCACTGACCCGGTCCAAAGGGGAGGCGCGGCAGAAAGCCGCTGCCTCGCCGAAGAATGAACGGGAGCGCGACATCGAGCTTCTGCGCCAATTCAACCTCACCATACGCGACAACTGCTATTTCACTTTCGACGGCGACGACGAGCCGACACGACTCTCCAATTTCATACTCGAACCCCTTTACCATATTCAGGACGAAAGGAACGGCACCCGTATTTTCCAGATGAAGAACAAATTCGGGCAGTCGCGCATTATCGAGCTGACCGAGGCCGAGCTGTGCTCGCTCTCGACATTTCAGCAACGTGTAGGCTCGCTCGGTAACTTCGTGTGGCGTGCCAAGATCGACAAGCTCAACAACGTAAAGGAATACACCTATGCCAAGACCGACTCCGCCGAGCGTATCCGCAAGTTGGGGTGGGATAATGCCGGGGAGTTTTTCGCCTTTGGCAACGGCATACTGCTCGACGGCCACTTCCGCCGTGTCGACGACCTCGGCATCATACGCGACTGCAACGGCCATACATACTATATTCCGGCAACATCAAAGATGTACCGCAACAATCCCGAGATATACCAGTTCGAGCGGCTTATGGTACACGAGAACGCATCGGGCGTGAGGCTCGCCGACTTCGCCTCAAAACTTACGGACGTGTTCGGTGACAACGCACGGGTGGCCTTATGCTACCTTTTCTCTTGCCTGTTCCGTGACATCATCTTCCGGCGCACACGCCATTTCCCCATTCTAAACCTTTTCGG
>JAMPBN010000025.1:0-3469 GCA_023666665.1 Prevotella sp. | reverse complement strand
GACCTGTTCGACTGCGCTATCGACGGTATGCGCAACCAAAACGAATATGCCAAGGAGTCGTCGGAGGTCGCCAATTTCTGGAACGACCTCCAAGGTTTGCAGACTTCGGGCCGGTGCGTCGAGAAAGCTCATTATCGCATCAAGTATCAACAGCACTTCCGCGCTATCTCTATGGACGAGGATATGATCTTCGCCGAGGCGAAGCCAATCCTTTATCTCAACGCCCCGGCGGTGTCGGCTCTTTTCAGCGGCGGACGTGGAGCGAACCTTACGGCCAACCGCTCCAACTGGTCCACCACTTTATCCTATCTCAAATCGCACCCGGCGTTCCTGGGCCTCAAACAAGACCGCTTCGTGCTGCTCACTCCGCAAGGAACGCCCGACTACACTTTCGAGTCGGTCAACGGACAGCAGGTGCGCAAGCAGAAAGTCAACCGCCCGAAAGCGTTGTGCTTCGATTATTCGATACTCAAACAGGAATTCGGCCTTACTCTCGAAACGGAGGTAATGACCGAAACGGAGGAAATCAACGAGGACGCCGCCGCTGTGGCGGCTGATGCTCCGGCACCGCCGAAGCCCAAATCTCTTTTCAGCTCCACCGGCGATGATAATGCTCCATTTTGATGCGGCGGCAACTTTTTCCGGGATATAAAGGTCAACAAAGATGTTGGCCTTTAATTTTTTCGCCTTTTTGCAGTGGACTGCAAAAGGCGGCGTTCACGGATTGACTACGTTGACAGCATAGCACTATTTGTATATCAACGCCTTAATCCATAACGGCAGGGTTGACAATCGTTGACAACGGTAGCCATTTCCGAAAATCCGCAGATTTTCATAGCCAACGGTTGACACTTCCGTGCCACTTATATTCATTACTCTTTTTTATTTCAAAAAGAGATAAGTATTTGTATATAAGCGGCCTTTGCGGCCTGTTTCCTTGCGGTTCGCCGCCGTGTCAACAGTGTCAACGCTGTCACCCCTCCGGGTATATGCCCCCTCCATTTCCTTTTGTTGCCCTTAATGGGCGAATGGCTCGCCACGGCTCGCCGCCGAAGTACCGCATTATCCCTCCAAATCCCTGATTGTCACTCTTTCAGCGAGTGGCAAATTATTGCCTACTTGCTTGAATTTGAGTAACTTTGCATATATAAATACGCCATTTCTCTATGCTCCTTTACATCGAACTCGAAGACTATCTCGCGCAGTGGTTCCGCCACGAACAGGGCGGCACCGACCCGGTACGGCTTACCCGTGGGTCGATTGAGTCGGGGCTGCTCGAACAATTCTTGCAGACACCACCACCGGACTATGTGCCGGACTTCGGGGGCGACGGCAAGCTCGCTATCGAGCTGCCGAATTTCCGCAACAAGGACACCCGGAGCTATTACTACCTGCCCCCGAAAGCGCGTGATGCCCTCGTCGCTTGCATACGCAACCGCTTCGACATTTCGATGTGGCAGTCGCTCCACCGTTTCGCATCGGTGTTCCAACGGCAGGATCACCTCATTTATGCCTTTATGGAGAAGTACGGCATTGAGCTGACCGAGAAGAACTGGAACGCCATTACCAAACGCTACCAACGCAAGCGCGACATATACCGGCGCATCGACCGACGCAAGAAAAGTTCACAAAAATAATCCCGAGTTCAGGGGCATAAAAACGGAAATGTCCGTTTTGTCCTCCCCACAGCATAATTCAGTATGAAAACCTCCCGACAAATACTTCCCGGCGTCAAGGCCATACATTGGCTTGACTGTCGCCACCTGCCGCGCAGGGTTGACCTCCACGGCATCTGCCGTATGCCGGTGCCGGTGCTGACCGCGCTTTCGGCTGTCGAGGTTTTCGATGATGCGCAGTGCAGTTGCGTGACCGGGCGAGAGGGCGGCTCTTTCCAAGACACCGCCACCTTGAAATTCCTTACACACGAACTGCTCCCTATCCACCTCAAACTCGGTTTTGCCGTTACCGATGTCAACGGCAGGTGCTGGCTCATCGGCTCGAAAGAGCCGCCTTTCCCAAAGGTAAAGGTGGAGCACCGATGCGGTCTGCCCGACGGCGACGGCGCGGGATTTTTTTATGAAATCTCCCACGTCGCCCTCAAATCACTTGTCGAGTGTCATATCTCGGCTGACTGACAAAGATATTCCCAATCCCAACAATAGGCTAATTGCGACCGCGAGGCCGCAGGTCATATTCAGATTTTGAAGTTAGAGAAATCCGCTTGCGCGTGAGGCGTAGGCGGATTTTGGTTTTTCAGCGGAAGAAAGAGCCGCCCCTTGCGGAGCAACCCGGGGGAGAGAGGGAGAGGTCAGCCCCGACGGAAAACGGATGCGCCCTGCACAGGCTGTCGAGGTGAACAGCACGGCTTCATTGTCGAAGCGGCGAAATCACCTATTGTTCGGAGTAGCAATCCACGATGATGCGCCGGGTGCCTGGTCCGTTCACCGCAGTAGGCCGCTGCGCGGTTGCCGGAACATCGTGCAACTCATTTTCAGCGGTGACTGCCCCGGCGGTGTGTTTCTCTATCTTTCGGTTGGCCGGTCTGCCTCGGATATGCCCCCGGAGTACAAAGGTATGCGGTGGAGCTGTCGCAGTGCTGTGCCGCTTGCGGTATGGCTGCCTCGCCGGTGGCATCGCCTTGCAATTCGGTGTCGCAGTGGCCGAAGTTACGGGGCTATCCACGACGGCACCGCCGCCGGTGTACTTGCTTTTCCGTCTGTGCCGACAATCCGGGATCACCGTGCGCTTTCGGTCGGCGGCTTTTTCGGTCGGGCACGAAGTCCGGCAGGTTCGTGGCGGCACACCGCTCTGCGTGAGTCAAGCTCTCCTGTAACCGCATCTTGGCATTTTGAGGACACGATGATTGGTTGAGTTTTACGCCGCAAAGTTATTACCTCCCTGCGGAACGGCAAGGGTGAATACATCGGCTAAATTTTCTCCACGCCTACGGGTAGTAAAATTTCTCCGACCCTTGCCTCATTATCCGCCCGGAGGCACTTTGGGGGCAGTGTAAAACTTCAAAACAATCATCATGTCAAACCCTCAAAATTCTATCAAGATGAGATTACAATTCGGAGAACTCAACATCACTCCAAGAGTCGTTAACCGACTCCACGAACTGGACTTCACAGTGCCCGAACTCGAAGAGGCTGTGGCCGACCACAAAAGCGACTGCGACGGTGAACCCTCCGTGTATGTCGGCACTTACGGCAAGTACAACGACGGCTCGCTCTGCGGCCTGTGGATAGACCTCTCCACTTTCGACGACTACGACGAGTTTATCAACTTCTGCAAGGCGATACACGCCGACGAGGAAGACCCCGAGCTTATGGCACAGGACTTCGAGTGCTTCCCCCGTCAGTGGTACAACGAGGGCTTCATATCCGAGGAAGACTTCGACCACATCAAAGAATACACTGAAATGTGTGAGAAACACTCCGCCGAGGCTGTCGACGACTATTTGGAGTTC
>JAMPBN010000024.1 GCA_023666665.1 Prevotella sp. | reverse complement strand
TGCCTGCGCCGTTCTATGTCGGCACTCTCGAAACCGAGGACGGCGACATCGAGTGTAAGAAAGCCGCTTAACCCCCACGTTCTATGTTACAGAACAGATGCGTCAGGGAGGGAGCGATAGCGTTGGACGAAGTGTTGAAAGACATCGAAGTGCCTTCGCTTGATGTTCCCGACCTCGACGCATCTTTTACTCCCTCCCGTGCCAAAGACCTTTTCGCCGAAAAGAGCCGTGCCGCGTGGAAAGATGTGCAACAGGCCGAGGCGCGCTGCGACTTCGCCCCTAATAAGGTGCGCATTTCATACCGCAACCCGGCTTTTGGCATTATCTCCCTTTGGAAAAAGTCACTTTATGGCCGGACTCTCACCGACATCAAGAGCGACCCCGATATGGTCGGGAAATTCGCCGTGGGTATGAATACCCTTATCCGGCAGATACTCGGCAATTCGCTCGCCACCGGCGACTGGTGCATCGTCACCTCGCCGAAGCGTCGCCACATGGAACGCAATTTTGCATCGCTCATTTCCGCAAGGCTCGCAACACTCCTGGGCGTGAACTTCTACGAAGATCTCGCCGAGTGTCACTCCAAGCATCGTGTCGGGGCTGTCTTTACCCTTGTTAAAGCGCCACCGACCGAGCGCAACATAATCGTATTCGACGATTTTGTTACCACCGGCGCAACGATGCTCTCGATGCGCGACCTGCTCCAACCGCTCGGTTATAACCTCATTTTCTTCACAGGAATTAACAATAAATTATAGCGGTCAGTCAAGATATGGTTTGCAATGATTTTCAAAGAAATCAAAGAAATAGATGAAAGCTATAACGAACCAACATAACATCAATAAGAATATAATCCCTCCGATAAGAAGTGGCAACCACCACTTCTTATGTTTGTCTATCTTCATTTTTGCGCTAATCATTGCGCAAATTCCGAATATTGCTATCGCTAAAATTGGGAGTATATCAATCTTCATAATTCTTTGCAAATATAATAATTTCCCGTCTTTTAGCCGCTATAATGGCCTTACTAATTTTGTGGCAACCAAAAGCTAACGCATAATGGACCACAAATTTACCGAACAAATCAAGCAATGGCTCGAAACGCCGGAAGCGGAGCGCGACTATGCTGTCGGCGCTCTCTATCTTTTGAAGCTGTCGGGCAATCAAATTATGTACCGCAACATAATATCGCAGATTGACCGCCGCCACGACTTCGTGGACTACCAACTTCAAAAGTATTACAACTTCCGCGTCGCCGACCTCACCCGTGCGCAGGTCGAGGAAATGGAGCAGCAGGTCGAGGCTATCGTGGCCGAACACATACCGCTCGCAGCCAAAGCCGACGAGCAGCCAAAAGGCAAACGTGCCGACCACGACGCACTGCCCGACGACATCAAGGCGAAATACGTTGAAAATCTCTCTATTCTCCAACGTATGCGCGAGCTGCATCTGCGCCTCCGCTCGCTTTCGCTCGACAGCGCCACCTGCCCCGACTCCGAGCGTTACCCGTTCCTCAAAGAACTTATATCGCTCGACAAGAAGCTGCACGCCAACTGGGAAGCATACGACAAATATGTAGTAAGTCAGAGTGACGAAGTCAAAAGTAAGCCGACCTCTCGCAAAAAATCACCTCGTCACTCATAACTCTGCCTTAACACTTAAACGTAGTGAAACGCACTGCCGACATCGACCAAATCCTCCGACCGCTCAAAGATACGCCATTTCAGGCTTATCTTTCCAATGCCGTGCAGGTGGCCGACATTCTCGAATGGATTTTAAGCCAAGTCGGCACCGCAGAGGTTTGGCAGACTTCGTTTTCTATCTCCGAGGAATTTTTGCGCCGCCTTTTCTTTATCTGCCGTGCAAATAAAGTGTCGCGCATCAACCTTGTGCTCGACCATAAGGCCACCAACAAGACGCTCAAACTTTGGGCGTTCATCACCCAAGTTATCGAGCGAACATATCTTGCCGACAACCACAGCAAGATTTTGTTGGTACGCTCCGAGGCCGGAGAAACCGTATCAGTCATAACTTCGCAGAACCTTACTCGCGGCAACCGCCACGAGTCGGCTTTTATCTCGACTTCGCCGGAGATTTTCGCAAATCTCTACGACCAAGTCAACGATTTAATAACCAATCACTCCGTACCGCTCCATGACCTATTCGCAGAACGACTTGCAGCAGATTGAAAAATTTGCGTCTATCTACCTCAAAATATCCGATATGGCCGTAATACTTGATATTCCGGCTGATGTGCTGCGCTCCGATATTGCCGACCGCACAACCGAGGTGTCGAAAGCCTACCGACGCGGCAAAGCCGCATCAAAAGTCAAGCTCCATTCCCAGGAAATGATGCTTGCACAGGTAGGCTCGCCGCTCGCTATCGAGAACGCGCACCGAAATCTCCTTGATATGGAGGACGACGAATAGCACCTAATCCCTCATAACTCATACCTAACACTTGAAGCCGTGCCAACACCGAACACCATAGACGTATGCCGGGCGCACTTGTTCACCAAAGAGGTAGAACTGCGTGAGCAATATCCACAAGCAGTTGTGGATAAGGTGCTTCGTGTGCGCGAAATGTATAACTGGTTCATCGCAAACCCCGACGGCACCGACCGCGAATTTGTTGCCGAGGTATGCCAACGCCACGGAATACACCGCACAACGGCTTATTCCGACCTTGCTGTTGTCAAGTCCTTGCTCCCCATGCTCGGCAGCGCAAGCCGCGACTTCCACCGTTGGCGCACCAACGAAATGCTCATCGCAACTTACAAAATGGCCGAGAAGCGCAAGGACAGCAAGACTATGGAACGTGCGGCCACCGCCTACGGTAAGCTCAACCGCGTAGACCTCGAAGATGAACAGGCCCTGCCGCTCGACCAAATTCTCGTGCAGCCGTTCACCGCTACCGATGATCCGCGCGTCCTCGGCATCGAGCCAATCCCCAATATCAACGAGAAAATCTCGGCTATGATACAAAAGTATCGCGCCGAAACAATCGACATCGAAGATGTGGAATTTGAGGAAGTCGACCTCGAATTTGATACATTATTCACTGATAGGTCCAAAGACCAATCGGATAATCAAAGCGACTACACCAACAATTAGAATTGCAATAAAGCCTCTTATCCAAGCATTGAGCTTTTTGGGCAGAAGTTGAAATGCAGAAACGCCTACAAAACCTGAAATTACTCCGAGTATAATTGTCCAATCCATAGTTGATGTTTTTAATTTCTGCAAAGTTAATAAATTTCCATGAGCGAAAAAAGAGTTTACTTTAACAAGCCCCAACGACTTACGCAGCTTATCGGTGCGAACACTACCGTTATCGTCGCAGGGCGACGCACCGGCAAGACGGACAGCATAGCTGCTCCGTTTGTGCTGCGCAATATGCAGCGTATGCCCGGCTCAACCGGGGGTATCGTCGTGCCGACCTTCAAGCACGGATTGACTAACACAATCCCCGGCTTGCTCGCCGCGTGGAAACGCTGGGGCTTCATCGAGGGGGGGCATTATGTTGTCGGCCGAAAACCGCCGAAGACTTTCAAGCAACCAATCATCGACCCAAAGGACTACGAACACGTCATTTCCTTTTATAACGGCAGCGTCGCCGTCATCATATCGCAAGACCGACCGGGCAGCTCCAACTCCCTGACCCTGTCGTGGCTTTTGGTCGACGAGGCAAAATTCATCGACTACCAAAAGCTCAAAGACGAAACGCTACCGGCCAACGGCGGCATTAAGTCGCACTTCGGCAAGCACTCCTTCAATCACTCAATTATGATATTGAGCGATATGCCGCAGACAACCAAAGGCTCCTGGTTTTTGCATTATAAGGATAAAATGGACGCAGAGCTGATAGCCACCATCGAGGGCACCGTTTATGAAATTTGGCGCACCAAGGAACGCATTCGCTCCCTTAACGCCAACGGTGAACCCGTTCCGGCTCACCTCAAAGGCTATCTCCGCCGCCTCGACCGCAACCTTAACAAGATGCGGTCAGTCGCCGTGTACTACCGAGAGTACAGCAGCATCGAGAACTTGCAGCTTCTCGGCGAGAACTACATTAAGCAGATGAAGCGCGACCTTACACCTTTGACATTCCAAACCTCTATCCTGTGCCAGAGGATCGGAATTGCAAAGGACGGTTTTTATTCCTCGATGCGCGAGGCTCACAAATACGATGCTAACGATAATCAATACCTCGACACCCTCGGCTATGATTACGACTTCGCCACGCTCGATGCGCGAGCCGATGCCGACGTTGATCCCGACGCGCCTATCTGCATCGGTATGGACTACAACGCCAACATCAACTGGATTGTCGCCGGTCAGCCGCGCGACCGCCGCCTCAACGTCATTAAATCCTTTTACGTCAAATTCGAGCGCAAGATACCTGCGCTTATCGACGACTTCTGCCGCTACTACGCTACCCACCGCAACAAGACCGTAGTATTTTACTTCGATGCAACCGCCCTCGGCTCAAACTACGCCGTCAACGACCAGGACTTCCGTTGGTGGGTGGTGCACGAGTTTGAGCGCCACGGTTGGACGGTCGAGGCAGTATATCTCGGCAACCCTATGCGCAAGGAAGAAAAATACCTGCTCATCAACCAGGCTTTCGCAGGTAAGCAACGCCTGATGCCCTTCTTCAACCGCTCCAACAACGAAGACCTTATCCTCGCCATTCAGTCAGCAGGGGTGCGCCGTGGCCGCAACGGCTTCGACAAGGACAAGTCCGGCGAAAAGCTCGCCGAGAGCGAGGAAGACCTGCTCGAACACCGCACCGACGGCACCGACGCTTTCGATACTCTCTACATCGGAGCGGAAAAATTCCCGTACCACGATGCGTTCAACCTCTCGATGTCGGGGGTGCTTTGACACCTGCTTGTGAGCATATTGCTTCCGTATTCCGGATTTTTTCGCTAATTTTGTATTCTCAAAATCTGGAATATATGAAAACGCCCGACGAATTTTTCATACCCGACAACGAGGTAAAGCGACCTGATGAACTCGATTATAGCAGAGTGGACGAGTATATCCGCTCCGCAGAGGCGTTTTCTCGCTCCACATACCAAAGTGTATATATTATTGACTATTTCAAGCAGAATTTCCTGTATGTGTCGCCCAATCCGATGTTCCTGTGCGGACTTTCGCCGGAGCAGATGATTGACCTCGGCTATCAGTTCTATCTCAAATATGTGCCCGAGGACGAACAGGCTCTTTTGCTCGACATAAACCGCGTGGGCTTTGCATTTCACAATCAAATCCCACTCGAACAGCGCAAGGACTGGTATATATCATACGATTTTCATATTCTCAACGACGGCCACCCAATCCTCATTAACCATAAGCTGACCTCCCTTGCCCTGACTTCCGACGGCAGGATTTGGCTTGCCCTCTGCGTTGTGTCGGCCTCCACCCACACCACGCCCGGCCATATCGAAATGCACCATGTCGACACCCCCGACTATTTCGCATTTAATCCCGTCACCCGTCGGTGGGATAAGAACACTATGCCGAGTCTTACCGAGGGGGAGAAGTCGGTGCTTACACTTTCTATACAAGGCTATACGATGTCGGAAATTGCCGACCGCATCTGCCTTTCGCCCGACACCGTCAAGAAATACCGTCAGCGCATTTTTGAAAAACTCGGTGTACGCAACATTTCCGAGGCTATCGCGGCAGCCACCAACAACAAGCTACTCTAAATTGCGTGACAAGTAGAAGCGCGGAAAGTGCTTCACATCGCGCCCCACTGCTATATTAGCCAATATCCGGGCGCAGATACAGGCTGCTGTTTTCTGCGCCTTTGCGGATTGTTCGCCCTGCTCAATCCTCGGTAATACCACGCGCAACCAGTCGCTGTTGTCAATATTCCAAAACGCGCAATACCCCGACATATACTTTGCTGCACACAGGCGGACATCGCCCTGTGCCTCAAATTCAACCTTATCATCGGGCAGCACAACCATAGCCGCGCCACCCTCGATAAAATCAAACGGATATACGACCGGCAATTTACCGCCCAACCGGGCCGATATTCCATTCATCGCCAAGTCAACCGCAATATCGGCAGACCCCGTCGGAGCTTCCATATACATAATATTGTGCAACCCGACTTTTAGCAAAGCCGTATTGATAGCGTCTGCAAATTCACCCCTGCCAACTATCATTATCCGGCAGCTCTCAATCATATTCTTTTCTTTGTCAGTCATAACTTATTATTATGATGCAAAATTAGAGAAAGCCCCAATCCTGAACCATACCCAAAAGTGTATATTTTCGTCTGCAAGTGCAAACGTACACTTTTGGGTATGGCAGAAGAAAATATGGTGGCTTAACTTTGCATCAGTAAATTAAAACAGTACAGTTATGAAAAAAATCATCTTAATTGCGATAGCCTTATTGCCTCTTTTAGCAATGGCGCAATCCGAGAAACAATTACAGGAAGTAACCGTGGTAGCCTCCCGTACCACGAACAATGCCGAGGGTTATACTACCAGTCTGCGCGGAACGAATATTGCCAAAGGCAAGCCAACTGCCGATGTTCTCGGTTTTCTGCCGAATATCTCGCGCGAAAACGGCAACTTCAAAATCAACGGTC
>JAMPBN010000023.1 GCA_023666665.1 Prevotella sp. | reverse complement strand
CTTAAATAAATCAAATTGATTTCTAACCAGTTGCCACCATTATCCCATTCAGTACAAATTTAGTACAAACGTCAATTTCCCTCCCTCTGATTTCCAGTCCCTTATTGCATATATCGTAAAAATTTCGTAACTTTGCGGCTTAAAGAAAGAGCTTGAGCGCAGCATATGATTCCGGTAATTTGGCCATCATCAACAACTTCGGAACTCGAGCGTCTTGTCGGCGAGATTTTAAGCAAAAATCCGCGGCTCGACGGTCGGTTTCGTTTTGCCTCAGCCCCTGCCGACGTTTATGGTGATCAAGCCATAGCCGTGTTGCCCCATAGCGACCCCGCTGCACCAAGTCTGCTGACGGAAACGGCCCGCGAATGTCGCCGCGCCGGGTGCAGGCTCTGCGCCCTCTTCCTTGGCAGCAGCGACATGGGGTTCGACGACGCACTGCTGCAGCTTTCGTTTGGCGATAGCCCCGTTAGCAGCCTTCAAGTCAGCGCCTTGGCAGAGTCTGCGGAGTCGTTAGCTATGCTCTTAGGCGCGCTGATTGAGAACTTTAGCGCCGTGGCGCCTGAAGATTTCCTCAGCCGTAGCCCCGGCGTCCCGCTTATTGCCGCTGTGGCCGCTGTGGCCTACGACACCAATCGCTCTCGCAATCTCTGCTACCACCGCGCCTTTCTCGACGCGCTCAACGACGTAAACGTTGCCAAGCCCGACGTTGATGCCGCCAAAGTCAGCGCCAAAGCCGCCGAGGTACTCGCCATGGTTTCGGGCATATACCCGCAGTTTTGCCAAACCGATATTCTCCATAAATTCCGCGCCGGAAAGGTTGACCTTGAGGAGTTTGTCCCCAAGGCAAGCGCGGCGGTCAATGCGCGCTTCAAGGCGTTGCGCGACCATCTCTCCGCCATGCTGACAGCAACGGAGCTTTCTCTGCCGGAAAAGGAAGCCGTGTTGGCCCTGGTGGCAGGGAGCGAGAGCAGTCGCGTTGCGTTCTCGTCGGCTCAGCGACTGACTCCCCGCGAAGCCGAGGAGATTATTTCCACCACCGATGCCGAAGAGATGGCCCGGCAGCTTAGCGCCCTGGAGGCCGAGCGCGCCAACCTGCACACCCGACTCGCCAAGGAGGTGGAGGAGTTCAAACAGCACCACCGAGGTCTGCGCCGCCTCTGCCCGCCGCGCTATGCCCTGAAGCTGCATAGACTGGCCATTGATGCCGACCGCAGGCTCCAAGAGGCCGACGCAGCCATAAACCGCGCGCGCCATGAACTCGACGAAATGCGCCTTGCGCTCCACACCGCGCAGATTTGGATTGACAACACCGAGAAGTTGCACTCCGAGCTCGCCGACCTCCATGAGCGTCTTCGCCGATTTAACGCCACACTGATGAGCTGGCGCACAGATGCGATGGCCGACCTCGAGCGGTTCAATCGCGGCAGCGAGTCCGTGGCGCTGACCCTAAGCAACGACGAGCTGCTCCATGACTTCTACGCTGCCCACCGCACCGAACTCGTAGGCAACATCACGCTTTGGGACACGTTTATGAACATCGCTTTCGGCAAAGAGACCGTAGACGAAGCTCGCGCCCGGCTCGAAAGCGTCACCCACCGGGCCGTCAATGCTTTGTTCGACAACTTCAGCCTTGCCGAATACCTTATGGGCCAGGAATATCCCTATCTCTCTGCTCCCGATATAGCAGTAACATTCAAGTCGCTGCTCAACCACATTCCCGACACTGCCCCCGGGTCAGCTACCCATTTCGCCATATTCGCGGGTATGGATCCGCGGCGCCTCCGCGCCTGGTCTACAGCATGTGCACCCTATCTGCCCTCACAGCCCGAAATTTCGGACGGCGGAGATGTCGACAAAATCTTGCTGACGGCAGTGCAGCTCCAACCCACCAATCACATCGCAGAACCATATGACATTGACTGACATAATCGCAAAATAACTATTATATGGGATTATTTGACAAGATTTTTTCACGCGAAAAGAAACAAGAAACTCTCGACAAGGGCCTCCAGCAGACCAAGGAAGGCTTTTGGAGCAAACTCAAGCGCACCCTGGCCGGCCATAGCACCATCGACGATGACTTTCTCGACGAATTGGAGGAGGTGTTCATAACCTCCGATGTCGGCGTGGAAACCACCGTAAAGATTATTGACCGCATACGCGACCGCGTGAGCCGCGACAAGTATGTCAACACCGACGAACTCCACTCAATGCTCCGCGAGGAGATTGCCGCCATGCTGGCCGAAAACGACCGCCCCGTCTCCGTGGGTCCCAACGAGAACTTCCGGCTCCCCGACGGCGTTCGCCGCCCCTACGTAATCATGGTAGTGGGAGTCAACGGCGTTGGCAAGACCACCACTATCGGCAAACTCGCCAACCTCTTCAAGAAAGCCGGCAATAAGGTGGTAATCGGCGCTGCCGACACTTTCCGCGCAGCCGCAACAGAGCAGCTCGACATATGGGCCGAGCGCTCGGGAGTAAGCATCGTCAAGCAAAAACTTGGAGCCGACCCCGCAGCAGTGGCTTTTGACACCCTGCAAAGCGCCGTGGCTCAGGGTGCCGACGTGGTGATAATCGACACCGCCGGCCGCCTGCACAACAAGAAGCCGCTGATGGAGGAGCTCACAAAGATTCGCCGCGTGATTCAAAAAGTCGTGGATGGCACCCCCGACGAAGTGCTGCTCGTGCTCGACGGCTCCACCGGGCAGAACGCCTTTGAGCAAGCGCGCCAGTTCTCTGAAGCCACCACCGTTACGGCTTTGGCCGTTACCAAACTCGACGGCACGGCAAAGGGCGGCGTGGTCATCGGCATCAGCGACCAAATGCGCATCCCGGTGCGCTACATAGGCCTCGGCGAAGGCATCGACGACCTTCAAGTCTTCAACAAAGAAGCTTTCGTAGACTCGCTCTTCAACACTAAGGAATGAAAGTTAACATAGTTTCGTTGGGGTGCTTTAAGAACCTCGTTGACACGGAGCGCCTGCTGGCAATGCTCGCAAAGGAGGGCGTTGAGGCGTTCACGTCCGACGACCCCACGCTGCGAGCCGATGCCGTGGTTATCAACACCTGCGGCTTCATTGGCGATGCCAAAGAGGAGTCAATCGACACTATACTTCTCGCCACCGAGGCTAAGAAAAAGCGCCGCGTACGCAAGATTATGGTATTCGGCTGCCTGAGCGAGCGCTACGCCTCAGAACTTCCCGACGAACTCCCTGAAGTCGACAGTTGGCACGGCAAGTTCAACTGGCCCGACATAGTCAATGAACTGACTGCCCAAGCCGCTGACCCCGAAAGCATTGACCGCGTTATCACCACCCCGCCGCATCACGCCTACATCAAGATTGCCGAGGGGTGTAACCGATTCTGCGCCTACTGCGCGATTCCGCTGATTACCGGGCGAATGCACTCACGCACTCCCGAAAACATCGAAGCCGAAGTGCGTGAACTCGTCGGCCGCGGAGTTAAGGAGTTCAATATAGTGGCTCAGGATCTTACGGCCTATGGTCGTGACCTGCCGGGAGGGGAATACCTCTTGCCGCAATTGGTTGACCGGCTTGCCGCCATTGAGGGCGTGGAGTGGCTGCGGCTGCACTACGCATACCCCAGCGACTTACCCTTGGAACTGCTCGACGCAATGGGGAGCCACCCAAACGTCTGCAACTACCTCGACATAGCCCTGCAACACATTGCCGACCCCGTGCTCACCAATATGCGCCGCCACATCAACGGCGCGCAGACCCGCGAACTCATCGCCGAGATGCGCCGCCGTCTGCCCGGGCTGCATCTGCGCACCACTATGATGGTCGGCTTTCCCGGCGAGGGCGACGAGGAGTTTGAAGAGCTTTTGGAGTTCGTGCGCGAAACTCGCTTTGAGCGCCTTGGTGCGTTTGCCTACTGCGAGGAGGAAGACACCTTCGCTGCCAAGAACTTCCCCGACTCCATTCCCGAAGAGGTCAAGCAGCAACGCCTCGACCGCCTTATGACTCTACAAGAGGAGATTACCGCCGAAATTCAAGCAGAGAAAGTCGACAGCGAAATGCTCATAATCATTGACCGCGAGGAAGATGAATACTACATTGGCCGCACCGAGTTCGACTCCCCTGAGGTAGACCCCGAAGTGCTGGTGAAGAAAATCCGCGAGCTGCCTGTCGGCGAGTTTGCCCGCGTTAAGATTGTTGACTCTTTAGGCCTCGACCTCATTGCCGAACCTCTGGCTCTTTAATCCGGAAAACGACCTCGCGCTGGCCGCCGGGGTGGCAAACTACACCCCGCCAAAGAGCGTCGTTGCCTTTCGACGCGCACTGGCTGCTCTGCCCATTTGGATGGCCGAGCCGGGCGATAATATAATTGCCCCGGGCGTTGACCCGCAGTGGCTTGCTGCCACCGGCCTCGGAGTTGGTCACGCCGCCGAGGGTACTCCTCGACCCTGGGGCTGGAGCGCCGATGCGGTCAGGCAGTTTCTTGCCTCCGGGGTCAATGGGCCGTTTCCCGACGTGGAGAAAATTCGCCAACTCAGCCATAGGCGTACGGCTCAGCGGCTCTACGACCGATTGATAGATATGGGAGCTGCGTTGAATTACGCTCGGCCTCTGGAAATCAGCGATGTAGCCGAACTGCCTGATACTGACCAAATTGTTCTGAAGGCACCATGGAGTTGCTCGGGACGCGGGGTTGTAGACTGCGTGGACATATCGCGCAAAGCCATAGAAGCACGCGCTGAGGGCACTATTCGCCGCCAAGGCTCTGTAATGGTTGAGGTGCGGCTCCCCAAGCTCCACGACTTCGCGATGCTCTTCTACAGCCTCCACGGCAAGGTTGAATATCGCGGCCTGTCGCTCTTTTTCAACGCGACGGCCACAGCCTACGGCGGCAACATCGTGGCACCCGAAGCGGAACTCGCAGCCGACCTCGGCGTTGACGGCCTCCCCGAACTCGCCCAAGCCGTTGGTTCAGCTTTGACCGACATCCTCGGAGCCGACTACGAAGGCCCGCTCGGCGTTGACATGATGCTCTACGGCGATGCCTCCGCACCCAAAATCTGCCCTACCGTCGAAGTAAACCTCCGCTACACCATGGGCTTCCTTGCCCTCGCCCTCCAACGCCGCTTCACCCGCGGCCTCCTCCGCGTAAAGCCCGCCGGAGCGATTTTTACTCACTCCGACGGGAATATGACAGAACTTACACCTGAGTAGCGCTACATCAGGTGTACTTCGGCGCGGCGATCTTGGGCGGGGGTGGCGAAGTCTGATGTCGGGCCGCAGCCGTTGGCGTGGATGTGTGCGGGGTCAACACCGTGGGCGGCTAAATAGTCGGCAACGGCCTGAGCGCGGCGCTCGCTGAGCTTTTGGTTATATGCTGCGGAGCCGCTGGGGTCGGTATAGGCGTTGATTTCAACGTCGGCACCGGTTTCTTTTGCTTCTTGAGCAATCTTGTTGAGCTGCGCATCTTCGGCAATCTTTGAGCCGTCGAGCGGGAAGAGGTAAACGGCCGCGGCGGCCGCGGTAATCGGACTTGTCTGACTTGTCTGACTCGTCTGACCGGTCTGAGCGGTTGGAGCTGCGAAGATTTCTGTTTGCGAAACCATAATGCCGGAGTCTGCCTGCCGTCCGTAGCCGGAGCCGACATATACTGCGCACACAAGGAATGCGGCGGCCAGACCTCCGATGGCTGCCCAGCCGATGCCTCCGCCGCCTGCGTGGTTGTTGGCAGCAGCTTTGGGTGTACGTTTGGGGGCAGCTTTGGAAGCAGCGTTGAGTGAGGTATAGTGCTCTTCAATTTCAAGCGGCTCTACGTGGCCTTCGATTCGCTTGCTGTAGTCATTATCATTAGTTTTCATAGTCGTTTGTGAGATTATGATGTTTATATGATAGAAACGTATGAAAACCTTTGAATGTTCTTGGGCGTTTTCAGTGTATGGCAATACCGACTATTCTTACACGTTATTTGGCGGCGCTTGAGGTGCCTCACACCGAGGAGTATTCCGATTTGCGATTTCATTCAATGCCGTTTAAGTCATTTTACGGACTGCAACATCTGCTCGCGGAATATAACATACCAAGCGAGGGCTTGCGCATCAGCGACAAGTCCGAACTGACAAAACTGACACCACCGTTTTTGGCAGAGACACAAAACGGTCCCATTGTGCTGGTAGAGCGGGTTACGCCAGCAGAGATAACGTTTGATACTCACGGCAACGTGAAAAGTTGCTTGCTGCAGGAGTTTGAGGCTTTCTGGTCCGGCGCGGTATTTATAGCCCATCCCCATTCGACATCACGTGAGCCGGAATATGCTTCGCATCACCTCACGGAGATTATACAGCGAATGGCCAAATACGCTTTGGCAGCGGCTGCTCTGGTGGTGTTTGCATATTTCTTTATTACGCGGGGAGTGTATGAACATGTGTCGACCGTGTTGCTCATAATGTTTAACTGCGTTGGGTTGTATCTGTCATATATGCTGCTGCAAAAGACGTTGCACATACATACCAGGGCTAATGACCGGGTGTGTGGTGTGTTGGAGCACGGTGGTTGCGACGAAATCATGCAGCTGAAGGTATCAAAGCTGTTTGGTGTGTTCTCCTGGAGCGAGGTAGGATTCGGTTACTTTGGAATCTCATTGCTGACGCTTTTGATGTTTCCGCATTTATGGCCGGCGTTGGCGCTATGCAATGTATGCTGTCTGCCATACACGGTATGGAGCATCTGGTATCAGAAATTCCGCGCCAAGCACTGGTGTACGTTGTGTGTCGGTGTTCAATCAACGCTATGGGTTCTGTTCATTTGCTACCTTGGCGGGGGATGGTTGTCGAGGTCATTTCCCTTGCATCCCGATATAGTGGTATTGCTGGCTGCATATGTGTTTGCCGTACTGTTTTTAAATATGATAATCAGAACTCTTAAGAACCTGCCTCGAGATGAAAATGATCCCCGAACCTGATTTGAAGTCATCTACTCCGTTGACACCGACTGAGATGAACGACATTCGCTTTGGCCGCGACTGGCCGAAAAAATAAAAAGAGCCGGGCTTGGGAGCTCGGCTCTTGGTGGAGGGGGCGGTTACCTACTC
>JAMPBN010000022.1 GCA_023666665.1 Prevotella sp. | reverse complement strand
CGGGGCGCTTGTTTTCGAGGTGGCCGGGACGGGCCGCCTCCGATCTGGTTCCAGGCTTGTTGGGGATGAAAGTTTTTTTGGTGGATTGGGAAATTTGTTGTAACTTTGCGGCGTAGCAACGGAGGGGGCGCAAGTCTTCTCCGAGTTTTTTATAGTTGCATTATTATGATAGATAAAGCATTAGTAGCGGAAACGGTTGAGCAGGCATTGGCCGGCACGGATATGTTTTTGGTTGACGTTAGCGTGAGCAAGGATAATCGCGTGGTGGTTGAGGTTGACTCAATGAATTATATGGATGTGGATGCCTGCGCGGAGTTGAGCCGCAAGATTGAGGCTGCTCTTGACCGCGACAGCGAGGATTTTGAGCTGGAGGTTGGCTCTGCGGGGTTGACATCGCCACTGAAGGTGCGGAAGCAGTTTGACAAAAACATCGGCAACGAGGTTGAGGTTCTGACTCGCGACGGGCGCAAGTTTTCGGGCACCTTGGTGGAGACTACGGACGATGGTTTCACGGTAGAGGTGGCCCGCAAGGTTAAGAAGGAGGGCGCTAAGCGTCCGGTAATAGAGCATCAGCCTGAGGTGTTGGCTTATGGCGATGCGAAGAGTGTGAAATACGTAATAAATTTTAAATAAGAAAAAAAGTAAAACCAATCAACCATGGCAAAAAAAGCGGAAAACACCAATATGGTGGAACGTTTCGATGAGTTTAAGGAATATAAGCACATCGACAAGGCCACGATGATCAGTGTGCTGGAAGAGAGCTTCCGCAACGTGCTGGCAAAGATGTTTGGCACGGATGAGAATCTTGATGTGATTATGAATCCTGACAAGGGAGACGTTCAGATTTTTCAGAATTTGGAGGTAGTGCCCGACGGCGAGGTTGAGAATCCGAATCTTCAGATTTCGCTGAGCGATGCACGCGCCGACAACGACCCTGAGGTAGAAATCGGCGAGGAACACACCAAGGAGATAATATTTGCAGACTTTGGCCGCCGCGCCATTTTAAACTTGCGTCAGACTTTGCAGTCAAAGATTCTTGACTTGCAGAAAGAGGCTATTTACACGAAGTTCAAGGATATGGAGGGCGAGCTGATTTCGGCTGAAGTGTATCAGACGTGGAGCAAGGAGACTCTGCTTATGGACGAGGACCACAATGAGTTGCTTCTGCCGAAGAGCGAGTCGATTCCGGGCGACTTTTTCCGCAAGGGCGAGACGGTTCGCGCCGTGATTGCCAACGTTGACAACAAGAATAACAATCCGAAGATTACGGTAAGCCGTACGAGCGAGAAGTTTCTCAAGGCGCTGTTTGAGCTTGAGGTTCCGGAGATTCACGACGGTCTTATTAATATACGCGCGATTGCGCGCATTCCGGGCGAGCGCGCGAAGATTGCGGTTGAGAGCTATGACGACCGCATTGACCCGGTGGGTGCCTGCGTGGGCGTGAAGGGTTCGCGCATACATGGGATTGTTCGCGAGCTGCGCAATGAGAATATTGACGTTATCAACTGGACGTCGAATCCCGGATTGCTGATTCAGCGCGCTCTCAGCCCGGCAAAAATCAGCTCCATACGCATTGACGAGGAGGAGAAGAGCGCCGAGGTATTCCTGAAGCCCGAGGAGGTAAGCCTTGCAATCGGCAAGGGCGGCCTGAACATCAAGTTGGCTTCGATGCTGACGGGATATGAGATTGACGTTTATCGCGAGACCGACCAGGAGGACAACGACGACATCTACCTGGATGAATTTAACGACGAGATTGACCAGTGGGTTATCGAGGCGTTGAAGAGCATTGGCCTGGTGACTGCCAAAGCCGTATTGGAGACTGACCGCGACATTCTGATTGAGAAAGCTGACCTGGAGGCTGAGACGGTGGATTACGTTCTCGGCGTTCTGCGCAGCGAATTTGAGGAAGAGGATTAGGCGTTGGGCCTTAGGCGTTAGGCGCCGGGCGTTGGGCTTTGGATTTTTATTAACTCCTTTTATTATATACGAAATAAAAAATAAGTAGATGGCAAGACAAAAATTAAGCAAGATTGCGAGTGAACTCAACGTGGGGCTCAACACGGTGAGGGAATACTTGCAGAAAAAAAACATAGAAGTTGAAGAGGGCGTTAATGCCCGAGTTGACGAAGAAATTTGTCAGCTGCTTATCAAGGAGTTTGGCGGAGGCAAGGAGATAAACCTTGGTTCCAAGCCTAAGCCCGCTGCTCCGGCACCGCAGCCTTCGGCAGCGGCTGCTGCCGTAGAGCCGGCTGCACCAAAAACGGAGAATGGACCGAAAGTACTGGGCAAGATTGACTTGGCCACGGGGAAACCTGTGGTAGAGCCGAAGCCGGAGGTTAAGCCCGAACCCGAGGTTAAGCCTGGACCGAAGCCGGAGGTTGAGGCAGAGCCTAAGGCTGAGCCGAAACCCGAACCTAAACCCGAGGTTAAGTCGGAGGTTAAAGTAGAGGTTAGGGCAGAGCCTAAGGCAGAAGCAAAGCCGGACTCCAAGCCCGAAGTTAAACCCGAACCGAAACCCGAGCCAAAGGCGGAAGTTAAGCCTGAACCAAAGCCCGAGCCTAAGGCGGAAGTTAAACCTGAGCCAAAACCCGAACCTAAGCCGGAAGTTAAGCCCGAGCCCAAGGCAGAGGTTAAGCCGGAGCCTAAACCAGAGCCGGAAAAGCAGGAAGCACCCACTGAGCCTGAGGTATTCCGCATGCATTCGGCCGAAGATATTAAAGCCCGCGGCCCGCAGCTTAACGTTGTCGGCAAGATTGACCTTTCGGCCATCAACGGCGCTACGCGCCCCAAAAAGAAGTCGAAAGAAGAGCGCCGCAACGATCGCGAGGGCGACCGCAAGAAGCGCAAGCGCATTGGCGCAGGCGAGAAAGTTGACGTGCAGAAAGAGGGTCGCAATGCCGGCCGCGACAACAAGCAAGAACGCGGCGGCGGCAACGGCGGCAACCAGCAAAGCAACAAATCGAAAAAGGAAAACAAAGACCGCAACCGCAAGGCAAAACAGGCCTCGGCGCCCGAAGTCAGCGAGGAAGACGTACAGAAGCAAGTTAAAGAAGTACTTGCCCGCCTGACCTCAAAAGGCACTAAGGGACAGAAAGTTGCAGCAAAATGGCGCAAGGAGAAGCGCGAGGCATTCGCCAACCGCGAACACGAGCGCCAGGAGCAGCAGGAAGCCGAAAGCAAGATATTGAAGCTCACAGAGTTTGTTACGGCAAACGACTTGGCCTCGCTGATGAACGTGCCCATTAACAACGTCATTGCGACGTGTATGCAGATGGGCGTGATGGTCAGCATCAACCAGCGTCTGGATGCCGAGACGATTAACATTGTGGCCGAAGAATTTGGTTTCCAGACGGAATATATCACCACGGAGCTCTCGGAGGCGGTTGCCGCTGTAGAGGATTCGGAAGAAGACCTGCTCCCGCGCCCGCCGATTGTCACGGTGATGGGCCACGTGGATCACGGCAAAACATCGCTGCTCGACTATATCCGTCAGGCCAACGTTATTGCCGGTGAGGCCGGCGGCATTACGCAGCACATCGGCGCATATCACGTAACTCTGAGCGACGGCCGCAAGATAACATTCCTAGACACCCCGGGCCACGAAGCATTCACGGCAATGCGCGCACGCGGAGCAAAGGTTACTGACTTGGTAATCATCATAGTAGCAGCTGATGATGCCGTAATGCCCCAGACCGTTGAGGCTATTAACCACGCTGCGGCAGCAGGAGTGCCGATTGTCTTTGCCATCAACAAGATAGACAAGCCCCACGCAAACCCCGACAAAATCAAGGAGGAACTTTCGGCGATGAACTACCTGGTTGAAGACTGGGGCGGCAAATATCAGAGCCAAGACATCTCGGCCAAGAAAGGCATTGGCGTTGAGGAGCTTATGGAGAAGGTGCTTCTTGAAGCCGAAATGCTCGATTTGAAAGCCAATCCTAACCGCAATGCAGTTGGTGCCGTGCTGGAGTCGAGCCTTGACAAAGGTCGCGGCTACGTAGCTACGGTACTGGTACAAAGCGGCACGCTGAAGGTTGGCGACATCATTTTGGCCGGCACCCACTACGGCAAGGTGAAGGCAATGTTTAACGAGCGTAATCAGAAAGTCAACGAGGCAGGTCCGGCAGTTCCGGTTCTGATTTTGGGTCTGAACGGAGCGCCCACCGCCGGCGACACGTTCAACGTTCTTGACTCCGAGCAGGAAGCCCGCGAAATTGCCACCAAGCGCGAGCAGCTGCAGCGCGAACAGAGCGCCCGCACCACCAAGATGATTACGCTGGAAGACATTGGCCGCCGTCGCGCCATTGGCAACTTCCAGGAGCTCAACATCATAGTCAAGGGCGACGTTGACGGTTCGATTGAGGCTCTGAGCGATTCGCTACTCAAGCTCTCGACCGAAGAGATTCAAATCAACGTTATACACAAGGCGGTTGGTGCGATTTCGGAGAGCGACGTTGACCTGGCGGCAGCATCAGATGCCATCATTGTTGGCTTCCAGGTGCGTCCGAGCCAGACAGCCCGCAAGGCCGCCGAGCGCGAGGGCGTGGACATTCGCCTGTATTCAGTTATCTATCAAGCAATTGAAGAAGTCAAAGACGCTATGGCCGGAATGCTTGCTCCCGAGCTCAAGGAGGAAATCACCGGCACGGCCGAAGTGCTTCAGACCTACCACATCAGCAAGGTCGGCACGATTGCAGGTGCGATTGTGCGCGAAGGCAAAATCAAGCGTAGCAACAAGGTTCGCCTGATTCGCGACGGCATTGTTCGCTACACCGGCGACCTCGGTTCGCTCAAGCGCTTCAAGGACGACGTGAAGG
Organism: Prevotella sp.; assembly: GCA_023666665.1. Classification (GTDB taxonomy): domain Bacteria; phylum Bacteroidota; class Bacteroidia; order Bacteroidales; family Muribaculaceae; genus UBA3263. Next base: position 5,764 of record JAMPBN010000022.1, on the reverse strand, counting down.
AAGTGGCCTTGGGCTACGACTGCGGCCTGAGCATTGCGGGCTACAATGACCTTCAGGTAGGCGACATAATCGAGGGCTTTGAAGAAGTTGAAGTAAGCCGTACAATTTGATAGCCCACATTAACATTGGAAGTAACCTCGGAAACCGCACGGAGAATATACGCCGTGCGGTTTCGTTAGTAGGAGAGCGTGTTGGCCGGGTCGTGGCGCAGTCGGCCGCGGTGGAGAGCGAGGCGTGGGGCTATGAATCGCCAAACTCGTTTATAAACCTCGGCATAAACGTTGAAACCGACCTTGCGCCTCGCGATATTCTGCGGATAATCAAGCTTATAGAGCAAGAAATCAGCCCCGGAGAGAGCCACCGCGATGCAGCCGGTCGATATTGCGACAGAGCCATTGACCTTGACCTGATTTGTCTGGGCGACACGTTGATAGAGAGCGCTGAACTCACCCTACCCCACCCCAGACTGGCCGAGCGGGCATTTGTGTTGCTTCCGCTGGCTGAAATTCTGCCTCAGTGGCGGCATCCGCAGTCAGGAGCCACGGCCGACAAAATACTCCGCGACTTATACAATAAACCGACCTGAATCAGCGTTTAACATAAAACAACACTACACAAGAGACTCTTATGAAAATAGCCAAACTGCTTTATGGAGCAGCAATCGCGCTGATACTCAGCGCTTGTTCATCGCACAAGACGATGCTACCCTACTTTACGGATCTGCCCGAGGAGGGTTCGTTGGCGCTGGGCGAATATGGCATAAAAATCGTTGCCGACGACGAGTTGCTCATCAACGTCTCAGCCACTGACGATGATGCCGTGCAGGATTATCTTATTCCCTATCAGAAGCCGCGCATCAAGGATTACAACACACCGTTGACTCAGACCCTTGAGAGCGCATTGACTACCAGAAAAAACGCAGCACTGACCTATCAGACATATAAGGTAAATGCCGAGGGGTTCATCAACTTCCCGGTGTTGGGTAAGATTCACGTTGCGGGAATGACTCCGTCGGCTTTGGCAGAATATCTTGAAGAAAAAATCGGCGAAAAGGTTATAAATCCGATTGTTACCGTAGAGTTGGTCAACTTCCACATCAACGTGATGGGCGAAGTGACCCGCCCGGGTACACAGCTGGTTAACCGCGAGCGCGTTACGATTCTTGACGCGCTGGCAACAGCAGGCGACCTGACCCCCTGGGGCGAGCGCAACAACGTGTTGCTCATTCGCGAAGAAGACGGCAAGCGCGTGTATCACCGTCTGAATCTCAACGACTCTAAGATTCTGGAATCGCCGTATTTTTATTTGCAGCAAAACGACGTTATCTACGTTGAACCCAATAGCGTGCGTGAGGCCAACTCGCGTATGAACTCCGAGAAGCAATACCGCCTGTCGATGACTTCGGTAATAGTCAGCGCGGCCTCTGTGATTGCCACTCTCGTAATAGCCCTTTTCATCAGATAACCCCCCCATCACAACAAGCTATGAGCGAAAATACTTCAGAACTTATTAATATTCGCGGAACTCTGCGTAAATATCTAAAAAAATGGTATTGGTTTGTAATTTCAATCGCAGCGTTCGTTGCATTGGGCGGATTTATCGCCTTTATCAAACAGCCGAAATATGAGATTCGTGCCAGCGTGAAACTGAACGAAGACAATGCCGTTTCGCAGTTTATTGGCGGCGGGATGAGCGGCGTTGCGCAGATTTTCGGCGGCAACTCGAGCGCGGCCGACGAGGCTGAGATCATGCAGGCTCACTCGATTCTACGCACCGTGGTGCTGAACCAGGGGCTTGACAACGTTCTCTACGAGCGCCTGATGCCACTGGTTAAACGGCAGATTACCAAGAACAAACCGCTAATAGTTGAGCCGGTAGAGAGTACGATTTTGACCGATACGCTACGGAAGAGCCTGAACTTCAAAATCAATCTTGAAAATAAGAGTGAGGCAAAGTCAATCAAGGTTACAGCCGGAAGCAAAACTCTTTACTCCGGCAAAAACGTCGGCCTGCCCACAACCATAAAGACCGACTATGGCGACTTCAGCATCCTGACCACTCCATATTTCACCAACGACAGCGGCAAAAACTACCGCGTTAAAATCACCAGCCCCGACATCGCGGCAGAAGATTTGCGAGCCACAGAGCTAAACATTTCGCAAGCCACCAAGCAATCGTCAATCATTGAGATGCAGATGATTGCGGCCGATGAAGATTTGGCAAAGAACATTCTCAACGACATTGTTGACGTTTATAACCACATATCTCACAAAGAGCAGAAATATCAGATGGGAGCAACGTCGCAATTTCTTGAGGACCGCCTCAAGGAGGTACGCGGCAACCTGTCGACAACAGAAAACGAGCTCGAGAAATATAAGGAAAAAGAAGGCTTGGGTATGCTTGAGGCCGACGGAATGGCTATGTATGAACGCCTTGGCGAAACCGAGAAGTTGCTGACGGCTCAGCAGGCCGAGACCGAAATGGCCCGCATAGCCCTGGAGCTGGCCAAGGAAAGCGCCAAAGACAATTCCACGATTCCGCCGCTGACCGGCTCGGAAGCGCTCGGTACCCTGATTAATGCGTATAACACCCAGGTGTTGAAGCGCATGCAACTCGCTACCGCCGTAAAGCCCGACAATGCCGCACTTGAGCGCCTTGACAATCAGATTTCCCACCTCAGAGCCACGATGATCAAGACTCTTGAAGACGCTTATGCAAGCTCCAAGGGTATGGAAAACGAGTTGCGCCGAGTCTACGACAAGGCCAATAACCAGATCAAGACTCTGCCCGGACTGGAAAATTCTTTCCGTCAGATTGCACGCAATCAGGAAATTGAGGAGCAAATCTACGTGTTCCTGCTCCAGAAACAGGAAGAAATCAAGGTGTTGTTTAACGACGACCGCCCAAAAGCACGAATCATTGACCGCGCATATTCCACCCACGACGACACGTCACTGAGTTCCAGCGCAATTCTGCTGATATGCATATTGTTCGGTTTGATGACTCCGCCGGTGATATTCTACTGCAAGGAAAATCTTTTCTCTAAAAACAAAAAGGAGACGAAAGAAGACTGATGACTGCCACCGCAGCAACAACGAGCCAAGCTGAAAAGCTTCAAACTTTTCGCGCACCTGCCACCGTTTGGTGGCAGGCGATTGCGTATTGTTTGATGCTGGCACTGGTGGGGCTGAAGCTCTACCCGATGTTGCTACCGATTGCAATCTTCCTGATGTGGCGCTGGCGCAATGACCGTTACGCCTTTTTGGTGGAAGCCACGCTGCTGCTTGGCGGCTTCGGACTGATTAGCCCAAAGACCATCCCGGCTACGGATGTCGCACTGGTCTTAGGCATTGTCGGCGCAATCATTTACCGCAAAAACGCCTACGTTAAGCGCGTCACTTTGGCCACTTTGGCGTATTTCGTTGCGATTGTGCTGATTGCGATGACTTCGATTGAAAGCATGTCGGTTCAGTTTTATCGCATGCGTCAATATTTCAGCATCATAACGTATTTCATTCCCCTACTGGCCTTCGTAAACCGACCGTTCGTCTGGGACAAATTTCGCGACTCTTTTATCATCCACACGCTGGTAATCTGCGGATTCTACGTGGTCGACACGTTTATTTTCAACGGCTACATTCTGCTACCCGGCGCACTCCCCGGCAGCGAAACGTCAATCTTCGAGCCTGCGCTGCGCGGCTTTATGAGTCTTCCGCGCCATTACCCCACGGGACTGTATCTCCTGGTACCGTTCGTTATATGGATTAACTATAAACAGGTCAGATTCTCTACCATTCAATGGGTGATGATTTTGCTCGCAATATTTGCCAGCCGCACCAACTCGCTGCTGTTTGCGCTGATAGGGTGTTGGATAGTTTTCCGTCCCAACAAAAAGCAGATTCTCACCTATGGACTGGTAGCAGCCGGGGCTCTAATCTGCGGATATTTCGTTGACAACGCCACCGGCCGCAATCTGCGCCTGGCCGACAATCTTGACCAATTCGTGTCGCTCGAAGCCGCTCAAGACGATGAAGACCTGGCCGAGTTCGGCACCGGACGCATGGCGCAGATTATACCCAAATGGGAGCTGCTCAACGACCTTGACCGCACCTCATTAGGCTTCGGGTTCATTCACCCAAAAAAGACCACCAACCCGATATTTCAGATTCGCAACGACCTCTACTCCGACGAATCAATGGCCGACGAAGTGGCAACCGAAGTAGAGGTAACTCAAGTTCAAACGATTTTCGACATCGGATTCGTTGGATTCACCATTCAGCTAATCTACTTTATCGGAGTCTACTTCATTATCCGCAAGCTCACCCACTCACGCGATTATCTCAACGTGATAGAGGGCGTTACGCTGCTCGGCGTTGGCGGCTTCGCAGGCCTAAACGGCCCCGGCGGACTAATTCTAGTCGGTCTGATTCTCGGCACAATACTCTTAGCCAACAAACCATTATCCCTAAAGCCTCAACCGGATGAAAGACAATAACTCTTCCGACAACATATTCTCCAAAGTACTCACCATTGGACCATCGCGCAAGGGCATCGGAGGAATCTCAACCGTGCTGAGAACCTACAAAGAACTCATCCCGGACCTGCAACACCTCCCCTCCAACAGCCCCAAAGGCACCCTCGCCGGCCTCCTCATAGTACTCAAGACTCTGCTGATGATGCCCATTGAGCGCCTGCGCGGACGCTCAATACTCCACGTCCACGTTGCCAGCGGCAAAAGCTACATCCGCAAAAGCTGCATCATAAGCTGGGGCAAATTCCTGGGCTACAAGGTGATATACCACTGCCACGGAGGCCACACCCAGGAATACTTCCGCAAAATCGGCATTCCCCGCGCCAAACGCACCCTCGACAAATGCGCCTCCATAGTCTGCCTCTCCAAAACCTGGCAACGCTACTTCGATTCAACATTCCACCACCCCGACATACGCATCATCCACAACCCCATAATCCCAAGCCACGTAATCACCCACCCCAACGAAAAGCACCCGCTCGAACTCCTCTACTTAGGCTACCTCACCGATGCAAAAGGAATCTTTGACCTCCTCGAAGTATTCCTGACCCACCGCGACCGCTGGATTGGACGAGTAAAACTCACCGTGGCCGGCAACGGCGAAGAAGAACGCCTCAAAAACTTCATCCGCGAAAACCGCCTCGGCGAACTCATCACCTTTATCGGCTGCGTTGACGGCGAAGAAAAAGAACGCCTCTTTGCGCAACACCACGTGCTGATTCTCCCCAGCTACGTTGAATGTCTGCCCATGTCAATCCTCGAAGCCATGGGCCACGGTATGCCCGTAATCTCCACCCCCGTTGGCGGCATACCCGAAATGATACTCCCCGGCGAAAACGGCATACTCTTCAACCCCGGCGACAAAGATGCCATGAGCGCCGCCATTGACTGCTATCTGCTCAACCCCGAACTCATTGACCGCCACGGCAAAGCGGCCCTCAAAATCATCCCCGACTTCTACCCCGGGCAGATTAAAGCCGACCTCAAAAAACTCTACTCCGAACTTTAACCTAAAAAAAACACAGCAAAGAATTTTGCCATAATACAAAAAATCCCTAACTTTGCACCCGCAAACGGTCCTATAGCTCAGTTGGTCAGAGCACCTGACTCATAATCAGGGAGTCCTAGGTTCAAGCCCTAGTGGGACCACCGATTAAAAATCAAGCAGTTACGAATCGAATCGTAACTGCTTTTTCTTTTACTTTGAACACAAATTTGAACACAACTCCGCTC
>JAMPBN010000021.1 GCA_023666665.1 Prevotella sp. | reverse complement strand
GGGAAATTTATTCGACGCCATTCTCGCAAACTCTCATATCGCTCAAAACGAGACCGAGTAGTTACTTTGGATTTGTCACTTCAGGGTGCGGTAGAGGGCGAGATAATCGGCAACCTGACGGCGCAGGGAGTAGCGCACCTCAACGTAGTCGCGGGCCTGGGCGGCGCGGTTAAGTGCGGCGGGATAGTTGCGGATAATGCGCTCGAGGGCGTCGGCGCAGGATTCGGGGTCGCCGGGGGCAAAGACCTCGGCAAGGCGACCGCAGTCGGCAACCTCCCAGGGGCCACCGCCTTCGGGTACGGCCAAAGGAAGCCCGGCGGCCATACCCTCGGCCACGGTGAGGCCGAAGCCCTCGTGGCGCGCCGGGTGACACATAATGTCGTAGTCTTTAAGGCGGGCATAGATTTCGCGGCGCGGGAGGTTGCCGGTAAACTCAACGTTGAGGCTATGGGCACGCTCGCGCAGCGCCTCAAGATCAGCGCCGCCACCAATAAACGTCAGCGCCACGTCAATACCACGCCGGCCCAAAATGCGAGCAGCATCAATCAGGATGTCCTGGCCCTTGGTGTCAGCCACAAGGCGTGAAACCTGGACGATACGCACAGGCCGGTGCGGATTGGCGGGTTCGCGCCGGTCAATGGTATCGACATTTATGCCGTTGTTGACCACCGTGACTTTTGCCCGGGACACGCGGCGGGTAACGTCGTCGGCAACGGCCTGCGAAATAGCCGCCATATTGTAGTTGCGGGCGTAGGTCATCGGAATGTCGAGGCAGTGAAGCGTAAAGAGCGCACGGCTGCGCATCACCCTGAGCAACCCGGTGAGTTTGTGCATGTGCAGGTGTATGATGTCGGGGCGGCGTTTCAGCACGAAAGCATTGAGCCTCAGCATCAGCAGCAGCGGAGCTGCGCCGGGCGTGCGATTGAAGCGCACCACGCTGACCGAGGACGACAGCGCTTTCATAACGTCGGCATTCTCGCCCCGGTTCACAATCAGGAGTTCAACCTCATGGCCTTGGCGAACCTGTTCGTTGGCAATGTCAACGAGCATGGTTTCCAGGCCGCCCGTGTTCATCTGAAATACTGCGTGGAGAATCTTCATGGTTTATTTGAGCAGGGGGAGCTGAATGCGGAAAGTGGTGCCGACTCCCGGGGTGGAGTCTTTAACAAAGATGTGGCCGTGGTGATACTCGTCGACGATACGCTTTGCCAGGGTGAGACCGAGGCCCCAGCCGCGCTTCTTGGTGGTGTAGCCGGGGTTGAAAACCGTTTTGAAGTCTTTGCGGGCAATGCCCTTGCCGGTGTCAGAAACCTCGATGACGGCGTTGCTGCCCTCGGCAAACGTGCGTATATTGATTGAGCCGCGAGCCTCCATGGCATCGACGGCGTTTTTAATGAGGTTTTCAATCACCCATTCGAGCAGCGCGGGCGATAGTTTCACCTCCATCGGCTCGGGCCAAAGATTTACGGTGAGAGTAACGCCTGAGGAGATGCGCGAGCGCATATAGTCGGCAGCGTGGGCAACGAGGTCGTTGGCGTTTTCGGGCGACATTGCCGGCGGAGAGCCGATTTTGCTGAAACGCGACGCAATGACGCTCAGGCGGTTAACGTCTTTATGCATCTCGCCGACAACTTCGGGGTCAACGCCATATGACGGTAGCACTTCAAGCCAGCCCATAAGGGAGCTGATAGGGGTGCCGAGCTGATGAGCGGTCTCTTTGCTGAGTCCTACCCAGACTTTGTTTTGCTCGGCGCGTTTGGTGGCGGAGACGGCGTAGTAGACCACAAAGACGAACACGGCCATCACGATGAGCTGCACGTAGGGGTAGTAGCTCAGCCGGCGCAGCAGCAGCGAGTCTTCGTAGTAGAGATGCTGGTTTATGCCCGGGGCTATGATGATGTGGATAACGTTTTGCGACTTCTTGAGAGCGCTGAGATGTTTGCGAAGAAAGGCTTCATTGTCGGCAGTGAGCTGCCAGGGGGGCAGGGTGTCGTTGCGCTCGGGGAGGTTGAAGTTGAGGTGGTCAAGGATGTTGTCGTCATCGTCGACGAGAATCACCGGGATGGTTTTGTTGCCCTTGATTATGGAGAGGAGGAAGTCGAGGTCGGCCGAGGAGTCGGCCGAGGCAATCTCGCGGGTTGCATCGGCCCAGATTTGCATTCGGGCGCGTTCCTGCTCGGCAAGGTCGTTGACAAGGCGGTCGCTCACCCACAGAAACGCCGCCACCACGGCAACCGTGGCGAGCATAAACACCACAGTGCCGCGGCGGCGCTTGTCGTAGAGATTAGGCATCGGCTATGGCCTGAGCTATGCGTTGCATCTCCTCGGCGGGGATATTGCGCTTGGGAGCGCGGAAGTCCATATCGGCTTCGGTTTGCAGCGGCACCAGGTGGATGTGGGCGTGGGGCACTTCCATTCCGAGCACGGCAACTCCCACACGCTGACAGGGCACTGCTTTTTTGATTTTCAGAGCCACTTTGCGGGCAAACTCCATAAGTTCGCCGTATTCTTGGGCCGAGAGGTCAAAGAGATAGTCAACCTCGCGACGGGGAATCACGAGGGTATGGCCGGGGGCCATGGGGTTGATGTCGAGAAAGGCAAAGTGCTTTTCGTCTTCAGCCACCTTATATGAGGGAATTTCCCCCGCAGCAATTTTTGCGAAAATAGTCATTGGGCGTTGGGCTTTAGGCGTTGGGGGATGGGGGAAGAGGTAATATCTTAACCTTTAACCCTTAACCCTTAACCTCGGTTTTTAAAGCAGCGTCGCTGCTTTAAAAACCGATTTCAACAATTTCAAATTTCATCATTCCGGCGGGCACGCGGATGTCTACCACGTCGCCGAGCTTATGGCCGAGCAGGCCCTGGGCAATGGGGGTTGAGGTGCCGATTTTCTTCTCCTTGAGGTTGGCCTCGGAGTCGGCAACTATGGTGTATTCAGCCACTGCACCATTGGCGTGATTTTTGATTTTCACGCGGTTCATAATCTGAACCTCCTCGGTGTTGAGCTTGCTTTCATCGATAATGCGGGCATTGGCCACGAGGTCCTTGAGCTGCGCAATCTTCATTTCGAGCAGACCCTGAGCCTCTTTGGCGGCATCGTATTCGGCATTTTCCGAGAGGTCACCTTTGTCGCGGGCCTCTGCGATAGCTGCGGATATACGCGGACGTTCCACTGATTCCATATAGGCAATTTCGTCCATTTTCTTTTTATATCCGTCTTTGGTCATGTATGTTATAGCCATAGTCGTGGGTGGGGTTATAAGTTTATTATTCGGGTAGAAAAAAATTGAATCTCGCGGCAACGTTGAGTGCCATCGAGACCCTTGGGCAAAAACGCTCCGGCGAGCGCTTATGTTCGCTGCAAAGTTACAACATTTTTTCGGAATTGCAAAATTTTTGTTTGAGCGTTGGGCGTTGGGCGTTTAACAAAAGTTAATGTAAAAAGTTAAATTTCGGCGCAAAATTATCAAATGTTAAGAATTAATTGTTATCTTTGAGGTGCTTTTTATAGCATCGTTTCGACTATAAAACAATAAATATAACCAAAATACTTTACAGAAAACCTATGAGATTCAAGCTTTTACTGCTCATGGTTCTCGCCTGTGTGTTACCCTCGCTGGCGCAAAATGCATCAGTGAGCGGCACTCTTGTCGATGAATACACCGGAGCACCCCTCTCGGGAGCAACAGTGATGTTGCGTGAGCAAGGCCTCCGGGCCGTTACCGGACCTTCCGGCCAGTTTACAATCAGCAAAGCCAAACCCGGCAAGGACTTCCTGCTGGCAATGGCTTTCGGCTACAACGACAGCGAAACACCCATAACCCTCGAAGACGGCAAGAACGTTGACCTCGGATTCGTCAAGCTCGTCAATGCCGACAACCTCTCCGACTTCTACTCCGAGCAGCAGGATATGCTCTTTGACGAGCAGGCTCTCAACGATGAGGAAAGCACCGCACAGACCATCAACGCTCTGACCGGCGCAAGCGACAATATCTACTACAATGCCTCGAACTACAACTTCTCGAACATGTATTTCCGCTTCCGTGGCTATGATTCGCAATATCAGACCACTTACATCAACGGAATCAACATGAACGACCCCATTCGCGGACGTTTCAACTACTCCAGCCTCGGCGGCATGACCTCACGTGCATTCCGCAACCGCACCACCACCATTGGCCTCGGCGCTTCAGACTATGGCTTCGGCAACGTTGGCGGCTCGAGCAACATCTCGACCATCACCTCGGAATATGCCACCGGCTTCAACGGCTCAGTTGCCTACACCAACGCCAACTATATGCTCCGCGCAATGGCAACTTACGCCACCGGCATCAACTCCCACGGCTGGGGCGTTACGGTCAGCGCAATCGGCCGCTACGCCAACGAGGGCGTTATCGAGGGTACGTTCTATAACTCGGCAGGCCTCTTTGTCAGCGCCGAAAAGGTATTTAACGAAAACCACTCCCTCACCCTCACCGCCTACGGCGCTCCCACTCAGCGCGCAACCTCGTCGGCAACATATCAGGAAGTCTACGACCTGGCCGACAATAACCTCTACAACCCCAACTGGGGCTACTGGGAAGACGGCAAAAAGCGCTCCGCCCGCGTGGTTGAGAGCTTTGACCCCACAGTGATGCTCAACTGGGTCTACGACAACAAAAAAGGTACCAAGGTAAACACCGGCGCAATGTTCCGCTCGGTCTACTACTCCAGCTCCGCGCTGAACTGGTTCAACACCTCCGACCCGCGCCCCGACTACTACCGCAACCTCCCCAGCAACTTCTATAACGATCTGGGCCAGCCCACCGAACAGAGCGAATACGTTGCCGAACTATGGCGTACCGACGAGAGCGTGCGCCAAATCAACTGGGACCGCATTGTTCACGCCAACCAGCTAAACAACATTGCCAACCGGTCGCTCCCCTATGACTGGCAATATGGCGCAAGCTACATTTTGGAGAACCGCGTTTCCCACTCGCTCCAGGGCGAAATTGCCGCCAACGTGAACCACCGCATCAACTCTTTCATGACCCTGCAGGGCGGCGCTCACGCCGGCTACACCGCAGCCAACTACTACAAGCAGATCCGCGACCTGCTCGGCGGCGACTTCTGGATCGACGTTGACCCGTTCTCCAACCGCGACATGACCATCGTGCCCGACAATATGCAGAACGACCTCGACAACCCCAACCGCCGCGTTACCAAGGGCGACAAGTTCGGCTATAACTACACCCTCCACGCCGTCAAGGCCGGTGCCTGGGTGCAGAACCAAATCAACCTCCCGCAGTGGGACATCAACTACGCCCTCAACGTTGGCTACACCCAGTTCTACCGCCACGGCCACATGCGCAACGGCCGCGCCCCCGAAAACTCACTCGGCAAGGGCAAAACCCACGACTTCACCGAAGCCGCCGGCAAGGTTGGCGCAACGTGGAAAATCGACGGCCGCAACTACCTCATGGCCCACGCCGAGTTCGGCAGCCACGCCCCGCTGATTGAAAACGTCTACATCTCGCCCCGCATCAAGGACGACATCATTTCCGACCCGCAATGCGAACGCATCCTCGCCGCAGACCTTACCTACGGCTGGAACTACCGCAAGTTCCGCGGCGCAGTGACCGTCTTCGCCACCGAGTTCTACGGCGCTACCGAGCGCACCTCGTTCTTTGACGACAACCAGTCGGCCTTTACCAACTACGTGCTCAATGACGTTCGCCGCGAAAATATCGGCATCGAAGTGGGCCTGGCCTACAAGATTATCCCCTCGCTGACCGCAACATTCGCCGGAACAGTGGCCTCCTACCGCTACAAGAACAACCCCATGGGTACCCGCTCATATGAAAACGGCCTTGTTGAAGACAAGACCCAGCGCGTCTACCTCAAGAACTACCGCGTTGGCGGCACTCCCCAACAGGCTTACTCCATCGGCCTTGACTGGGCTGCTCCCAAGCAGTGGTTCCTCGGTATCACCGCCAACTGGATGCGCGACAGCTGGGTGAAACTCGCCCCGGTATATCACGAGGAACTCCCCGGCCTCTCCACGTCATTCCCCACCTACGATGCCGCTCTGGCCGAACAACGCGAAATCTCGCGCCAGCAAAAGATGAACAACGCCTTTGCGCTGAACTTCTCCATCGGCAAGCTCATCTACATCAACCGCAAAGTATCGCTCAACATCAACCTCAACGTTGACAACATCACCAACAACAAAAACATTATGCAGAACGCATGGCAGCAGGGACGTATCGACACTTCCGACTGGAACCTCAACAAGTATCCCAACAAGTATCAATACGCTCAGGGCACCAAAGTGTTCCTCAACGTTGGCGTTCGCTTCTAACACCATAATATAAATACCGACAATTATGAAATTCTTAAAATATATACTTCCGGCAGTGGTGTTAAGCGCCGCAATGACGTCGTGCGACTCCTGCGACCTCGACCCCGTACTGCCCCCGATTGTGGCTCCCGACGCTACCGAACCCGTCGAAGCCACTATGAGCATTCTTGAGCTCAAACAAGAATACTGGTCAACCAACTCGCGCTCAATCACTCAGATAGGACTGAACAGCGATGGCGACTCCATCATAATCCGCGGCCGCGTAATCTCCACCGATGTTACCGGCAACCTCTACAAGCTGCTGGCAATTCGCGGCGACAACGGCCCGGTGCTGATTCGCCTCAACATCAGCGACATCTACAAGCAATATCCCTACGGTGCCGACGTATCGATCAACGTTACCGGCCAATACATCGGCATGTATAACAACCTGATGCAAATCGGCGGCACCACTCCCGGCGCAGACTCTCCCCAATACATCAGCGAAGACACCTTCAACCAAATTGCCACCGTCAACGGCTGGGCCGACCCCGAAAAGGCACAACCCATCGTGGTTGACATGGCATTCCTCAACACCGCCAAAACCTCAGTTGCCGACCGCCAGGAATGGCAGGGTCAGCTCGTAACCCTCGAAAACATGACCTTCGAGACCCCCGGCCAGGAGTTCTCGCCCGTGAGCAGCAACACCACCAGCGTCTATGCCCGTGATGCCTCAGGCGCCCGCCTGCAGATGCGCTACAGCGGACGCTCATCGTTTGCCCACCGCATCATCCCCGCCGGCTCAGGCTCCATCACCGGTATTCTCAGCTACTACAACAGCGACTGGCAGCTCATTCCCTGCACGCTCGACGACCTCCGGGGCTTCACCGAAGTTGAGGCTCCCAAGCAGGTTGAACTCACCCGCGCAACCTCGATTGCCGACGGCGACTACGCCATATGGTTCGACGGCAACGTAGTAGCAACCCCCTATGCCGCAGGCTCCAACTATGGCTGGATGGCCGTGAACCCCTGCACCCCCAACGCTCAGGGTTTCATCACTACCTCCACCACCAACTTCTTCACCTTCAAGAAGTACGACAAAGGCTGGACCATCCACGACAGCAACAACAACTACCTCTATATGGAGGGCAGCTTCAACTCGTTCCAGCTCACCACCACCCCGGACCTCAACAACAACTATATGTTCTGGACTGTGACGTTTGAAACCGACGGCTCCGCAACCATCAAAAACGTTGGCAACGGCAAGACCGTGCGCTACGGCACCTCCTACGGTACCGCCGGCGCATATCCCCAGCTCTCAAGCGGCACCGCCTCATACCTCTACCAACCCGTTAATTAATTATAGTCAAATTTTCGGAACGAAAATTTATCATGAATATGAAATTTTATAATTGCATAATCGCTGCCGCTGCCCTAACCCTCGGCGCGGCCGGCCTGACGGGTTGCCAGGACCACTTCGACGACTGGAACCTGAGCGCCCCCGTGGCCGACATTCAGGCCAACACCACCATTCTCGAATTCAAACAGGCCTTCTGGCAGGAGAGCGACAACTACTGCGTTGAAATCCCCGAACGCGAAGATGGCAGCCACTACATTGTGCGCGGCCGAGTAATCTCATCCGACCGCGAAAGCAACGTCTTCAAATGCCTCTACATTCAAGACGAAACCGCCGCTCTACCCATCTCAATCAACCAATACAGCCTATACGTCAACAACCGCATCGGTCAGGAAATCCTCATTGACCTCACCGGACTCTATTGCGGACGCTACGCCGGAATGTTCCAAATCGGCTCAATAGAGTACGACGAGAAGACCGGCGATGCCGGCACCACGTTCCTCGACCCGGAAATCTTCGTGCTCCACCGTCAGCTAAACGGCAACCCCGACGCCTCAAAAATCGACACCCTCGTGGTTACCTCCGTTTCCGACATGAATTCCGACCTGATGAAGTGGCAAGGCCAGCTCGTGCGCTACAACAACGCCACCTTCACCAACGGCACCAACCCCGAAGACGACCTGCTCTGCAACGAATACCACTCAAGCGGCTACAACCAGGCCATCAACGGCACCTTCGGCGAACTCAACGTGCGCACCTCGGGCTACTCCACATTCTGGAACACCAAGCTCCCCTCCGAGGCCTGCGACATCGTGGGCATTCAGGGCTACTACTCTTCGTCGCCCTACTGGCAGCTCATTCTCAACGATGCCCAGGGCATTATCAACATTGGCGATGCCACCGTTGAGGGCACCAAAGAAAAACCCTACTCGGTGAGCCGCGCAATTGAGCTCTCGACCGCCGACAACACCACCGGCTGGGTCAAGGGCTACATCGTGGGCACTCTGCAACCCGAAGTCACCACCGTTGACTCCAACAGCAAGATTCAGTGGGTCGGCACCGAACCCTTCCTCGTTGACAGCTACCTGGTAATCGCCGCCGACATCTCAGTGCGCGACTACAAGCAGTGCCTGCTCATCCCCATAACCGCCAACTCGGCACTCTACACCTACGGCAACCTCGTTGACAATCCCGCCAACGCCGGACGCACCCTCGAAATCTACGGCCGATTCTCCACCTCGATGGGTATGGCATCACTCGCCGCCAACAACGGCGCCGCCTCCTCTTTCGTCATCGAAGGCGTAACAGTGCCCGGCTCCGACCGGTAACTCTGAAATCCAACTTACTGACTTTACTGCAAACATTGGTTGCGTCTGCCAAAATGGCAGACGCAACTTTTTTGGCACGCTATTTGTTACTTCTTTGCATAGACATCTTGAATCAACTAATAAAACAAGGCCTAAGGCCCCAAGCCCCAAGCCTAAAACCTAACTAATATAACCAAAAATTATGGGAAAAATAATTGGCATTGACCTTGGTACTACCAACTCATGCGTATCAGTTCTCGAAGGCAAAGACCCCGTTGTTATCCCCAACAGCGAAGGCCGTAACACCACCCCCTCAGTAGTAGCATTCACCGACGGCGGCGAACGCAAAGTAGGCGAACCCGCCAAACGTCAGGCTATCACCAACCCCAAGCGCACAATCTACTCCATTAAGCGCTTCATGGGCGAAACCTGCAAAGACGTTGAAAACGAAATCAAGCGCGTGCCCTACAAAGTAGTCTGCGGCGCAAACAACACTCCCCGCGTCGACATCGACGGCAAGGAATACTCCCCGCAAGAAATCTCGGCAATGATTCTTCAGAAGATGAAGAAAACCGCTGAAGACTATCTCGGCCAAACCGTTACCGAGGCCGTAATCACCGTACCCGCATACTTCAACGACGCCCAGCGTCAGGCCACCAAAGAAGCCGGCGAAATCGCAGGCCTCACAGTGCGCCGTATCGTCAACGAACCTACCGCAGCAGCCCTGGCCTACGGCCTCGACAAAGACGGCAAGGACCAGAAGATTGCCGTATTCGACCTCGGCGGCGGCACATTTGATATCTCCATTCTCGAACTCGGCGACGGCGTTTTCGAAGTGAAGTCAACCAACGGTGACACCCACCTCGGCGGCGACGATTTCGACCAAGTAATCATTGACTGGCTCGCTGACGAATTCCAAAAAGAAGAAGGAGTTGACCTCCGCATGGACCCCATGGCTCTGCAGCGCCTCAAAGAAGCCGCCGAAAAGGCCAAAATCGAGCTCTCAAGCTCCACCTCCACCGAAATCAACCTCCCCTACATCATGCCCGTAAACGGCCTGCCCAAACACCTGGTCAAGACCCTTACCCGCGCTAAATTCGAACAGCTCGCCGACCTGCTCATTCAGGCAACGGTAGAACCCTGCCGCAAAGCCCTCGAAGACGCCGGCCTCACCGCCGCCGACATCCACGAAGTAATCCTCGTGGGCGGCTCAACCCGTATCCCCGCAATTCAAGCTAAGGTAAAAGAAATCTTCGGCAAGGAACCCTCCAAGGGTGTAAACCCCGACGAAGTCGTAGCCATCGGCGCAGCCATTCAAGGCGGCGTACTATCCGGCGACGTTAAAGACGTGCTCCTGCTCGACGTTGTGCCCCTGAGCGTAGGTATCGAAACCCTCGGCGGCGTGATGACCAAGCTCATCGAAGCCAACACCACCGTGCCCACCCGCAAGAGCGAAGTCTTCTCCACCGCAGCCGACAACCAGCCCTCCGTAGAAATCGTAGTGCTCCAAGGCGAACGCCCCATGGCCAAAGACGACAAAGTGCTCGGCAAATTCCACCTCGATGGCATTGCCCCCGCACCCCGCGGCATACCTCAGATTGAAGTAACTTTCGAGGTTGATGCCAACGGCATACTCAACGTCAGCGCCAAAGACAAAGCCACCGGCAAAGAACAAAGCATCCGCATCGAAGCCTCCTCAGGCCTCACCGATGCCGAAATCCAGCGCATGAAAGAAGAAGCCAAGGCCAACGAAGCTGCCGATGCCAAAGAAAAAGAACGCGTCGACACCATCAACAAAGCCGACTCCATCATCTTCCAGACCGAAAAGCAACTCGGCGAACTCGGCGACAAGATTCCCGCCGACAAAAAAGCCGCCATTGAAGCAGCCCTCGGCAAACTCAAAGACGCCCACAAGGCTCAGGACATTGCCGGCATCGAAGCCGCCATCAAGGAAATCGAAACAACCTTCGGCGCCGCCCAGCAAGACATCCTCAACGCCCAGGCTCAAGCCCAACAAGCCGCCCAAAACCCCGGTGCCGGCGCCCCCGGCCAGCAACCCGGCTCCAACAACGACCACGTCACCGACGTCGACTTTGAAGAAGTGAAGTAACACCCACTAACCCACATACTCTAAATACGTAAAGGCGTACAATCCAACCAATTGCACGCCTTTGCCATTTAGAGCCATTTCGTCCATGCCTCCGGAGCAATTCGGACGAAATGGATTATGGTGGTTTCGCGTTTTTTTCGTATCTTT
>JAMPBN010000020.1 GCA_023666665.1 Prevotella sp. | reverse complement strand
TATTTTAACATTCTACAAGTTTATTTGTAATTTTAAAATTAGTTTAAATCACTTCTATATGAGCGAAGAAACAAAACAACACTGCATAACAAAATTCAATCTGTTGTCAATTGTCAAACCCGAAGACAGCGTAGAGAATTTGCGAGTCTTGAAACAAGCGAAGACTATCAACCCCGCGTCTGCAATATGTGTCGGAGATATAACGATTCGTGCATATGCGGTTCCTCATTCGGCGTATGGTTCAATTATGCTGCTTATTGAAGCAGACGGTAAGCGAGTACTTCATACCGGAGACTTTAAGCGCTCGGGTATTGGCACAAACTTTATGGAACAAATTAAAAAATTAGGTGATGTTGATATTGTAATAACCGAGGGGACAATGCTGAATCGCCAACAAACTTTGGAATCGGAATCTGAACTCTGCAATGAACTCGTCGAGGTTATGCGCAAGCACAAATATGTATTTGTGCTTACCTCATCGTTGAATGCTGACCGACTTGCGTCAGTTACAAAAGCCGCTTCTGAGTGTGGGAAACCTCTAACTGTTTGTTCTTCAATGATGCAGCAGGCGTTTAAATCCTATCAAAAGGACTACCCTGAGATATTTACCATTAAGCCGACTTTCTACCCGTTTAATCACGGTAGGAACGGCGATTTATTTTCCAACCACAAAATCAGAAAATTTGAATCTTGGGTAGCCCAATGCGGCTTCGTTCAATGTGTTGGCATCGGTCAATTTGAAAGAGTGCGTGATATGACGGCCTCATATAATCCCGAAGAATGCGCACTTGTTTACTCGATTTGGAACGGTTATTATCTTCTCCCCGAGCAAATAAAAATTAATCCTAAATATAAGGAGATACGAGAGCTGTTTATTAATGTATATGATATACACTCCAGTGGCCACGCCGATAAGTCAACAATAGCAGAAATGCTTATGGCGCTAAATCCCGGTGACGGAATTATTGGCATTCATAAGGAGGCCGGAGAGAGTTTAACGTCTCTTAACATTCCGGAAGAGCTGAAAGCTAAAATTATACCTGACAATTATTTGCCTGATTACGTGGCCATCTTATCGTAACCAATACAGTCGCAAGTGGCTTTCCGTAGTTCTTTGAAAAAAATTCGTAACTTTGCAGTGATATGAACAATCAATAACCCACCCCTCACACCAATTCCAATGACTCGGCGTACGGCTCGCACGTTAAATGGCTGACGCTCGGCGAAATCGCCGCTCGCCGCGAGCAGTACGCTTACTACCGCAACCGCCTGCTCAGCTTCGCGGAGTGAAGTGGCAATAACAGGAAGCGGTGGTCTTCAGACCGCTGCGCGGCCACGGAGCGCCTCCCCCCGACCGTCTAAAGACGGCCGACTCTTGTTTGGCAGCCATCGGGCGGCTTAGAACCCGCCCTTCACCATTGACTACACGCAGACCGTGGTGGAATAAATGTTGTAAAGTAGAAAAAAGGAGCGGCCGGGTTGTAAGCCGGGTTATGTCGGCGGCGGGGTTATCGCAGAGGCGAACTCCGTCGCCGGCCCGTCATTTATCTTCGCAGTCTACCCCCCGGCAGCGGGCGAGCAACCCTTAATTGCCGGTATACTTGACCTTGCAACCCATAAGGCGTACTGACCGACCAATGTCGCCATCGGTCGCGGTGAGCTCTTACCTCGCCTTTTCACCCTTACCCCGGCACGAAACCCGGGGCGGTTATTTTCTGTTACGCTACTCTGCCGTTATGTATTCCGACAGCTACCCGTTAGGTAATATGGCGCTCTGCGTTGCCCGGACTTTCCTCACGTCGAACCAAGCGACGCGCGACGGACCGCCCGGCGGCTCCTTTTGATTTTTTTAATAGTTGCGGGCAAAGATTACGCGACGCTTCGAGGGCTTGCCGGTAAGCATATCCACGCCCTCCTCTTCGGGGGCGTCGAGCGGAATGCAGCGAATCGTTGCCTTTGTTTCTTCTTTGATGCGCTCCTCGGTTTCGGGAGTTCCGTCCCAGTGGGCGAGGATGAAGCCGCCTTTTTCGAGCTGCGCTTTAAATTCTTCGTAGGTGTCAACCTTATATGTCATCTCTTCGCGCTGCTTGAGAGCTTTCTGGAAAATGTTTTCCTGAATCTCCTCGAGCAGTTGGGGAATGCGTTCAACTATGGTGTCGAGCTTGTCAATCTCTTTCTCCAAGGTGTCGCGACGCATTACTTCAACGGTACCGTTCTCAAGGTCGCGTGCACCGATTGCCAGGCGCACGGGCACACCCTTGAGCTCATAGTCGGCAAACTTGAAGCCGGGGCGACGATTGTCGGCATCGTCGTACTTCACGCTGATTCCCTTGGCGCGGAGTGCCTCAACTATGGGCAGTACTTTCTCGCTCACGGCTTTAAGTTGCTCGTCATTCTTGTAAATCGGCACGATAACAACCTGAATGGGCGCCAAATGAGGCGGCAATACCAGACCGTTGTCGTCGGAGTGGGTCATTATAAGCGCACCCATCAGGCGCGTTGATACGCCCCACGAGGTTGCCCAAACGTATTCGAGTTCATTCTGCTTGTTGACGAACTTAACGTCGAACGCCTTGGCGAAGTTTTGGCCCAGGAAGTGACTCGTGCCGCTCTGCAGCGCTTTGCCGTCTTGCATCATTGCCTCGATAGTGTAGGTTTCCAATGCACCGGCAAAACGTTCGTTGGCGGTCTTCACGCCCGTAACTACCGGCACTGCCATATATTTCTCGGCAAAGTCCTTATAAACGCCGAGCATCTTGATTGCCTCGGCCTGAGCCTCCTCGCGGGTGGCGTGGGCAGTGTGACCCTCTTGCCAAAGGAATTCGGCGGTGCGCAGGAACATACGCGTACGCATCTCCCAGCGCATCACGTTGGCCCACTGGTTCACCAGAATGGGCAGGTCGCGATAGCTGGTAATCCAGTTTTTATATGTGTTCCAGATGATTGTCTCAGATGTGGGGCGAATAATCAGTTCTTCCTCGAGTTTTGCATCGGGATCTACCACTACGCCGCCGCCGTTGGGGTCATTCATCAGGCGGTGGTGAGTAACCACGGCACATTCCTTGGCGAAGCCCTCAACGTGTTCAGCCTCACGCGAAAGAAACGACTTCGGAATGAGCAGGGGGAAGTAGGCGTTCTGGTGGCCGGTTTCTTTAAACATCTTGTCGAGCTGTTGCTGCATCTTTTCCCAGATGGCATAGCCGTAAGGTTTGATTACCATACAGCCGCGCACCGCGCTCTGTTCGGCGAGGTCAGCTTTGACCACAAGGTCGTTATACCACTGCGAGTAGTTCTCGCTGCGTTTGGTGAGGTGTTGAAGTTCTACTGCCATATCTTGTGTCGGCGCTATGCGCCGTGGGTTATTGGGTTAACGCGGGCGTTGCCCGCAGGTTAATGGTTAATGGTTAATCTCGTAATTTTGAGTGCAAAGTTACGCATTTATTTGTTTTTAAGAAAATTTTTGTAACTTTGCACCAATATTTAACCAAAAATGGGCAAAGTAAAGAAAACACTCAAGCGCGTAAGGCTTCATCGTGAGGGCACAGACATTCTGCTTGTAACCCTCGCTCTGCTCGTCATTATCAATATACTCGTGTGGTGGGTTTCACACGTGGCCGGCATCATTCTCACATCCATCACCGGCATCCTTTATCTGTTGCTGGTCAACTTTTTCCGCTCTCCCAAGCGTAATTTTACAGGCAATCGCGAAAACGTTGTCGTAAGCTCAGTCGATGGCAAGGTAGTTGCGCTCGAAGAGGTTTACGAACCGGAATATCTGAAGCGCAAATGTATTCAGATCAGCGTGTTTATGACCATTTTTGATGTCCACGCCAACTGGTTTCCCGTTGACGGCGAGGTAATATACGTAACCCACCACCCCGGGCGCTTCCTCAGCGCCTGGCTGCCCAAATCCAGCACCGAAAACGAACGCTCCACCGTGGTAATCCGCACCGACGACGGTCAGGAAATACTTATGCGCCAGATTGCCGGAGCTATGGCACGCCGCATCGTCACATATGCCGAACCCGGCAATGCCGCAAACATCGAAGACCATATGGGCTTCATCAAATTCGGCTCAAGAGTCGACATCTACCTCCCCCTCGGCACGGAAATCCTCACGGAAATCAACAAAAAGACCGTTGGCGGCGTTACTCCCATAGCGAGGCTTCGCCCCGAGTTTCCCGCAGTAATCAATGAATAAAGTCCGCTCAAATACTCCCAACCTCATAACCTGCCTGAATATCACCTCCGGGTGCATCGCCCTGGTGTTTGCTTTTGCAGGGAAATATGACTACGCCTCAGTCGCCATAATCGCCGCAGCAGTGTTCGACTTTCTCGACGGCGCTATGGCCCGCGCCCTCGGAGCATACTCCGAGATGGGCAAGGAACTCGACTCGCTCTGCGACGTGGTGAGCTTCGGCCTCGCTCCCGCAGCTTTGGTGTATATGCAACTGCCCGCCCCGGCAAATTACTGCGCACTGCTCATCGCCGTGTGCGGCGCTCTGCGCCTTGCCCGCTTCAACGTTGACACCCGCCAACACGACGGCTTCATCGGCCTCCCCATTCCCGCCAATGCCCTCTTTTGGATTGGTATGACCGCATTTTGGACCAACTATCCTCCCACTCAGACCCAGGTGTGGACCTATGCAGCGATGACCATTCTCGTGGCTCTTTCTATGGTAGCCCCGGTATCGCTCCCCTCACTGAAGTTCCACAACTTCAAGCCCGGACGCGAAAACAACCCCCGCTTCATCATTATCATTATAACCATTGCCCTGCTCCTGTGGCTCGGCATCTCGGGTCTCGCCGTGGTAATTCCCATTTATTTCCTCTACGGCGCAATCTCCACTCTTGCCTCCAAAAAGCTCTATTGAAATGTCGTTATTCCTGACGCTGATAATTATACTATTGGTGTGGTTTTTCATAATCGCACCCTTTGTGCGCCTTATCCGCGTGTCGCGCCAGTGGCAAAACACGTTTAATAACGCCACCCGCCAACAGCAGCGCCAACAGCACCATAAGCGCCCTGCCCAACCGCAGCCCAAAAAGAAAATTGACCCAACGGTGGGCGAATACGTGGAATTCACCGAAACGGAAGTGTCCCAAACCGCTACCGACGGTCAGGGAAATACCACCGCGACCCGGGAAACCGAGTCGCAGATTACCGACGTCACCTGGGAAGACATCCCAGAGTGATCTCTTTTACAGCAGCGTTATCCCCGCAGCGGCAAGAGCCTCAACCTGTTCATCGGGCCACAGTGATGACTGCACCTCGCCGATGTGGGCTTTCTGCAGAAGCAGCATGCACAGTCGGCTCTGACCTATGCCGCCGCCAATGCTCTCGGGTAGCTCTCCGGCGAGTAGCGCCTTATGGAAATCGCGCTCCGCATAATGCTGCTTGCCCTCGATTTCAAGCTGCTTGAGAAGCGCCGTGCGGTCCACTCTGATGCCCATGGAACTCAGCTCAAACGGAATCTCCAACACCTGATTCCAAACGATGATGTCGCCGTTCAGCCCGCCGTCTGTGGTCCAGTCGTCATAGTCGGCAGCGCGACCGTCGTGCTTCTCGCCATCCGACAGCCGTCCGCCAATGCCACGGATAAACACCGCGCCCATTTCGCGGGCAATCTTGCGCTCGCGCTCCTTCGGCGAAAGCTCCGGATAGCGCTGCAGCAGCTCCTCGGCAGTGATGAAATAAATATGCTCGGGCAGGGTGGGGGTTATGTGGGGGTAGCGGCGGTAAATCTCGCGCTCGGTGGCGCGGATGGCCACGTAGATGCGCCTCACCGTGTCATACAGAAATTCCACCGTCCTATCTTCCGGGCGGATGGTCTTTTCCCAGTCCCACTGGTCAACGTAGAGCGAATGGATGTTGTCGAGCTCCTCGGTGGTGCGAATGGCGTTCATGTCAGTGTAGAGCCCGAAACCGGGAGCTATGTCATATTCCGCTAACTTCATGCGCTTCCACTTTGCCAAAGAGTGAACCACCTCGGCGCGGCGGCCGTTGATTGCCGGAATCTGAAAGTTCACCGGCGGCTCCACGCCGTTGAGGTCGTCGTTGATGCCGGTGCCTGAAAGCACAAACAGCGGAGCCGTTACGCGCCGCAGATCCAAAGCCTCGGCTATGGCAATCTGAAAGGTGTCCTTAATCTGCTTGATTGCAACCTGAGTGGTCTCGGGGAGCAGTTTTAACTTATACTTTTGAGGAATTATCAGCATTTTTCTTAAAAGTGAATGTGTTGACTATTTTAATTGCCGTCTTGTCAAACGGATTCGGGCGGTAAACAAACCGACGCTGCAGCAGAAAGTTCCAAAACCAGCTGACCAGCAGGGAAACAATCAGCGTGGAGGTGGCAAATATGCCGTCTTCGGTGAATCCCCAGCTCTGCAACAAATGCCATTTGCTCAGCGGGCGGGCCAGGAAAGTTGTGCCATACATATTTAGCAGCAGCGACCCCACCCACACCATGAAATACTTCACGCTCACGGCCTTGACGCTCTGCCCTTCGGCGTGGAAAGTGAATTTATAGTTTATGATGCAGTTCACAATGCCGCCCAATATCGCACCGATGGCCACCGAGATGTTCGAGCGGTAAAACTGGTCCATACCCACGAATATAAGCGAGTAGAAAAGCATTCGCGACCCCAAGTCAACCCAGCTTCCGGCTTGGCTCGACACTATGGAGCGCAAAAAGGTGAACACTATGTTGTCGCTGTGGAGCACTTTGTCTCCCACTTTCTTGATTTCATTCATAATATCTGCGGATGTTGTTGCTGCCAAAGGCGAACCACCCGGGTGAAATGCTCCCACAGGCGGTCGGTCTTATACTCGCCGATGCCGAAAATTCCGGCAAATTCATCGCGGGTGCGCGGCATGCGGCGGGCAATGTCTTGCAGCGTTTTGTCTGAACATATAATATAAGGTGCAACGCCCTGAATTTTTGCCAGGTTCAGGCGCGTGCTCTTCAGCTCCTTGAGCAACCCCTCCGAATATGGGAGCGATGAGGCCGTCTCGCGCTGCGGCTTCTCCTTCTTCGGCTGCGGGCGGTCAAACAGAAACTTGGCCAGCGTGACCGGCATATCGCCGCGAACAACCCGGTGGCCCTGAGCCGTCACGCGCAGCTTGTTGCCGTCGTTATACGCAATCTCCAGCAGCCCCAACTGAAGCATCTGCGAGAGATATGCTTTCCACTCCTGCGAGCCGAGGTCCCGCCCTGCGCCATATGTCTTGATGAGATGATAGTCTTTGCTGACAACCTCGGCCCTTGATGAGCCGCGCAATATGTCAATCAGCAGATTAACGCCCACCTCCTCTTTCACCCTGATTATTGCGCTCAGCGCCTTTTGGGCAATTATCGTGCCGTCAATGCGCAGCGGCGGCTGATGACACACATCGCAGTTGCCGCAGTCAGTCGTGCATTCTTCCGAAAAGTAGCTGAGCAGAATCCGCCGGCGACACACCGAGGCCTCCGCATATTCGCGCATCCGCGCCAACTTTTCGCGGTTAATCTCTCTCTGGCCGCTATCGTCAATGAAGTTCTCAAGCGTGATGATGTCTTGAATCGAATAAAACATCTGCGCCTCGGCAGGCAGGCCGTCGCGTCCTGCGCGACCTATCTCCTGATAATATCCCTCAATGTTTTTGGGCAGGTTGTTGTGTATAACGTAGCGAATGTTGCTCTTGTCAATGCCCATACCAAATGCTATGGTGGCACACATTACCTGCACTTCGCCGTTTATGAACTTGCGCTGAGCCTCGTTGCGCTGCTGCGCATTCAGTCCGGCGTGATATATTGCCGTGGTATATCCCCTGAGGCTCAGCTCCGCAGCCATAGCCTCGGTGGCTTTGCGCGACAGGCAATAGATTATCCCCGAATCGTCGGCATAACGATCAATCATGTCCGAAATCATTTTCAGCTTCTGCGCTTTGCCGGGATTTTGCTTCACGGTGAGCGAGATGTTCGGGCGGTCAAACGACGAAATATACACCTCCGGCTCGCTCAGCCGCAGCTGTCCGGCAATGTCGCTGCGCGTCAGCTTGTCGGCCGTGGCGGTGAGCGCTATAACCGGCACTTTCGGATATAATTCCTTGATGCGTGCAAGTTTGGTGTATTCGGGGCGGAAGTCGTGACCCCACTGCGAAATGCAGTGTGCCTCATCTATGGCAAAAAGCGAAATTTGCATGCTTCCCGGCCAGTGGTCAATGTCGAGCATCAGCCGCTCGGGCGATATGTAGAGCAGCTTGATTTGTCCGCGGCTCACTGCGTCGATAATGTCGCAGTTTTGTGCTTCCGACTGGTTTGAATGTAGCGCGGCGGCAGGTATGCCGTTGGCTCTGAGTGACTGCACCTGGTCTTCCATCAGCGCAATCAGCGGACTGACAATCACTGCCATACCCGGCTGCAGCAGCGCCGGAATCTGATAACACAAACTCTTGCCGCCACCCGTGGGCATCAAAACAACGCAGTCTTTGCCGCTGCATACCGTGCGGATTATCTCCGCCTGCAGCGGCCGAAATGCGTCATAGCCGTAGAAGCGGCGCAAAACCCCGAGCATCTCCCGGTCAGTAGGCATTCTCCTCTCCATTTGATGCATTAACAAGGGTTTTTACTATGATTTTCAAATCCAGGGCAAAGCTCCAGTGCTCAATGTACCACACGTCGCATTCCACCCGCTTCTCCATCTTATAGAGCTCGTCAGTGTTGCCCCTGTAACCGCACACCTGCGCCCAGCCGGTAATGCCGGGTTTTACCATATGGCGAATCATATACCTGTCAATCAGCTGCTTGTATTGCTCGGTGTGGGCCAGCATATGCGGGCGCGGACCTACTACCGACATCTGCCCCAACCATACGTTGATAAACTGCGGCAGCTCGTCGAGCGAGGTGCGGCGCAAAAAGTCGCCTACCTTGGTCTTGCGCGGATCGTTGCTCGTGGCCTGACGCGAATCAGCATCGGAGTTTACACGCATAGTTCTGAACTTCAGACAGTAAAATTCGCGACCCATATAGCCCGTGCGCTTCTGCTTGAAGAATACCGGACCGGGCGACGAGAGCTTCACGGCAATCGCAATCGGAATGAACACGATTGGCGAACATATCAGCGCAATAGATGAGAACGTGAAGTCAAAAGCCCTCTTAATTAGGCGGTTGATTGGCTTGTTGAGCGGATTTATTAGCGGAGTCAACACCGGCAGACCGCCCACATTGTCAAGCTCAAAGCGGCGTCCGGCGTAGGGCGATAGCTTGGGAACGTAGTGAAACTCCACCATCTCCGCATCGGCAATCGCTATGCAGCGCAGCAGGTCGCCTTCGTTCTCGCCCGAGAGTACATAGAAAATCTCGTCAACGTTCTCTCTGCCAATAAATTCGGGAAGATCATCGAGTGTGCCGCAATATATTCCCGAGAATCCAATCGCCGGCGACTTGTCAAAAAAGCCAAGTATGCGGTAGCCGTAGGCCTCGTTCTTGAGTAGGCTCTCGGCCAGGCGCCGCGCCGTGGAGTTGGTGCCGACTATCACTATCCGGCGGTAGTTGCCGCCGCACTTCCTATATGACTTGATGGCTACACGGGTGCCCAGCCATGTGGCCGGCAGCCCGATTATCATCATGCCGTAATATTGAAAAAAGTATGATGTCGGAAAGTCATCGGCTTGCAGAAACACCAACAGCGTGACGAATATTACCGCATGGCACGCCACCGCCTTGATTGCCTCCACAAGCAGACGGTCAATATGCAGCGTGCGCTGCATCCGCGCACGCTGAAAAAGCAACGCCACCGGCAGGTAACTGAGCGACACGGCCAGCCACTTTGTCCGCGCATAGTACTCCGTCAGCTCGGGGTGTATAAAACACAACGCGCCGAACAATATGTTGACCATCAGCAGGTCAACAAAAAAGAGTACCTCGCGCTGATACCGACCGTAGCGGCCTCGCGAGCGGGAATCAAGCATTCAGCTTTTCGTTGATAAGTTGAATTTTCTTCTCAATGTTGGCTTGCTCATCGCGCAGGCGGGCAATGCGGCGCTCCATATCGCGAACCATTGCATCGCCGCTCTTCGACTTGGAGCTGAAGAAGCCGAGGTTGTTTTCAAAAGTCTTGATTTCCTGCTTCTTGAGGTCAAGCGAACGCATCAGTTTCTCTTTCTGACGGCTTAGGTCATTGCCGCCCATACTGTTAACGTCGTTCTCAAATGCAGCCATTGCAGCTTTGGCGGTAGACATATCCAACTCATCGTGCAGGCGCGAAACCTCCGCACGATATGCGTCGTGCAGCTTGTCTTTCTCCTTAAAGGGAACGTGGCCAACTCCTTGATATTCTTTCATCAGCTCGCGCACCTTGGCAATAGCCCCCTTGCGGTCGCCACTCTCGGCAGTGATTCCCTTGAGCTGCTCAATTATGTCGCGCTTGGCTTTGAGGTTGGCTTGCTCCGAGCTGCGACGCTCCGAATCGTTGGCTTTCTTGGCATCGAAAAATTTGTCACATGCCGTGCGGAAACGCGTCCATACCGCGTCGCCCTGTTTCTTCGACACCGGGCCGATGGTCTTCCACTTGGCCTGAAGGGCAATCAACGCATCCGTGGCCTTGCGCCAGTCAGTT
Source organism: Prevotella sp. (assembly GCA_023666665.1). Lineage (GTDB taxonomy): Bacteria > Bacteroidota > Bacteroidia > Bacteroidales > Muribaculaceae > UBA3263. The sequence continues at coordinate 1,576 of JAMPBN010000020.1, read as the reverse complement.
GAGTCCTGAAGCTCTTCGGCTTGCTCGCAAAGACAGATTTTCTTGGCTAAATTTTCGGCCGACTCCTCTTTAATATCTTTAAAGTGTGCGGCTTTGGCCTGGAAAAAGGCATCACACAGCTCGCGAAACTGCTGAAACAGCTGCGCATTGGTCTTGCGCGAGGCGAAACCCAAGCCCTTCCATTGCTCCTGAAGCTCTATGACTTGCTTTGTGGCCTCATCCCAGGCGCTGAACGTTGTCAGCTCCTCGGGCTTTATTGCGTCAATTTTCTCTATGAGCGCGAGCTTCGATGCCTCGTTCTGGCGCTCAATGGCCTTGCGCTCTTCAAAGAATGCCTGATACTTCCTGTTGATTTCTGCCGAGAGGTCCTTGAACTTCGACCATATTTCCTCGCGAAATTCCTTGGCAACCGGGCCGATTTCGCGCCATTTGTCGTGAAGATCCTGCAGGCGACGAAATGCCACCACAATGTCAGGCTCCTCATTCAAGCGGGCAGCTTCTTCGCATATCAATGTCTTCGACTCAAGATTCTTGCGGAAATCCAGGTCGCGCAGGTCCTTGTTTACTTTCCATTGATCGTAAAATTTCTCCGTCGCAAGCTGATAACGCTTCCACAGGTCTGAAACCTCCGGCGCGGGAACGTCGCCAATCTCCTTAAACTGTGTCTGCAATTCGCGCACGCGGTTCAGCTGCAAGTGCACGTTGTCGGCATCGTCTGCCGCAGCCTCTATCTCGGCGATTATCGCATTCTTCTTGGCCAAATTCTCCTGCTTCTGCAGCTCAATCTCTGCGGCCAAAGCGGCTTTCTTGTCCTTAATAACAGTATATGCAGCCTTAAACTGCTCCTCGGTCTCATCGGCGGCAGGCTCAAAAGTCTCCTCGCTGTTGCCGGCTGCGAGATATTCAGCCTTTTGCGCGGCAACATCCTCATGACGTATATTATAGAACTGCACTCGCAGACGGTTAACATCCTCGCGGTTTATATCTGTGGCATCAAGACCTGATAATTCCACCATTTTTGCGAGAATTTCCTCCTTAGTTAAAGGAGCGGGTTTTGATTGAGTAGCATCGTTAGCTGCGGCCTCCGGGGCCGTCAAGGATTCGAGTTGCGGTTCCATAATGTTGATAATAAGTGATTTAAAGTGTGTTGTGATACCGGCCTCGGCAAAAGTTGCCTCAGTCATAACAATCATATATCCGCAAAGATACAAAAAAATCCCCTCCCCACCAAAAAAATCTTACCCCGCCTTTTCCAAAATTTGGTGCCGCGCCAGCACGTCAGCGCCATCAAAGTCTTCCCCTTTAGGGGGTTGGGGGGCTTCTTAATAAACTTTAACACGCCCGGGCAACGTTCCTGCACATCCTCCGCCGTAACTTTGCAGCGAACAAATTCAGCTTGTCAAAGTACGAGCGGGGCAGCAACCGCCTGGCCAAGGTCTGAAACGTCAGATACCGAAGCCCAACAATGCTGCGAGAGAACATCCGAGCGATGCGACCGGACATCAATTCGCTCCCAACAAACCTGGAACCAGATCGGAGGCGGCCCGTCCCGGCCACCTCGAAAACAAGCGCCCCG
>JAMPBN010000001.1:1177331-1274605 GCA_023666665.1 Prevotella sp. | reverse complement strand
TACCGGGGCAAAGTTACGCATTTTTCGCGAAATATAATACCTCCCGCCTCCTGTTGTTGCCGCCGCCTCCTGATCAGTGCAGGGCGAGGGCGGAGAGGCGGGCGGGGGGTTGGAGGAGGCCGGCGAGGGAGGCGGTAAGGTGGGAGCGGCGGGGGGCTCGGAAGGTGGCGGTGAGGGGGGCGTTGATGGGGCCGTCGACGCTGAGCTGCAGAGCGCGCTGCGGAGCGCCGCCGCAGTCAAGGCTGATGCCGAGGAGCAGGCTGACGGAGTTTTGCGCATCAATGTGCCAGGCCACGCGGTGCTCCTTGCCCTTGGAGTCAAACTCCATTCGGCGACACCATTTTACAGCCACGGCGACGCTCTCTTCTTCGGCAAGGTTGCGCAACACGCCCTGATAGTCTACCGCCATTGCAGGCTCAACAAACCGGTCGGCAGTGATTATGCTGCGTCGGGTCAGAAGCTTGTCGGCGGTCATGGCGTAGAGGGGTCCGCCCTTAATCATCACCCAAAGCTCGCCGTAGGGTGCCGACCAGCATACGGCCTCGGCAACGAGCGGCAGATTTTGCGGCTCCACGCGGCTCCCCTTCAAGCGCAAAAGGTTGCCGGTCGATGTGGCAAAATATATGCAGTCGGGAGCCACCCCCACGGCATCGCTGCGGCTGACCCCCTCGGAGCAGATGAGCGACGCGGCAATTCGGGTCATAGAGCTGTCAACGCTCACGGCGTAGACCCCATCGGTAGCAAAGGCAAGCAGATGGTGGCGGCCATAGTTCCACCCTCCTGCCGACCCTGCCGGCGAGCAGATGCGCAAAATGTCGCCGCGACAAATCTTGGTCTTGACTTTCAGTCGCAGGGGGTCGGCGGCCGGAGCCACGGCAATGACTCCCGGTTCGCCATTGAGGGCGTAGGCATTGATTGTGCCGGCGCAGTGAACAATGCTGACCGGCAGATTGCCGTAGGTCATCTCCGAGTCGGCGGCATCGCCGAGGTTGTCGAGAAACAGTGTTGCCGTAGCCCCCTCAAGGGGCAGGGCGACGCGGGCGGCAATGATTCCGCTGCCTTGGCGCGAGGGTTCGGCGAGTTGCGGGGTCACGGTGAGGGAGTCGGCGTTGAGGTGGCCTGACGTGCCGGCAACCTGCACGCAGTCGGGCCAGAGAATAACCTCAAGGTTGCGCACAAAGCGCCGCCAAAACGCGCTGTTGGAGCGCGGAATGCTCAATTTCAGCGAATAGGGGCTGACGCTGAGCGATGCCGTGCCGCTGACCGACACCGTGGAGCCCGACTTCGAGGCTGCGAAGCTCAGCGGCGCGGCTCCCTGCAGCCGGCCGAAGCGAATCGGCTCACTTTGCGCCACCACGCGGCCGTCGGCATCGGTCATGCGCCAGGCCACCCAGGCCGGCTGCGTGAGCATTCCTCTGAGCGCCGCCGATGCGCTGAGCTGATTCAGCGCCGACTCCACCGGGGCCACCATTGCCCGGCAGTCGTCGGCCTGCAGGGCCTCGTTGGTGCGCGTGTAGCTGCCGCTGAGCTTAGACGGCGGAGTGACTTCGGCAGTGAGGGTCTGCGACGACTGCACGGCCGAGAACGCCACGCCGGCGTGTTGCGGTGATGCTCCCTCAAGCGCGTCGCCCTGAAGCCACTCAATGCCCGCATCGGTGAATATTATGGTGCGGTTGCCGTCGGCCAACGCCGACAGGAAGCACCCCGACAGCGTGCCCGCCTCACGGCCGTCGAGCGATAGGGTTTTGCCGTCGGCAGCGACGCTCAGCAGCCGTGAGCCGACTCTTTGGGTATAAGTACCGGCGTTGGCAAGCAACTGCTTGGGCAACCCTACGGGGACGCAACCCAAGGCGTTGATTCTCAGATTTTCAGCACAATTTTCTGCAGCGTTATATTCAGCTGCTTTCGGAAGGGTAACAGTAATCTTTTTCATAGTTGGCGGCAAAGTTACGCCTCATCTTTGCCCCCGAACCGTAGAAATACTGTGCGTTTGGAAAAAATTTCGTATATTTGCGAGTTATTCACGGTGTATAATATTAAGGAAAGCAGATTATGACAAGCAGCAAGCTCACCGCCCAAACTCCTGACCTCCAGGAAGAAGACCGTATGATTGAGGCCGCGTTTCAAGACGTGCTTCAGGGTTATCTCAATTCAAACCACCGCAAGAAGGTGGAGATAATCGAGCGGGCATATCGCTTTGCCAAGTCGGCCCACGCGGGAGTGCGCCGTCGCTCGGGTGAGCCGTATATACTGCATCCCATCGCCGTGGCGCGCATTGCCTCGCAAGAGATTGGCCTCGGCTCCACGAGCATTTGCGCGGCGCTGCTCCACGACGTGGTTGAAGACACCGACTACACCGTTGAAGACATCCGCTCAAACTTCGGCGACAAGATTGCGCAGCTCGTTGAGGGGCTGACCAAGATTTCGGGCGGCATTTTCGGCGAACACGCCTCGGCGCAGGCCGAAAACTTCCGCAAACTGCTGCTGACCATGAACGAGGACATCCGCGTGGTGCTCATCAAGATGGCCGACCGCCTGCACAACATGCGCACGCTGGGCTCCATGGCTCCCAACAAGCAGTATAAAATCGCCGGCGAGACACTCTATATCTACGCCCCCCTGGCTCATCGCCTGGGTCTCTTTGCCATAAAAACAGAGCTCGAAGACCTCAGTTTCAAATATGAGCATCCGCAGGCCTACAAAGAGATTTCCGACAAAATCGAGGCCACGGAAAAGGCCCGCCAACTGGTGTATGAGGACTTTGCCGCCCCGATTCAAGACAAGCTCCACGAACTCGGCATTGAGTTTCAGGCAAAATATCGCCTCAAGAGCGTCTACAGCATTTGGCGCAAAATGGAAACCAAAAAGATTCCCTTTGAGGAGGTTTATGACCTCTATGCAATGCGAATCATTTTCCACTCGCCCGACGCGGCCTCTGAAAAGGAACTGTCGTGGCGCATATATTCCGCAATCACCGACATTTACAAGCTCCACCCCGATCGCACCCGCGACTGGATTTCCGTGCCCAAGGCCAACGGCTACCAGGCTCTGCACCTCACCGTGATGGGCTCAGACGGCAACTGGGTGGAGATTCAAATCCGCTCGGAGAGAATGGACGACATTGCCGAGCGCGGATTTGCCGCCCATTGGAAGTATAAAGACGGCGAGGGCGAGGAAGAAACCGAGCTCAACCAATGGCTCGAAACCATCAAAGACATTCTTGAAAGCCCCGAGCCGAGCGCCCTTGACTTCCTCGACACCGTGAAGCTCAACCTCTTTGCCAACGAGATTGTGGTGTTCACCCCCAAGGGAGAGCCGATAACCCTGCCGGCCCGCGCCACGGTGCTCGACCTGGCGTTCACGCTCCACACCCAGTTGGGCACCAAATGTATTGCCGGCAAGGTGAACCATAAGCTCGTGTCGCTCTCCACACGCCTCGAGAGCGGCGACCAGGTTGAAATCATCACCTCGCAAACCCAGCAGCCTCAAACCGAATGGCTCAACTTCCTGGCCACGGCCAAGGCGCGCACCCGCCTGCGCCAGGCCCTGCGCAAAGACCGCCAGCCGCTCATCGACGAGGGGCGCACCATCTTTGACGACGCTTGCCGCAAAGAGGGTCTCGAGCAGACCAACGAACTCTTCACCAAGATGATGGGTCACTATCGCGTAAACTCCCGCGAAGACATCTACATCGGTATTGCCAAAGGCGAAATAAACCCCGAAGACACCTTTGCCGCTCTGCGCAAAGCCCGGGCGCAGCAAAACTCCAACTCCACCACCACGTTGCTCAAAAAGCTGCTCAACCCCTTTGGCAGCTCCGCGAAAAAGAATCCCCGCGACCAGTGGAAGGCCGACGAAGACGAAGTTGCCATCAACGTTAAGGAAACATACATTCTCCACACCGGCGGGAAGAACCAGAACTACCGCCTGGCCGAGTGTTGCGGCCCGATTCCCGGCGACGACGTCATGGGCTTTATCGAGGACGACGGCGCCGTCACCGTGCACTCGCTGACTTGCCCACGCGCCGCCCTGCTCAAAGCCACCTACGGCCACCGCATTCTCTACACCAAGTGGGAGCAAGTGAGCAGCACCTACTTCAAGGCCGAAGTGGCCCTCGAGGGGATTGACCGCCGGGGCATTCTCCAGGAAATCTCCGCCGCAGTGAGCGGAGCCTCAAACATTGACCTGCGCCAGTTCTCAATCGAGGCCACCAACGAGGTGTTCTCCGGACATCTCACCGTGAAAGTAACCTCGGCCGAAGCCGTAGATGAACTCTGCACCCGGCTCAAGAAAATTGACGGCGTAACCTCAGCATCACGCATATGAAAAAGCGATATACCCTCCAGATTCTCTGCCTGCTGATTGGCACTCTGATAATCGTGTGGCTGCTGCCGCGCCACTCTGCCTCAACATACATCTATCAGGTCAACCGCCCATGGAACTATCAGTTGCTCACCGCGCCATTCGACATACCCATCCGCCCCGACTCGCTGACCACCGAGGCCGCCATCGACTCGATTAACCGCACGTTTATCCCCGTGTACAAGCGCCTGGTGTCGGTAGACGAAGCAGTGCGCACCCGCCTGGCTCGCGAACTCGGCGAGGTTGAGGGCGTGAGTACCACAACGCGCTCGCGTCTCACTCAGAAAGTCAAAGAGGTCTACTCCGCCGGCATTGTTGACGAAGAGGTGTATAACGACATTTCGCAGGGTCGGCTCAAGGCCGTGCGCGTGGCCTCGGGCAATGTGCTCACCAAGAAATCAACCGACCGGCTCCGATCCCCGCGCAAGGCCTATGAATGGCTCAAGGAGCAGTTGCCCGGCGACGAGGCCCACCGCGCCATCGAGCAGTCGAAAATCGCCACAATGCTGACCCCCAACGTGGTACTCGACACCATCGTGTCGGAGCGCATGCGTGCCGACCTGTGTCAGAAAGCCACCGCCCCGATTGGTGTGATTCAGCAGGGTGAACGCATCATTGACCGCGGCGAAGTGGTTACCCTACAGCTATATACCACTCTCCAGACCTACGAAACCATGCTCGCCGAGCGCGGCAACGGCACCGGAGGCAGCTCGGTTTATGCCTGGCTGGCCAAAGTGCTCTACGTTGGCATCCTGATGGCGCTGCTCGGCATTTTCATGCTGATTTTCCGCCCGCGCCTGTTCCGCCAACCAATTGTTGTGGCATACCTCACCGGCCTGGTGGTGGCGTTCAGCATCTTTGCTTTCCTGATGTCGAGCAGCTTCGATATGGGGCTGTATATCGTGCCGTTCTCTATGGTGGCCATAATGATTATAGTGTTCTTCGACGGCCGCACGGCAATGTTCACCACTCTGATTACCACCCTGATAGCCGGTTCAATAGCCCACTTCCCGCTGGAATTTCTTTCCATGCAGTTCGTGGGAGCCTCAATCGCCATCAACTCCCTCAAGGAGATGAGTCGCCGCTCGCAGCTGCTGCGCACCGCCGCGCTCGTGTTCATCGGCTATTCGCTGACGTATCTCGCCGTCAACGTGATGCTCACCGGCGACCTCTCGTCGCTCTCGCCTAGAATGTTGGGAATGCTGGCAATCAACGTAGTGTTCGTATCGTTTGCCTACGTGCTGATTTTCGTGTTCGAGCGACTGCTCGGCTTTACCTCAACGGTGGGTCTGGTGGAACTCAGCGACATCAACCACCCCATTCTGCGCGAGCTCTCCAAGGAATGCCCCGGCACCTTTCAGCACGCCATGGCCGTGAGCAACCTTGCCGCCGAGGCCGCCGTCAAGGTCGGAGCCAACGTGCAGCTCATACGCGCCGGAGCGCTCTACCACGACATCGGCAAGATTGAAAACCCCGCGTTCTTCACCGAAAACCAACACGGCGTAAACCCCCACGATGCCCTCGACCCACAGCAGAGTGCCCGCATCATCACCGCCCACGTCAGCGACGGACTGCGCCGCGCCGACAAGGCCAAACTCCCCTCGGCAATACGCAAGTTCATTGCCGAGCACCACGGCACCGGGCTGACCCGCTACTTCTACGTAACCTACTGCAACCAACACCCCGGCGAGGAGGTTGACACCACGCCGTTCCGCTACCCCGGGCCGAACCCCTCGACCATTGAAAGCTCCATACTGATGATGGCTGACTCGGTCGAGGCCGCCTCGCGCTCGCTCAAAAACTACTCGCCCGAAGCGATTACCGAACTCGTCAACAAGGTGATTGACGGCCAGGTTGCCGAGGGACTTCACAACGACTCCCCGCTGGCATTCCGCGATATCAAAATCATTAAAGACTGCTTCGTGAAGCGCCTGCTCACCATATATCACTCACGCATTGCCTACCCCGAAAAGAAATGACTCCGCAACTGACTGACGACGACACCCTGCGGCTCAGACTCATTTTGCGCCTTGACTCACGCACGGCACACATGGTGATTCTGCCGCCCGGACGCGACGCTGCGCCGAGCGCCGCCAAGACTTTTGCGTGCGAATTTTCGCTCAACGGCATCAAGTCGCTGGTCTACGACAACCCCGAGCTGCTCGGCGATTTTGAGTCGACCGACCTCATTTTTGCCACCCGCGAGTTCTTCACCGCACCCGAGGGCACCGATGAACTGATCGAGGCAATGGCCGAGGCAATGCTCCCCGACTATGACACCGACCGCACCCTGCTGCGCGACGGCATTATCTGCTACGCTCTCCCCTCGGAGCTGCACAACTTCCTGACCCGCACGTTTGCCTGCGCACGCTTTCACCACTGTCTGAGCCTCTGCGCCGACCGGCTGACCGAACCGGGGGTATATGCCCTGGCCGACGGCGACGGACTGACACTGCTGCGCCTCACCGACCGCCTTGAATACCTCAACCGCCTCCCCGCGGTGGCTCCCGCCGACTGCGCTTATTATATCCTTGCCGTTGCGCAGGCCGACGACCCCGTCTTTCTCTCGGCCGACTCCGCCGAGGAAATCACCGCGCTCATTGCCCAAGTCAACCCCAACGCCAAAATTCTGCCTCTCTCGCTCTGTGAACCGCTCGTTAAACTGCGCCAACAAACCGGCGCGCCTCTCGACACACTTTTCTTATGAGAATCATACGAGGAAAATACGGCCGTCGGCGTTTCGACGTGCCAACCAACATATCTGCGCGACCCACCACCGACTTTGCCCGCGAAAACATTTTCAACGTTCTTGAAAATCTGATTGACTTCGACGGCATCACCGCCCTCGACCTCTTTGCCGGCACCGGAGCCATCTCCCTTGAAATGGTGAGCCGCGGAGCCGCAGCGGTAACCGCCGTTGAGAAAACCGCCACTCAGTTTCGCTTCATCGAAAAAGTGCGCCAGCAGCTCAACTGCAAGGAACTCAACATTGTGCGCGGCGATGCCTTCCGCTACCTCGAGAGCGCCATCAGCCCGGTTGACCTAATCTTTGCCGACCCGCCATACAACCTGGAGAACTTCAACGACGTGCTCCCCGCCATCCTCGCCTCGGGAGCCTGCGGAGCCGATACCCTCGTGGTGCTCGAACACGGCAAGGACCGCGACTACTCCTCTTGCCCCGAATTTATTGAACGCCGCGTCTACGGCAGTGTTAACTTCTCAATCTTTCGCAAGCAATGAAGGAATACAGCCCCGAATACTTAGAGAAAATCCGCGACATTATCGCCACGGGCGACGTTGAGGCCGCTCGCCGCGAACTCTCGTCGCTCCACCCCGCCGATATTGCCGAACTATATCAGGATCTTGACCTCCACGAGGCCGAGTTCCTCTATAAGCTGCTCGATGAGGAAACCGCCGCCGACGTATTGCTTGAACTCGACGAAGACGAGCGCCACAAGCTCCTCGAAGCCCTGCCCAACGAGGTCATCGCAAAGCAGGTGGATCATATGGACACCGACGATGCCGCCGACATTCTTCAGGAACTCGACAAGGAAGACCAGGAAGAGGTGCTTGCCCAGCTCGACGACGTTGAGCAGGCCGGCGACATCATTGACCTGATGAAGTACCCCGAAAACACCGCCGGCTCGCTGATGAGCACGGAGATGATTGTGGTCAACGAAAACTGGTCAATGCCCGAATGCATCAAGGAGATGCGCCTTCAGGCCGAGGATCTCGACGAGATTTACTACGTCTACGTGGTCGACAATGAAGAGCGCCTGCGAGGAGTCCTTCCGCTGAAAAAGATGCTCACCCACCCATCGGTTAGCAAAATCAAACACGTTATGGAGGCCGACCCGGCAAGCGTGAAAACTGACACCGACCTCGACGACGTGGCCCAGGACTTTGAAAAGTATGACCTCGTGGCGATGCCCGTGGTCGATGCTGCCGGACGACTCGTCGGACAGATTACCGTCGACGACGTGATGGACACCGTGCGCGAGAGCGCCGAGCGCGACTACCAGTTGGCATCAGGTCTGTCGGGCGACGTTGAAACCGACGACTCCTGGCTCGTGCAGACCAAGGCGCGCCTGCCGTGGCTGCTCATCGGCATTGCCGGCGGAATCGGCAACTCGCTGATTCTCGGAAACTTCGAAGCCGGATTTGCCACCAACCCCGCCCTCGCCCTCTTCATTCCGCTGATTGGCGGCACCGGCGGCAACGTCGGCATCCAGTCGTCGGCAATCGTGGTGCAGGGTCTGGCCAACGGCTCGCTCGATATCAAACACTCCTCCAAGCAGATAGTCAAGGAAATCGGCATCGGGTTGCTCAACGCCACTATAATTGCCCTGGCAATTTTCGTCTACAACTGCTTTGCCTACTCGCCGATGTCGGTAACCACCATTGCCGTGGCACTCAGCCTCTTTGCCGTGGTGATTTTCTCCAGCGTGTTCGGCACTCTGGTGCCCCTCACCCTTGAGCGCTTCAAGATTGACCCTGCGCTGGCTACCGGTCCCTTCATAACCATTACCAACGACATTATCGGTATGGTTATCTATATGACCATCTCCACTGCGCTGCTCACCCGCTTCGGCCTGGTAGTATGAACCCGCCGCGGGCCGAAACTGTTTTTACGGATAAATGCTGTTATATTATGTCATCATCAAGTGCTAACCAATTCAAGTCAAAGCTCGGGCTTATTGCCGCCACAGTGGGGTCGGCAGTGGGTCTGGGCAACATTTGGCGCTTCCCCGCCGAGGCGCAGGCCGGCGGAGGTGCCGCATTTCTGCTCATCTACGTTCTCTGCGTGCTGCTGCTCGGCATCCCGGTGATGGTTGCCGAATTTGCCCTTGGCCGCGCCGGGCGCACCGACGTGATTGGTGCCTTTGCCGCCGTTACGCCCAAAAAGCGCGGTTGGAGCGCCGTCGGCGTGCTTTCGGTCATTACCCCGACGCTCATCGCCCTGTTTTATATGGTGGTGACCGGCTGGACCCTGGAGTATCTCTGCGGCAGCGTCAGCGGCAATCTTTTCAGCGGAGGCAACTCCTCCGGCTTCTTTGCCGACAAGATGCAACAGTATGTCTGCACCCCCACCTTGCCCGCCATTTTTACCGCCATTGCCGTGCTTCTGAATCTCGGAGTGCTCATTAGCGGCGTGAGCAAGGGAATTGAGCGCCTGAGCAACGTTCTGATGCCCATGCTCTTTGTCCTGCTGCTGATATTCTGCGGAGTGGCCATGACCCTGCCCGGAGCCGGCGAGGGTCTGGAGTTCTTCCTCAAGCCCGACTTCTCCAAGGTAACGGCCCAAACCTGGCTTTCCGCCCTGGGCCAGGCATTCTTTTCGCTGAGCCTCGGCATGGGCATTCTCGTTACTTACGCGGCATATTATCCGGCACGCACGCGCCTGGTGCGCACCGCCATCACCGTGTCGATGCTCGACCTCCTCGTGGCCGTCATGATGGGCATAATCATCTTCCCTGCAGTGATGACTTTCGGGCTTCAGGACCACAGCCTTGTCGGCACCACGCTGGTTTTTGTCACTCTCCCCGAGGTGTTTACCCACCTGCCCGGCAGCTCCGTGTGGTCGGCGCTCTTCTTCCTGTTGTTGTTTATTGCCGCCCTGACCTCCACGGTCAGCATTACGGAAGTTGCCGTGCGCTGCCTCCAGGATCGTCTGAACTACTCGCGCCGACGCGCCGTGTTCACCCTGATGATTCCCGTGCTTCTGCTCAGCATTGTCTGCTCGCAGAGTTTCTCGTCGCTCAGCGGCTTCACCATCTTCGGTCGCAATCTCTTTGACTTCCTCGACTTCCTCACCGCCGAGCTGCTCCTCCCCATAGCCTCTATCGGACTCTGCCTGTATATGGGATGGGTGGCGCCCAAAAAGCTGCTGCATAACCAGATGACCAACTTCGGCCACTTCAAGTCGCGGCTATTTATGCCCGTGCTGCTCATTGTGCGCTACGTTGCCCCGGTGCTCATCCTATTGGTGCTGATTTCCCCGCTGCTCTGACGCCATGAAAAGCCGCCTCACCTACCCCCAGCGCCTCGCCCTGCTCCTCACCGGCATCCTGCTCCTCCTCGCCGTCATCACCCTCGCCTTGCTCCCCGCCCCCAACGCCCAAAGCCCAGCACCCAACACCCAAAGCCCGGCGCCCAGCGCCCAAAGCCCGGCGCCCAACACCCAAAGCCCATCGCCTAAGGCCCATCGCCCAAAGCCCAAAGCCCGGCGCCCAACGCCCAATCCCCGCCCCTTCCTCGACGACGACGTAACCGCCGAATGATTTAAGCGGGAAAAACTGACTTAAAGGGGTATGGGTCGCGCCGTCCGCTCAGGCAGAGGCGGCCGTCGGGCAGCACGTCGACAATCGCGGCGCTGAAAATTTCGCCCCCCGGGGTGCGCCAAAGCCATTCCCCCATGCCGCGCCATAGGCGGCTGCGATATTCCGCGTGGTTGTCGCGCCCCAAGCGGCTTATAATCAGCGCTATCATCCGCTCAGCCGTAGCCTTGAGGTCATATTCCCGCCCGGTGAGTTGACGCAGCGACACCGGATTCGGCGCGTCACTGCGAAACTCCGTCTGGTTCACGTTAAGGCCTATTCCGGCAATCGATCGGCCTATCAGGTTGCCGCTCAAGGCGTTCTCTATCAATATTCCGCAGATTTTGCGGTCGCCGACGTAGATGTCGTTGGGCCACTTAACCCTCACGTCGCCTACTCCGAGTTCTTCAACGAGGTCGGCAACGCCGAGCGCCACGGCCTCCGACAGCTCAAACTGCCTCACAGCCGGCAACCCCTCGGGGCGTAGCATCAGGCTCAAGGTGATGTTCTTGCGCGGTTCGGCCTCCCAGGTGTTTCCCCTCTGGCCGCGTCCGGCGGTCTGCTCCAGAGCCATCAGCGCATCGCCGTGGGCTGCCGTGCGGGGCAGCGCCGAGTTGCTGCTGGGGCAGCTCTCAATTATTGTAAGGGCCATATTCTTCGTCTGCGCCGTCGCTGTCGTCGGGATATTTCAGGCGATATTGCTCCAGGAAGTAGCGCGAGTTGAAGTAGTAGTCGGTAGAGTCTTTTGTACCCTTGGGCTCCACGCTGATGTGGTCATACCAGGGCTGCTTGAACTCAAACCCGGTGGCAATACGGCCCATTTTGTTGAGCAGAAAATACTCGTGTTTGGGGTTGATTACATACCAGGCGTGCTCCGGGTCAAGCCCCGTGCCGGTGCTTACTATGGCCTCGAGAATATGGTTGAGGCGAAACTGCCAGATGTTGGCAAGGTTGTTTTTCTTCTTTTCGCGCAGGGCGTAAATCAGATAGTCAATCTGCTGCAGGTTAAAGGGATCATCCTGAAGCGAAAGCTGGGCGTACTTGATGATTTCGTCGCATTCGCGGCCGCTGTGGTGCGACTTGAAATAGAGGTCCTCTACCACTGCGGCATATGGCGACGTGCGGTAGGGGTTGAAATCTTCGGCAAACATCGCGCCGAGATACAGACGGCGGAAGTCGTCGAGCGTCATGATGGTTTCGTTGCGCTCATATTGCGCCATCAGTTTCGGATAGTAGTATTTCGACGTTGGGTTGGTAACCTCTTCGCGAATTTGGTCCATATCGGGAGCCACAGGCTCCACCAGACTCATCAGCGCCAGAGCCAAACCGGCCAATATCAGCGGGATAATGCGTTTCATAGGCCGAGGAGGGTTGCCGACGAGGCTTCGCCGATGGTTACACTGACGGTGTCGCCCACGCGTTGACCGTCGCGCCGCGTAAACACCACGGTTTTGTTTTGCGGCGTGCGCCCTACCCACTGCTGAGTGCTGCGCTTGCTCACACCCTCAATCAAGACGTCGAAAGTCTTGCCGATGTCGGCGCGGTTGGCCTTGAGGCTCAGTTCGTTCTGCAGGGCAATCATGCGGTTCAGGCGCTCAATCTTCACTCCCTCGCTGATGTTGTCGGGCATGGTGCGCGATGCAACTGTGCCCGGGCGCTCGGAATATTTAAACATAAACGCGGCATCGAAGCCCACGGTGCGCATCAGCTCGAGGGTTTGCTCAAAATCCTCCTCGCTCTCATCGTGGAAGCCGGTAAAGAGGTCGGTGGTTATGGCGCAGTCGGGGAGTATGCGGCGAATTGCGGCAATGCGGTCAAGATAGTGGGCGCGGTCGTAGTGGCGGTTCATAGCTTTGAGCACTGCATCCGAGCCGCTCTGCACCGGCAGGTGAATATGGCGCGCAATGTTGGGGCGCGAGGCTATGGCAGCGATTATGGCATCACTCATATCGCGGGGATGCGATGTAGTGAAGCGCACGCGCATCCCCGGCACGGCATCGGCCACCATGGTGAGCAGCCGCGCAAAGTCCGTTTCGTCGTCAAACTTATATGAGTTGACGTTCTGACCCAACAGGGTCACCTCCTTGAAACCTTTGGCCTGCAGGTCTTTGACCTCGGCAAGAATGCTGCGGGGTTCGCGAGAGCGCTCGCGTCCGCGGGTGTATGGCACTATGCAGTAGGTGCAGAAGTTGTTGCACCCGCGCATTATGCTCACAAAGCCGCTCACGCCGTTGGAGCCGAGGCGGCGGGGTATGATGTCGCGATAGGTTTCGGTGCGGCTCAGCTCAACGTTGAGCGCCGGATTGCCGCTCTCGGCCTGCGCAAGGAGCGCCGGGAGGTCGAGGTAGCTGTCAGGACCCGCAACGAGGTCAACGCCGTGTTTGTCAATCAGTTCCTGACCAACGCGCTCCGCCATGCAGCCAATCACGCCGATAATGCGCGGATGGCCGCTCTTGCGGCGGCGGGCATTCAGCTCGCTGAGGCGGGCAAGGATTTTCTGCTCCGCATTATCGCGTATGGAGCAGGTGTTGAGCAGAATGGCATCTGCTTCAGTGGGGTCGGTAACCGACTCATATCCGGCCATTTGCGCCACCGCAGCAACCACTTCGCTGTCGGCAACGTTCATTTGGCAACCGTAGGTTTCTATCAGGAGTTTCTTCATGTTTGCTATATGGGGAGAAGTTTTGTCAGGGCTACGCGCCGACCCATATGCCAGATGGTCAGCGGCAGGCGTCCATCGTCGGCAAGATGGCCCAGCGACTGTCCGGCCGCCACGCTGCGCCCGGGCGATACCGCTACGTCTTCAAGCCCCGAATATACTGAAATAAAATCGTTTGCGTGTTGAATCACCAGGGTCGCGCGCCCCGACGCTGCGTCGACGCGCGAGTCAACCACCGTGCCGTCTTGAATCGCCACCACCGGGGCGCGGCGTGCGGCAATCAGCGTGTCGCCCGCAGCGGCAACCGTAGCGCCCACCACCGGAACGCGAAACATCATTCCCTCGGCCACTATCGGAGTCAGCACCGAGAGGTTGCGCTCCGACAGCCGCCACGCCTCCACAAAGGCGCGCTCCGCCTCAGTGGCGGTCAGCAGCGTGTCAGAACTCTCGGCCGGAAGTTCCTTGGCCGAGGCTATGGCCGCCGCAGAGTCTGCGCCGCTCAAAATGTCGGAAATATTGGCAAGATAGAGCTGCTGACGGGCGGCAACGTCAATAAGCGAATCCAGGCGCAGGGTGTTCTCCACCGTGGTGCGCCGCTGCTCCGGCTTCATATACCCCGGCAGCAGATACGATATTGGCGACCACACCACCAAGCTGAAAACCAGCGCGGCAATCGCGGCTACGCACACTCCGGAGAGCAACCACACGCGGGTGCGCGTGAGCCGCAGAGTCCACACGGTGTTCAGCGTGTTATCGTTGACAAACACCAGCCTGAACCGCTTATGAATTTTCAATCCTTTGCGCTTCTTCACTCCGCAAAGTTACCCAAATTTCCCAAAATAAGCAAAATTTGCCGCCAAACCATGGAGCAAAACAGGAGCCGGCGGCCTTCAGACGGTCGGGGAGAGGGGTGGGAGAACTTTTTGGGGGGTGGGGGAGTTATGTAGTTAATATGAAAAGTGCTACTCAAACTTTGCTGCGGAGGTTGCAGTTTAAGCGCATACAGCCCGGCGATTTCGCCGATATTGCGGGTTTTATGCGACTGTCCGACAGCCGCACGTGCGATTATACTTTTGGCGGCATTGCGCTGTGGGTCAACTATTTTGACTATCGCATTGCCGTGGTCGGCAACACGTTGTTTCTTTGTGGGGGGCGCGAGGACAATCTTTCTGTCCGCGCATATGCCCTGCCGGTTGGCGATATGGCTTTTGAGGAGTCGGTGGGGCTGCTGCGCGAGCTGAATCCCGACAGGGATTTATGGTTTTCGGCAATTCCGGAGGATCGGCTTCATCTCTTTGCTGACTTTGATGCCGACGTTTCGGAACTCGGGGGCCAATGGAGCGACTATCTTTATGATATTCATCGCATTGCCTCGCTCGAGGGGGGTGTGATGAAAAAGAAGCGCAACCACGTGAACCGTTTTCATCTTGACCATCCGGATGCGAGGCTGGTTGACCTCGATGCGGGGCTGACGGAGCCGTGTCGCGCTCTGCTTCAGCGCCTTGGCAGCGACGGCACTTCAACGGGCGAGGCTGAATATGAGGCTGTAAGCACTATGTTAAGCCATTGTGGCGATTATGCGCCATATTTTTGCGGCAGCGTGTTGCTGAGCGCCGACAGCGTGGTGGGTTTCACCGTTGGCGAGCCCAAGGGGGACACGCTCCACGTTCACGTGGAGAAATGTGACCACACGATTGCCGGAGCCAACGAGGCGCTGACCTCGCTGTTTGCTGCCGAGATGTTGCGCCGACTCCCCTGCCTGAAGTTTGTGAACCGTCAGGACGACGCGGGCGACCCGGGGCTGCGTGCCTCTAAGGAGTCGTGGCAGCCGTTGCGTCTGTTGCCGAAATTTAACGTCAGAATTGCCCCGATTTATTGACGGCATCGGTTTCGGTGGCCTCGATTTCTTCTTTCTGGAAATTGCGGATTACGCGCACGGTGGATAGCGTGGCGAAGTCGGTGAGCAGCTCAATGCGCAGCGAGTAGAAGTTGTCGTCGGCATCGCGCATCTGCTCAATAACGGTGCCTACCGGAATCCCCTCGGGAAACACCGCCGAGAAGCCGGAGGTGATTATCGTGTCGCCCGGAGCGAACTCCACGTGTCGCGGCAGCTCTTCGAGCACGGCCTCTCGCGGCGAGCGGCCGTCCCAAACTAGAGAGCCGAAAGCGTCGGAACCCTTTATCTTACACGAGATGCGCAAGTCGCTGTTAAGCAGCGAAATGATGCGGGAGGTATGAGGGCCGACAACGTTGACAATGCCGACGATGCCGTTTTGGTCAACCACGCCCATTTCGGGAGTGATGCCGTCGGCGGCGCCACGGTCAAGGGTGATGAAGTTGTTGGGGCGCACAATTGAGTTGTTGATTACCCGCGCAATGATAAATTCATATGGGGCAAGTGCCGAATCGGGTTTTACCGAATCGGCAAAAATCTGCTCGTCGATGCGCTGCATTTGGCGGCGCAGGTTGAGGTTTTCGAGTTCGAGCTGCGCGAGGCGCTGCTGCAGGTCGTCGTTGATTGTGCGCAGATGGAAATAGCCGGTAACGCCGTTGGCGGCGGAATAGACCCCGGAGGTCATCCGGCCTGCCGAGGTCATAAAGACGGCTTGCTGGTAGGGGTTGCCGCGAAACAACATAAAGCAGCTGATTCCCGCCAGCAACAGGAACACGAACCAGGCGGCGTGCCTGACGAGGAAGTCGGCCAGTGCGCGCACCTCTCTTAGCGAATCAGGAAGGAGAATTTGTCAACGTTTTTGAGGGCTACGGCGGTGCCGCGGGCAACGCTCAGCAGCGGGTCGTCGGCAACGTGGAACTGGATGCCGATTTTGTCGGTGAGGCGTTTGTCCAGTCCGCGAATCAGTGCGCCGCCGCCGGCCAGCCAGATGCCGTTTTTCACGATGTCGGCATAGAGTTCGGGCGGGGTCTGCTCCAGGGCGTTGAGTACTGCGGTTTCAATCTTGGAGATTGACTTTTCGAGGCAGTGGGCAATTTCCTGATAGCTTACGGGCACTTCCATGGGGAGGGCGGTGACGTGGTTGGGGCCGTGGACAACGTAGTCTTCCGGCGGGTTTTCGAGTTCGGTGAGGGCGGAGCCGACGTGGATTTTGATTTGCTCGGCGGTGCGCTCGCCAACGCGGAGGTTGTGGGCGCGTTTCATGTGGCCCACGATGTCTTCGGTGAGGTCGTCGCCGGCAATCTGGATTGACATGTTGGCAACGATGCCGCCCAGCGATATTACGGCGATTTCGGTTGTGCCGCCGCCTATGTCGACAATCATGTTGCCCTCCGGAGCCTCAACGTCGAGACCAATGCCGAGGGCTGCGGCCATGGGTTCGTAAATCATGTAGACGTCGCGGCCGCCGGCGTGTTCGCTGGAGTCGCGCACGGCGCGGATCTGCACCTCGGTGGAACCCGAGGGGATGCCCACCACCATGCGCAGCGACGGTGAGAACCAGCCGCGGGAGCTGCTGCTCTTCTTCACCAGGCCGCGAATCATCAGCTCGGCGGCGTTGAAGTCAGCGATAACGCCCTGGCGCAGAGGGCGAATGGTGGTGATATTGGGGTTCTCCTTACCCTGCATAAGCGCGGCTTCCTTGCCCACGGCAATCAGCTTCTGGGTAATCTTGTCGATGGCCACGATGGATGGCTCGTCGATAACGATTTTGTCGTTGTGGAGTATGATGGTATTGGCCGTTCCGAGGTCAATCGCGATTTCCTTTGTTAGTGAAAACAGTCCCAAAGTGTTTAATTTTTAAAGTTTAACGTTAAATTCCGACCGCAAATTTACAAAATATTTTGGAATTATAATGCTTTCGATGGGTTACAAACAAGCGGCAATGCGCCGGATTCGTTTTATTCTTTCCATAAATGCCGGATTGGATTTTGCAACTTCTTTATTGTAAGATGCTTGCACTCTTAGCCAAATATCAGCATCAACGCCAAGCGCCGCTTCGAGTAGCAGTGCGTATTCAGTGGTTAGGGCGCGTTTGCCGTTGAGTACCGCGTTAAGAACCGATGCGGGCATTCCTATTTCCGAAGCAAGATTTTTCTGTGAGATTCCTCTATATTCAATCTCATCTTTGATAATCTCCCCGGGATGAATCGGAACACTCGGTTTCAGATTATTTGCTATCATATTGGCCTTTATGCCGTCTAACATAATATCCATAACTTATTTATAATGATTTGAGAGTTCAATTATATTGCAAATTGTCAGTATAGGCTCTTCAGTGGTTTCGCGCAAAGAAAATTCTATGCGATACTTGTCGTTGACTCTGATAGATGACAGCCCTGCTTTGTTTCCTGTCAGCACTTCGTAGTTCATCGAATGCATACGCCACAGTGATTCAATGGAGCTTGCCTCCACTAGAAACTTTATGGCTTTTTGGTATCTGCGGATTATATCGGGTTGAAATCTATGCTTTTTATCCTTGCATTTTCCGTCCTGATACAACTGTTGCAGATATTCTTTTTCAAAAACAACAATCATTTTAGAATTTATAACGATGCGGCAAAGATAGGAATAAATATCAAAATTAGCAAATTTGATAAGAGATTTCTTGGTCAGTCTGCGAGGGAGAGGAGGCGGGTGCGCAGGCGCGGCCAGGGTTGGAACAGAATGGGGCGCTCGTTGAGGTCGAGGCGGGCGTAATATTGGCCGCTGTGGGAGCGCAAAAGTATCAGCTGGAGGTTAGCAGCCATCGGGACTATGTGGAAGGTTTGCCAGTGGTCGCACACCGTATCGAAATAGTGGGTCAGATAGTAGCAGCCGGGCAGGCGCATCAGCGACAGCAGAGGCATCAGGGTTTCAGCGTGGCCGAAGTGGAGAAGAAGCGTGGCATCCTGTCGCCCGGCGATGAAATCGTCAACCTCCTGCACCATATTCTGAAGCAGAGGAGATGCTATTTCGGCGGGGAGGGAGGAGATGGTGGTTTGGGTGCGCGAGAGGTATTGCCGCAGATTGTCAATGCGCCAGAGGGCGTTATATTCCTCGGGAGTCAGCAGTTGCATTGCGGTGTCGGCATCGTCCATACCCATTGCTGCCAAAGAGCTGACCACGTAATATGCCGCCGAGGCGAGTTCTTCGGCTTCTTTTCGGCCATATTCCGCTCCGGGCATCAGCTGCTCAACGAGTTGCACGGCGGGCGAAATGCTGCGGGTGTATTCGTCGAGTTCCGGCTTGTAGGGTTTCTCTTTTGCCCAGATTACGTAGGCCGAATCGGTTGCAAACGGACGCATCAAGGGGGAGTATTGCTCGCCTGAGGCGGTGGTCACGCTGCCCAGTCCGGACTGCATGCGCCGCAGCACTCCGGCAAACGAATTCATTGACTCGACGCAGCGGCCCACGGGGCTGGATATGGCCGTTACGCTCTGCCCCACAACGAGTTGTGGAAACGCCATGCAGAGCCGATAGGCAATGCCCCGCTGCTCTGCGCGGCCCAGGGAGTCGAGGTCGCCCCAGCGGTCAGCGGTAATGTCGATGACTTGGCGAACAACCTGAAGGAGCCTCTTTCCGCGCTCCGAGAGCAACTGTTCATGGGCGGCAAGATGTCCCTCAAGGGTCAGGAAGCGCTCGGGCGAAGTGGCATAGCGCGCGCCGTGGCGGCCAACGTGGTATATCATCACCGGGGTCAGCGAGTCGGCGGGCAGTTCAATCGAGTCGGGAGCCGGATAAGGCATACGGCTCCCGCGACACTGGTTGAGCGTGAAAGTTTGAGCGGCCGCTGATAGGGCGACCGCTGCAATAAGAGTCAGAGTTAGAGTTCTTTTCATCTTTGGCCAACGAGTTTTGCTATTTCAACGATTACTTCGGCTGCTTTGTTGAGCGAATTAACCGGAATAAACTCATAGCGACCGTGGAAGTTAAGGCCGCCGGCAAAGATATTGGGGCTGGGAAGACCCTTGAAGCTGAGCTGAGCGCCGTCGGTGCCGCCGCGGATGGGCACTACGGTGGGGGTAAGCCCGGCATTTTTCATTGCCTGCTCGGCAATGTCGACGATGTAGCTTACCGGCTCAACTTTTTCGCGCATGTTGAAATATTGGTCGTGGATTTCAAGCGAGGCACAGTCGGGGAATTCCTTGTTGATTTTGCGGGTAAGGTGTTCAAATTCCTTTTTGCGGCGTTCAAAGCGGTCGCGGTCAAAGTCGCGGATTATGTAAGTCAGCTCGGTCTTTTCAACGGTTCCTTCCATGCCTACGAGGTGGTAGAAGCCTTCGTAGCCCTCGGTGTGTTCGGGAGTTTCCCAGCGGGGGAGCATAATGGCAAACTGAGTGGCCACGCGCATGGAGTTGACCATTTTGTGTTTGGCGTAGCCGGGGTGCACGTTGCGGCCCTGAAAGGTGATTTTGGCCACTGCGGCGTTGAAGTTTTCATATTCGAGTTCGCCGATTTCGCCGCCGTCCATGGTGTAGGCCCAGTCGCAGCCAAAGCGCTCAACGTCAAATTTGTGTGCTCCGCGCCCGATTTCCTCGTCGGGGTTGAAGGCAATGCGGATTTTGCCATGTTTGATTTCGGGATGCTGCTGCAGGTATTCAACGGCTGCCATGATTTCGGCGATTCCGGCTTTGTCGTCAGCGCCTAAAAGGGTAGTGCCGTCGGTGGTTACAAGGTCTTGACCTACGTAATGAAGCAGCTCGGGGAATTCCGAGGGGCGGAGGTAGATGCCTTGCTTGGCGTTGAGGCAGATGTCGCCGCCGTCGTAGTTTTTAACGATTTGGGGATTGACATGGCGGCCTGACATGTCGGGCGACGTGTCCAGGTGGGCAATGAAGCCTACGGTGGGGAGCGGCTTGTCAGTGTTGGAGGGCAGGGTGGCCATCAGGTAGCCGTTGTCGTCGAGCGAGATTTCGCTGAGTCCCATTTCGCGCACTTTTTCTTCGAGGTATTGCGCAAATTTATACTGCCCCGGGGTTGAGGGGGTCATATTGGTGAGTTCGTCGCTCTGGGTGTCGAACTTCACGTAGTCGAGAAATCGGTTAAGGGTGTTCATGGTGTGGGGCGTTAGGCGTTAGGCTTTAGGTATTAGGGGTTAGGTGTTGGATTTGGGGAGGGTGAAGATGAATTCGAGGCCGTGGGGCGAGGCGTTGCGCACTCTGATTTTGCCGCCGAGAGCCTCGAAAGTGCTTTTTACAATGGGGAGGCCGAGGCCGGTGCCGCCGCTCTTGCGGGCGCGGCCCTCGTCAACGCGATAGAAGCGCTCAAACAGGTGCGGGATGTGTTGCTCGCCAACTCCGGTGCCGTCGTCGGCAAAGCGGAAGGTGTAGAATTTGCTGTCTTGGGCAATCACGTCGAGGGTTATGCGCGTGCCTTTGGAATATTTTGCGGCATTGCGCACCAGGTTGATAATGGCGTTGTTGAGCAGTGTGTAGTTGCCGCGCACATTGGTGTCGAACGGAATGTCCCAATCAAAGGCCAGGTTGCCGGCAATGTCGCTGACCTCCAAATCGCTGGCAATGGCATAGATGAGGTCGTGGAAGTCAAAGTCGGTAACTTCGACCTGCGAGGCACCCTCTTCAAGGCGGGTGATTGAGCTGACGTCTTTGAGCAGCTGAGTGAGGCGGTCGGTGTGTTCCTGAGCTTTGCGCAGAAAGTCCATGCGCAGCTGTTCGGGCATGTCGGGGTCGGAGAGAATAGTGTCGATGTAGCCCTTGATTACTCCTACGGGGGTTTTGATTTCGTGGTTCAGGTTGTTGGCAGTCTGGCGCTTTACGCGCGCTTTCTCCTCGTTGGCGCGGAGGGCTACTTGATGTTCGTGTTCAAGGCGCTTGGTGGCGTGGTCTTTGTCAACGTAAAGTCTTATAACCTCGCGGGTTACGTCGCCAATTTCGTCGTGCGACAGTCTGACCTGATGCGGGTTGATTTCCTTGCCCTCGGCGGCGCGGCGGGCAAGTTCGTGGAGGGTGTTGACCGAGCGGCTCACACGCGCACAAAACAGCCATATCACCATAGTGGCCACCACGCCGAGTACCAGGACGAATACCCAGATTATCGTGTTGTAGCCCAGTGCGCGAATCACCGAAGGACTGTATGGCACGGCGGCAATCGTGCGGATTTCGCCGTCGTTCGATGTCATCAGCGAAAACATTGACTCGGTCTGCGAAATGAGGTTGGGGCGGACGTTGTTGACCTCGCCGTCTTTTTCCTCAAGGCCGAATTCGGGAATTTCGTTATGGTTGGAATCTTCGAGCAGAATAAGGTCGCCGACGTGGGCCAGCGGCTCGTCGTTGACGTTGTAGATGGTCACACGCACGTCGTTGAGCAGCGTGTTGGAGTTATAATCCTGAATAAAACTGAGGGTTTGCTGCAGGTCAATGCCGTGTTCGTAGGCGTCAAGTATCGTGGCGTTTACGTTGCGCAACTGATTCTGATAAATGGAGCGGCGCACCTCCTGCTCGTTGGAGATTGCATACCAAACGAGCATACCGATGATGGTCCACAGCAGGGCGACCTGCGGCAGAAACAAGCGCTGGAAAAGGTTGATTTTATATGACCTCTTTGAAGCCATAGCCGAAGCCCACACGCGTTTCAATATGGCGACCGTATTCGCCGAGTTTCTTGCGCAGTCGGGTAAGGCTGGTGTCGACGGTGCGGTTGCTGACTATCACGTTGTTTGACCACACGTTGCGAATTATTTCCTCGCGCGAATATATGCGGTTGCGGTGCTCGAGGAAGAAGAGCAGTAGGTCAAACTCGGTTTTGGAGAGCTGCTGGGGTACGCCGTCAATGTAGCATACTTTCTCGTTGCGGTTGAGCCTCAGACCCTTGAAAATGATGTCGGCCTCATATTTGGCCTTGGAGCGATTGGCGGCAAGATGTGTGGAGATATTGCTGCGGCGCATTACCGAGCGCACCCGGGCCAGCACCTCGGGGATGGAGAACGGTTTGGTGATATAGTCGTCGGCTCCGATGTTCAGGCCCATGACGGTGTCGTCTTCGTCGGCCAGTGCAGTACAGAAAATTATCGGCTTATCTTCGAGTTCGTCAATGTTTTTGATTTTGTGGGCAAAGTCAAATCCGCTGATTTTATCCATCATAATGTCTACGATAAACAGCGAATAACTGGGGAGATCCATCCTGAGGGCTTCTTCGGCCGACAATGCGGTGTCGACCTCATAGCCCTCTTTGACGAGGTTGTAACGGAGAATTTCGCAGATTGACTCTTCGTCGTCAATCACAAGTATTTTTACACGCATAGTAGTTTCTATTGTGAATTTGCATTATGTAGGCCACAAAAGTAAGGATTTTGAAGTTTTAAGATGGCAAACAGAGTGTTAAAAAATGTTAAAGGCCGCTTGGTTGCGAACTTTTTGCACACTCCGGGGGTTTTAGTGTTATCTTTACTGTATTTGCACTGTGTTTTTTGATATTAGATTTAAGGTTTAAGATTAACGGCTATCGTGAGACAGCCGTTTTTTTTTGATGCAGGTGCGTTTTATTGCCAATTTTGACACTTCCGCAGGTGCGCTTTATTGCCAATTTTAACACTTCCATACTTGCGCTTTATTGATTTTTTGCCTAACTTTACAACCTAAATATTTAATATTTAGATTTTTAAGCGAAAAATATATCAGAAGCTCCTCAAGTGGAAAAAAGAGACCGCAGGAACCAAGGCGCTGCTTATTGAGGGAGCGCGGCGAATTGGAAAGTCAACCATAGCCCGAGAGTTTGGAAAAAATGAATACAAAAGTTTCATACTCATAGATTTCAATATAGCTCCGCAGGTAGTAAAAGATGCGTTCGAGAATTATATGAACGACCTGCGGATGCTCTTCACCGTGCTTTTGATTACTCATACATTTGACGAAAATGAGATTTCAGAAGAGAATCTCTATCGCGAACTGCTCTTGGGTAAACTTTCGGTCAACGAGGGTATGTTTTATGAAAATGCGGTGGCCCAAATGCTTGTGGCAGCCGGCTATAAACTATACTTCTATACGCGCTATAATCAGGAAAAACACAGAAATGACATAGAGGTTGACTTTTTGATTTCTAATGCCAGCAAACTGCATTATAAAATATTTCCCATTGAGGTGAAATCAAAAGAAAAGCATTCTACTACGTCGTTAGACCGCTTTGATGAACTGTTTAAAAAACGCATTGGCTCCAACATAATTGTTCATCCGCGCAATCTGAGCGTTGATGAGTCCCGGTTATGCATCCCCGCGTATATGACTTTCTGTCTGTGAGGTTGTTTTTATAACCGTGTTAAACAGAATGAGGGGTTGAGCCGTTTTGATATAGTGAAAGAATTTTTTTAACTTTATAATCAAAATTTAAGTAAACAATGAAAAAAATCATTACTCTTGCCGCAGTTGCCCTGATGGGCCTTGGCGCAGCGTCGGCTGAAGACTTCTATGTAGGTGGCTCATTAGGCGTTATGCACAATTCCACCACCAAAACAACCACCGCAAACCTCCTGCCCGAAATCGGCTATAATCTTTCAGACAACTTTGCCGTGGGCACTTCGATTGGCTTCAGCTACGTCAAGCAGGGCGACACTCACAATGGCTCGTTCGTGTTCGACCCATATGCGCGCTATACGTTCTTCAAGGGCGACCGGGTGAGCCTGTTCGTTGACGGCGGCATTGATTTTAGTCTCGGCCGAACCGGCTGGAAAGGAGGCCACTCCGACTGTTCCGTAACCGTTGGCATCGGCTTCAAGCCGGGCATCAGCGTTGACCTCAACGACCGGTTCTCCATCGTGGCCCACTGCGGTCTTCTCGGCTACACCTACGGCAACGATGCTGCCAAGGCCGGCGGTCGCTTCACCGGCGGCGGCCTCGACCTGAGTAACGCGCTCAGCTTCGGCCTGTATTATAGCTTTTAGGCGTTAGGCCTTGTACTTTAGGCGTTAGGCGCGTCGGCAAGCTCTTTAAGCAACAAAAGCGGCGGATAAAGGTCCGCCGCTTTTATATTATTCGGTTCAGGGAATTAGTCGATTTCTTCGTCGGCTTCGTAGCCACCCATTTCGCGGATTGCGTTTTTCAGCATGGTGTATTGCTGGAAGAGGTGGTTTACGGGAACTTCTCCCTTGGTGTAGTCGTGCATCGGGCTCTTGAGGAAGAAGCTCAGGAAGCGCTGGATGCCGTGACGGCCGGCGCGGGCTGCGAGGTCGCTCAGCAGCACGAGGTCGAGGCAGAGGGGAGCGGCGAGGATAGAGTCGCGGCAGAGGAAGTTAATCTTGATCTGCATGGGGTAGCCCATCCAGCCGAAGATGTCAATGTTGTCCCAGCCCTCTTTGTTGTCGTTGCGCGGGGGATAATAGTTTATGCGCACCTTGTGGTAGTAGTTGCTGTAGAGGTCGGGCTGAGCTTCGGGCACGAGGATTGATTCCAGGGTGGAGAGCTTGCTGACTTCTTTGGTGCGGAAGTTGGCGGGTTCGTCGAGCACGAGGCCGTCGCGGTTGCCGAGAATGTTGGTTGAGAACCAGCCGCTGAGGCCGAGCATACGTGTGCCGATGATGGGAGCGAAACCTGACTTAACGAGGGTTTGACCGGTCTTGAAGTCCTTGCCGGCGATGGGCATACCGGTTTTTTCGCTGAGTTCCCACATTGCGGGAATGTCGACGGTAGTGTTGGGAGCGCCCATAATGAAGGGGCAGCCTTCTGCGAGGGCAGCGTAGGCGTAACACATTGAAGGAGCGATGTTTTCCTTGTCGTCAGCCTTCATTGCGGCTTCGAGGTGCTCGAGGGTATCGTGAACCTTATCGTTTACGGGAACGTAAACTTCGGTAGAAGCGGCCCAGAGGACTACGCAGCGGTCAACACCGTTGATTTTCTTGAAGTTGCGGATGTCTTCGCGAAGCTGCTCAACCATATCCCAGCGGTTTTTAACAACTTTTACGTTGTCGCCGTCGAGGCGCTTGGCGTAGTTTTTGTCGAAAGCGGCGGTCATAGGTTTGATAGCCTCGAGTTCGTCTTTTACGGGGTTGATGTCTTTTTCTTTGAGAACCTCAGCATTAACAGCTGCTTCGTAAGCGTTTGCGGGATAAACGTCCCAAGAGCCGAACACGATGTCGTCGAGCGAGGCCATGCTTACGATGTCTTTATACATAAGGTATTTTTTGTCTTTACCCTTGCCGACACGAATTTTGTCGTACTGGGTCATAGAGCCAACAGGTTTGGCAAGACCTTTGCGGGCCATGAGCACGCCGGTCATAAAAGTTGTTGCTACGGCACCGCAGCCAACAACGAGAACGCCGAGTTTGCCTTCGGCGGGTTTAACAGTTGAATTGCTCATAAAAGGTTAGTTGAGTGATATGTTTGGTTATTTATAATCGTTTCGCGGCGCAAAGGTAATGATTTTTTCGCTAATGCATTGGTCTAAAGGTCGAATTTCTTATCCGTTGATTTGTTAAATATTACAAACGCAACGCCAATATGCTTAATTTAATTTAAAATTAAGCACTTGGCGGCGAAATGTGTTAAAACGTGTTAATTAGCTTCCGAGGTAAATCGTGCAGACTCCGAACGTCAGGGGGCGGTAGAAGGTATGGCTGAATCCGGCGCGTTGCATCAGGGCGGTCATCTGTTCGCGCTGGGCAACTGCGGCAATGCTTTCGGGCAGGTAGGAGTAGGCGCGGCTGTCTTTGCTCACCATACGCCCCACGGCGGGGATAATTGTCCGGGTGTAGAAGCGGTAGAGCGGCTTGATGAGAGGGTTGACGGGGGTTGAGAGCTCTATGACGCAGAGCGTGCCGCCGGGGCGGAGCACGCGGCGCATTTCGCGGTAGCCGGCCTCGAGGTTGGCAAAGTTGCGCACTCCGTAGGCCACCGTGATGCAGTCAAACTCGCCGTCGGCAAACGGCAGAGCCAGGCAGTCGGCCTCGCTGAAGCTGATGCGGTCGGTTAGCCCGGCTTTGGTCACCTTTTCGCGCCCTACGGCGAGCATTCCGGCCGAGAGGTCTACTCCGGTAATGTGAGCGCCGGGGAGTTTGCGGGCAAGGAGAATGGCAAGGTCGCCGGTGCCGGTGGCAATGTCGAGAATCCTGGAGGGGCCGCCCTCGCGGCGCAACATACCCACGGCCTTGGCACGCCACAGGCGGTCAATGCCGAAGGTCATTGCGCGGTTCATCAGGTCGTAGGCCGGGGCTATGGAGTCAAACATAGCCTCGACCTGCTGCTCCTTGGGGGCATCGGAGCCGTAAGGGGTAATCTTCTCTACGTCAGCCATCAGGCGTTGAGCTGCTCCAGGCAGTCAAGAACGTTCTTTTCAATGCGCTGCTCCAGGTGGGCATCTTCGGCGGGCACAAATTTGCGGCCGGTGATGTGTTCGTAGAGCTCAATGTAGCGGCGGCTCACGGAGTCAACAAACTCGGGGGTCATTTCAGGCACGGTCTGTCCGGCTTTGCCCATAAAACCGTGTTCAATAAGCCATTGGCGCACAAATTCTTTGGAGAGCTGACGCTGGGGTTCGCCTTTCTCGAAGCGATCTTCATAGCCCTCGGC
The DNA here is from genome assembly GCA_023666665.1 of Prevotella sp. Lineage (GTDB taxonomy): Bacteria > Bacteroidota > Bacteroidia > Bacteroidales > Muribaculaceae > UBA3263. The sequence continues at coordinate 1,247,821 of JAMPBN010000001.1, read as the reverse complement.
ATAGAAGTAGCGCGAGGAGTCGGGGGTGTGGATTTCGTCGATGAGGATGACTTCGTCGTCAACGATGCCGAACTCATATTTGGTGTCGACGAGAATCAGGCCCTTTTCGGCGGCCATCTGCTGCCCGCGGGCAAAGAGGGCGCGGGTGTATTTCTCGACTTTGGCGTAGTGCTTTTCGCTGACGAGGCCCTGGGCAATGATTTCCTCGCGTGAGATGTTTTCATCGTGGCCGGCTTCGGCTTTGGTGGTGGGGGTGATGATGGGTTCGGGGAACTTTTGGTTCTCGCGCATGCCGTCGGGGAGCTTAACGCCGCAGAGTTCGCGGCATCCGGCGGCGTATTCGCGCCATGCGGAACCTGTGAGGTAGCCGCGAATAATCATCTCTACGCGCAGGCCCTCGGCTTTGCGGCCCACGGTGACCATCGGGTCGGGAGTGGCGAGCTTCCAGTTGGGCACGATGTCGGAGGTGGCATCGAGGAAATACGTGGCTATTTGGTTAAGTACTTGTCCCTTAAACGGGATACCTTTGGGCAGAACCACGTCGAACGCCGAGATGCGGTCGGTGGCAATCATCACGAGGGTGTCGGGGACTATGGCGTAAACGTCGCGAACTTTGCCGTGGTAAACGCTCTGCTGTCCCGGAAAGTGAAAGTCGGTGGTTTGTAGAGTAGTGGACATTGAATCAGTGGGTGTTAATGTGATAAATTTTAAACTTTTAAACAGGTGCTTGCATGCAAGCACCACTAAACAGCGAAGCGCTAAACAGATTCTTCTTCGCGGGTCGAAGAAGAGGTATCGTACTTTTCGTAGGCTTCGACGATGCGCTGCACCAGCTTGGCGCGGACAATGTCTTTTTTGTCGAACTCTACGCGGCCAATGCCGTCAACGTTGCGGAGCACATTGAGCGCCCGGATGAGGCCGGAGCATTGAGTGCGCGGCAAGTCAATCTGCGTAACGTCGCCGGTTATGACCATCTTGGCATTCATGCCCAAGCGGGTCAGGAACATTTTGATTTGGTGCGTAGTAGTGTTTTGTGCCTCGTCGAGAACGATTACGGCGTCGCTGAGGGTGCGGCCGCGCATAAATGCCAGCGGAGCAATCTGTATGACCTTTGACTCCATATATTCCTTGAGCTTAGCGGCGGGAATCATATCCTCGAGGGCATCGTAGAGCGGCTGGAGATACGGGTCAATTTTGTCTTTCATATCGCCGGGTAGAAAGCCGAGTTTTTCGCCGGCCTCGACTGCGGGGCGCGAAAGTATAATCTTACGCACCTCCTTGTTTTTCAGCGCTCTGACCGCAAGGGCAATCGCCACGTAGGTTTTACCCGTGCCGGCAGGGCCGAGGGCAAATACCAGGTCGTTGGCGGCGAAGGCCTTGACCAGGTCGCGCTGATGAGGAGTGCGCGCCTGAATCGGCTTGCCGTTAACGCCGTATATTATTGCCTCATCTCCCTTGATTTCAGAGGGTTGGCAACCGTGAACAATGTCGAGAATGTTTTCCTCGGTGAGCTTGTTATATTTGGCGCAATGGTCTTCGAGTTCGTGAATGGTCTTTTCAAAAGCCTGGGTTTCAGACTCCTCGCCGATTACTTTCATCACCGACCCACGGGCGGCGATGCGCAGCTTGGGGTGGAGGTTTTTAATGAGCTGCATATTGGAGTTGTTCACTCCGTAAAAACTCACCGGGTCGGCCCGGTCAATTATTATAATCCGTTCAATCATTGCTTGCGGGTACACATTGTGAGTGCAAAGATAACGAAAAATCGCGGAAATTTTGTAACTTTGCGCAAAATTCATCACACCACACGATTATGAAGACAAAAAAATTGCTCATAACCTGTCTGTTTTCCGCTCTTAGCAGCTCCATTTTTGCACAATCGGAGGTTGAGCCCGAGGCACCGCTGTCGGTATGCGACTCGCTGCTCCAGGCTGCCGACACTCTTGGCTCCCGGCCCGTTATAATTGATAAGCTGCCGGTTGACGTTTTCCTCACGGCGGTATATACCGGCTATGACCCAGCGCTCCCCTCGAACGAGGAGCTGTTTTCAAAATCTGTGGGGAGCGATGCCACTCCCGACTGGCTTGACCGGGCAATGCGCACCCGCGTGTTTGCCAACCGTATGATGCAGACCCACGCCATCAACGCCCCCTGGCAGGTGCCTTATAATATCCGCACCATGGCGGCTCCGCCCAAGCAATACGTAGCCACGGTTGACCCCATAACCGCCGCCACCGTGTTTGAAGAAATCGGCGTGACCCCCTCCGAGGTGGTTGCCGGCACGATTACCGACATTGCCGCTCCCGAAGAAGTGCGCAAGCAGCATTGGCTCAATAAATTTAACGTGTTGCTGCAGTTCTCGCAGGCGTTTGTCAGCCCCAACTGGTATCAGGGCGGCAATAAGTCGCTCAACCTTCTTGGCGACTTCAAATATGAGTCGAAGCTCAACACCAAGTTCCACCCCAACCTGATGTTTGAGAACTACTTCCAGTGGCGCACGGTGATGACCTCGACCCCCGACGACCCCTATCGTGCATATTCGCTGACGGAGAATTTCCTGCAGATCAACTCAAAATTCGGTTATAAAGCCATACATAACTGGTATTATTCGGTGCAGGGAATGTTTAAGACCCCGATATTCTGCGGCTACAAAAGCGGCACGCAGACGCGAACCGCCTCGTTTATGTCGCCCGGCGAGTTGAATCTCGGTGTCGGTATGACTTATAACTACACCTCGAAAAACAAAAAGTTCAACCTCTCGCTCTCAATATCACCGCTGGCTTACGACCTCAAGACGGTGATTGACCCCAAGGTTGACGAAGTGGCCCAGGGGCTTAAGGAGGGCACCAAGGCATTGAACGCCGTGGGTTCCAACATCGAGGCCAACTGGGATTGGAAAATCTGCTACAACGTGAGCTGGCACTCGAGGGTGTTCTTCTTTACCGACTACAAGAAGTATCAATACGACTGGCAAAACCAGTTTGCTTTCACCATCAACCGCTGGCTGTCGGCCAACCTCAACGTTGACCTGCGCTACGACACTTCGATGCACGAAACCACTCAGTGGAAGAAGTTCCAGCTGCGTGAACTCTTCTCCCTTGGCTTCAGCTACACCATAAATCACTAAGGGTCAGCGCTGCCATTGCCTCGACCACCGGAACGGCACGAGGCAACACGCAGGCATCGTGGCGACCTCGGGCGTGAAGCACCGTAGGGTTACCGTCAGCGTCTACCGTGTTCACATCACGCAGCAGGGTTGCCACCGGCTTGAAGCCCACGCGGAATGTAATCGGCATACCGTTGCTGATGCCTCCCTGAATGCCGCCGGAGTTGTTTGTCAGTGTGATGATGCGGCCGTTGGGGTCGGTGGTAAACTCGTCGATCATCTCCGAGCCGCGATGCGTGCACCCTTCGAATCCCATGCCGAACTCCACTCCTTTAACGGCGGGAATCGTAAGCATTGCTGCGCCAAGGCGTGAGTTCAGACGGTCGAACAGCGGTTCGCCGACTCCGGCAGGCACTCCCAGGATTCGACATTCTATAACGCCACCAATGGTGTCGCCCGCGGCCTTGACCTCCTCAATCAGGCGAATCATACGCTCGGCAGCTTCGGGGTCGGCACAGCGCACGGCGTTGCTTTCGGGGTCTGCTGTGGAAACGGCGGCTCGGATGTCGCCCACCTGAACCGTCGAGGCGTGAATCTCTACCCCCCGGCTTTCGAGCCATTGGCGGCAGAAAGCTCCGCCCACAACCCTTGCGGCAGTTTCGCGGGCTGAAGCACGACCGCCGCCGCGATAGTCGCGAACACCATATTTGGCTTGATAGGTAAAGTCGGCGTGGCTCGGGCGGAATGTGCTTCTCATCTCCTCATAGTCGGCTGAACGCTGATTGGTGTTGCGGATTATGAAGCCGATGGGTGTGCCGAGAGTGCGGCCCTCGAAAATGCCCGACAGAATCTCCACGCAGTCCGGTTCGGAGCGCTGAGTGGTGATATGACTTTGGCCGGGGCGACGGCGGTCAAGTTCCGACTGAATGCGCGCCATGTCAATGGGAAAACCGGCAGGGAAGCCGTCGATTACGCCGCCGAGGGCGGTACCGTGGCTTTCGCCGAAGGTGGTAAGGGTCAGCTTGTTACCAAAGGTGTTCATTTTATAAGGTCGGCTAATTGGGCGTTAACAAATTTGATTAAATCATCGGGAGAGATGCAGAGCTGCAGACCGCGCGCTCCGGCGCTGACGTAGATGCGATCGAAATCTGCGGCGGTATTGTGAATAAAGATAGGGAACGGCTTTTTAAGCCCCACCGGAGAGCAACCCCCGCGGATATATCCGGTAAGGGGCAGCAGCTCCTTCATCGGAATCAAGTCGGCCTTTTTTGCGCCGGCAACCTTGGCGGCCTTTTTAAGATCGACCTCCGTATTGCCCGGCACCACGCAGACAAAATATCCGGCTTTTTCGCCGTGAAGCACCAGGGTTTTAAACACGCGGTTAATGTCCTGACCCAGAGCGTCGGCAACGTGTTGCGCCGCCAAGTCTTCCGGGTCAAACTCATACTCCAGGACTTCAAAGTCAATCTTTGCCTTCTCCAGCAACCTTATCGCATTAGTCTTAGTCATAGCTATTGGTGGGTGAGGGTTACGGTGATGGGTTGCTGGCTGATGATGCCGTGGAGGAGGGCGTCGACGTTGACTACCGGAGAGGAAATCAGCTCGGGGATATTGAAGGTTTTGGTAAACGTGTCGTAGAACGTTGCCGACTTTTGCGGCAGGGCAAAGGGCTTGGCAGCTCGGCCGGTGGCGGGGTCGAATGCCGCGATATAAGGCCGTGCCCAAAGTCCGTCGAGGCGCTTGGAGGAGAACACAAACCAGCGGCCATCGCTGCTCCAGGAGTGGTAAGAGTCTATCGACTCGGAGTTTACCTCATCCATTTCGCGCCACAGGCCCGTTTGGAGATCCATAAGGCATAGCTGGCTTTCGGGGTGCCATATGGAGAACGTACCATAGTCGGAGCGAGTGAACATCAGCCAACGGCCGTCGGGAGAGCAGCGCGGGAAACTGACGCTTGCACTGTCGGCCTCGGCATCATAGAGCGTACGCAGATTTGAGAAGCTCCCGGTAGCGGGGTCAAAGTCTATGGCACAGAGGTTATAGTGTATGGAGTCAGGGGTGTTAATCAGCGTTACAAGCTCGGCGCCCATAGAGCGTGCGCGACAGAAGTAAATCGTGCGGTTGTCGGGCGACCAGTTGGGAAAGGTTTCGAAGTATTCAGCGCCGGTCACGGCAGAATCGGAGTATGCCGTGCGAGTTTCCACGTTGTAGACCATCAGGTCTGCACCCTTGTCGAGCACTTCGATGGGTTTGGGGCCGTAGCTGTGGAAAATCTGTCCTACGTCGTTGGCCGAAAAGGCGATAAACTTTCCGTCGCGACTCCAGCCGGGATATGTAGCGCCGTGGTTAGCGCCCATAAAGTTGGAGTTGATTTTTTCAACTTTACCGTCGCGCGAAATCAGGGTGCCGCCCTGATGACCTCTGACGTGAATCATCATGCCGCGCTCGGGGTCGTTGGCCGAGAAATTATGGCAGTTGATACACTGCTGGTCAAAGTTTTTATTTTCGAGTATGGGCTTTTGGTCATAATTTTCGAGGTTGCGCTCATAGATGCCGATGCTGCTCCAGAGTTCATAACCCGGGTAGAGAAGACGATAAACAAGATAGCCGTCAATAGGGTTGTCGGATACCGGGCAGACAACGTCACCGGTTGCGCCGAGCCACTTGCCGCCACGCTTTGCGGCGAAACGGAAATATATTGAGTCGCCCTTGGCCTCGTTGAGCAGCGAGTGCCACTTTTTTAGCGGAATCTCCACGCAGCCTTCGGAGAGCAACGTGATTTCGGGTTCTTGACCGCATATGCCGATTTGGGTTTGCCACTTTTCGGCCTCGGCCTGAATGGTAAACGACGGCGCGGCGATATTGGGAGCGAACGTAACTCCGGCATAGTCGGGCTTCAGCTCCGGAATCGGCAAGGTATGCTCCTGCGGCTTATGGTAGCCGCTACATCCGGCCAAAAACAGCAGCAGGGGCAGGCAAAAAATCTTATTGAGTTGCATCGTGGTTTATCGAGTTTAGAAGTTGAGGTTGGGGCCTTCGGGGCTTAGTTTGGTAACGTAGTACCAGTATGTGGCTTTCTGCGCGGGAGTGAAGCGGGTAAATTTGCCTTTGTCTTTCTCGGCAAGAAATGAGCGAAAGGCCATATCAACTTCGGGCGAGATGGTAAAACCGTCGGCAGCAAGCCGCTCGGAGCCGTAATTGAGCCTCACAAGGCAGAGAGCCTCTTGAAACAGTCGCGGCAATGACCGACCGACATAATACTGCTGAAGATTGGAATAAAAAGAGCCGAGATTGTTGGCAAGCAACAGAGTCAGCATCATATATTGGCGCGCCATTTCGTTGGAGGGGTCGAACATCAGCAGATATTTGCAGTCGTCGGCAATGTTAAGCACGTTGTCGGCGCGAAACTCTTTTTGCTCACCTATGGGTAGGGAACTCTTGAGGTCGTCAACGTCGCCCTGTGCCAAATAGCGGTCAAGTTGTTTTGCCGTAGAGCGATAGAAGAGCGTCTGATGCAGCGGGGCAATAAACTTTTTGGCCTGTTCGGGCTTTCCGGCTTTAATGTAATAGCGGCTGAGGTTGATGAGATGCTGCGAAGTTTCGCCCCATCCTACAAGAGCCTCGAACTCCCAATGGGTCGCGGAGTTGAGAGCGCCGAGCTGCTCGTAGACGTAGCCGCCATATTCGGCCTGGTTCTTATCGGGCTTCCAGGGGAAGAAGAGAGTTCGCGGCCCGAAATATTGCGGCAGTTCAAAGATGCTGTCAAGCAACTGACCCTTATGGAACAGCGCCATTGAGCGGAAATATGCCATCAGGTGGTTTTTGGTTCCGGTAGCGGCTTGTTGCTCGGCCAGGGCAATGACCTCGTCCCAGTCTTTGCGTCTCATAGCCTGGTCGGCCTTAATCATCAGCTTTTCGTTATATTTCTGATTCTTGACCTGCTCGCGGGTAAAGTGGCGCTCCTTATTGTTGATAACCACGTCGATAGCCTTAAACGACTGATAGTAGAATCCGAAGAATATGGACAGGAAGATTACCGGCCCGGTAATGAACTGCAGCGGGGAGTTCCACTGCCTGAATTTCTTCTTGGGAATGAACCGCCCGAAGATCAGCGCCAAAATCCATATGCCGAATACTATCAGAAAGGCTGCGCAGGGGGCGGTGAGAGTCTTGTCAATCTCTACGGAGTTGAAAAACATCCAGCAGGGGAGTATGGCGCTCAGCTGCAAGTAGTCGGTGAGTCCGGAAAGTTGCTTGATTATGGAGCGCGTCATCAGATAGACGCCGACCAACAGTGCCGACCATATCGCCGCACCGAGCCACGGCCAGTAGCCGAACTGAGCCATAAACTCAACCGCCGGCTCAACAATGCCCTTCTGATGAATCAATTCGCTCAGGTAACTCCACGAAAAGCGGAACAGATGATGCTGCTCATGGAAAATCAATACGTGGCGATACACGCAGAGATACATAGCCATAAATGTCAGAAACATCACTGCGGCCACAATCCATTTTTCATACTTCTTCATATTGCGGCAAAGTTACGATTTTTTTTTGATATGCCTACCGTAGAATCCTGATACATTTAACTTTTTCGGGACTAATTTGTTTTTGAAATAAAAAATATATAACTTTGCAGTATAAATGATAGCACTATGGAAATAGCAATCAACAGAAAATCGGCAATGTTCCGGCTTCGCGAGGAGCTTTTAGAACGGTTAAGACAATTGGCAGCGAGAGATAATCGCAGTCTCAACAACTACGTTGAAACCATTCTTATGGATGTGGCGTATAACACGCCTAATAATAAGACACGCAGAGCTATGGCCGAGGCGCAAGATGATTCGAACCTCACGTCGGTTGATATGACAAACTATGATTCATTCCTAAAGTCTCTTGATCTTAAATGAAAGAGATTAAAGCTTCCAAAAGTTTCAAAAAGGACTTGAAGCGCTTTGCCAATCAATCCAAAAAGCTACGTAAATTATTCGACTTCATAGATCTCTTGCGAAAAGAAGAAGAACTCCCTCCCTCCTACCACGCTCATATGCTCATCGGCGAATATTGCAGATATATGGAGTGTCATATCGAGGGAGATTTTCTTTTGATTTGGGTTGATGAAACCTCAAATTTGATTAAACTTGTCCGAGTTGGAAGTCATTCTGAATTATTCGGATAACAAAAACGGCAAAGATGACAACGAAGTTGTATCATATTGTGCGCGAGTGGCTGCGCGACCTCATTGAGGGCACTCAATGGGAGGGTCACGTTTTTGCTGTGGGCGGTTGCTGTCGCGACGAAATTACCGGCCATGAAATCAAAGACCTTGACCTGGCCGTTGACCTTCCCGACGGCGGGGTGAAGTTTGCCCGCTGGCTCATAAAGCAGCATCAGACCCTTGGCCGCCCCATTTTTTTCCTTAAATACGGTACGGCAAAAATCAGACTTCGCCGCTTCCCCGACGATGAAATAGAACTCGTTCAGACCCGCCGCGAACAGTATACCAAAGAGACTTCTCGCTGCCCCGAAGTCTGCTATGGAACAATTGAGGAAGATTGCTTTCGCCGCGATTTTACGGTCAATTCCCTCTACTACGACATAACCCGCCGCCTCACGGTCGACATCACCGGAAAGGGCATCGAGGATATGCACTCCGGCCTGCTGCGCACTCCGCTGGATCCGGATATGACGTTTAACGACGACCCGGTGCGCATATTGCGCGGTCTGCGCTTTGCTAACCGTTTTAACTGGCGCATAGACCCGCCGGTGTATCAGGCACTGCTCCGACATATCCACAGGCTTGAAATCGTGTCGCGTGAGCGCGTACACTCCGAGCTGTGCAAGATGCTCAACGGCCCCGACCCTGTCGGCGCGATGGAGAGTCTGCGCGAAACCGGCGCGCTGAGCATTATGATTCCGCAGATGGACACCATAGTGCGCAACAAGGCGCTATGGAACGAGGCTATGACCCGCTTGCGCACAATCCTGTCGGCCGACACGGAGGCCCGCACACGCTACCGTCTGGCCGCCCTGTTTATGGGGCTGGCCCCCAAGGCCGACGAGGCCGCACGCATTACCCGCACGGTGATGATAGCCCTGCGCTTTGACCGCCCGATTGTTTCCGACGTTGTATATCTCGTAAGGTTTGCCAACATAGGGAGCAACATTCTCGACAATTGGCGGCAGGTGCGCATGCTTCAGAATCTTGCCGTTACGCAGCGGCGACTCGACTTTCTCTGCGGCTTTATGATTGACCTGGGTCGCACAGACGAGGCCGCACGGCTGCGCAACGAGAGCAACCGCCTTGTTCGCGAACGCAAAAGCGGCTTCGCAACGGAAAAGAGCGGCAAAGCCAACAAAAATAAAGACGGCGTCGAAGCCGGGGGTGAGCGCCCCAAGCGTCGCCGCCGCCGTCGCGGTGGTTACCGTCGGAAATAATCGTGCTTATTCTTCCGAGTCGTCTTCGCGCATATTGTGGAACACGTTCTGCACGTCTTCGTCTTCCTCAAATTTGTCGAGGAGTTTTTCGAGCGTTGCGCGCTGTTCGGGGGTAACGTCTTTCAGGTCGTTGGGTATGCGTTCAAACTCGGATGAGATGATTTCATAGCCGTTTTCTTCGAGATAGTGCTGAATGGCAGAGTTGCTCTCAAAGGCGCCGTAGAGAATGATTTCGCCTTCGTCGCCGGCTTCGAGTTCGTCAACGCCGCAGTCTATCAGTTCCAGTTCGAGGTCTTCGAGTTCTACGCCTTCGGGGGCTTTGATTTTAAACACGCACTTGTGGTCGAAAAGGAAGCTCAGCGAGCCTGACGTGCCGAGCGAGCCGCCGTGTTTGGTGAAGTAGGAGCGCACGTTGGCCACGGTGCGGGTGTTGTTGTTGGTAGCGGTTTCCACTACAATGGCAATGCCGAAGGGGCCGTATCCTTCGTATACTATCTCCTTATAGTCGCCGGCATCCTTGTCGGTAGCTTTTTTGATTGCGCGTTCTACGGTGTCCTTAGGCATGTTGGCAGCCTTGGCGTTGGCCATAAGTGCGCGCAGACGCGGGTTAGTGTCCGGATCCGGGCCGCCGGCTTTTGCGGCGATGGTGATTTCCTTACCGATGCGGGTAAAGGTTCTTGACATATTGCCCCAGCGTTTCAGCTTGCGGGCTTTGCGGTATTCAAATGCTCTTCCCATTTTTCTTTAATTCGGGCTTTGCCCGAGGGTTAGGGGTTAGGGGTTAGGGGTTAAGGGTTAATTATTCCGGGTTAGGGGTTAGGGGTTAGGGGTTAGGGGTTAAGGTTATGGTTAGGTGAAAGTAATATCTTCACTTTTAACTTTCTACCTTTCACTTCTTTAACCCCTAACCCTTAACCAGCGGCGAAGCCGCGTTAACCTGCGGGGCAAAGCCCCGCGTTTTATCTCAATTCGGCGCCAAGCTCTTTTTTGAGGTTGGCGATGACTTTGGTCATAACGGCGTCAATCTGCTTGTCTTGGAGGGTCTTTTCGGGGTCTTGAAGGGTCAGGCTTATGGCATAACTCTTCTTTCCGGCGGGGAGATTTTTGCCCTCATAGACGTCGAAGAGTTCAACGCTCTGAAGCAGCTTGCGTTCGCTCTTGCTTACCACGTCTTGAACCTGCGCGAAGCTCACTGCGGAGTCGAGTAGCAGCGCGAGGTCACGGCGCACGGGCTGAGTCTTGGCCACCGGGGTAAACGTTACGTTGTGTTTCTCCACGAGCTTGATTATGGCGTCGCGGTCGAGTTCGGCAAACATTACCGGGCGCTCAATATCGAACTTGGCAGTCAGCGCGGGGTTCAATATGCCCATATAGCCGAGCAACTTGCCCGAGCGGGTAGAGAGGGTCAACGCGGTAGAATAGATGTCTTTGCGGTCGGCAGCTACGGCAATCTGCAACTTGGAGCCATCGAGGCCGAGGGTTTGCAACGCTCCCTCAACGTATGCGCGCAGATGATATATGGTAGCGGGTTCGGCAGCTCCGAGCCACGAAGCGCTGCGGACGTTGCCGGTGAGCCACAGCGCTATGCGCGATGCCTCACTGTAGGGTGCCAACGGCTGCTCAAGGGTTGACTGTACGTCGGGGTTGAAGTGATAAACATTGCCAGACTCCACGAGCATCAGGTCGCCGTTTTTGCGGTTAACGTTATGGCTTATAACCTCCAGTCCGCCAAAGAGGAGCGTCTGACGCATCACGCCGAGGTCGGAGCTCAGCGGGTTGAGCAGCTTGACGCAGTTTTCTATCGGATAGGTAACGCCCTCGCCGGCCTCGGGATAATAAGAGGTAGAGGTCAGAGAGTTGTTGAGTATCTCATAGAAGCCCTGAGCCGTGAGGCGGTTCATCAGCTTGCGGGTCAGAGAGTTTGCAAGGTCGGTGCGCGTCTTGTAGCTCAGCGAGGAGTTTACGTGGTCGGTAAAGCCGACGTTGTTGTAGCCGTAGATGCGCAGAATCTCTTCGATAACATCGCAGGGGCGGGTAACGTCGACGCGATACGTGGGGATGCGCAACACCATAGTGCCCTGTTCCTCGCTCTCGATTTCAATTTCGAGGGCTGCGAGAATGCGGCGTACGGTTTCGGCGGGAATCTCCGCGCCGATAAGGTCGTTGATCTGCTTGAAGCTGAGTTCCACTACCGGGCGCTCTACCGGGTTGGGATAAATGTCGACCACCGGGCCGCAGATTTCGCCGCCGGCAAGTTCTACCACCATCTTGGCGGCAACCATCAGGGCATACATACAGCCGTTGGGGTCAACGCCGCGCTCAAAGCGGAACGAGGCGTCGGTGTTGAGTCCGTGGCGACGCGCAGCCTTGCGAATAGTTGTGGGGTTGAAGCAGGCGCTCTCCAGGAAGATGTCGACAGCGCTCTCCGTAACGCCCGAGTCAAGGCCGCCAAACACTCCGGCCAAACACATCGGCTCCTCAGAGTTGCAAATCATCAGGTCGCGCTCGTGGAGCGTACGTTCCACACCGTCGAGCGTAACGAACTTCGTTCCCGCAGGCATTGTCTTAACTATTACCTCTTCACCCTTCACCTTTGCAAGGTCAAAGCAGTGGAGCGGCTGACAGAACGAGTGGAGTATATAGTTGGTGATGTCGACGATGTTGTTGATGGGGCGCTGACCGATAGCCGTCAGGCGGTCGCGCAGCCATTTGGGCGATTCGCCTACTTTGACACCGCGAATTGTCAGCCCGGCATAGCGCGGACAGTCGGTCGGGTCGGCAACTGTAACTTTCACGCCCTTTCCGGCGGGAAGCGTCGCGGGGTTCAACTGCTCGGGGCGGTGGAGATTGGGGGTAGCGCCTTCAACTGAGGCTTTCGCCGCCCAGTCGCGAGCCACACCATAATGTCCGGCGCCGTCAATGCGGTTTGGGGTAAGGTCTACTTCGAGCACGTAGTCGCTCTCCAGGCCGAAATATTCCGCTGCCGGAGTTCCGGGCGCGGGGGCTTCGTCATCGGGAATTACGATGATGCCGTCGTGGCTCGTGCCGACGCCTATTTCATCTTCGGCGCATATCATACCGAACGATTCAACGCCGCGGATTTTGCTCTTCTTGATTTTAAATTCCTTGTCGCCGTCGTAGAGCGTGGTGCCTACGGTTGCTACTATTACGTTTTGTCCGGCGGCAACGTTGGGTGCGCCGCAAACTATCTGTACCGGGCCGTCGGCGAAACCGAGGTCTACGGTGGTTACGTGCAGGTGGTCGCTGTCGGGGTGGGCCTCACACGTCAGCACACGGCCCACAACAAGGCCGCGCAAACCTCCGCGAATTGATTCCACCTCCTCTACGGTGTCACACTCCAGACCCGTTGAGGTAAGCACTGCGGCGAGCTCTTTCGGGGCGGGAAGTCCGTCGACGTAGTCGCGCAGCCAGTTATAAGAAATGTTCATAACATGAATTGGACTTATCTGTTTTACGCCCACAAAGGTACGAAAATAATTTTGAATACGGAATTTTGATTAAATTCTACGGTTTCATTCTGTTTAAAAGTTGTAACTTTGCCAAAATTTCAAATTCAAGTGAATATTATCTAAAAACCGATTCATTAGGTGATATTGTTCAAATCCGTGTATTTAAAGACCGTCTGCCAGAAGTAGACATTGACTTTAATCACGAACACGTCAACAAAAAAAGTGGTGAAGTCTTTAAAAAAAGGAGCCATTCACGTTCACGAATGGTACAAGGATAAAAATGGCAAATATAAAAGATCTACTACAGGTCGGTATTTAACGGAAGAAGAAAAAAATAAGTACAACGAATTTATAATTTAGTCACAACATAAAAAAGAAAAATTTTTCGTATCTTTGGACGCAAATTCACGCATGTTTTCACTTAAAAAGAAAAAGAATGATTAAAAAAACACTTAAATCGTTGGCGCTATTGGCAGCTGCTTGGCTCCCGCTCGGCGCCGCAGCTGAAACGCTCCTGACCGAGACATTCAACTACCCAGCCGGCAACCTCTACGGCAAAGGCGGATGGGTACAAACAACCAACACCGCCGACCCCATTCAGGTAACCGGCGAGAAGCTTAGCTACGAGGGATTCCTCGAGGGCAACGGCGTAAAAATGGTTTCCAATAATCTTCAGGCACAAGACCTCCTGCATCAGATTACGCAAGAACCGTTGACCTCCGGCGACCTCTATGCCGCAATGCTCATAAACGTAAAAGCCCTGCCCGATAAATACAAGCCATTTTTCAGCTTTATTTCAGCCACTTCATCAAAGAAAGTCATTGAAGACAAAAAGAATGCCCCCGGAAACTACGGCTACATTTGCATTAGCAAACAAACCGACAACGGCAAATTCACGCTCGGCCTCAACAAGACCACCTATGCAAGCGTTGTTGCAGAAAGTCAGGAACTTGACTTGAACACCACATACCTGATTGTGGCCCACTGGGGATATGTTGAAGGCACAGGCAACGATGTTTTTGAGATTTGGGTTAACCCCACATCGACTCAAACTTCCTCAACAATCACTATGACTAAAAACGCCGACCCGACCTTTGGCCATATCGGCATTGGCCTGTATCAGCAACCAACAGCTGACATAAACTGTCAGGAGATGCTCGTGGGTCCGATTAAGGTGGCTACCACCTGGGCAGAGCTTTTTGACGGACAGGGCGGCAGCCAGGGCGGCGAAGACCCCGACCCCACTCCCGCCGAGGACGGCGAAATCTCCGTGGCCGGCCCCGACTTCTCGCAATTGGCTCTCTATCAGTATCAATCATATCCCGTCACTGTAAATGTCAAGGCCAAAGACCTCGCCGCCGACATCGCCGTGGGCAATCTCGGTTCCTCAATCAAGGCCTCTGCAACCACCATACCGGCAGCGCAGGCAATGAGTGCCGAGGGCTATGACCTTACACTGACCCTCAACCCCACAACGGCAATGGAAGAGATTGACGAAACCGTTACTTTCACTGCCGGAACCGCAACGGCAACCCTCCCTGTAAAAGTTGCTGTGTTAGAGGCCTCTCAGCTTATGAACCTGCGCTTCACCCAAACGGCAACCGCGTGGAACACATACTACTACAACGGCAACGTCACCGTGACCTACGTCGATGCGGCCAACGAGACCCTCTACGTTGAAGACCAGGTTGGCGGTCTGGCTCTGAAATACGAATATCTCTATCTTGACGAACCTCCTTATAAAGAGGGCGATAAAATCAGCAAGTTCTGGATGATGTGCGATGAACCCTCGTTTGGCGTTCCCGTATTCCAACTTAACGGTTACTATACCCCCTCGGGCGATTTGGGCATTGCAACCCTCGTGTCGGAAAACAATGTCAAGACCCCTATTGAGGCTACCCTTGCCGACCTCAAGGAAAGCCCCGAAGACTATATCAGCCGACTCGTCACGGTAAGCGACCTCACCTTTGCCAAGGCCGGCGAAACATTCTCAACCGCCTCTACCGCAGTGACTTCGGGTAGCGCTATGGGCAACGTCCGCGCATTCTCCGGCTCCGACCTCATTGGCCAGACCATTCCCGAAAGCGCCACCGTTACCGGCATTTCCACCTCGATGAACGCAGCAGTGCTGACAGTGCGCCGCGCTGCCGACGTTGTCGCTCCCCAGGCCGAGCCCGCCCTCGAAATCGAAAAGGAGATCCTCGTCGACACCAAAGAATACTACCCCATGGGGCAGACCACTCCGTTTGCCAAGCTCACCGTAACGGCAACCAACCTCCCCAAGCCCGCACAGGTATGGTTTGGTGGCAAGCAGCGCGACTCTTTCAGTGCCGACCTCGACGAGATTCCCGCCGGCTCAGGCACATACACCATCAACGTTACGTTCAACCCCACTCAGACCGGCCGCAACGAAGCCACTCTGACCTTCGATGCCTCGCCTACGGAACTGTCAAGCTCGGTTTCGATGTCGTGCCTCGCCTACGACCCGCAGAATATGCCCGAGTTCAGCGTCTACAGCTCCGCACTGACCGAATTTACCGCAAAACCCGGCGAAATCGCAGAACAAACCCTCACCATCACGGCCAAAAATCTGCTTGACTACGGCACAGTGCGCGTGCTCGGCCAAGGCCAGGGCGCATTCCTGCTCAACTCCACCACCTTCCTCAAAGAGGGCGAAACCTCTCTGAAAGTAACCTTCAAACCCCTCTCCGAAGGCACCTACGCCGAGACCATTGAGTTCTCGACTCCCAAGGCAGAAACCATAACCGTTCAGGTCTCCGGCACCTGCGAGGGAGAACGCCCCATTGAAGAGAAACAGGGCGATGAACTCAGCTTCGACACCTCCGCGCCTAAAGCCAAATACGTCACCGACTTCACCGGCTGCGGCGAGCGCAACAAGCCTCTGAGCCTCGACGGCTGGAAAAACGTGGCCATTGACGGCACACGCGCATTCTGGGCATACACCGACGACGACAATAACACTATGGCAAAAGTTACCGCCTACGACTCGCAGATGGACATCAACGAAGACGTTCCCGCCGAAATGCTGCTCCTCTCCCCCGCGCTCGACTTCAAAAACTCCACCACCCGCCTGCTCCGGTTCTCGCTGATGGGCGACTTTATGACCGACGCTATGACCGACCAATTCTCAGTGCTTTACATCGACCCCACCCTGCCCGAAAGCGAACGCTACCAGGTAATCGGCGGCATTGACGTGCCGGTAGGCTCTGACGCCAACGGCGAATGGCGACCCTTTATCGTTGACCTCGAGGGTCTTGACATTGCCGATACATTCTTTATCGGATTCCACTTCCTGAGCACTCGCGGCAGAAACACCTCCACGGTTTACTACGTCGACGACTTCAGCTGGGGCTGCGAAGACACCCCATTCATCCGCGTTGACAAATATGAAGCCCAAGTTGCCGGAGTGGTTGGCGAAAGCGTCAAGGTCGACGACTTCACCGTTACCGGCCTCAACCTCACCGAGCCCATTGCCGTGGCATTCGAGGGTGCACATAAAGCCCATTTCACCCTAAGCGCCAACGAACTGCCCGCTCAAGGCGGCACTCTGACCGTGAACTACTCACCCGCCGAAGAGGGCGAACACGCCGTCTACGTCAACCTCTCAAGCACCGGCGCTCCAACAACCTCCATCGTGGTTGGAGGCACCGCCACCACCTCGGCAATCTCCTCCGTCGAGGCTGCCGCTGACTCCGAGGCCATCTACTACAACCTCCGCGGCGAGCGCATCAACCGCGTAACCCCCGGCCAGGTCCACATCCGCCTCGCCAACGGCCACGCCACCAAGCGCTACTAATCCCACCCAAACCCTCATTTGAAAGAGCCGGCTTCGTTGTCGGCTCTTTTTTTTTCAAATACTTTGGTGTTCCGTCACTTTGCCGCTTGGCGGTTTGACAGTTTTTGCTTAACTTTGCGGGTAGATATGTCGAAGACCTTTTTGCAGCTTGCGCTGCTCTTTATTGTGTTGGTGCTGACCCAGGTGGTCATCTTCAACCATATCGTCCTATTCTCCATAGGGCTTGCTTTCGTGTTTATCTACTTCATTATCAAGCTCCCCGTTAACCTCTCGCCCGCCAAGGTCATCGCCCTGTCGTTTCTTCTTGGCCTGGTTATCGACATTTTTCAAGACACCCCCGGAGTCAACGCCCTGGCCTGCACCTGCCTTGGCGGAGCGCGGCGCACCATTATGCGTCTCTACATTCCCCGCGAAGAAGACATCCAGCACTCCATACCCTCAATCCGCACCCTCGGAGCCGGCGTTTATGCCAAGTACGTACTGACGATGACCTTTGTCTACTGCCTGCTCCTCTTTCTTATCGAGGCATTTACCTTTTTCAATCCCATGATTCTGATTGCCAGGGTTGTGGCCTCCACGCTCCTCACCTCAGTGCTGCTCATTGCCTTAGATTCCTTAGCCCTCCCCTCCCGCAGTGAGAAAAGACTATAACCTCGAAAAGCGCCGCTGGATAATCGGCGGTTTCATCGTTTTGATTGCTTTCGTTTACCTCTTCAGGCTCTTCGGCCTGCAAGTGGCAGACGATAAATACAAAGCCTTTGCCGAGAACAACGCTTTTTTGCGCAAAGTGCAATTCCCCAGCCGCGGACTTATGTATGACCGCAACGGCGAGCTGGTGGTCTACAACCAGCCGGCCTACGACGTGATGATGATTCCCCGCGATATCAAGGGCCTCGATACCCTCGACTTCTGCAACACCCTGGGAATCACCCGCGAAAACTTTGACCAGCGCATGGCCGACGTGAAAAAATCTGCCGGCTACAGCGTATACACTCCCCAGCGCTTCATGTCGCACCTGAGCGCCCGCGACTATGGCCGCCTGCAGGAAAAACTCTACCGCTACCCCGGATTCTTTACCCAAAAACGCATTCTCCGCCAGTATAACTATAAGGCCGCGGCCAACGTGTTGGGCAACATACGCGAGGTGAACCAGAGTGACCTTGAAAAAGACGAGCAGGGCTACTACCGCGCCGGCGACTACATCGGCGACCTCGGAGTGGAGCGCAGCTACGAGGAATATCTGCGCGGCGACAAGGGCGTGGAGATACTTATGCGCGATGCCAACGGCCGCATACAGGGGCGCTATGAAGATGGCGCGCTCGACGTTGACCCCCATTCGGGCCGCAACCTTACGCTCAGCCTCGACATCAAGCTTCAGGAGTATGCCGAGAGCCTGATGGTCAATAAAATCGGTGCCGTGGTAGCCATCGAGCCCAAAACCGGCGAGATTCTCTGCATGGTGTCGGCTCCTACCTACGACCCCACTCTGCTCATAGGCCGCGAGCGTGGCAAAAACTACCTCAAGCTCACCGACCCCGACAATATTGACCGCCCGATGTATGACCGCGCCCTGCAGGGTTATTACCCGCCCGGCTCAACATTCAAGCCCAGCCAGGCGCTCATTCTGCTCCAGGAGGGCATCATTAATCTGAACACCGCATATCCCTGCTACCAAGGCTACATTAACGGCGGCCTTAAAGTGGGTTGCCACGGCCACGCCTCGCCGCTGCCGGTGAAGCCCGCTCTGCAAACGTCATGTAACGCCTTCTTCTGCTGGGGATTCAAAAATATGATTGACCGCCGCAGCAAATACGGCAGCCCCGACAAGGCTTTTGAGGTATGGAAAAACCACCTCGTCAGCATGGGCTACGGATATAAGCTCGGCGTAGACCTCCCCCACGAGAGCCGCGGATTCCTCCCCAATGCTAAATATTACGACAAATTCTACGGCGAAGGCCACTGGAGCGCCAACACCATAGTCAGCGTCAGCATCGGCCAGGGCGAAGTCCTCGCCACCCCCCTGCAAATTGCCAACCTCTGCGCCACCATAGCCAACCGCGGGCACTTCATCACCCCCCACGCTGTCAAGGCCATACAGGACACCGTCATGCCTGCGGAACTCCTGGCCGAGCGTCGGCCCGACATCGACGAGCGCTGGTATCACGAAGTGGCCGAAGGTATGCGTATGGCCGTAACCGGCGGCACCTGCCACCTTGCCAACCTCCCCGACATTGAAGTGGCCGGCAAAACCGGCACCGCGCAAAACCCCCACGGCAAAGACCACTCCGCCTTTATGGGCTTCGCGCCGTACGATGACCCGCAGATTGCCGTGGCCGTCTACGTTGAAAACGGCGGCTTCGGAGCCGCCCACGGCGTGCCTATCGGCTCGCTGATTATCGAAAAGTATATGACCGGGAAAATCAGACCCGAGCGCAAGTACATAGAGCAAAACATGTTGAACTCCAACACCAAGCAATTCCGTGCCATTCGTATTAAACCGAAAAACTAACTCCGACCCATCGGCCTTTCGCTCGCTCGACTGGTTCACGGTGATTCTCTACCTGCTGCTGGTGCTGGCGGGAGTGGTGAGCATCTATGCCGCGAGCTATGACTTCGACCACGCCTCCATCCTGTCGTTTGACGAGTTCTCCGGCAAACAGCTGCGTTGGATTGGCCTCGGCCTCGTGTTGGGCCTCATAATCCTTATCAGCGACTACCGCATCTACGAAACCTACGCCTACCCCTTCTATGTCGTGATGATGGTGGTGTTGGCGGTCACGGCCGTCATAGCCCCCGACATCAAGGGCTCTCACTCCTGGCTCAGACTGGGGCCTGTGAGTCTTCAGCCCGCCGAGTTTGCCAAATGCGCCACCGCTCTGGCCCTGGCCAAGCTGTTCAACTCCTACAACTTCAAGCTCAACAACCTCAAGAGCTATGCCAAAGCCGTCGGCATTATCCTGCTCCCCATTGCCCTCATCATCCTTGAGAGCGAAACCGGCTCCGCGCTGGTTTATCTGTCGCTCTTCTTCGTACTGTATCGCGAGGGAATGAGCGGTATGGTTCTGCTCGGAGCCCTGGCGGCGGTGGTAATCTTCGTGGTCAGCGTAAAGTATCCCGACCCGATGCTCGCCGCCGGAATGCTCAAGGGCGACTTCATTGTTATGGTGCTGATAATGATTACCTCCACCCTCATGGCCGGCCTCTATGCCCGCTCGCTCGAGGTGATGCGCAATGTTGGTCTGGCCTTTCTCGGCCTTGTGGGTCTCACGTTCCTGCTCGGCGGAATGGGAGTGGAACTCCCTTGGAAATGGATCTACGTCGGAGCCATTGCACTGGTGGCCCTCTACTTCGTCTTTATGGCCATCAAAGACCACCTGAAGAAACTCTACGTCTGCGCCATTTTTGCCCTCGGGGCGCTGGTGTTCTCGTTTTCAGTCAATATGCTCTTTGAACACCTTGCTCCCCACCAGCAGAACCGCATCCTGGTTTCGCTCGGTATCAAGGCCGACCCTCGCGGTGCCGGCTACAACGTCAACCAGAGCATGATAGCCATCGGCTCGGGCGGCATTACCGGCAAGGGGTTCCTCAACGGCACTCAGACCAAGCTCAAATACGTGCCCGAGCAGCACACCGACTTCATTTTTTGCACCATTGGTGAAGAGCAGGGATTTCTCGGCACCTCGGCGGTGGTTCTGCTCTTTCTGATGCTGATTTTGCGCATCATCACCATTGCCGAGCGCCAGCCCTCCACGTTTGTGCGCGTCTACGCCTACTGCGTGGCCTCGATTCTGATTTTCCACTTCTGCATCAACCTCGGCATGGTCATTGGCCTATGCCCCGTTATAGGCATTCCGCTGCCGTTCTTCTCCTACGGCGGCTCGTCGCTCTGGGGATTTACGCTACTTATGGCCATACTGCTGCGCCTCGACTCCGCCCGCAAGCAGTTCCGCACCTGATTACCAAGTAATAAGTTTTGGGTGCTATGCGCCGTTGTCTTTGGTTAAAATTGCCAGGGATTCGGGGCCGAGGTTGAAGATGAGGTCGAGGATGCTGAGGCCGGGGATGAAGCCGAGTGTTTGGGCGCGCACCTGCCAGTAGGTGGGGCAGTGGGCAGTGGGCAGTGGGCAGTGGACGGTGGACAGTGGGGAGTGGATGTAGGTTACTTGGGTGGGGAGAAAGAGGGCGCGGCGGATGGCGCGGTCGAAGTCTGCGACGAGGACGGCGACGGTGGTGAAGTGGTCGGGGTTGGAGAGGAGGGGGAGGAAGTCGTCGGCGTAGAATTCAAAGTAGGGGGTGCGGCCGTAGGCGCTTTCGAGGGCGCGAGTCATAAGTTCCCACCAGTTTCCGTGGAGGCTGATGCGGGTGTCGGCCCAGGTTGCTCCGTAGGGTTTTTCGATGGGAACGGTGAGGTCGAGGGGGCCTCGGGTGTCGGCAATGGTGAACCGGTGGGCGGCTTTGCAGCGTTTGTCGAAGCGTTCGGCAAGGTTGACGGCCACGGGTCCGGGGTGGAGAGCCATGGCGCGGTAGTATGGAATAGGGGGTGCGAGCCGACAGGGTAGAATGAGCTGCTCGGGGTCAGTCATCGAATCGGCGCGAAAAGTCGACCATTGATATGGCGGTTTGGGCTGCCTCGATGCCTTTGTGGCCTGCGGGGCCTCCGCAGCGGTCAAGTGCTTGCTGGAGGTTGAGCACGGTGAGGACTCCGAATATCACGGGTATGGGGCCGTCGGCGTTGAGGGCGGTAATGCCTTGGGTGACGCTTTGGCAGACGTAGTCAAAGTGTGGGGTTTCGCCTTTGATGACGCAGCCGAAGACAATGACGGCATCGAATTGCCGGGAGTCGATGATGCGTTGGGCGGCGTAGGTGAGTTCAATGGCTCCGGGTACGATGAATGTTTCGGTGTCGGCTCCGGCATCGGCGAGGGTTTGGTTGGCACCGTCGGCGAGGAGGGTGGTGATGTGTTCGTTCCACTGGGTGCACACAATGGCTATGCGCATGCCTCGGGCATCGAGCCGGGAGGGGTTGTAGCCACCGGTCATAGTTCGGAGCGTAGTTTTTCGCCGAGTGAGCCTCCTTGGTGGCGTACGGCGTATTGTTCGCGAGTGAATCCGGTGCGTAGCATCATGCCGATGATGAGGAGGTGGCCAATCACGGTCATTGCGGTGATTGAGGTGGTTGGAGTGACTCCGAGGGGGCAGACTTCGGCGGGGTGTCCGGTGAAGATGCTGACGGTGTCGGGCATCTGGGCGAGGGGGCAGGAGGGTTCGGCGGTGATTACGATGGCTCGCATCTTGGGGTAGAGCATGCGGGCAATTTCGTAGAGCCGGAGAATTTCGTCGGTGCGCCCGGAGTTGGAAATCAGTAGCATAACGTCGTTGGGCTGGAGTACTCCGAGGTCGCCGTGTTGAGCTTCGGCGGGGTTGATGTTGACTGCGGGGATGCCGGTAGATGCGAATGTTGAGGCGATGTTGGAGGCGATTTGTCCGGCTTTGCCCATACCGGAAGCCACGACCTTGCCTCCGAGGTCGCAAACGTGGTGTTGAATCAGATCCAGGGCTGCGGAGTATTCGGCAGTCAGGGGTACTTTTGCAATTGCTTGAGACTCAGCAGCGAGTATTTTTTGAAGATTCCGGAGTTCGTCCATGTGTGAATGCTAAAGATTTTCGGGCGCAAAGTTACGAAAAAATGTTGGAATGTGGAAATTTAATGTGGGGATGTGGATTATTTGCCGGTGAGGGCGGAGCGGATGTCGTGGAGTTTGTTGAGGGCGTCGAGGGGGGTGAGGCGGTCAATGTCGATGTTGAGAATCATGTCGCGAATCTGGGTGAGGACGGGGTCGTCGAGCTGGAAGAAGGTGAGTTGCACGCCGTCTTGCGATTGGGTTGGGGCGGCGGGTTGGATGTCTGCGATTTTGCGGTCGCCTCGGAGGTTGTCTTCGAGCTGGCGGAGCACTTCGTTGGCTCGCTTGACGATGGCTGCGGGCATGCCGGCGAGTTTGGCTACGTGGATGCCGAAGGAGTGTTCGGAGCCTCCTCGGGCGAGCTTGCGGAGAAAGACTACCCGGCCATCGATTTCTTTGACGGAGACGTTGTAGTTGACCACGCGGGGGAAAGTTTGCTCCATTTCGTTGAGTTCGTGGTAGTGGGTGGCGAAGAGGGTTTTGGGGTGGAGGGTGCCGTGCTGGTGGAGGTATTCAACGATGGCCCAGGCAATGGAGATGCCGTCGTAGGTTGAGGTGCCGCGCCCGAGTTCGTCGAAGAGGATGAGTGAGCGTTGGGAGAGGTTGTTGAGTATGGAGGCGGCTTCGTTCATTTCGACCATGAAGGTTGATTCGCCCAGGGAGATATTGTCGGAGGCTCCGACGCGGGTGAAGACTTTGTCGACTACTCCGATGCGGGCGGATTGTGCGGCGACGAAGCATCCCATCTGGGCCATGATGACGTTGAGGGCGGTTTGGCGCAGCAGGGCGGATTTGCCGGACATGTTGGGTCCGGTAATCATCATGATTTGCTGAGAGTCGTTGCTGAGGGTTACTGAGTTGGTGATGTATGGTTCGCCGATGGGCAGCTGTCGCTCGATGACGGGGTGGCGGCCCTCGGTGATGGAGAGTTCGAGGGAGTCGTCGACGATGGGGCGGGTGTATTTATAGTCTTTGGCCACGAGGGTGAACGACAGCAGGCAGTCAAGCCGGGCAATGAGTCGGGCGTTGAGTTGAATGGCGGGAATGTATTCGGTCAGGGCGCTGACAACGTCGTTGAAGAGTTGCTGCTCGAGGATGAGAATGCGGTCTTGGGCGGTGAGGATTTTCTCTTCGTATTCTTTGAGTTCCTGGGTGATGTAGCGCTCGGCGTTGACGAGGGTTTGCTTGCGAATCCAGTCGGCGGGGACTTTGTCGCGGTGTGTGTTGGTGACTTCGATGTAGTAGCCGAAGACGTTGTTGTAGGCGATTTTGAGGGAGGGGATGCCTGTGGCGGCGATTTCGCGTTGCTGGATTTTGAGGAGGTAGTCTTTGCCCTGGAAGGCGATTTGGCGCAGCTCGTCGAGTTCGGCGGATACGCCGGAGCGGATTACGGAGCCTTTTTGGACGGAGATGGGGGCATCGTCGACGATTTCGCGGGCAATGCGTTTACGGATTACGGGGCAGGGGTTGAGCTGGTCGCCGTAGCCGGCGAGGGTTGGCTGGGCGGATGCGGAGCATAGGGCCTTGACGGGTTCGATGGCATCGAGGGCGTTGCGCAGCTGCACGACTTCGCGGGGGGAGATGCGCCCAACGGCGACTTTGGAGACGAGGCGTTCGAGGTCGCCGACCTGCTCGATGAGGCGGCGGATGTTGTCGCGGGCATCGGGGTCGCGGAAGAAGTGTTCAACGACGTCGAGGCGGCGGTTGATTGCTGCGGGGTCGCGCAGGGGGAAGAGGAGCCAGCGGTGGAGTGTGCGGGCGCCCATGGGGGTTACGGTGCGGTCGAGTACGGCGCGGAGGCTCTTGCCCTCGGGGGTCATGGGGGCGACGAGTTCGAGGTTGCGTATGGTGAACTTGTCGAGGCGTACGTAGCGTTCCTCTTCGATGCGTCGCAGGGAGGTTATGTGGCCCAGGAGGGTGTGTTGGGTGATGTCGAGGTAGTGTAGAATGGCTCCGGCGGCGATAATTGCGGCGGGCATGCCGTCGACTCCGAAACCTTTGAGAGAGCCGGTTTCAAACTGCTTGAGCAGGCGCGAGTTGGCTGAGTCGGCGGTGAAAATCCAGTCGTCGAGGTCAAAAGTGAGGTATTTTGTGGAGAGTTCGCTTTCGGCTTCGGCGCGTCGGCCGCGCTCAAGGAGGAGTTCTTTGGGGGCGAAACCGCCCAGGAGTTTGTCGACGTATTCGGGAGAACCCTGTGCGCAGAGAAATTCGCCGGTAGAGATGTCGAGCAGCGCCATGCCCCAGAGCTTGCGATCCATGATGTGGATTGCGGCGAGGAAGTTGTTTTCGCGGTGGTCAAGGCAGTTATCGCTGAGGCTGACGCCGGGGGTGACGAGTTCGGTGATGCCTCGCTTGACGATTTTGTTTTTGGCGAGTTTGGGGTCTTCAAGTTGCTCGCAGATGGCCACTCGCTTGCCTGCGCGGACGAGCTTGGGGAGGTAGGTGTCGAGGGCGTGGTGGGGGAATCCGGCCATTTCGGTGGCTGCGGCGGCACCGTTGGAGCGGTGGGTGAGCGTGATGCCGAGGATTTCGGCGGCTACGACGGCATCGGTGTCGTAGGTTTCGTAGAAGTCGCCGACGCGAAACAGCAACACTGCGTCGGGGTGTTTCTGCTTCATTTCGTAGTATTGCTTCATCAGCGGGGTTTCTACTTTTTTGGCCATCTTAGGTAATTAGTAATTAGTAATTAGTAATTGGAGGATTTTTTTGGTGATGGATTGGGGAGAGAGGCGTTCAAGGCAGGCGTAGTGGCCGATGGGGCATTCGGGTAGTCCGGCCACGGAGCATGGCTGGCATTCGAGGTCGAGCCAGATGGCGTTGTCGGCGCTTTGGCCGTAGCCGAGGAATCCGCATTGCGGAATCGTGGAGCCCCAGATGCTGACTACCGGGGTTCCCATGAGTGAGGCCAGGTGCATATTTGCAGAGTCCATGCTGACCATAAGTTTGAGGCGGCCAATGGCTTGAAGTTCTTCTTCGAGGGGGAGTTTTCCGGCCATCAGGGTGAGCTTGGGGTTGCGCTGCACCCACTCACTGAGCTGCTCTTCTTCGGCTCCGCGAGCGCCGAAAAGGTAGACGGGGATGTTGCGGTCGGTGAGTTCGCGGGCTACTTCTTCCATTAGCTCCGGGGGGTAGGTTTTGGTTTGGTAGCGGGCAAAGGGCGCGAGTCCGACTCCGGCGCGTTGGTCTTGGGGGGCGCCGAAGCCCTTGAAGTCGACGTTGACGGGGTAGCCGAGGCTGGCAAACACGTCGGCGTAGCGGTCGACGTAGTTGCGCTGGAAGGTGCGTTCCTTGTCGTTGGTGAGGCGCTTGCGTGCGCGGCGGTCTTTATTGACCGAGGCCATGGGGAGGCTCCTCAGGCGCAGGGCGTAGCGAATGACGCGGGTGCGGATAACGTCGTGGAGGTCGGCCACGGCGGAGTATTGTTTGGCTTTCAGTGCCTTGATGAAGACGAAGAGTTCGCGTAGGGTCTTGGCGTTGAAGTCAATGAAGCTGATGTTGGCGGGGGGATTGATGAAGATGCGGCGGAAGAACGGCCGGGTGACGACCGTTAGCTGCAGGTCGGGGTATTGTTTGGCAACGGAGTAGATGACCGGAATAGTCATAGCTACGTCGCCAAGGGCGGAGAGTCGGAAGATGAGGAGGTTGGGCATTAGGCGTTAGGCGTTAGGTGTTGGAGGTTAGATAGGCTTCAACGCCGGCGATGTCTTTGCGGTTGTCAACGCTGAGGCTTTTGCAGTGGCAGTTGTAGTAGTAGATGGGGACGTGGTTTTCGATGAAGCGGAAAGAGTCGTTCTCTTCGACTTTTTCGATGGGTCCGCGGGGGGTATTGTGGTAGAAGTCGAGGGCCTTGCGGGTGAACGCGCCGACGCCGACGAATTTGTGGTAGATAACGTCGAGGGAGCCTTTGGGGTAGGGTATGGGACTGCGTGAGATGAAGAGGCAGCGATTATCGGCAGCGGTGACGATTTTGAGGTTGGTGGCATCAACGACTTCCACGGGGTTGGTGAAGTCGGTCATCAGGTTGCTGACAAAGAGTTCGTCGGGGTTGAGGTCAGCGGGAATACATTGAACGATGGCCTCTTCGGAGAGGAGGGGTTCGTCGCCGTTGACCATGACGTAGAGGTCGGCGGGCACCTTGGTGGAGACTTCGTAAAGTCGCTCGGTGGCGGTGTCGTGGTCGGAGCGGGTCATGATGACGGGAGCGCCGAAAGATTTGCAGACTTTGGCAATCTTTTCGGAGTCGGTGGCAACGTAGACTTCGCTGAACACTTTTACTTCGGCGCAGTGGGTGTAGACCCATTGAATCATGGGTTTGCCGAGAATTAGAGCCAGGGGTTTTTCAAAGAAGCGACTGCTTTCGGCGCGGGCGGGTATAACACAAACTATTTTCATGGTTATTCGGGCTTTGCCCGAGGGTTATGGGGTTATGGGGTTATGGGGTTGGCGGGGGGAGTTGGCCGGACCAGCGTTTGTGGGTCCAGAGCCAGAGGGCGGGGTCGCGGCGTATGGTTTTTTCGAGTAGGCGGAGGTAGCCGACGGTCATGGGGTAGTCGGGTTCGTCGGGGTCGGGGGTAATGGGTATAAGGGTGAGGCGCGTGTGTCCCCGGCGGGTTTCCTCGAGGTCGATATAGTAGTAGTCGGCGTTGATTCGGCGGCCGATTTCTTCGCCTCCGGGGGTGTAAGCGGTAGGGAGTCCGAGAAAGGTGGTCCAGTGGTTGAAGTTGCCGTTGGGCCGCTGGTCGGCGATGAATCCGGTGCAGGTGAGGTGTCCGGCGCGGTTCTGGCGGATGAGGTGGAGGAAGGCGTGTTCCTGGTTGATGTTTTCGGCTCCGAAACGCGAGCGGATTTTTTCCATTACGGCGACTCCGGTGGGGTGGTGTGCGGGCTTGTAGATTTGGCCTTTGATAAAGTCGTCGGGGATGGCCCAAACAATGGTGGGGACGAGCTCCCAGTTGCCGTAGTGGCCGAGGTAGAGGACTACGGAGCGGTGCTCCCGGCGCTGGCGGTCGAGTTGGTTCCAGCCGACAAATTCCACCTTGCGGCGCAGCGATTCGTCGGAAACGTGGAGTAGCTTGACGGACTCTACGAGCGAGTCGCCGAGGTGGCGGTAGAAGCGCCTGGCAATGCGCCGGCGTTGGCGCGGCGACATGTCGGGGAATGCGAGGCGCAGGTTTTCTATGACCACCTTGTAGCGGTAGAGGCGGAATGTGTAGCAGAGCCAGGCCAGGAAGCTGCTCAGGGCGTAGAGCATCCACCATGGCAGTCGGCTCAGAGCGCTGCAGGCGAGGTATATCAGTCGGTCGGTTTTAGACATTCGAGAACGTTGGATATTATGCGTCGGGTTGCGCCGGCCTGTTCGTCGCAGAACTTGCGGGCGGTTGCGCGTATTTCTTCGAGCTGCGTGCGCGGGGCGTTGAAGAGTCGGTCGGCCCATTCGGCGAATTGCGCGGGGGTTGCCGTGGTGGTTGCCACTCCGAGTTTGAGCAGGAGTTTGGCGAGGACTTTGCGCTCGGTGCGCGGCCCGAAGGCAATGGGTAGGCCATAGACGGCGGGTTCGATGATGGAGTGGAGCTGACGGGTGAATCCGCCGCCCACGTAGGCCATAGTGCCGTAGCGGTAGAGGTAGGCGAGCTGGCCGATGTTGTCGACAATCAGCACGTTTTCGTCCATGGTGGGGGTGTAGCGCGAGAGTCGGCGTGAATGCACGTCGAGGGCTTCTTCAACGTCCTGGAGGCTGGCTTCGTCGACCTCGTGGGGCACCAGGAGGTAGCGGCGCGAGGGGTGGGAGTTGATTTCGCGGGCAATGAGGTCAATGTCGTCGCCGTTGTGGATAGAGCCGCATATGAGCGTTGGGGCCTTGTGGCAGAACTGGCGCAGGGCGGGGCTGTCCCATTTGGTGTCGGCAATGCGCAGGGCGTTGTCGACCAGGGGGTCGCCCTCGACTACGGCGCGGTCGTAGCCAAGACGGTTGAGAACGTCTACCGAGGCGTGGTTGAGGCAGTAGATGCGGGTGTAGGTTTGGAGCGAGTCGCGGAAAATGGAGCCGATGACCGGCTTGAAATGAGGGGTGTTTTCGGTGAAGATGCAGCTCACCAGGAAGGTGGGTATGTTGCGGCGCTTGAGTTCGGCGAGGTAGTTGGGCCAGTATTCGCTGACCATAAAGAGTGCTGCCGAGGGGCGGAAAGCGTCGAGCAGCGAGTAGGCGTTTGCGGCGGTGTCGAGGGGCAGGAAGCCGACATAGTCGGCATCGGGGTTGGGTCGGCGGCGCAGCGCCATTACTCCGGTTGAGGAGAAGAAGGTTAGGGCAATGCGGCAGTCGGGCTTGCGGCGTTTGAGTTCGGCCATAAGGGGCCGGGCAATGGCATATTCGCCGAGCGAGGCGCAGTGGAACCAGAAGTTTTCGGCTGCCGGCTGGAATTGGCAGGCGTTTTTGAGCGCCCGAGCCTGGCCGTCGACGAACCGGCGGGTTTTGCTCAGCGCCGGCGAGGGTATGACCCTGACAGTGGAGAGTAGGCCTTTGGTGAGGCTCAGCGCTGAGTTATAGAGCTTCTTCTTCATTGGCGAGTTGACGGCGCAGCTGGCGCATGATGCCGTCGGTCAGGGAGTGAAATTCTACGGTTTGGAGGGCTTGGAGGGCGAGTTCGCGGCTATCGGGGAGGAGGTTGATAATCAAGCGAATGGCGGCATAGCATACCAGGGGGTTGTCGCTGCGGAGCGCTTGGCGAGCCTTGTCGGCGGCTCCGGGGCAGCGGCGCAGCAGGCGGTGACACACCACGTCGGCCTCTTCAATGGTGATGACTTGGTCGAGCCAGGCGAGGACCTCGGCCGAGGCAGAGTGAATCATCGGGGCGAGGAGTCGGGCCTCGCGGCAGTCGGTGTCGGCCCAGAGTTCGCAGGCCAGGGCGTCATCTTGACCGCAGCGGGCGGCGATTTCGCGCAGCTGGGGCAGATTGAGGCCGAAGATTACCTTTTGGGGCAGTTGGGCCTGCTTGCGGAGCATGTCGGCGAGCAGACCGTTGCGAAAGGTAAAGAATTGGCGACGAACTTCCGATAGTGTCATTAATTAGTAATTAGTAATTAATAATTGGGCGGCGGAGGAGGGGGTGAGGAGCTGCTGTTCGCCTGTTGACATATTTTTGAGGGTGAGTTGGCCGGAGGCGAGTTCGCTTTCGCCGATGATAGCTACGTAGGGGATGCCTTTGGCGTCGGCATAGCTCATCTGCTTTTTCATCTTGGCGGCATCGGGGTAGAGTTCTGCGGAGATTCCGGCGGCGCGGAGTTCCTTGACCATTTTGAGCGATTCGGCGGCTTCGGCGGTGCCCATGTTGAGGAAGAGTACTTTGGCTCCGGTTAGGAGGTCGGCGGGGTAGAGGTTGAGCTGGTTTAGGACATCGTAGATGCGGTCGGCACCGAAGCTGATGCCCACGCCGGAGAGGCCGGGCATGCCGAATACTCCGGTGAGGTTGTCGTAGCGTCCGCCGCCGGTTATGGAGCCGATGGCTACGTCGAGGGCCTTAACTTCGATGATGGCTCCGGTGTAGTAGTTGAGTCCTCGGGCCAGGCTCACGTCGAGGTCGAGCTGTGCGCGGAGTCCGAGGGCTTCGACTCCGGCAACGATTTCGCGGAGTTCGGCAACTCCGAGAGCTCCTTCGGGAACATCTTTGAGCAGCTCGGCGAGCTTGTTGAGGCGCTCGCTGACGGTGCCGTCGATTTTCAGGATGGGTTCGAGGGCGCTGACGGCTTCGGGGGTGAGTCCGCGCTCGCGGAGTTCGGCATTGACGGCTTCGAGGCCGATTTTATCGAGTTTGTCAATGGCCACGGTGATGTCGACCATCTTGTCGGGGAACCCGATGAGGGTGGCGATTCCGGCGAGGACCTTGCGGTTGTTGAGCTTGATGGCGATGCGTATTCCCAGGCGTGCAAAGACTTCGTCGATGAGCTGCAGCAGCTCAACTTCGTTGATGAGGGAGTCGGAGCCGACAATGTCGGCATCGCACTGGTAAAATTCGCGGTAGCGACCTTTTTGGGGTCGGTCGGCGCGCCACACGGGTTGAATCTGATAGCGCTTGAAGGGCATCTGCAGGTCGTTGCGGTGCATAACGACGAAGCGGGCAAAGGGCACGGTGAGGTCGTAGCGCAGACCTTTTTCGCAGAGTTGTGCGGTGAGCTTGCCCCACTGCCCCTCGGGGTTCTGGAGCAGGGCGGGGTCAACGCCGTGCAGAAAGTCGCCGGAGTTGAGTACCTTGAAGAGGAGCTTGTCGCCCTCCTCGCCATATTTGCCCATGAGGGTTGAGAGGTTTTCGAGCGCGGGGGTTTCGATGGGTGCGAAACCGTAGAGTCGGAACACCGTGCGGATGGTGTCGAAAATATAGTTGCGCCGCGCCATCTCGGCGGGCGTGAAATCGCGAGTTCCTTTAGGAATTGAGGGCTTCATTTCAGTATGATTGTGTTTATTTCCGCAAAGTTACGAATTAAAGTTGGATTTTGGGCGTAGAAAGTCATAATATTTGAAGCACCTGAAGGCGCAGCCGGTGAAAAGCCTCAAGATTTTGGGCTCCGTAGCGTGCCATGGAGGCTTCGACGCGGTCAAGTGATTTGCGCTTCATATCGCCGGATTTGGAATAGAACTTGTCGGCGTAGCACACGAGTTTTTCCAACATAGTTTCGGGCACGAGGTTGCCGATGCCGACTCCGGTGTGGCGCTCGGCCACGCGGGCCATCCATTCGGGAGCGCCCTCGCGGCGCAGCAGGTCGGCGCCTAGGGGGCCGTGCTGAATATAAGGCGCTGAGCCGTGGCATTCAATACCGGGGGCATCGGTCAGGAAGATGCCGATGTCGTGGGTCATGGAGGCGGCGCGGACCTCGGCGGGGTCGAGGTCGGGGTGATACTTGGCGCGGAGTTCTTCGGCCATAGCGGCAACGTCGAGGGCGTGGCGCATATAAATATCCCGAAGGCGCGTGCCCTCGGGATAGTATTTGTTGATGATTTCCTGGTAGTTAATCATTCTACGAGAGTTGTCCAGCCGTGAGAGTCGGGAGCCTCGCCGTATTGAATTGCGCGGAGGCGGTTGTAGAGTTCGGTGGTGACGGGGCCGGGTTGTGCGTCTTTGGCAATGACGTAGTGAATGCCGGTGTCGAGGTCATGAACCTCGCCTACGGGAGAGGCCACTGCTGCGGTGCCGCAGGCTGCGGCTTCGCTGACGTCGGCGAGTTCGTCGACGGTGATATGGCGCTGTTCCACTTCGAGGCCCATGTCGCGGGCCAGGGTCATGAAGCTCATGTTGGTGATTGAGGGGAGTATGGATTCGGATGCGGGGGTTATGTATTTGCCGTCTTTGATGGCAAAGAAGTTTGCGGGTCCGCATTCGTCGAGGTATTTTTTTTCTTTGGGGTCGAGGTAGAGCACTGCGCTGTAGCCCATGTCGTGGGCTTTGGCTCCGGCGGCGATTGATGCGGCGTAGTTGCCTCCGACTTTCCAGCGTCCGGTGCCCTTGGGTGCCACGCGGTCATATTCGCGCATAATGCAGATGTTGGTGGGCTTGAAGCCCTCTTTGAAGTAAGGACCCACGGGCGACACGAAGACGATGAATGTATATTCGGTGGCGCGTTTCACGCCAACCTGGGCGGTCATACCGATTTCGAGGGGGCGGATATAGAGCGAAGCGCCTGAGCCGTAGGGGGGAATGAAGCGTTCGTTGGCCTTGACGGCGCGAATGCACATTTCGCAGAAGAGTTCTTCGGGCACCGGCTCCATGAGCAGGCCTTTGGCGGATTCGATTATGCGCTTGGCATTGTCGTGGAGGCGGAAAATGCGTATTTTGCCGTCTTTGCCGCGAAAAGCTTTCAGTCCTTCAAAGATTTCCTGGCCGTAGTGCAGCGCGGTTGCGGCCATGTGCATATTAATATATTCTGATGAGGTCTCTTCAATGGGGCCCCAAACGCCGTTGCGAAACGTCGAGCGGACGTTGATGTCGGTGGGTACGTAGCCAAACGGCAATGTACTCCAGTCTAAATCGTTTGATGCCATATCAGTGTTCATAATGGGCTGCAAATTTACGTAATTTTTTTTAATTTTCAACAATCGGACAAATTCTACGGTTCAGCGGCGAGGGGCGGGCGTAACTTTGCAGCGTCATTATGGAACAGAATCAGAACCCCACCCCCGCCGGCTTTGAGCAGCAGCTTGCCGAAGCCGAAGAGCGCGGCTATCGCCGAGGCTTGAACGAACAGATTGAGAAAAGAATGCAGGAGCCGTCGCTCTGGGAGAGTCCCGGGCAGAAAGCGGCCGAGGAGCCTCAGCAAGGCTTTGAGATTCTCAACACAATCCATAAATCAATCTGGGAGTAAACCCCTAAACCCCTAAACCCTTAAACCCCTAAACCTTTAAACAACAAGAAAAGACTATGAGCAAACAGATTACCGGCGAGCCCCTGACAACCACGCTCGCAAACCAACAGACCCCCGAACTTCTGCGCAACGACGTAGACCGTAAAATCACCAAGCTGCGCCCTATGGCCACGCCCATTGACCAGCTGAGCCGCTATGCCGCG
This sequence comes from Prevotella sp., assembly GCA_023666665.1. Classification (GTDB taxonomy): domain Bacteria; phylum Bacteroidota; class Bacteroidia; order Bacteroidales; family Muribaculaceae; genus UBA3263. The sequence goes on along the minus strand of JAMPBN010000001.1, from coordinate 1,214,759 downwards.
TCACGGCCCTGCAAGAGTATGACAGTAGACTATTACGCAGTGGCAACGCGCCCGCAGTCGGCAACGCTGAAGGCCCAGGCCATGATTGCCGGCGACAGCGTGGTTTCGCTGACCCTTAACGAGGACAAGGCTTTTGACCAATCGGAAACCATTATGCTGCCCGATGTAAAAACCTCGGCCTCGGAGGCGCTGATTGCCTACGTGATGGAGGTGAACGGTCAGAGCGTCCGCGTGAAGCCCGTAAACGTCACGGCCGATGACCTCTTTGACATTCCCGCCGGAGCCAAAGTGGTGCGCATGGGTCGCGCTGCCGGCGAACTCGACGTGCAGACCGCGCAATATGAGGCTCTGCCCGAAAAGATGCAGAACTACTGCCAGATTTTCAAGACGCAGATTGAGCAATCAACCCTAATGCGCGCCGCCAACAAGGAGGTGGGCTGGACATTCTCCGACCAGGAGGAGGTGGCGCTCTACGACATGCGCCTTGCCATGGAGCGCACGTTCCTGTTCGGCACCAAGGCCCGCTTTACCGACACGGAGAAGAAATGCGAGGTATTCCTGACCGGAGGCATATGGAATCAGGCGGGCAAGGATGCCACCTATCCTGCCGGAGCACTGAAGTCGGCCGACTGGCTCAAGGTGATGTCGACGGCCTTTACGGGCCACGCCGGTTCGGCGCGCAAAATCCTCGTTGCCGGCACGGAGCTGATTGAGCAGCTTTCGCTGCTTGACGGCAATCAGCGCGTGATGCTTCCGGGCGACGTGGTGAGCCGCTGGGGTCTGGACTTCACGGAGATGCACTCCAAGTTCGGCACTCTCTACGTGATTCACTCCGAGGTACTCGATTCCTGCGGCCATTCGGCCGACGGTCTTATCATAGACCCGGAGTTCCTGACCAAGTACGTTCACGTGCCTTTCTCGGCCACAACCCTTGACCTGCGCACTTCGGGACAGCGCAACACCGAGGCCGTAGTGATGACCGAGGTGAGCTGCCTGGTATTGCGTTATCCTGAAGCCCACGTCCGCGTTACCGCCACGAAAGCATGAAGCGCACGCTGACCAAGGCCGAAATGTTGACCCTGTGGCGCTACGCCCGTACAGCCGAGCCCCTGCGGCTCGACTGCACGGTGGCGCGCACCGAGGGCGCGGATTTTGACGCCATGCTCACCGAGGAGATGCGGGCCTGGTATCTCACGCAACTCGATGAGGCTCCCGAGGAGCTGCTTGCGCCCGAAGAATTGGCTTCGGAAGCGCAGGTTTCGGGGGTTTACGGCGTTACTCACGTGAAGCTGCCCCAGAGGGTGAGGCGCATTTTGCGGGTGCGCTTCTCGGAGTGGCCCGGCGCGGTGGTTCCCGACGAGAATCCCGCAACCTTGCGCCGCCTTGCGGCAAATCCCTACTGCCAGCGCCCCATGGCGGCACGCATTTCGCCGCGGGAGCTGATTGTGTGCGCTCCGAGAGGCTCGTTGAGCTCGGTTATTGCCATAACCGACCCCGGGAGCGAAACTTACATTTTTGACGACCGACTTTTAGTAGCAACAGAATGATGGAAACAGACTATCTTGAACGCGCAAGGCGCGAGTATGATCGCCTTGCACCCTTTCGCGCGGCGCGGCAGCGCTTCAAGCTCTTTACTTATGGCCACCAGTGGGGCGACATAATCATCCTGCCCGACGGCTCGCGGCTCACCGAGGGGGAATATGCCTCGCTCAACGGCCGGCCGCCCATTACCAACAATATGATTCACCGCCTGGTGACGACGATTGTGGGCCACTTCCGCTCACGCGAGGACCAGGCTAACGCGCCGGTTGACCACAACCACCTCGGCGAACTCGACGCGCGGATGCTCGAGGAGTTTCTAATCAGCGGGTGCGCGGTGCAGAGAATCGTCAACGAGCGCCGTCCGGAGGGCGACGGCGTGTGGGTTGACAACGTGAACCCCGACGACTTTTTCTGCTCGGAGATTCGCGACCCCCGTGGCCTTGATATGGAGCTGGTGGGGATGTTTCACGACTGGAGCCTTGCGGAGACGGTTGGGCGCTTTGCGAGAGGCTCAAAGGAGAAGGCCGAGGAGATTAAGCGCCTCTATGGCGGGGCGGAGCGCTGCCGGGTGATAGAGGTGTGGACCCTCGAGGCCGCCGGGCGTTTGCGCTGCCACGACACTCTCAGCTCCACGCTCTATTACCTGCCGGAGAGCCGAAGCGCCGAGGTTACCGCCACCAACCGCAAACGCGCCAAAAAGGGGCAGCCGCGCATACACACCCGCCTGGAGTATTCCACGATTTGGCAGGGGCGTTTTCTCACTCCCGAGGGGATATTGCTGCGCATTGACGAGGCCGGGCGACATCCGTTTGTGGTGAAGTTTTATCCGCTGATGGACGGCGAGATTCACCCCTTTGTTGAGGGGCTGATTGACCAACAAAAACACGTAAACCGCCTCATTACGCTTATTGACAATATGATGTCGTCGTCGGCCAAGGGTGTGTTGCTCTTTCCGGAGAATCAGATTTGTGAGGACTATTCGTGGAACGACATCAGGAACCTCTGGGCATCGTATGACGGCGTGATTCCCTACAATCCGCAGCCTGGTAGCCCCGGGCCGCAGCAGGTGGTGACGAATCCGGCAACCTCGGGGGCTTATGAGCTGGTAAACCTGGAGATGAAGCTGTTTGAGAAAGCCGGCGGGGTGAGCGACACTCTGCAGGGACGCAATCAGACGGGCAACGGCAATTCGGCGACGCTCTATGATGCGCAGACGCGCAATTCAATGGCTGCGTTGGCCGACATCTTCCGCAGCTTCGACGATTTCCGCGCCTCGCGCAGCAAGCTGCTTTAAGTGGGCAGTGGGCAGTGGGCAGTGAAAATATGGAGGGGCGGCTTAAAATCCGCCTCTCCATATTTTACTTCTAACTTCTAACTTCTTACTTCTAACTCCTAACTAAAAAAAAATTCGTACCTTTGCGGGTGGTAAAGAAATGAAAACGCTCGACCGCTTCATGTTGCGGCAGTTTCTGCCGCTTTTTGTGATGACTTTTTTCATCTGCACGTTTATCGTGCTGATGCAGTTCTTGTGGCTTCACCTTCAGGATCTTGTGGGCAAAGGTGTGAGTATAGGAGTGTTGGCCGAACTGTTTTTCTACGCCGCGCTGTCAATGGTGCCTATGGCACTGCCTTTGGCGGTGCTGTTGGCCTCGCTGATGACCTTTGGCAACATCGGCGAGAGTATGGAACTCACCGCCCTGAAAGCCGGCGGCATATCTCTGTTTCGCGTTATGTCGCCGCTTATCGTGTTGATAGTGTTCGTGAGCATCGGGGCTTTTTTCTTTCAAAACGACGTGTTGCCCCTTGCGCAGACAAAGATGTGGACCCTGCTGAAATCCGTACGCCAGAAAACCCCCGAGCTCGACATTGCCGAGGGGGAATTCAACTATCAGCTGCCCAACATCAACATCTACGTGGAGTCAAAAAACCGCGAGTCGGGAATGCTCTACGCGGTGATGATTTATGACTTCCGCCAGGGGTTTGACCGCTCCCGCGTAATACTTGCCGACAGCGCCACGCTGCGCACCTCGCCCGACAAGACTCACATGCTCCTTGACCTGCACCGCGGCGAACTTTTTGAGAACCTGCGCGAGGGCCAGGGGGGGATGTCGTCGGCGCGCAACTCGCTCTATCGCAGTGAGCAGTTCTCAAACAAACTCATCACGGTGGCGTTCGACATGAACCTCAACATGATGGACGAGAGCGAAATCAGCAATACCTACGCCGGCAAAAACGTTTCGCAGCTGCGCCACTCCATTGACTCGCTGCAGCACGGCGTGGACTCCGTGGGGCAGAAGTTTGGCAACGAACTCGCCAACCTCAACCTGGTGAGCGTAAGCCCGGCATCGCTTCCCGCCGAGGCCAAGCGCGCCGATGCGCGGCCCCGGCAGGTTGTTAACATCGACTCGATTTTTGCCCGCGTGTCGCCCGAACAGCACCGCTCCATAATGATTAGCGCCCGCAACGACATTGACCGCATGCGCTGGGACTATCAGGGTCACTATCACTTCCTTGAGAGCCAACACGAGCTGCTGCGTCGCCACGGCATTGAGCTGAACCGGCGCTTCACGCTATCGCTGGCGTGCCTGATATTCTTCTTTATCGGCGCTCCGCTCGGCGCGATAATTCGCAAGGGCGGATTGGGAACTCCGCTGGTTATCAGTGTGTTCCTGTTTATTTTCTACTATATAATCGACAATATGGGCTACCGCCTTGCCCGCGACGGCAAAATCCCGGTTATCGAGGGCGTATGGCTCAGTTCGGCGGTGTTGCTGCCGCTGGGTATCTTCGTGACCTACAAGGCGGTAAAAGACTCATCGGTATTTAACGCCGACAGCTACATGCGCCTGCTGCGAGCCATCACCGGCAAGAACCAACGCGCCCTGACGGTGAAAGAGGTGGTGATTGAAGACTACGACCCCGCAGTCGCCGCCGAGCAGCTCGCCGCCGTGGGCGAGGCGCTGCGCAATTTCACCAATGTGGTGGCATTCAACGCCATACTTGAGCCGGCTGTCAGCTATATGGCCAATACCCGCTCGCAGACGCTGATGAACAAGCTCAACGACATTCCGATTATCGAACCCTGGTTTCAGTCGCCGCTGCTGCGCTTGCGGCTACGCAACAGACTCCGTAAAATTGAATCCTTAATTCCTGAAATCCAAACAATTAACATCCATGAGCAGCATTAAACTCGACTCCATAGAAGACGCTATTGAAGACTTTCGCCAAGGCAAGTTCCTCATCGTGGTCGACGACGAAGACCGCGAAAACGAGGGCGACCTCATAGTTGCCGCCGAGAAAATCACCCCCGAGCAAGTGAATTTTATGCTTAAAAACGCCCGAGGGGTACTCTGCGCTCCGCTCACCATGAGCCGCGCCCGCGAACTTGACCTCGATCGCCAGGTGCAGGTCAACACCTCGGTGCTGGGCACTCCGTTTACCGTCACAGTAGACAAGCTCGAGGGCTGCTCCACCGGAGTGAGCATTCACGACCGCTGCGCCACGATCCGCGCCCTTGCCGACCCGGCTTCCACGCCGGCAACCTTTGGCCGCCCGGGTCACATCAACCCGCTCTATGCCCAGGATTTCGGCGTGCTCCAGCGCACCGGCCACACCGAAGCAGGAGTAGACCTTGCGCGCCTGGCCGGACTGCAACCCGTGGCCGCGCTGATGGAGATAATGAGCGACGACGGCACAATGGCTCGCCTCCCCGAGCTGCGCCAAAAGGCCGACCTGTGGGGCATCAAGCTCATTTCGATTGCCGACCTCGTGGCCTATCGCAACCGCACGGAGTCGCTCATTGAGCAGGGCGTGGAGGTAGACCTCCCCACCCGCTGGGGTCACTTCCGCGCAATTCCTTTCCGCCAGAAGTCAAACGGTCTGGAACACATTGCCCTGGTCAAGGGCGACCTCAGCGGCGACGAACCCGCGCTGGTGCGCGTGCACTCCTCGTGTGCTACCGGCGACATCTTCTCCTCCTGCCGCTGCGACTGCGGCGAGCAGCTCCATCGCGCCATGGAAGCCGTGGAAAAAGAGGGACGCGGTGCCATTGTCTACCTTATGCAGGAGGGTCGCGGAATCGGCCTGATGGAGAAAATGAAAGCTTACAAGCTGCAGGAAGAGGGCATGGACACCGTGGATGCCAACATCTGCCTCGGCCACAAAGCCGACGAGCGCGACTACGGCGTGGGGGCACAGATTCTCCGCGCAATCGGAGTGAGTCGCATGCGCCTGATGAGCAACAACCCCACCAAGCGCATCGGCCTTCAGGGCTATGGGCTCGAAATCGTGGAAACCGTGCCCATCGAAACCGAACCCAACGAATACAACCGCCGCTATCTCCGCACCAAGGCCACCCGCATGGGCCATAACCTCCACGTATGATTGAAGTTAACAACATCCACAAGCGCTTCGACAAGCTCGAGGTGCTCAAGGGAATTTCGCTGAAGATTGACAACTCCGAGATAGTTGCCATAGTGGGTCCCAGCGGAGCGGGCAAAACCACCCTGCTGCAGATTATGGGGTCGCTCGAGCGTCCTGACTCCGGCACGGTGCTGTATGACGGCACCGACATTTTCCGCCTCTCCGACCGCAAGCTCGCAGCCTTTCGCAACCGCCATATCGGCTTCGTGTTTCAATTTCACTCTCTGCTCCCCGAATTTTCGCTGCAGGAAAACGTTGCCCTGCCGGCACTGATTGGCGGCTCAAGGCGCGATGATGCCATGGAGCGCGCACGCAAGCTCTTGGACTACATGGGTCTGACGGCGCGACTCAACCACAAGCCCGCACAACTATCCGGCGGCGAGCGTCAGCGCGGCGCAGTGGCCCGCGCACTTATCAACAACCCCGAGGTCATACTTGCCGACGAACCCAGCGGCTCGCTCGACTCGGCCAACCGCGCCGAGCTACATCGCCTCTTCTTTGACCTGCGCCGCGATATGGGTCAAAGCTTCGTCATCGTGACCCACGACGACTCCCTCGCTGCCTCTGCCGACCGCACCATCCCCCTCCTCGACGGCACCTGCGCGGCGGTCTGAAGAAGACCGCAGCCTCATGTTTTTAGGGGACGGGGTCGTAGCCGGAGCCGCCCCAGGGGTGGCAGCGGAGCAGGCGGCGGGTGGTGAGGTAGAGGCCTTTGAGTGGGCCGTGCTTGCGGAGGGCTTCAATGGCGTATTGGGAGCAGGTGGGGGTGAAGCGGCAGCCGGGGGGTAGCAGCGGGGATATGCAGGCACGATAGAGCTTGATGGGCAATATCAGCAGCTCGGATATTAGGTTGGAAATTGGCAATTAGTGATTAGCAATTGGTAATTAGTAATTTTTTGAGGGCGACTGATATTTTGGAGTAGGGTTCGAGGCGGTTGCCGACGTAGATAAAGGCGATGTCGAGGTTGAGCCCGGCAGGGAGCTCGGGGCGGATGCGGCGGAAGGCTTCGCGGATGCGGCGGCGCATAAGCACGCGGTCTACGGCGTGGCGTAGTCGTTTTTTGGGAATGCTGACCAGGAAGTGGATGCCCTCGGTGGCGGAGGGCGCGGAAATCATACGCACCGGATATGCAAGCGCGCCCTTGCCTGAGGCAAAGAGCGCGTCGATGGCCGTCAGAGAGCAGAGTTTAATCTTTTTTGGCAGTTTCTGCCTCTTGGTCGGGCTCTCCATTTGTTTCGAGTATAAATGAGTCAATGGTGGCTGCAATGGATTTGTTGGCGCTCTTGGAGCCGTCGAGGTCGAGGCGCAGGCCGGCATCGACAACGGCTTTTGCGGTGGTGAGGCCGAAAGTGGCGATGCGAATGTCGCCTTGCTCAAAGTTGGGGAAGTTGCTTTGGAGGGCTTTGATTCCCTCGGGCGAGAAGAATACGAGCATGTCGTAGTCAAAGGGCTCGTCGGTACCAAAGTTGTTGGGCACGGTGCGATACATTACCGCGCGGGTGTATTGCAGCTTGGATTTTTCAAGGTTTGCCAGGACGTCTTTGTTGACGTCGCTGACCGCAAAGAGGTATTTCTCTTTGTGGTGTTTTTGGAGAATGGGGATGAGGTCTTCAAACTTTCCTGTTGGGGAGTTGAAGATTTTGCGTTTGCGGAAGGGGATGTACTTTTGCAGATAGAGGGCAATGCTCTCTGACGAGCAGAAGTATTTCATGGTTTCGGGCACGTTGAAGCGCTGTTCTTCGGCAAGGCGGAAAAAATGGTCAACGGCTGTGCGAGCCGTGAAGATTACTGCGGAGAAGTCGTTGAGCGAAATCTTTTGCTGGCGAAATTCGCGTGAGGTAAGCCCCTCAACCTTGATGAAAGGACGGAAAACCAACTCAACGCCGCGTTTTTTTTCGATGTCGAAGTAGGGAGACTTGTCGGCTTGCGGGCGGGGTTGGGATATGAGGATTTTTTTAATTGGCTTCATTAACAGAACAACTTGGAAAAGAAGTTAGTAAAGGCGAGTGCGCCGATAAAAGGTACAATTTCCAGGGTGCAAAGATACAAAAAAAAGTAGAAAATTGAGGCGGGCGATGAGTAAAAAATTCTAAACTCTCTGATATACAGCGGTATGCGCGCTGCTATATAGATTATGAGGCCAATAACAATGAAAAGTGTGATATAGCGGGGGTAAAAGAGTGAGCCTAAAGCGGTTGCGGCCATGGGGAGTCCGGCGCACGCCTGGGTAATCATAAAGGCCGAGAGCCACAAGCGGGTATTCTCGCCCGAGGAGAAGGTGAATCCGGTAACGGCATATCCGCAATATTGCATGGCAAAGAGCAGCATAGTGAGCAGCGCGAGTCCGGCCACAGAGGCCAGAGGGGGCATTACGTCGGCTCCGCAGGCGCAGTAGAGTAGCAACGCCTCGAATACCAGAGTTTGAATCACTCCGAACACTACCACAAGGCGCTCGCCGAGGGTCTTTTCGCCGGGTATGGCTTCGCGGTGGGTGCTGAACAGCTGCTTGAAGAAGGTATGGGCTGAGCGTGCCATAATGGGAGCCGCCAGTAAATTGACGGCTAAGACTATGATCAGCGCCAGCTGAAGCGCTGAATCATTTGCTGCGGATATTATTCTGACGGTCGGTTCCATCCAATGCCTAATGCCTAACGCCTAATACCAATTCAATTGCCTCGGCAGGGGTGTGGGCAACTTTCCAGAGGTCGCCGGGCAGGCCGAGGTGGCGCATCATCCGGCAGTCGTCAACGTGGCGCAGATGGGCGAGCAGATTGTCGTAGAAGCCGTCGGTGTTGAGAATCACCACGGGGTTGTTATATATGCCTAACTGGCACTGAGCCAGCAGGTCCATCAGCTCGTCGAGGGTGCCGATGCCGCCGGGCAGGGCTATGGCGCCGTTGCCAAGGGAGGCGAGCAGGTGTTTGCGCTCGGCCATATCGGCGGTGACGTGGAGTTCGGTCATGCGGGGGTTAGCCCATCCGCGGTCAACCATGAATTGGGGAATCACGCCGATGGCGCGTCCTCCGGCAATGTCGAGGGTGCCGTCGACCACGGCTCCCATGAGTCCGAGGGTGCCGGCTCCGGTGATTGTGGCCAGTCCGGCGCGAGATGCCTCGCGGCCAAGCTCGCGGGCGGCGTTAAGAAAGTTTGCGGGAGCGTCGGGGCTCGATGCGCAATAAATGGTTACTGCTTTATTCATTTGCTACGGCAAGTTTTTTTGTTTTGGAGGCCGAATCGCTCTGGCCGGAAGCCAGTTCGGCACGATAGAGGTAAATGCCTCGCGGCACTCTCTGGCCCCCGGAGTTGCGGAGGTCCCAGGTCAGCGGGTTGGTGGTTTCCATATCGGAGCGCGCTTCGGTTTCGCCGCTCCACACGTGTCGACCCATCAGGTCGTAGACGCTGACGGTTAGGCGGACTACCTGGTCGGGGCGATTGTGGCGCACAAAGAAGCGTGCCTCGGAGCGGGCGGGCATCGCGTCGGTGTAGACCTCGTAGATTTCGGGAGCAAGGCCGGGCTTCACCTCGCAGTCAATCGAGGCATCGGCATAGTTGCCGTCAACGTCCCAGACGCGCAGCGTCATAGTGTGGTCTCCGGCATCGAGGCTCTCGAGCGGATAATAGAGCGTGCCGCTCATTTTCCCCTCAAAGGGGATGGCATCGGGGGTGAAATATGACGAGAGGTCGGAAAGAATGTCGCTGCCGTCAATGTTGAGCGACATACGCTGTCCGACTCCGGCGGTTGACATATTCAGCCCCGAGTTGTCGCTGATGCGGGCAATGAGCAGGGGGGAGTCGTTGACCGCGTCGCCCGACTTGAATTCTTCGCCGTTGAGTGTCAGCGAGTGAATCTTGGGGCGCTCGGAGTCTTCGGCGGCGTTCTCGTCATAGCCGAAGGCGTAGAGATTGCGGCTCACCCCGAGGGCATCGGTGCGGTCGGAGGCCGATGAGATGGCATAGAGGCTCATAGTAGCGGGGCGATAGTTGTCGGAGATGTTGGCGGGCATGCGCACGGTGATTTCATATTCGCCGTTGGTGGCCTGGCCGGAGCCGACAAAGAGGATTGCACCGATTTCCTCAAAGGGGATTTCCTGGCCGCCCTCGCCGTAGCCGTAGGTGGTGGTTGAGAATTCGGCATCGTAGAAGGTGGCGGTCACGGTGCCGTTGAAGTCGCTGAGTAGCTCGCCGGCGGAGTTGGTGACGCGGCCGCGCAGGGTGACTTCCTGGCGCGCCATGAGCGTTGCGGGGTCATCGGCGGTGACGGTATGGCCGTTGACTTCGTCGAGGGTCACCTCGTTGGAGGGGAGAGCGAGGCGCAGCGCCGGGTCAGACATCAGCACGTAGCGCATCTTGTTGGTGTCGTTGCCCACGCCGTTTTTGGTCAGGCGGTAAATCTCGCCGATGGTGGGCACGTTGCCGTCGGAGTCATATTGGGCGAGAACCTTGCCCAGCGAGGCGGTGAGGTTGCCGTTGTAGGTGATATACACGGGTCGGAGTGCCGAAATGCAGCCGATAAAGCCGCCATCGGACTGGAACATCAGTTGCTCGGCCTGCGACTGCGAGTCGTTGTCCCACTTCAGGAACGAACACGTGGCAGCATAGAAGAACGGCAACCGGCGTAGGTAGAAGTATTTGCGGAAATCGGCCGGCTGGATGATGCTTTTGGACCCCAGCGCCGTTGGTGAGCCGTGGCCCACGAAAGCGAAGATGCCCATGCCGTCGCTGAAGTTGCGGAAGAGGTCTTCGCGCACTTTGGGGTAGGTGGAGTTCTGGCGCACGTAAGCGTCGCAATAGATTTTGTCGACGATGATGCGCTGCCCCGAAGCTCCGCTCATGAGGTTACGCACCAAAGTTTCGCTTTGGGTGGTGTGCTGTCCCTGGTTTTCATCGTCGGCGAGAATCGACATTGTGGCTCTCCAGCGCCCGGTGGGCATCGAGTAGATGTATTGCTGAATCTTTTCGGCGGCAGTTTTAGCCTCTGAAAGGCTCGTTGCGGGAATGCGGCCCACGGCAATGTTGAGCGTTTCGGCTCCCGGGCGTGTGCCGTCGTAGTCGTCGAGCAGGGCAAAGTAGTCGTCGGTTGAGAATGACTGCGAGTCATTGAGCGACGCTTCGCTGACCCACAGAGGCATGGGCGACGACAGCGAGCGCCCCACGCCGGTGAGGGCGCGGTTGTCGAACGTTCCCTTGCCCATGAGCAGGGCGTAGCGCAGGGGGCGCTCGGCTTCGGGGGCGAGGCCGCGGTCATAAACCATTTTCAGGAAGCGGCGCAGCGCTCCGGGGTCGAACGCTCCGGAGCCGAACTCGTTGAGAATCTCGTTGAGGTCAACCACTTCGACCACAAGTTTCTCGGTGGCGTGGTTGCGGTGAATGTCGGCAATGGTGGTTGCGGCGGAGCTGTAAGCTTGCGGGGTTATGATGATCATGTCGGGGGCTATGGCCAGGCCGTGGAGGTTTTGGTTTGCAACGTTTTCAACGAAGCGGGGCTCGGGCATATTGTCGGTTTCGCCCCACACGATGTAGCGGCGTATGCCGGCGCGGTCATTGCTCCAGGCTCCCGAGTCGCCGACGGTGAGTTCATATTGGTTGCGCGGGTCGGTAACGTCCCAGACGTGGCGGCCTGTGCCCTTGGCTCCGTCGGACTGAACCGGGTTTTGCGAGGTGAGAATCTCCTGCGAGCCGGAGTGGGTGCGCGAATATATGATTTCAAAGTAGTTGAGCCACGCCGAGCGCACAATACCCGAGTTGGAAATGCGGATGTTGAGCTTGGTTTCGTTGCCGGAAATCCTTACGTCTTTTTTGGAGATCGTGGACATCATTCCGTAGACTCCGGAGTCATCGGACGACAGGTTGATATAGTCGCCGTTGGCCACCGGAAGCGCCGTGCCGTCAATGCTCAGGCGAATGTCGGTGCGCGAGCTTGCGTTGGCCACCATGCAGACGTTGACCGATGCCGACACTCCCTCCATTATTCCGGGGAGCTGAACCGAGTAAGTGCGTTCGCGCTGGGTTTTGAAGTCGTCGCCTACCATCATGCGCCCCGAGTTGCCGATGTTCACATCCTGGGGGTCGTAGTAGGCCATCCACCGCGAAAAATATGTTCCGGAGGTTGCCTCCGAGCCTCCCTTTTGGGGAGCGGGGGTTGCGGCCTCGCCCTCGGTGAGGAAGTAGAAACCGTATGAGCTGTAGGGGTTTATGGCGTGCGAAAGGGTTCCCTCCTTGTCGAGGTTGACCTGCTGCGGACCGGTGGCGTAGAAAACCAGGCCCTTGGAGGTTACCTGCGAGGCTACCTGAGGCAAATCGTCAACGTATTCGTCGGGATTCAGCACGTCGGAGAGCATTGCGCCGCCATAGCCATAGACGCGCACGCGGGCGGGGTCGGAGAAGCCCCACTTGGAGAGAGTTTGCGGCGTGATGCAGTGCATTCCGCTCTGCTCCACGCTGATTTTTACCCACTTGCCCGAGGCCAGGACAGACTTCAGCGTGTAGCTGTCAAGGCTGAACGCTGCGGCGCTCGACCGGGTGAGCAAAAGGAAAGAAATGAGGTATATGATATGGAATATTCGCTTCATAAGTATGAAAATAACGCGCAAATATAGTGAATTATTGTGAACCTTTTGCGGAATCGGGGCGTTATGATGATATAAAAACGAAGAAATTCTCTCTACTACTGTGATGCTTTGATGGGAGATTGAAATCTACGGCAACGAAATGAAGGCGGTTGCCATCGCGTCTGAAAGCGACGCGGGCGCAAGGCATCGGTGAAACAACACACATACATAAAAAATCTCAAACACCAACAAGTTCTCTTATCCATCAATGATGGCGGCCGACAACTCCGGTCGCCTTTTTTGCGAGTTGCGGAAAAAATTCGTAACTTTGCCCTCGTGAACCGCATAACACAATCCGACATACAGGCCGCCAAGCAGCGTCTTGGCATTGTGGGCACCTCGCCGGCTCTGCTCGAGGCGGTGGGGCGTGCGCTGCGCGTTGCTCCCATTGACTTGTCGGTGCTGGTAATCGGCGAGAGCGGCACCGGCAAGGAGTTCTTTCCCAAGCTGATACACTCGGCCGGGGCGCGCAAACATTCGCCGTATATCGCAGTGAACTGCGGCGCAATTCCCGAGGGGACGATTGACTCCGAGCTTTTTGGCCACGAGAAAGGCGCGTTTACCGGCGCTGTTGCCTCGCGTAAGGGGTACTTTGAGGAGGCCAACGGCGGTACGATTTTTCTTGACGAGGTTGCTGAACTCCCGCTCACCACTCAGGCGCGCTTGCTCCGCGTGCTCGAAACCGGCGAATTTATGAAAGTGGGCTCCTCGCAGGTGCAGAAAACCAACATCCGCATCGTGGCTGCCACCAATGTTGACATGGCCAAGGCGGTTGCCGACGGCCGCTTCCGCGAGGACCTGTATTACCGCCTCTCAACCGTGCAAATCAACGTGCCGCCGCTGCGCGAGCGCGGCTCAGATATTCTGCTGCTGGCCAAGAAGTTTGCCGCCGACTTTGCCGAAAAATATTCCACCCCCGAACTGGAACTCACCGACTCGGCCCGGGCGCTGCTTCAGGCATATCGCTGGCCGGGCAACGTCAGGCAGCTCAAAAACGTGGTTGAGCAGCTGGCTCTTTTTGAGGCCGACAGAGCCGTGGGGCGCGAACGCCTCGAGCAATATCTGCCGCAGATGATTTATGCGCCGACCGTGGCCTCTGCCCCGGCGGGCGACGACCGCGGGTATGCCCGCGAGCGCGATATGCTTTTCAACCTCATTTTTTCGCTGCGCTCGGAGGTTGACGAGCTGCGTCAGAAACTCGGCAAGCAGCAAGGCGAACCCTTGGTGCATTTTTCTGATGCCAAGGAGCTTACGCCAACGTTTACTCCCTACGTTGAGGAACCCAAGGCCATTGCCGAGAGCGCCGCGTCGCCACGGTCGCTCGAAGACAACGAGCGCGAAATGATTCGCGAGAGCCTTGAGCGCAACGGCGGCCGCCGCAAGCAAACCGCTCAGGAACTGAACATCAGCGAACGAACTCTTTACCGCAAAATCCGCGACTATGGGCTGGAATAAGATTATTGCTTTCGTGATGCTGGCGCTCACGGCGTGTGTGCCGTCATATAAGCTGAACGGCTCGGCCATTGACTATTCGGTTTATAAGACCATCAGCATAGAGAACTTCCCGATTCGCGCCGCGCTGGTGTATCCGCCCCTGCAGGTCACTTTTGAGAATACCTTGGTTGACTACATTGAGCGCAACACCCGCTTGCAGACCTCTGTGGGCAATAATAACGCGGATCTGCGCCTTGAGGGGGAAATCACCGGCTATAACCTCACTCCAATGGGCGTTGGGGCCGACGCATATGCCGCGCAGACGCGACTCACCATCACCGTCAGGGTGAAATATATCGACAATAAGGCTGAGGGTAAAGACATTGACCAGAGTTTCTCGGTATATCGTAACTTCGACGCCAACGAAATGCTCACCGACGTGCAGGATCAGCTTTGCACCGAGATTTCGCAGGAGCTTGTTGAACTGATTTTTAACGCAACGTTGGGGAATTGGTGATTGGGCGTTGGGCGTTAGGTTTTAGGTATTAGATGGAAATGAATTGTCAGACAATAGATAAATGGTTGGGTGGCGAGGCTCCTTTTAAGGAGGAGGTCGACACCCTGGCCCGGCAGATGCCCTGGTGGCTGCTGCCGGCAGTAATGCGTCTGCGCAACGGTGCCGACGTGGATGCCGAGGAACGCAAGGCGCTGCTGACCCGCGTGGCAGTCGGTGCGCCCGACCTGGCGCAGATGTCAATGGCGGTCAATGCCAATCTAGCGGTTGACCTCGGGCGTTTCTACCCGATTGAGCGTCCCGAGACCCCCGACACTGAGAACACCATAGAAAAATTTCTCTCCACCTACGGCCATGCCGAAAAGGGTGAAGATGAACTGCTTGAACGCCTCATTTTCAACCCCACTCCCGACTATGCGCAGATACTTGCCCGGGAGGAGGAACAAAGCACTCCGCGCCCCGACGAGGCTCCCGCAGGTTCGCAAGATGACCTTATTAACTCGTTTATAATCAAGAGTAAAGCGGCCGAGGGGCATTTCCCCTCCGAGTCGTCGCCGGTGCGACCGTCGGCTCCGCCGTCGCCTCAAAGCGAGGTGCAGAAACCCGCCCCCACTGATGACTCCATGCTCTCCGAAAGCCTGGCAAAAGTATATATCCGCAGGCATAATTATCGCAAGGCTCACGAAATTATTACGCACTTAAATTTGAATTTTCCGCAAAAAAGTATTTACTTTGCAGACCAATTACGCTTCCTTGAAAAGCTCATTGCCATCGAGGAGCGTAAAAGTGCGTCTACTAACGAAAATAATAACTAACAATAAACCAAACGATTATGATTTACACTCTGGTAATAATCCTGACTATCCTCGCCGCCATTCTGCTAATTGGCGTAGTGCTGATTCAGAAATCCAAGGGCGGCGGCTTAGGTTCAACCTTTGCCAGCTCCAACTCCATTCTCGGCGTTAAGCGCACCAACGATGTGATTGAGAAAGTAACCTGGTGGCTCGCCGGCATCATCTGCGTGCTCTCAGTGCTCAGCGTCTTCGTAGCTCCCGAGCTCACCAAGAGCACTCAAATCCGCTCTCAGCTTGAGCAGCCCACCGCCGCTCCCGCCGTCGACGTTGAAATTCCCGCTCCCGCCCAGGAAGCTCTCGCTGAAGATTAACTCCTAATTCCTAACTCCTAACTCGGTAAAGGTGATTACTCAGGAACAGCTAAAAGAGACTTTAGAGCGCAAGTTGGCGCTGAGGAGGTATCTTTGACATCGACAGCAAGAAAATAGAAGTCGAAGAAGAAGAACTCCGCACCCACGTGCCCGACTTTTGGGAACACCCCAAGGAGGCACAGGCGCAAATGAAGAAAATCAAAGACCTCCAGGCCTGGATTGACGGCTACGAGGAGGTTGAAAAGGCCGTTGAAGAACTTCAGCTCGCGGTTGACTTCGTCAAGGAAGAACTCGTCACCGAAGAGGAAGTCGACGCCCAATATGCCGACACCATAGCCAAAATCGAGGCTCTCGAGCTGCGCAATATGTTGCGCCGCGAGGAAGACAAGATGGACGTGGTGCTGAAAATCAACTCCGGAGCCGGCGGCACCGAGAGCCAGGACTGGGCCTCGATGCTGATGCGTATGTATCTGCGTTGGGCCGAGCGCAACGGCTACAAAACCTCCATTGCCAACATCCTCGACGGCGAAGAAGCCGGCATCAAGTCGGTGACCATCAACATTGAGGGTGACTTTGCCTACGGCTACCTCAAGAGCGAAAACGGAGTGCACCGCCTGGTGCGCGTCAGCCCATATAACGCCCAGGGCAAGCGAATGACCTCGTTTGCCTCGGTGTTTGTGACCCCGCTGGTCGACGACACCATCGAGGTGAAAGTGGAACCCGCGTTGCTGAGCTGGGACACCTTCCGCTCCGGTGGTGCCGGCGGTCAGAACGTCAACAAGGTAGAATCGGGCGTGCGCCTGCGCTACCAGTACACCGACCCCTACACCGGCGAAAAAGAGGAGATTCTGATTGAAAACACCGAAACCCGCGACCAGCCCAAGAACAAAGAGAACGCCATGCGTCAGCTGCGTTCAATTCTCTACGACAAGGAGCTGCAACACCGCCTGGCCGAGCAGGCCAAGGTAGAAGCCGGCAAGATGAAGATAGAGTGGGGCAGTCAGATTCGCTCATACGTGTTCGACGACCGCCGCGTCAAAGACCACCGCACCAACTTTCAGACCAGCGACGTTGGCGCAGTGATGGATGGCGATATAGATGCCTTTATCAAGTCCTATCTTATGGAGTTTGGCGGTCAAACGGAACAATAATGTTTGTGAATCTCGAAATTTTTAGCTAACTTTGCGCGCTGAAACCCAAGAAAAATAATAAAATCAACCATAAATGGCAACACTTGAAAAAATTCGCAGCAAATCGGTGCTTCTTGTGAGCATCATCTTCGTTGCACTCTTTCTGTTCATTATCACGATTATCGACAATCCTCTGAGCCTCTTCATTGACCAAACCACAGTGGCCAACGTCAAGGGCGAGAAGATTGACTATGAAAAGTACACCGAACGCGCAAACCTCGTTCGTGAACAGAACCCCCAGGCCCCAAACGCCGACCAGCAGGCCCTGAGCAGCCTCGTCACCGAAGCCCTCTACAAGCAGGAATTTAAAAAACTCGGCCTCGCTGTTACTCCCGCAGAAATTTCCGCTCTGATGGTGGGCAATAACGCTCCCTATCAGGTAATGGCTCAGTTCTATCAGCAGTTTGGCGCAGCGCCCGCCGATGTACTCAACGCCATCAACGACCCCGATGCCGCCGGCCTCACCGCCGAGCAGGTGAGCCAGCTCACCAAAGGCTACGCCGACTTTGAGCAGAACCTCGAAGACCAGCTCCTGACCCAAAAGCTCCTCAAGCTGATGCAGGGTACCATCAATGCCAACAAGCTCGATGCAAGGGCAATCTTCGACCGTGGCAACACCACTTACACCCTTGCCTCGGTAAGCAAAAACATCTATCAGACCACTGACTCGGTGACTCCCGCCGAAGTTGAAAAATACTACAAGGAACACCGCGAAGGCTATAAGCTCACCGGCGACGGCAAAGCCCGCTACGTACGCTACGTCACCCTGCCCATCGCTCCCAGCGCAGCCGATCGTCAAAAAGCCGTTGAAACCGTTCAGACCGCTCTCGCCCGGATTCAGGAATCCGGCGATATGAACTCCCTGCTCGGCAACGGTGCGTTCATCGTTGAACACCAGACCGCCGACTCCGCAGCTGTTGCCGGCGTTAAGGTCAACGGCCTCAAGAACTTCCTTGAAAACGCCGAAGCCGGCACCGCCGAAATCCTCAACGTCAACGGCGCTTACATCCCCACCAATCCCGAACTCGTGATTGCCCGCATCGTGAGCCGCGAAAACAAAGTCAACAAAGCAAAAATCGCCCAGGTGGTTTATGACGGCACCGTCAATGCCGACACCATTATTGCCCGGCTCAACGCCGGCGTTGCCGCCGACTCAATCGAGGGCATTGCCCAGGTAGTTCCCGCCACCGACTTCACCTACGAGCAGCTCACCAACGTCATTGACACCCTGCAGACCATTGGCGCCGGCAAGTACCTCAACCTCGGCCAGGCCGCAATCGCCGTTGAAAGCTGGGGCAAAGCCGAGCCCATGGTTGAATACTACACCGCAACCTATGCCGTAGAACCCTCGCGCGAAACCATTGACCAGCTCAACACCCGCATGCGCGACTTCCTCATCTCCGCCCCCACCGCCGCCGCTTTCAATAACGAAAACGCTATGGCTCAGGGCCTGATGGTTCAGGAAACCCTCATCGACGCCTCCAACTTCGACCTTGACCAGCTCGACGACAGCCGCGAAATGGTAGCCTGGGCAATGGAAGATGCCAAGAAAGGCGAAGTGAGCCGCCTCTACACCGACAGCAAGAACACCCGCCTGGCAGCAATTGCCCTGGTCGACGAATACAAAGACTATCTGCCTTATACCTACCCCGGCCTGAACAATATGCTCACCCAGGGTGCGCAGTCAGAAAAGAACGCCAACCTCATCATCAACGACGTCAAGGGCAAGGGCAGCACTCTGGCCGACTATCAGAAGCTCCTCGAAGCCCAGCGCATCGACACTCTGCGCGGCGTTAACCTCAGCAGCAACTACTACGCAATGCTCGGCGGCCTCGCCGGCGCAAAGCAAGGCGAAGTTGTCGGTCCCGTGCGTTGGAACAGCAACGTGGTGGTCTACACCGTGGTTGATGCAACCGAAGGCACTATGCCTTACGACGAACAAAGCTCCAAGATGCAATTCGAGCGTCAGGCCCAGAGTCTTGTACTCGGCCAGAACCCCGATGCCCTGCTTCTTGGCAACGGCAACGTGAAGTACCAAATGCTCCGCTTCACCCGCCGATAAAACTGAAGATATTAATTTCCCCAAACATCCCTATCCGGGGCGTGTCGACGCGATGTCGCTGCGCCCCTCTTTTTCGCAAACAATTCATCTAACAACAACGTTTAAAAATATAAACCACCTAATGCCAAAGGCCTAACGCCTAAAGCCCAACTCTTAACTCTCAATATGGTCACAATTATCGGATACTTAGCATCTATATGCATGATTTGCGGCTACCTGCCGCAAGCAATCACCACAATGAAGACCCGCGATACCGACGGCATTGCCCTCCCCACGTTCCTCGCCCTCGGAGCCGGCTCCATTTTCTTTGTCGTTCAAGGCATTATGCTCAACAACATACCGTTGGTTCTCACCAACGTAGTCACCACCATCTGCTCGGTAATCATCTTCGGTATCAAGCTCCACAACGACTCCCAAAAGAAAAAGAAATAAAACGGGGGTGGCAACAACAGGAGGCGGTGGTCTTCAGACCGACGCGCTGCCGCTGAACGCCTCCTCCCCCGACCGTCTGAAGACGGCCGGCTCCTGTTTTTCCACGGAGCGGGAGGTATTATATTTCGCGAAAAATGCGTAACTTTGCCCCGGTATGACAAATCAGCTACCCACCACCACAACCTTTCGCGGCCACACCTACCCCCTCCAATGGAAAACCCTTGGGGAGATTGGCACGTTTGTTCGCGGCAATGGCCTGCAGAAAAAAGACTTCACCAACAGCGGAGTCGGCTGCATCCACTATGGGCAAATCTACACCCACTACGGCACCTCCGCCACCCAAACCAAAAGCTTCGTTTCCGAAGAACTCGCAAAAAAACTGCTCGCCGTAGAACCCGGAAATCTTGTAATTGCTTGTACAAGTGAGAATGTTGAAGACGTTGGTAAAGCAGTGGCGTGGTTGGGTGATTGCAATGTAGTAACCGGTGGACACAGCGTAGTTTTTAGACACCATTTAAATCCAAAATACGTTTCTTATTTCTTTCAAACCGATTCTTTTTTCATACAGAAAAAGAAATACGCATATGGTGCAAAAGTTATTGACATAAAAACCGAAGATTTAGCCAAAATCGTAATTCCCATACCGCCGGTGGAGTTGCAGGAACAGATTGTGGAGATTCTTGACCGGTTTGAAGAATATATTGCCGGGTTGCAAGACGAGCTCGCCGCCCGCCGCGAGCAATACGCTTACTACCGCAACCGCCTGCTCGACTTCGACACTGACCGTGAAAATATAGTTTGGAAAGCGTTAGGTGAGGTTGTGCAAATCGTATCTGCTCCTAAAAAGTTAAATCGAAAAGATTACTGTATTGTAGGAAAATATCCAATTATAGACCAAGGTCAGGATTATATAGCCGGCTATTCAGATATAGAAGAAGCACTTTTGCCTGATGGTGAATACGTCCTTTTTGGAGACCATACAAGAATCATAAAATATTTCAAAGGAAGATTCATACAAGGTGCGGATGGCCTTAAAATTATTAAAACCGATTCTTCGATTTTGCCAAAATTCTTATTTTACTCTATGAAAACGCTCGCCATAGAAGATAGGGGATATAATCGTCATTGGACTGTCGTTTCTCCGCTCGTAATTCCCATACCGCCGTTGGAGGAGCAGGAGCGGATTGTGAGGATGCTTGACCCATTTGAGGAGTTGATTAACGACCGTAATTGGGGTCTTCCGGCAGAAATCGCCGCCCGCCGCGAGCAGTACGCTTACTACCGCAACCGCCTGCTCAGCTTCAGGGAGTAAGCCCCCCGCACCCTCCATAATGTAGCAGCGGCGGACAAAAAGTCCGCCGCTGTGCGTTTGTTGAGGTCCCAAGCAGATTCGAACTGCTGTACACGGTTTTGCAGACCGTTGCCTAACCTCTCGGCCATGGAACCGGATTTTTCCGTTATTTGCGCCGCAAAGTTACGCGAAAATTTCGGATTTTGCAAATTCTGACCGAAAATTTTGTCGTCAGGGTTATTTTTCCTATATTTGCAGAATAATTTGAACCTAATCATTATCATGAAAAAAAGTAGGATTCTTTCACTTTTGATAGCTGCATCGGCATCAATTTCAGCGATTGCCTCTCCTGAGTTTATTGCCCACAGATTTGAGATTTTTAAGTCCGCTCCTATCTCAGAAGGAGAAATAATCTTCCTTGGTAATTCGATCACCAACTTCCATAACTGGAACGAGGCATTTGCCCGCCCCGAGGGTGCCGCTCTTGGCGAAAGCCTTATCGGCAACCGTGGCGTTAGCGACGGTCGCGCATATCAGTGGAAAGAAAACGTGCAGGTGATTCTTGACGGTCCCGTAAAGCCCAAAAAGCTCTTTATCTGCATCGGCACCAACGACTTGAACCTCAACATTGCCCCGGCAACAGTGGCCAACGACATCCGCGCCATAGTGCGCCACGTGCAGGTTGCCGCTCCCGAAACTGAAATTTATCTCGAAACCATTCCGCCCCGCAGCGGCGCAACCAATGCGCGGGTAAATATTTGCAACGCCCTGCTCGAACCGATAGCTGCCGAGATGGGCGTGAACTTCATCAACACCACCGAAACGCTCAAAAATCTCCCCTCCGGCGGCCAATGGAGCCACGACGGATTGCATCCCAAGGGTCACGGCTATCGCGTATGGTCGCAATATATCGCGCCGCAAGTAGGTCTTGACTGTATGTATGGCGACGGCACGCAGGTTAACGGCCCATTGACCGGCTGCGTACCGGTGGTTCGCGCAAACCAGTTCAGCATCATGCCGGTTGAGGAAGACGACATCCTCGTTGTCGGCGATGCTTGGGGCGATGGGGTACTCTGGCACGAACTCGTTGGCAACCACAACGTCAAAAACCGCTCCACCGGCTCGGGCAACCTCTCGTTTGACCAAGCAAAAACGTGGCTCAATCTCTCGCTGACCCATAGCCCCGAAATTCAGAAGACTCCTCGCGCCATAGTTCTGGCATGGGGCATCAACGAGGTTTACTCCTCGGGCTTCAATGCCGACACTTACAAGCAGCACGTTCTTGACTTGGCCGACTACGCCAAGCAGCTCGCCCCCGGCACCGATATTATTCTCTGTCAGGTTCCGCCGCTGAATGCGGCCTCTGCTACTCCGGTAGCTACCGCCAACGCCAAGCTCGCCGAAATTACTGAATATCCGGTGGTTGACATTGCCGAGGCCGGCTACACCGGCTCCGTATGGTCGCAGGGCGCTGACGCAAGTCTCAACCTCAAGGCTCAGGGCGCGCTGTGGGTTGCCAAGGCTCTGGCCAAAACCCTCAACGCCAAATATGGCAACGGCACGGCAACCACTCCCGAGCAATCAGACTTTGAAGCATATTATGCCAACCGCAACCTCCGCATTGACATTGCCCGCGCCTATAACTCGCTCTATCAGCGTGCTTACGTGCGCAACTCCACCGCCGGCGCAGCTGCCCTCAAGCAGCTTGAAGACGGCTACCTCGGCCTGACCAAGACATTTACGGCCGACGACGTTGTCGCCGCGCAGCAGCTCGCCGCAACCACCCTGGCCGCAGTGCCGTTTGCTCTCGACGAAACGAAAACTTATCGCATCACCGTCTCCAATACTTCCGAAAGTAAAACAAACCGCTGCGGACTGTCTCTCACAGTCGACGGCACAACACTTGGCTCCGTTAACGCCGACCCCACTTCCTCGCTTGGTCGCGACCTTTGGGAGATAACCTCGCGCGGCGACGGCACATTCAACATCCGCAACCCCCGCTCCGAGCAATACATAGTGCCGGGCAGTACGTTGACCCTCTCGGCTACCGCTCCTGCCAACGGCTGGACCATCACCCCGACCGACTATCGCTCCGGCAGCTACTATAACATTTACTGCCCCGAGCAGAACTGTCAGCTCCACATTCTCGTTGGCGGCAATGTTACCAACTACGGCTACAGCAACGGCGCGCCCAACAAGACCGACGGCGGCTGCGCCTTCGACATCATTGAATACACCGGCACCACCATCGACCCGATGCACGCCCCGGTGGAGTCCGGCTGGTATGAAATCCGGTCGCGACAAACCGGCAAATATGTCGTTACGGTCGACAAAGTGTACCGTCAAACAGCTGCTAATTCCTACTCGCTGAAATATACCGTTGATGCGCCCGCCGACGAAACTCGCAGCTGGATCTATATTGACGTGCAGGGCTCCAACACCTACTTCCGCGCCTCAAACGGCTTCTACGTTTGCGGTAACTGCGTGAACTCCCTTAACGGCGAAAACCTTTACAGCGGTGGCACCCCCGGTCTGGTGGTGAACAACGGCGAATATATTATGCAACGTTGGGCTGAATGGAGCGGACTCGCCAACGACCCCCTCAACACGGAGTCTCCCTACATCGGCGCATCCGGCACCAGCGCTGAGCGCATCCACGATTTTACCCGCGTGAACGACGTGCGCCTCAACGGCTACGACCTTTGGACCGTGACCATCAACGCCAATAATCCCACCAATGAATTCCGCGACCACACGCATATGACTTACAACGGCATCACCGTTTACAACGGCGGCACGCTCTTCCTTGCCAAAGGCACCGTACCCGCCGAGGCCGACATTACCGTGACTGCCGCCGAGGGCGTTGAGCAGGAGCTTGACAGCCCCATAATCACCATTGATGCCGCAGCCAAGACCATTACGGTGAGCTACGTTCCGGTGCTCACATCAGGCTGGCGAACAATGGCTATCGAGCAATATATCGGCACGCGCAGCGACGTTGCCGGCTGGACCAACACTGTGCTCGGCGATGGCCGCAACCACCTGGTGGTTGCCGACGCTTATATGCCACAGACCGGACAGCAGCGCCGCTACCACATCATGATGGCCGAGGTTGATGAGCAGAAGCCTGCCGCAGCGTTCTTCAACGTTGAAGTTGCCGGAAATACCGTCAAAGTCCGCACCATCAACGGCCACTACATCAGCGGTGCCGGCAGCGGCGTGCGCAACGAATACGCCGCTCCCGCAGCCACCACCGACCACCCCATGAAGCGCAACATCGCCTGGGTGGCCTGGAACGCCTCCAACCTCACCAACAAACCCACTGACAATACCTACGCCCTCGGCCAGTTCGGCACCGAGCAGAGCACCTTCGTGTTTGCCAACGCGCCGGTTGACGACTACGACGTTTACACCGTCAACATTCTCGGCGAGACCCTCGCCTCCTCGCTCGAGAATGACGTGCAGATTACTTACGTCGGCGAGGGTAATGTCGGCATCCCCTCGGTTTACAACGGCGGCACATTCTTCATTGCCAAGGGCACGCCCGTCAGCACCGATTCTTTTACCGTCCCCGAACATGGCGGCAACAGCCGTCCGCTCATGACCCTCTCCCACAACGTCCTCACCGTTGACTACTCCCAAGTACAAACCTCTGTTGAGGAACTGTCTACTGTCCACTGCCCGCTGCCCACTGAGCTTTACGACCTGCAAGGTCGCCGCATTGCCAAACCCGTCAAGGGTCTGTATATCCAAAACGGAAAAGTGAAAATCAACTAACCAATCAATAACATATGAACTTCAAAAAACTCCTCGTTGCAGCGCTTTGCGCCGCATCAGTAACCGGAGCTTGGGCCGCATCACACCTCGGAGGTGCATTCCGCGCTCACCGCTATGACTCGTTCTATGCAACTCCGACCAAACCCGGTCAGATCGCATTCGTCGGCAACTCTATCACCCACATGCACGAATGGTGGGAAGCCTTCGGCAACACCCACTCAATCATTGGCCGCGGCAACTCCGGCGGCAAGGTTACCGAAATCCTCCCCGAACTCGAAAACTTCATTGACTCCAAGCCCGAAAAGTTCTTCTTGATGATTGGCACCAACGACATCAGCGGCGGCGAGTCGGCAGAAGTTACCGCCAAGCGCATCAACGCAATAGTGCAGCGCGTAAAGCTCGAATCGCCTGAAACGAAAATCCACGTGCAGACAATTCTGCCGCGAGGTAACGCAAACTTCCCCAACACGGCTTGGGCCGCTTGCAATGCTCTGCTTCACGAGATGTATGACAACGACGAAACCGTTACCCTCGTTGACCTTACCGACGCAATGATCGGTATGGCCACGGAAGACGTGTGGTCGCTCGACCAGCTCCACCCCCAGCCCAAGGGCTATGCCACATGGACCCACATTATTGAAAACCTCGTGGGCCACAACAGCGTATACCCCGCCGGCGCAGACATCACAGCCGATATGCAGCGCACTAACGGCAAGGGCCGCTCCTACGACATGCGCCCCGCTCAATTCGCTTTCTATAAGGTTCAGCCCAACGACGTGCTTCTGTTTGGCGACGAACTCATCCACGGCGGCGAATGGCACGAACTTATGGGTTCCGCCAACTTCAAAGACCGCGGCAGCAGCTGGGGCTACGCATCATATAACCTTCCGCAAGCCAAGACTATCATTAACATAGCTCTGAGAGACCAGGAAAACAAACCCGCCAAAATCGTCATCAACTACGGCGAAGGCGGCACTGATCTCACAAACTATCGCGCTCTCATCACCGAGGCCAAGACTCTTGCGCCCAACGCCAAGATTTACCTGATGAACCTACCCCCGCGTGTGAATGCCGACAACGACCCCACGGAGTTCAACGCTTCGATTGCAAATATCGCTGAAGAAACCGGCTGCACTCTTATCGACATCTACACCCCCTTGGCTGCCGACCGCGCCCTCAATATTTCAGACAACTTCTACCTCAGCGGTCGTGGCTACGTAGTTGTGGCCAACGCTATCGCAGCAGCTATGCCCGACGTTGCAACCGAGCCCATCAGCCTTGAGCAGTATGCTGAAGTTACCGCCCGCCGCGATAACCGCAAAATCATCGGCGACGCGCTGACCGACGTGTTTATGCTCGAATATGGTGACCAACCCGGCCAAATCAAGGAAGCACACCGCGCCGCCATCCTCGCAGCTGCCGCCGACGCCGCAAGCATCATCAACAATCCCGACCTCACCGCCGAGCAGGCTACCGCGAAGAGAAACGCCATCAACGCCGTGATTCTCCAATCACGCACAGACCTCAACTATCCCACAGCATCTACCGTAGACGCTCCGATTTGGTACACCCTGACTTCCGCCCGCGAGTCTAAAACTGCTGTTTCAGCCGATGGCGCTCTCGTTGGCGGCACAAAACCCGGAGCTGTGAGCTACGGCTCTGACGTTTGGCAATTCATTAACCGCGGCGATGACACTTACGACATCCGCAATGCCAACGGCGAATACATCAATCCCTCGGCTGAGTTCAATACTCAGATGACCGTTACCACCACCGTTCCCGACCGTGGCTTCTCGCTCAGCTACTCCGAAAATGGAGCGGGCAACTTTGTGATCTACACCTCCAACTCGCAGCTCAACCAAACCGGTAACGCCCAAAACTATCAGGTCTACAACTGGTATAATCCCAACGCCGCAGTCCCCGACCGAGCCGACCAGGGCTGCGCATACGCCCTGGCCGAATACGACGGCCTGGTGTTCGACCCCGAGAAGTCGCCTATCCAATCCGGCTGGTACGAGCTCAAACATATCGCTCTCGACAAGTATGTTACCAACCTTGACGAAACCTATCGCGACACTCAGGTGTATTCCTACCCTCTGCAATATCAGGCAGCAGAAACCACCACACCCAAAAACTGGCTCTACATTGAAGTAGACGGCAGCAATCACTATATGCAGGCTCAAAATGGCTTCTATATCAGTGAATTCACCACCAATGCCCGCACCAAATCAAACCGCTCGATTACAGCATCGTCTACGGATGCCAACGTGCATAACATCCAATATTGGACTAATTTTACCCGTTCGGCTCACCCCGAGCTGCCCGACCTCATTGGCCGCAGCTCCGGTGCGAACACCCCTCACGCCTTTCGCCATGTTCAGCCCTCTGAACTCGCCGCTTACGACGTTTGGACCGTTATAATCAACGCCACCAATGCCGCAGAAGAGTATTACGACACCCACGTAACCCTTACCTCCGACGGCCTCCGCAGCATCCCCACGGTCTACAACAACGGCACTTTCTTCCTTGCCCCCGGCACGGTAATCTCCGAGGCCGACCTTACCTGCACCGCCCCTGAGGGCGTGGAGCAGGAACGCACCACCCCGGTAGTGCAGATTGATGCCGACCACAAGCAAATCCGCGTTTACTACAACGGCGAACCTGAGGGCTACATTCCCCCGGAAGAACCCGCCACCGAACCCCTGGCCGGCGGCTGGTACACGATGACCCTGCTCAGCGCCAAATCTTCGCAGGATAACCGCGCCGCTCTCGTTGAAAGCATGAACACCGCAATCTCTTCAGGCATCAACACCGCATTTGCCGCCGACACGGAATATCACCAGAGCATCAATGGCGGTCACTATTACTATCATGTCGGCGTGGCCAA
This sequence comes from Prevotella sp., assembly GCA_023666665.1. Lineage (GTDB taxonomy): Bacteria > Bacteroidota > Bacteroidia > Bacteroidales > Muribaculaceae > UBA3263. Next base: position 1,187,434 of record JAMPBN010000001.1, on the reverse strand, counting down.
GGCCGCTGAAGTGCCCTCTGAAGCAGTTACTTACTTCTACGTTGAGCAGCCCTCGCTGACCACTATGCAAATCCGCTCACAAAACGGCCACCACATCCTTGCAAACGGCACCGCAGGCCGCACCGCCACGAATATCTCCGTCAGTGACCTGACCAACCGAGGCAAGGCAACTCTGCCAATCAACATCTACACCAACAATAACCTCGGCTGTACCGCCCACGACCTCATCGGCTCCAACTCCGGAGTGTACACCGACTGGTCAATCCAAGCCGCCAAAGTTGACACTTACGACGTTTACACGCTCAACATTGTTGGTGAGACTCCCGCCGACACCATCCGCGACGACGTTAAGGTGACTCTCAACACTCCTGACAACAAGGGCCTGCAGTCAGTTTACAACGGCGGCTCATTCTTCGTTACCAAGGGTGCGGAAATCTCCGCAAGTCAGGTTGTTGTCCCCGAACACGCCGGCAACGCCAACCCCCTCGTTGAAGTTGCCAACAACGTCATCACCGTAGACTACTCACAGGTGCAGATGGGCATTGAAGAACTCTCCACTGACTACTCCCCACTGCCCATTGAAGCCTTCGACCTGTGGGGTCGTCGCGTGCGTTCTCCGCGCCACGGCCTCTACATTGTCAACGGTCAAAAAGTTCGCCTCTGATGCTGACCGTAACGGTATTGTCTTTTTCCTATCGCCGGGGATTGCCCGATGACCCCTCGGGCAACGGCGGCGGCTTCGTTTTTGACTGCCGCGCCATTCATAACCCCGGAAGATATGAACCTTATAAATTGCTTGACGGACGCGATGCGCCCGTCAAGCAATTTCTTGAAGATGACGGCGAGATTCTTACCTTCCTAAGCCACTGTTATGCTTTGGTTGATGCCTCGGTTGAGCGTTATATGAAGCGCGGATTCACCGACCTGCAGGTTGCTTTCGGGTGCACCGGCGGGCAGCATCGCTCGGTTTATTGTGCTGAAGCTATGGCCGCGCACCTTATGGAGAAGTTCGGCCCGGAAATCGGAGTTAACCTCTATCACCGCGAGCGCCGATGAAAGCAATGGTCTTTGCCGCCGGCGAGGGCACACGCCTGCGCCCGCTGACCGAAACCGTCCCCAAGGCGCTGGTTGAAGTTGCCGGAGAGCCTATGCTGGGGCGTGTGCTTCGGTCGCTACGCGACGCCGGAGTGCGCCATACGGTTGTCAACGTTTGCTATCTCGGGCAGCAGGTAATTGACTTCCTGCACAGCCGCGACTGGGGAATGCGCATTGACATTGCCGACGAACGCGCCAGGCTGCTCGATACCGGGGGCGGACTCCTTGCCGCACGGCGATTTCTGCAAGGCAACGAGCCGATTCTGCTCCACAATGCCGACATTATTACCGACCTGGACCTGCGCCGCCTCAACCTGCGCGACGATGCCACGCTGCTTGTGGCCGACCGCGAGAGCTCGCGCAAGCTCGTGTTCCGCCCCGGTTCGATGCAGCTCACCGGTTGGGTCAACGAGACCAACGGTCAGACCAAAGGCAACGCAGCGGGAGAGCGCCGCGCCTTTCAGGGCATCCACGTTGTCAGCCCCTCGATATTCTTTGCTCTGCAAGACTATGCGCAGCAAATCGGCTCGGACATTTTCTCACTCACGCCATTCTACGTAGCCAAAGCCGACCGCCTGCGCATCTACGGCAGCGAACTTCTCGGCTACCGCTGGCACGACATCGGCACCCTCGCCAAACTCTCCGCCGCCACCTCCGACTTCAAAAATAAATGAAAAAGTTTTCTGGATTTTTGGTTTTTGTTTGTTGTTTGCAGGCTGGGGCAAGCGACTTTTTGCTGCGGATGCCGACGGTGTCGACAGTGTTGCCGGGATATAACGACCGCGATTCGGTAGAGCAGCGCATAGCCGCCTCGCCGGCTGCACCGATTGAGGGCGTATGGCAAATGACGGCGGCCGATGGTGCCACGTTTGCCATAGAGCGCGAGGAATCATCGACCGACGTTGCCCCCTCGCGGCTGAGAATAATAATGGTGAAATCGCCGTGGCGCTCAATCCGCCCCGGAACTCTGCTTGGGCATCTGGAACCTACTGCCAAAGCGGGAGTATATGAGGCGCGGATTTACTCGGGCTTTGCACAGCGCACCGGCTTGAATTTGCCGCGACCGTTCACGCTGAAGCTAAACGACGATGCTACGGTGGTTACTTTCGAGCCGTTTAAATCTCCGCTTAAATTCAACTTGTTCAAGCTGTTGCCCTATATGTATCGCCGGGTTGTGCAGCTTCAGCGCTCACGTCCCGAGGGATTGAACGGAGCGGTGAAAATCGCTCCTCGCGGCGACGGTCATCCTCTAAGCCCGGTGTATCTATGAAAAAGTTTATTCTGCTGATAATGCTGCTGTTGGCATTGCCGATGAGTGCCAAAAAGCAATCTGTCGGCCCCGCGAGGCTCAAGAAATCTGCGGCTATTGCAGCGGTTTACGACACTATAATTCCTCCCTCAGGCTCAATCCGCATTGCCGGCTACGACAAGCCGAACCCCGCAACCCGCGAAACTTTTTTCCTCACCAACAATTCTGCCGACTCGATTGACGCTCTCAATCTGACAATCAAATATTACGACACTGCCGGGCGGCAGTTGCACCAAGCCACGCACACCGTTAAGGTTACATTGCCGCCGGGCGAGACCCGTAATGTGGCCGTGCCATCGTGGGATTGCAACAATTCTTTTCACTACGAGAAGTCGCCGGCTCCACAACGCCGCCAGTCAACGCCTTACAGCGTGAAAGTCAGCGTAAATTTGGCGCTAAAATATTTATAGCGGAAAAATTTTGCAAGATTTAATTTAAGTTTGTAAATTTGCAAACGTAAATTTTGCAGCAATGCTCCACTACTTGAAACTGATTCTTCAGCTTCTCATGTCGCCAAAACGCGGATGGGAAGATGTGCTTGCCGACGGTCAATCGCCTCGCGAGGTGCTTCTTCGCGGGCTGATGCCATTGTCGCTGCTGGCGGCTCTGACCGTGGGCATGAGCTTTCTGTATCAGAATCATCCGCAGACAGGGCAACTGATAATCAAGGCGGTGGTGACGTTTGTGCGCTATATGCTGACGTATTTCGTTGCCGTGGGGCTGCTGGTTTACGCTCTGCCCCGGCTGACGTTCGACGGCGTTGTGGCTCGTGAGCGCGTGGAACTTCTCTCGGCATATTGCGTGGGAATGATGGCGCTGATTGGCATTCTGGAGAATGTTTTGCCCATGGAGATTCCGCTGCTGCAGTTTCTGCCCCTCTACGTTGTGGTGGTGATAATTCAGAGTCGCTGGTTTGTTGACGTTGACGACAGCTGCCTGTTTCGCTACGCCGCGTGTGCAATCTGCGGCATTATCCTGCCCGTATTCTTAATCGACCGACTCCTTCTACCCTAATGAAATTCAAGGAAATAAACATACAAAATCGCCGTGCGCGTTTCGACTACGCCATTGGCGACACATTTACGGCCGGCATAGTGCTCACCGGAACGGAAATCAAGAGCATTCGCCTCGGCAAGGCTTCGCTGGTAGATACGTTCTGCTACGTTGACCGCGGTGAAGTGTGGGTGAAAAACATGTATATCGCCGAATACTTCTACGGCTCTTACAATAACCACACCGAGCGCCGCGAGCGCAAACTGCTGCTGACCCGCAAGGAGATTCGACAACTCGGAAAGGAAAGTCAAGTGCCGGGCAACACCATAGTGCCGCTGAAGCTGTATATCAACGAACGCGGACTCGCCAAGCTCCTCATCGGCATTGGCCGGGGCAAAAAAGAATACGATAAACGTCAATCAATAAAAGAGCGCGACGACAAGAGAGACATGGCGCGTGCGTTCCGTAAATAATATGTCAAACTACTACGACCCATACGCCAACGAGGTTGACGAGCAACCGACTGTCGAACCCAGGCCGTCGCAACCGGCTGCAGCTTCGGCTCCCCGCAAACCCCGCGCCAAGACTCCCGACAAGAAATCGGCCAAGAGAAAGAAGCAGAGCGAGCCGCTGCAGCTCCCGGCGTGGCTCACCAACGAGAACGTCAAGATGTTTTTCGGTATCGTGGTGCTCCTTTTTGCGGCATACTCGCTCATTGCGGCCATATCAATGATTATGACCTCCGGAGCCGACCAGACGTTGCTGCAAAATATGTCGCCCGAAGAAATCCGCGCTTCAGGGCGCGAGGTCAGCAATATTGCGGGCCCTGCCGGAGCGTGGATTGGCAAAGTGCTGCTGACCAACACCCTGGGCGTTGGCTCTTTCGTGTTGATTTTCTATATGATGATGATTGGCCTGAAGCTCGTGGGGATGTCAAATGTACGCGTATTGCCCCTGACCCTCAAGTGCCTTGTGCTGGCCATTTCGCTAAGCATCATTGTCGGGCTGATTACTTTTGCCGTGTCGGCTCCGATAGTCTACGGCGGCTTCCACGGCTACTACGTAAACCGCTGGCTCATTGACATTGCTTCGCCCATCGGAGCGATTTGCGTGAGCATTGCCCTGGCCTCGCTCGTGATTTTGATTTTCTCAGCTCAAATCGGCAAAGCTATTGCTAAGATTCGCGAATATTATGAACGAAAACACCGCGATGTGCAAGTAAACGACGAGCCGCAGCCGAGTCAGTCGCTTGAGGAATATACTCCGGTTGAAGAAGAGGATTCCATTAAAGAGGAACAGGATATCAACGAATATTTCGACCCGGCCGACGATGACGATCAGCCCGAAGTTGCTCCGGCAGAGCCTGCCGAACCATTTGAGGAGGAGTTTGAGGTAGTGGCCAACGAGATTGAGGAGGCCGACCATATCCAGACCGACACTTACGACCCCACGGCAGAACTTTCGCGCTACCATTTCCCGCCGCTCGATCTGCTCGAAGACCGCACCGGCTCGAAAGTGACCGTCGACACCGAGGAGCAGGAAGCCAACAAGCAGCGCATCATTGACGCACTGGCTCAGTTCAACATACAAATCAGCTCAATCAAAGCCACCGTGGGTCCCACCATCACGCTCTTTGAGGTTGTTCCGGCCCCCGGACAGCGTATTGCCGCAATCAAGAGGGTTGAAGAAGACCTGGCTCTGGCGCTCAAGGCCCTGGGTATCCGTATTATAGCGCCGATTCCCGGCAAGGGTACAATCGGTATTGAGGTGCCAAACAGCGACCCGCAGGTGGTTAGTATGCGCTCCATCATCGCATCAAAAAAGTTCCAGGAATGCAAATATGAGCTGCCGATGGCGCTCGGTGCCACAATCTCTAACGAGGTGTTTATTGCTGACTTAGCCAAGGCACCACACCTGCTTGTGGCCGGCGCTACCGGTCAAGGTAAATCTGTGGGCCTCAACGCCATAATCACCTCGCTGCTCTATAAAAAGCACCCGGCGGAGCTGAAGTTTGTGCTCGTTGACCCCAAGTCGGTGGAGTTTTCGCTCTATCGCGTGCTCGAGAAGCATTATCTCGCCAAGCTCCCCGACGAGGAAGAGGCGGTAATCACAGAGTCAAACAAGGTGATTGCAACCCTCAACTCTCTCTGCGTGGAGATGGACAATCGCTACACGCTGCTCAAAAACGCCGGATGCCGCACCCTGATGGAGTATAACTCCAAGTTTACGGCCCGCCGCCTGAACCCCGAAAAGGGACACCGCTATCTGCCTTATATAGTGCTGATAATCGACGAGTTTGCTGACCTGATTATGACGGCCGGCAAGGAGATAGAGACTCCGCTCTGTCGTATCGCCCAAAAGGCTCGTGCGGTAGGTATCCACGCCATTATTGCCACGCAGCGCCCCTCAACTAACGTGGTTACCGGCCTGATTAAGGCGCAGTTCCCGGCGCGAATCGCCTTTCGCGTTGCCCAGATGGTTGACTCCAAGACCATTCTTGACCGCTCCGGTGCGCATCAGCTAGTGGGTAAAGGCGATATGTTCTTCTCGACCAACGGCAATATGGTGCGCGTACAATGCGCGTTTGTCGACACCCCCGAGGTTGATGCCATCTGTCAGTATATCAGCGAGCAGCAAGGCTATCCAATAGCATATGAGCTGCCGGAATACGTGCCCGACCTGATGGGAGGCAGCGACGTTCCGCTGGGCGGAGGCGGCGCATATGGCGTGGGCAACGACCGCGACCCGCTGCTCGAAGAGGCTGCCCGCTTCCTCGTGTCCTCGGGCAACACCGCCTCAACCTCCTCGCTGCAACGCCGCTTCGGCATCGGCTATAACCGCGCCGGCAAGCTGATGGACCAGCTTGAAGCCGCCGGAATCGTGGGCCCCGTAAATGGCTCCAAGCCGCGCAATATTCTCGTTGATATTATGACCCTTGACTCAATGTTCTGATGAAACGACTGATTACCCTATCTCTTATCTGCTCACTGTTCACTGTTATCTCTTTGACTGCAGCCGTGCCGGCCTCAATCACCCGCGTGGTCAAGCAAGTGAAAGATGCTCCGGCCCTCGAGGTTGTCTGCACCATCAACGGTCGCGCCGCGTCAATGACCCTATCGGGTCAGTGCTTCCGCTTTGATCTGGGCAATGCGCAGGTGTATTACGACGGCGTTACGCAATGGAGCTATTCACCCATCGACAAAGAAGTTACCCTTCTGACTCCCACGGCCGAGGAAGTGGCCGAAAGCAACCCGTTGGGCATACTTGCAAGCCTTGAAAAAGACTTTGACGGCGTTGCAGTGACCGGCAAGGCCAACACAGTGCGTCTCACCCCCAAGAATCCTCGCGGTCCCATAGCTGAGGCCACCATAACATTCAGCCCCACAAGTGGCTGGCCCACCCACATCACCCTGATTTCCGGAGGCCGTCGCGCCGAAATTACCAACCTCCGCTTTTCCCCCTCCGCAACCAAGCGCCCCGCCTCCTCCTTCCAATTCAATCCCCCCAAAGGCACAACCATTACCGATCTGAGATAAGCGCAAATCACAGTTGAGGGGCGCTTCGTGCCGTTTAGATCCTGTCGTTTAGGGGTTCTCCGAACCGTTTAGAGTATAAGTTAACCAAGTTAAAGATGGATGTGTTTTCTTTTGAAAAATTACAAGTTTATCAGCTCTCCAAAGAGTTGGTTGCTCGAGTATATAATATATTAAACCTCTTTCCTCAAGAGGAATTATATTGTTTGTCGGCTCAAATTCGCAGAGCAGTAGTGTCCGTGCCGTCAAATATTGCCGAAGGTTGCGGCCGATGTTCATATAAAGAGAAGATTCATTTCATTGAAATTGCCTATGCATCAATGCTTGAAACCTTCTGTCAGCTAGACATTGCCGTAACATTGGGCTACATTGACCGCGAAACTCTGGAAGCGCTTCGCCCTCTGTACTTTGATATTTCATTTAAACTAACCAACCTCAAAAACAGTTATAAAAGTGTTCTAAACGGCGCAAAGCGCCCCTAAACCACGAAGTCTAAACGGCGCAAAGCGCCCCTAAACTATGAAGTTATGAAGACAAAATGTTTGATAATCGGCAGCGGCCCGGCCGGATATACGGCCGCAATTTATACCTCAAGAGCCAACCTCAAACCCATATTGGTGGAGGGCTACGTGCCCGGTGGTCAGCTGACCACTACCACCGAAGTTGAAAACTTTCCCGGCTACCCCGAGGGGGTTACCGGCCAGCAGCTGATGGCCGACCTGCGCAAGCAGGCCGAGCGCTTCGGCGCTGAGATTCACACCGGACGCATTGATGCCGTGAACTTCGACGTGCGCCCCTTTACCGCCCATCTCGACTCGGGCGACTGGATTGAGGCCGATACCGTAATCGTGGCAACCGGAGCCTCGGCAATGTATCTCGGTCTCCCCGACGAAGAAAAATATATGGGTATGGGCGTGAGCGCCTGCGCTACGTGCGACGGCTTTTTCTATCGCAAAAAGACCGTGGCGGTAGTTGGTGGAGGCGACACCGCCTGCGAAGAAGCCCTCTATCTGAGCGGACTTGCCACCAAGGTGTATATGCTCGTGCGCAAACCTCAGCTGCGCGCCTCCAAAGTAATGCAGAAGCGCGTTATGGAGAAGGAGAACATTGAGATTCTTTATAACACCAATACCCTTGGGCTTTATGGCGAGGAGTTTCTCGAAGGTGCCCATCTGATTGAAAACCGCGACACTACCGCCGAGCGCACGTACGATTTGCCCATCGACGGCTTCTTCCTCGGCATCGGCCACAAGCCCGAAACCGAGCTGTTCAAGTTCTATCTTGAGCTCGATGAGCGCGGATTTATCAAGACTTTCAACGGCACCACGCAGACCTCCGTCCCCGGGGTGTTTGCCGCCGGCGACGTGGCCGATCCGCGCTATCAGCAGGCAATTTCGGCTGCCGGAATGGGGTGCCGGGCAGCTCTCGACGCCGACGCTTTCCTCATCGAAAACTAAGAAATTTGCCTAAAAGTTTTCATTTCTCGCAGATTTTTCGTTACTTTGCACCCGATATTATGCATATTAACCAAACATTTTAATAATTCACAACTATGGCAGAAATTGCAGATCGCGTAAAAGCTATCATCGTTGAACAGCTCGCTGTTGACGAAAACGAAGTTACTCCCACCGCTTCTTTCACCACCGACCTCGGTGCTGACAGCCTTGACACCGTAGAACTCATCATGGCTCTTGAGAAAGAATTCAACATCTCTATCCCCGAAGAAGAAGCTACCGGCATCCAGACTGTAGGCGACGCTATCGCATACATCGAGAAAGTTCAGGGCTAATCCCAAACTAATGGAATTAAAAAGAGTTGTAGTCACCGGCCTTGGGGCAATCACTCCCTTAGGCAATGACGTTGAAACAACATGGGCCAATGCCGTAGCCGGCAAGAGCGGAGCAGGGCCTATCACCCACTTCGATGCCTCGAAGTTCAAGACTCAGTTTGCCTGCGAGGTCAAGGGCTTCAATGGTGCCGAACTGATTGACCGCAAAAAGGTGCGTCAGCTCGACCTCTACGCGCAATATGCCCTGGTGGCTGCGCGTCAGGCCGTTGAAGATGCCGCCCTTAACGGCGAAGGCATTGATAACAACCGCGTAGGCGTAATCGTTGCAGCCGGAATCGGCGGCCTCCACACCTTTGAGGAGGAAGCCGGTTACTATGCCGTCAACGGTGCCGAAATGGGTCCGAAATACAGTCCTTTCTTCATCCCCAAGATGATTGCCGACATCGCGTCGGGTCACATCTCGATGGAGTATGGCTTCCACGGCCCCAACTACGGCACGGTAAGTGCTTGCGCCTCATCCAACAACGCCATTATTGATGCGTTCAACCTTATCCGTCTGGGCAAGGCCGACGCAATCGTTACCGGTGGCGCTGAGGCAGCCATCTTCCCCGCCGGTGTGGGCGGCTTCAATGCCATGCACGCCCTTTCCACCCGCAACGACGACCCGCAGGGCGCATCGCGCCCTTTCAGCGCGTCGCGCGACGGCTTTGTGATGGGCGAAGGCTCGGCAGTGTTGGTGCTCGAAGAACTCGAACACGCCAAGGCTCGCGGCGCTAAAATTTACGCCGAAATCGTTGGCGGAGGCATGAGCGCCGATGCCCACCATATCACCGCCACTCACCCCGAAGGCCTCGGAGCTATGCTCTCGATGAAAAACGCCCTCGAAGATGCCGGAATGCAGCCCGAAGACATTGACTATATCAATGCCCACGGCACCTCGACCCCCGTTGGTGACGTTTCGGAACTCAAGGCCGTTGTTGGAGTTTTCGGCGACCACGCCAAGAACATCAACATTTCATCGACCAAGTCAATGACCGGTCACTTGCTCGGTGCCACCGGCGCTCTCGAAGCAATCTTCAGCGTCAAGGCCGTTGAGAACGACATCGTTCCCCCGACCATCAACCACGCTGCTGACGACGTAGACCCCAACCTGCCCGAAGGTCTCAACCTGACGTTCAACGAAGCGCAAAAGCGCACCGTCAACGCCGCATTGAGTAACGTGTTCGGCTTCGGCGGTCATAACGCCACCATCATCGTTAAGAAATACGCTGAATAATCCGACCGCAAAATTTTAACCGGGTGTGTCAAAATCATTTTGATGCCCCCGGCCTTTTTTGTATCTTTCCTCTAAAAAGTAAAGGTTACCCAACTTATCTGTCTACTC
>JAMPBN010000001.1:1059403-1177231 GCA_023666665.1 Prevotella sp. | reverse complement strand
CCGGAAACCATCCGTTTCGTATATTATGTCTTCCACACGCTTTTACGAGTGACCCAAAGATATGAATTATTTTTGAGGTGTCAAAATTTGGTTTCGGAGAGGAGGCGAGCTATGGATTTGCGCGCGGCGGTGGAATTGGGGGCGTTGTTAATCATTATGGCAATAACGTGGGTTGGCGACTTTGTTTTGGGGTCAAGCCGATAGCCTACGTAGCATACCACTCCGGTCATTGAGCCGGATTTCAACACGAAGTTTTCTCTGCCGGGAACTCCACTCATAAAGTTGCGGACAGTGCCGTCAAGCCCAACCCGCGCAAATGAGCCGACATAGTCGCCGTTACGCGCCATTACGCGCAGTACCTCGCCAAGTTGGCGGGGAGATATGGCATTGTGGCGGCTCAGGCCACTGCCGTCGGCAATACGCGCCGTCTTGAGATTTACGCCCAATGATGACAGTTGCAATCGTTCGGACTCGATAGCCGATGCCCGCATCTTGCCCGGAGCCATAAGCCTTAGAGTTGCCTCTGCCATCTGATTGTCGGAGCGCACCATGAGCGAACGGGTAACGTCGCGTAATTTCGGCGATTTATAGGATAGAAGTTGAAGTGTATCTTTAAAAGCTTCAACTTTGTTCTTTTTAGCGGAAAATATTTTGTTTACCTCATTTAGCAATACCTCCGGCGGGTTGGGCATTGAACATTTGAATGAAGCACGATTCTGCTTATTACCGAGTTTTCCGTAAATGTTTACCTCATAGCTACCCGGGTTGCGATAAAATCTTAATCCTCCGGTTCCACCCTTATAAATAGGCTTAAGACCGGGAATTTCGGGCGTAGCGGTCAAAGACGGAAATGAGAGAACAAAAACGTTGTCCTTGAAATTCAGCGAATAGAATCCGGCTCCATCTACCCCGGGAATATCTTCAAGCTCCCAGGAATATACCGGCCCCTCTCCGGGCCAGGGCTTAACATTTACCACCTGGCCGGAAATTGATGTGATGTTTTTGGCACTCGCGGCATTTCTCAAGGCTGCTAAAAACGATTGGCGGTCTTTGAAATATTCCGAGCATAGAGTCGGGTCTCCGCTTCCGGTTATGGTCATATTGCCGCTTAGCACTCCATTGTGAATTTTTCCGGTAGCTCCGACTGTGGTAGTCCAGCAATAGTCGCCGCCATACATACTGAGAGCGGCAGCCGTTGTTACCGCTTTCATCACAGATGCCGGAGTCAGCAGTTTCGCTGAGTTATAGTCAACGTTGACACTGCCGCCCTTAACCGGAGCGATATATATACCGACGGTGGCTTGACCGCCACCATCAAACGTCAGCGGGCACTGCCCGAAGGCAATGCCTGTGCTGACGATTAAAATTGAAAAGAACTTACGCATTATAAAAGTGATACGGAGCGGTTTATAAATTCGCTCAACTCTCTACCCTTAAGCAAACCGGAAGAAAGAAGTGCGAGGTCTATTACCTGGCGGACAACAGGCTGCGACTTGGCAAACTCCTCTGCCTTAGCGGCAACAGCCTTGCGCGACTCTTCAATTTTTGCCTGCAATTCGCTGATTTGTTTCTGCTGCTCATCGGTGGGTTTGTTGTCCTTTACCTGTTCGCGTACCGTCTTAAGTTGATTTTCAGCTTCAGTAAGCTCGGCATACTGCTTATCAACATCCGCGCCAATGGTTTTAATTGCCTCTTCTTTGATTTTGGCAACCGGGGTGCTTTCGGTGTTTACTACCAATGTGTAACTGTCGGGCAACTGTCCGTAGAAATTCATCCCCGGTTGCATTGCCGCCATTTCTTTCATTCGGCGCATAAACTCATTTTGAGTAATGGTGACGGGCATATTGCTGCCTGCGAGGGCCTCGAACTGAACCATAAATTCGGCTTTGTCAACAGCAGGAATCTGCGTTTTGAAAAGCGATGTCATCATTTCAAGCTGCGAGCCGGTGAGGTCGGTCGACTTCTTTTCGCCCTTGCGGATGAGATTATCGATAATGTCGGAGTCGACGCGGACAAAGCGGCTGCCCTCGAACTTGCTTTCAAGCATTCCAACGAAGTGGCTGTCAAGCTGACCGTCCATTACCAGAACGTTGTAACCCTTGGCGGTTGCATCATTAATGTATGTGAACTGCGCGGTGGGGTCGGTAGTATAGAGGTAGATAAGATTCTTGTCGCTGTCAGTTTGTGTAGCTTCAATGAGGGTATTGTATTCATCAAATGTATAATAATATCCCTCAGTGTCTTTTAGCAGGCAGAACTTCATTGCGGCATCGCGGAACTTCTCATCCGTCAGCATACCGTATTCAATGAAAATTTTGATGTCGTCCCACTTGGCTTCAAAGTCCTTGCGATCTGACTTGAATATTTCTTCCAGACGCTGCGACACCTTTTTGGTAATATATCCCGAGATTTTCTTAACCGCACTGTCGCTCTGCAAGTAACTGCGGCTTACGTTCAGCGGAATGTCCGGTGAATCAATTACACCTTGGAGCAGCATCATAAATTCCGGGACAACGCCTTCGACAGAATCTGTCACGAACACTTGGTTGCAGTAGAGTTGGATGCGGTTTTTGGTTATCTCAAAGTTGTTGTGGATTTTTGGGAAGTAGAGAATGCCGGTGAGATTAAACGGATAGTCTACATTAAGGTGAATCCAAAACAGCGGATCGTCTTGTCCGGGATAAAGTTCGTGGTAGAAGTTTAGATAGTCTTCATTGGTAAGATCAGCAGGCTTCTTTGCCCAGGTTGGTTCTGTAGAGTTGATGACATTACCATCCGTTTCTACAGGAATGGGGAGGAAGCGGCAATATTTGCGCAGCAGAGTGTTGATGCGTTGCTGATCAAGAAACTCCTTGCTTTCATCGTCAATATAAAGAATGATTTCTGTGCCACGGTCGGACTTTTCGCAGGGTTCAAGCGTGTAAACCGGAGAGCCGTCGCATTCCCAGCGCACTGCCTGGGCACTTTCTTTATAGCTGAGAGTGCGGATTTCCACCTTTGTAGATACCATAAATGCCGAATAGAAACCGAGGCCAAAATGACCGATTATGCCATTTGCAGTATCCTTATATTTATTAACAAACTCCTCAGCTCCTGAAAATGCGATTTGATTGATATATTTCTCAACATCGTCGGCTGTCATGCCGATGCCTCGGTCGGTAACGGTAAGGGTTCCGGCTTCTTTGTCAACCTTAACGGTGACTTTCAGGTCACCGAGTTCGCCCTTAAATTCGCCGAACGATGAGAGGGTCTTAAGTTTTTGAGTAGCGTCTATTGCGTTGCTAACGAGTTCGCGAAGAAAGATTTCGTGGTCGCTGTAAAGAAATTTTTTGATTACCGGGAATATGTTTTCAGTAGTAACACCAATATTTCCCTGTTTTTTTTCTGTTTCCATATGTTATTTTGGTTATGTTAGTTAATACAATTATATAATAACAAACAATGTGCCAATTCAATAAGTTGTCAGTTAAAGAAGCCCAATCCGGAAATAAACACAAGCGTAATACAAATCGGAGCAACGTATCTCAGGCAAATAATCAGGATAGTAATTATTGCTTTGGGGGTTCCGTCAAGTTGCCGGACTATTGTTTGACGATTCAACACCCGGCCAACAAAAAGCGAGGTTAGAATACCGCCGATTGGCAGCAAAATCGAACTCGAAACGAAATCGAAAAGGTCAAATATGGTTTTGTTAGATATGACGACATCACTAAGTGGACCGAAAGATAGAGAGCAAAGAGTTCCAAAAACCACAGCAATGCCAATAGTCAACGCTGTTGCGGAGTTTCGCGACATTCCTTTTTCCTCTGAAAAGTAAGCAATAGCAATTTCCGCCATTGATATGGTTGAAGTCAACGAAGCAACCAGCAGCAGTGTGAAAAAGAGCGTTGACCATACCATTCCCAGTTCCATACTTCTGAATATTGACGGAAGAACCTCAAAAACAAGTTTAGGACCGGCAGCCGGAGATTCTCCATATGAGAACACCGCCGGGAAAATAATGACTCCGGCAAGGACGGCCACAAGGGTATCGAGAACCCCAATTGTGGTTGCACTTTTCAAAAGGTGCGTTTTGTCGCTGAAATAACCGGAATAAGTTATCAGACATCCAAGCCCAATACTAAGCGAGAAAAATGCCTGTCCCATAGCACCAAGCCAAACCGAGGGGGTAAGCTGTGAGAAGTCGGGCTTGAAGAGAAAATTCAAGCCCTGAGCGGCACCTGGTAAAAAGAGAGAATGAGTACAAAAAATCAGCAGAATGACAAACAGTAATGGCATCAACAGGTTTGACATCTTTTCAATACCTTGCTGCACACCGCGGCGTAAAATAAAATAGTTAACGGCCAGAAAAATTATTGTACACCCTACGGCCTGCCAAGATGCGGCAAATGAACTGAATTGACAATGAAGTTCTGCTTGAGTTATTGCGCCGGAGAATCCTTGAAGCGAACGAATTATATAATCGGCGGTCCATCCTGCAACAACAGAGTAAAAACTCAAAATCATCAGGGCTGATAAAATACCGATAAATCCAATGCTGTTCCAAAATTTTGATCCGGGCAGTTTTTTGAATGCGCCATAAACATTGGCTCGTGCGCTGCGACCGATAATAAATTCAGCAGTAATAACAGGAATACCGATTATGACGATGAACAAGCAGTAAATCAGCAGAAACGCAGCTCCGCCATGAACTCCTGCCTCATATGGAAAACGCCATATGTTGCCAAGCCCCACGGCAGAGCCAACCGTAGCTGCAATAACGCCGAATCTTGTGGAAAATTCAGGCCGCTTAGTATTCATCCCACGATTTTATCTCAATATCATCAAGGGTCATTGATGTAAATGCTGATATAAATGCTGCCGCCAGTCGCGCATTAGTAAGTAGCGGGACGTTTAAGTCAATCGCGGCGCGACGTATCTTGTAGCCGTTGCTTAATTCGGTCGGAGTTAGATTCTTGGGCACATTAACAACCATATCTATCTCCTTGTTGTGAAGCAGGTCAATTGCTTGAGGCTGCATATCGGGTTGCGAAGGCCAGTAGACGCGAATTGCGGGAATTCCGTTATCGTTGAGAAACTGATGCGTACCGCCGGTTGCATAGATTTTATATCCGTGGTTGTGCAAGAGGTGTGCGCTGTCGAGCATATCGGCTTTCTGTTTTGCCGTGCCGGTAGAGAGCAAGACGCTCTTTTGAGGCACACGCTGGCCGACGGAGAGCATTGCTTTCAGCAACGCTTCCGAGGTGTCGTCGCCAATACATCCGACCTCGCCGGTTGAACTCATATCCACGCCTAATACCGGGTCAGCGCCTTGCAGACGCGAGAAGCTGAACTGCGAGGCTTTAATACCGACGTAATCAAGATCGAAAGCGCTCTTGTTTGGCTTCTCTACCTTTTCGCCGAGCATTATGCGCGTTGCAAGGTCAATGAAATTGATTTTTAATACTTTGCTCACGAATGGGAACGAGCGGGATGCGCGGAGGTTACATTCTATTACCTTGATATCGTTGTTTTTTGCAAGGAACTGGATATTAAACGGTCCGCTTATATTTAACGCTTTTGCAATTTTAGCCGATACTTTTTTCAAGCGGCGCATCGTTTCAACATAGAGCTTTTGGGGCGGGAACTGAATAGTAGCATCACCCGAATGCACTCCGGCAAACTCAATGTGTTCACTGATGGCATATGCCTTGATTTCGCCGTTTTGAGCAACTGCATCCATTTCTATTTCTTTGGCGTTCTGAATAAACTGGCTGACAACAACCGGATGTTCCTTGCTTACGTTGGCAGCAAGGCGCAGGAAACGCTCAAGTTCATCGGGGTTGGAACATACATTCATCGCCGCACCTGAAAGCACATAGCTCGGGCGAACCAACACCGGGAATCCCACTTCGTCAATGAAGCTGTTGATGTCTTCCATAGATGTCAATTCGCGCCACGCCGGCTGGTCAACGCCAAGTTCGTCGAGCATCGCGGAAAATTTGTTGCGGTCTTCGGCGTTGTCTATGCTTGCGGCGGTTGTGCCGAGAATGTTCACGCCCTGCTCGTCGAGCTTCATAGCCAGATTATTGGGAATCTGACCGCCTACGCTGAGTATCGTGCCGTGAGGAGTTTCGAGGTCTATAATATCCATAACGCGCTCAAACGTCAGCTCGTCAAAATACAGACGGTCACACATATCATAGTCCGTTGATACCGTTTCAGGATTATAATTAATCATAACGGAGCGGTATCCCTGCTTCTTGACAGTCAGCAACGCATTTACAGAACACCAGTCAAACTCTACTGACGAGCCGATTCGATAAGCTCCCGAACCGAGCACCACTATTGAGCGGCTGTCGTTCTCGTATTGAATATCATTGACCGAACCGTTGTAAGTGAGATACAGATAGTTAGTCTGTGCAGGATATTCTGCGGCGAGGGTATCAATTTGTTTAACTATGGGAAGGATGCCGAGCTTCTTGCGGCAGTTGCGTACGGCCAACTGCGCTTGTTGGGCGGCAGCGCCGCTGACCGTCGGGTCGATTGAGCGGGCTATTTGGAAGTCGCTGAATCCTTGCTGTTTGGCCAGTTGCAAAAGTTCGGCAGGAATTGATTCAAGAGTCGTGTATTCCTGAAGTTCCTTTGATGTTTGAATAATATTGTTGAGCTTATGGAGAAACCAGCGGTCGATTTTCGTCAATTCGTGGATGCGTTCTACGGAGTATCCGTGGCGCAGAGCCTGACTGAGGATAAAGATACGTTTATCGGTCGGTTCGCTGAGCGCTTTGTCAATGTCCCTAACGTCAAGTTCCTTGTTTCCGGTGAAGCCATGCATCCCCTGCCCTATCATACGCAGCCCCTTCTGTATGGCCTCCTCAAATGTGCGACCAATGGCCATTACCTCGCCGACAGATTTCATTGATGAGCCGATTTCGCGACGTACGCCGTGGAATTTTCCGAGGTCCCAACGTGGAATTTTGACGACAATATAGTCAAGCGCGGGTTCAAAGAATGCGGATGTTTCCTTGGTCACGGAGTTTTTCAAGTCAAACAAACCGTAGCCAAGTCCGAGTTTTGCGGCAACAAATGCAAGCGGATAACCGGTGGCCTTGGATGCGAGTGCGGATGAACGGCTTAGACGCGCATTCACTTCGATGACACGGTAATCCATCGACTCAGGGTCGAATGCATACTGTACGTTACATTCACCCACAATGCCGATATGGCGTATAATCTTAATGGCAAGCGCACGCAGGTGGTGATAGTCTTCGTTGGTGAGCGTTTGCGAAGGAGCCACTACTATGCTCTCGCCGGTATGAATGCCCAGCGGGTCAAGATTCTCCATATTACATACGGTGATGCAGTTGTCGAAACGGTCGCGCACAACTTCGTATTCCACCTCTTTCCAGCCCTTGAGCGATTTTTCAACCAACACCTGAGGGGAGAATGACAAGGCTTTCTCTACCAGAGCTATAAGCTGTTCGCGATTGTCACAGAAACCCGAACCGAGGCCGCCAAGGGCATAAGCCGCACGAACAATTACCGGATAACCCAGTTCTTCGGCGGCGATAATTGCGTCGTCAATACTGCTTACCGCTTCGCTCTTTATGGTCTTAACGCCGATTTCGTCGAGTTTCTTCACAAAAAGTTCGCGGTCTTCGGTATCCATTATTGCCTGAACCGGGGTGCCGAGAACTTCAACATTGTATTTTTCGAGAATACCACTGCGATAAAGTTCCACACCGCAGTTCAGTGCCGTTTGGCCGCCAAATGCAAGCAGAATACCATCGGGGTGCTCTTTTTTGATGACTTTTTCAACAAAAAATGGCGTTACCGGCAGAAAGTAGATTTTATCGGCAAAACCGTCTGAGGTTTGCACTGTTGCAATATTCGGGTTGATGAGTACAGTTGAAATACCCTCTTCTTTCAACGCTTTCAGGGCTTGCGAACCTGAATAGTCAAATTCTCCGGCTTCACCGATTTTCAGCGCTCCGCTGCCCAGCAGCAATACTTTTTTAATCTCTTTCATACCTGCTTATAGCATTTTAATAAATTCGTCGAAAAGGAACTCCGTGTCTTTCGGGCCTGAGCTTGCCTCCGGGTGGAACTGCGCCGAAAAGAATGGTTTTGTCTTGTGGCGGATACCCTCGTTGGTGCCATCATTCATATTTATGAAAAGCGGTTCCCAATCTTCGGGAAGAGTCTCATTGTCTACCGCAAAACCGTGGTTCTGCGAAGTTACGAAGCATGTGTCGGTCCCCACTCTGCGAACCGGCTGATTATGACTGCGGTGTCCGTATTTGAGTTTATATGTTTTTGCTCCGGCCGCTTTGCTCAGAAGTTGGTTGCCCATACATATTCCGCAAATAGGTTTATCATGCTGAAGCGCTTTCTTTAGATGTTCAACCGTTTTGTCGACCATATCAGGATTGCCGGGACCGTTTGAAATGAAGAGGCCGTCATATTCAAGTTGAGTAAAATCATAATCCCAGGGTACGCGGATAACGCGTACACCGCGTTTTGTGAGGCAGCGGATAATGTTGTATTTCACGCCGCAGTCAACCAACACTACCGTTTTCTCGCCTTGGCCGTGATATTCAACATCTTTGCAGGAGGTCTTGGCCACGAGATTTTCTACGTTAGGGTCGTACCATTCAGGCTCTTCGGTGCCGTCAACTACTATCTTGCCGAGCATTGACCCTTTTTCGCGTAGCAGTTTTGTCAGCGCACGCGTGTCAATGCCGTATATTCCCGGTATTTTTTCTTCTTCAAGCCATTGCGACAGTGAGCGGTCAGCCAGCCAGTGAGAATGCTCATAAGTGTAATCCTGGGCAATGATTGCGCGTGCGTGAATATGGTCGCTTTCGTAATATTCGCTGACTGAATCTTTCTCAACTCGGGGAGGCACTCCGTAATTCCCAAGAATGGGATATGTGGTGACCAGAATCTGCCCCTCATAGCTGGGGTCGGTAAGCGATTCGGGGTATCCCGTCATAGCGGTATTAAATACTACTTCGCCGGAAGTCGAGGATGCATGGCCAAACGATTTTCCGTGAAACACAGTGCCGTCTTCAAGAATAAGGCGGGCGTTCAAAATTGGGCGCATAGTGTGGTTGGTTTATGTTTGACTGCAAAGTTACAAATTTTTCTTCTTATAAACTAACTTTCTTTGCCAAATGTTAATAAAGAAAAACTAATAAAAAAATCAATATGAAGAAAATCGGTATATTTTATGGCTCATCGACCGGTGTAATGGCCGATGTTGCCAAACGTATTGCCGCACGTTTGGGTGTAGCGGCAGAAGATATTCACGACGTGGCAAAAACCGCACCGTCCGAAGTCGGCGAATATGAGAATCTGATATTGGGAACGTCTACCTGGGGAGTAGGCGTAGAACAAGAGGATTGGTTTGACTTTCTCAACGGTTTGGATATGATAGACTTGCGCGGCAAGCGTATCGCTCTTGTAGGAGTCGGCGACGAGACTATGGCCGATACTTTCTGCTCGGGAGTTGGCCATATTTACCAACGGCTTAAAAACAGCGGCGCATATTTTACCGGCTCATATCCGGCCGACGTGTATAAATTCAACCGGTCCGAAGCTATGGTTGATGGACAACCTGTTGGGTTGTTGCTTGATGAGGTAAATCATCCCGACCTGACCGACGGACGTATCGACGGCTGGTTGCTCACCCTAACACAATTCTAAGTTTTCAACTAATTATTTATACTTTACATCATTATGTTAATAAAAAAACTTGTGGCCGAGTGTATCGGCACTTTGTTCCTTGTTCTTCTCGCCGTTGGCAGCGCAGTGCTTGCCGGTCCGTCAATCGGAGGCCTCGGAGTCGGAATCTGTTTTGGTTTGGTATTGATTTGCTTGTGCTATTGCATCGGCAACGTAAGCGGATGCCACGTCAATCCCGCAGTTTCTTTTGCAATGCTCATTGCAGGAAAAATGTCGGGCAAGGAATTTATTGGTTATGTCATTGCTCAGCTTGTGGGCGCAACCATTGCCGGCGGCCTGCTCTGGTGGTTCACCTCTATGGCTTCCGACTTCAACTTTGGTGGCACGACGGTGTTGTCAAACGGCGCGATAGCAACGCTCGGCACTAACGTTCTTCAGCCCGGCGCAACTTCCGCTATGGCCGTATTGGCAGAAATTCTGCTTACTTTCTTCTTTGTGCTTGTGATTCTCGGCGCTACCGATGATAAAATTGGCTTCGGCAAATTTTCCGGCCTGGCAATCGGTATTGCACTCGGCCTGGTCAATATCGTCGGTATTCCGGTAGATAACTGCTCCGTAAACCCTGCCCGCTCATTTGGCCCCGCAATGTTCTGTCCCGAAGCTTGGGGTGACTTCTGGATTATGGTAGTTGGTCCGCTCGTTGGCGCAGCAATCGCCGTGCTATTCTATAAAGCCATCAAGAAATGATTTGAGCGATAAACGGGGCTCGAACCCGCGACCCTCAGCTTGGGAAGCTGATGCTCTACCAACTGAGCTACTATCGCATTCCGCTTATGTGACCGCAAAGTTACTGCTTTTTTGCTCCACTGCCAAAGTTTTTCGCAAAAAAATTCGTAACTTTGCGGCTAATGAGCAAAAAAATATATTACAGATACAACGAAAAAAACGGCAGCTACGAGCGAGTTTACCCCTCGCGCCGCAGCCGTCGGCTTGCTACGTTGGGCCATCTGATTCTGTCGCTCCTGCTTGGCGGGGGTGTCTTCTTTTTGCTTAATGGCGTAGTCGACCTCCCAAAGGAGCGAATGCTTCGCGCCGAAAACCGTCAGCTGAAAGACGACCTGCTGCTGCTTAATGCGCGAATGGATCGCGCACAGGCGGTAATGTCTGACTTGGCCGACCGCGACAATAATTTTTATCGTGTTATGATGCAAGCCGACCGCATTTCCGACGCCAAACGTTATGCCGGGCTTGAACGCTCATCGCTGCGTTCGCTCTCCGACAAATCTTTGGCATCCACGCTCAACGAGAAAATGAATCTGCTTGAGCGTGAAATCGTGGTACAAAGCCAAAGTCTTGACGAGCTGCGTGCTCTCGCCCTCTCTCGCGCCGACCGTCTTTCCCACATCCCGGCAATTCAACCGGTAGCCGAAGTCAACCTAAAGCAGATGGCCTCCGGCTATGGTCGACGCGTAGACCCGATATACGGCACGGTGAAGATGCACGAGGGTATGGACTTTGCGTGTGACGTAGGCACTCCGGTCTACGCTACCGGCGACGGCACAATTTCCGCCGCAGGCTGGCACTCCGGCTATGGCAACCGCATAGACATCAACCACGGTTTCAGCTACACTACCCGCTATGCCCATTTGTCTAAAATCTCCGTCAAAGTCGGGCAGACGGTAAAGCGCGGCGACCTTATCGGCTACTCCGGCAATACCGGAAAGAGTACCGGGCCACACGTGCATTATGAGGTGCGTCTGAAAGACGTTCCGCAAAATCCCGTAAACTATTATTTCTACGACCTCACTCCCGAGGAATATGCCGCGATGATTGAACACGCCGAAAATGCCGGCCACGTAATGGACTAAATATCACAATGGAAGAACTTACTAAAAATTACTACCGAATACGCGAGGTCAGCGAACTTATCGGCGAACCCGCCAGCACTCTCCGCTATTGGGAGAGCGTATTTCCGCAACTAAAAGTGAAACGCAATGACAAGGGTACTCGCTATTATACACCGCAAAACATCGACATACTGCGCCAAATAAAATATCTACTCACCGAAAAGGGACTGAAAATTGACGCGGCAGCGGAGCAGATGCGTGTTTCGGCCGACTCCGTTGCGGCAAAACAACGCGCCATTGAGCGGCTGACATCCATCCGCGAAACTCTCGTGGGGATGCGCGACGCTCTTCATAAGTTGAGATAGAAACGTTTTTTAACTTTATTTAAAGCGGGTGGGCAGACTTTGTGCCCACCCGCTTTCTAACTTTGCGCTATAAAACAAACACAGCGTAAAGTTATGACAAAAATTAACCTCTCCGACAAACTCTTCGTTACAGTGTCTGACCACGGCCTGCGTCTGCTCAACATAACCCTTTCGGGATTTTCATCATTGAAAGAACTGATGCAACACCTCGCAGAGATGCTGCATCAATATCGTGGAAAACTCCTGACTTTTGAGCTGCGAAATTCAACTCAGGGTTGGAGCCGTGAAAATCAGTTGTTACTTGCGGCGTGAGCCGGTTTTCTTGTGGTCGCGTTTGCGAGGCTTTTCTTGCTCTCGTGCAAGGCCATTGCCCTTGTCGCTTACCAAAGCAAAATCTAGTAGCCTGCGCTGAAGGTCGGTTCGCGCTACTCTGACTACCACTTCGTCGCCCAATTGATAGGAGGTTCCGCTTCTGCGGCCAACAAGGCGATAGTTGCGCTCATCCAACTCATAGTAGTCATCACCGAGGTCGCGCACCGGAATCAAGCCCTCGCAGAGGTTTTCAGTCAGCTCAACATACAAGCCCCACTCGGTTACTCCGGTAATTACTCCGGCAAAGTCTACTCCGAGCTTATCTTGCATATATTCAACCTGTTTATACTTTATTGAAGAACGCTCGGCGCTTACTGCCGTCTGCTCCATCCGGCTCGAGTGTTCACACTGCTCTTCAAGTTTCTCCTGATTTGCCGAACGTCCTCCGTCGAGATAGCGGGCAAGCAAGCGATGAACCATCATATCCGGATAGCGGCGTATAGGCGAGGTAAAGTGGGTATAGTAGTCAAAACTCAAACCGTAGTGGCCGATATTGTCGGTGGAATATATCGCCTTTGCCATACTGCGGATTGCCAGGGTTGAGAGCAGATTCTCCTCTCCGCGTCCTTTAACGTCAACGAGCATTTTGTTTATGCTTCGATTGATTTCCTTGGGCGTTCCCTGGGTTTTGATTTTATAACCGAAAGTAGACGCTAACGTTGCCAGGTCGGATAGTTTGGCCTCATCGGGTTTATCGTGGATTCGATAAACAAACGCCTTGGCCTTTTGGCGACCTGTTACCTTTCCTACGTAAGTTGCCACAGTGCGGTTGGCAAGCAGCATAAGCTCTTCAACCAGTTTATTGGCATCTTTCGACACCTTATAGAATACCCCCAATGGGTGCCCTTCTTCATCTAGGTTGAACTTCACCTCGGCACGGTCAAATTCCATCGCGCCGTTTTTAAAGCGTTCCGCTCTCAGCGCCTTGGCAATCTTGTCCAGCGTGAGCATCTCCTCTACATAGTCTCCTTTGCCGGTTTCAATAATCTCCTGGGCCTCCTCGTAGGCATAACGGTGATTGCTTTTTATAACCGTTCGACCTATGCGGTGGTTATAAACAGTGCCGGAATCGTCCATTTCAAAGATGCACGAGAAAGTCAACTTCTCCTCATCGGGGCGCAGCGAGCAGATGCCGTTCGACAGGTGTTCAGGCAGCATCGGCACCACTCTGTCTACCAGATATATTGAAGTTGCACGTTTTTGCGCCTCGCGGTCGAGCGCGGTATCAGGCTGAACGTAGTGAGTCACGTCGGCAATGTGCACGCCAACTTCATAATGGCCGTTGGGCAAGGTTTTGATTGACAGTGCGTCATCAAAGTCCTTGGCATCCTTCGGGTCAATGGTGAAAGTGAGTACTTCGCGATAGTCCTCGCGTTTGGCGATTTCAGCTTCTGTGATACCTGCTCCGATCTTTTTTGCAACACGTTCCACCGATTCCGGATATTTGTAAGGCAATCCGAATTCTGCAAGAATTGCGTGTATCTCGGTGTTGTTCTCACCCTCTTTGCCCAATACGTCAAGGACCTCGCCCTTGGGCATATTGGCCTTTTCTGGCCAGTCGGTGATTTTCACTACTACCTTGTCGCCGGTTTTGCCCCCTTTGAGTCGTTCTTTAGGTATGAAAATGTCCGTGGCAAGATATTTTGAGTCGGTTTGAACAACTGCATATCCACGTTCCACCATGAGCACGCCGATAAACTGCTGGTCGGCCTTTTCGGTGATTTCAACTACCTCGGCCTCGGGTTCGGCACCTCGGCGTGCCGCTGATATCATTACGCGAACCTTGTCGCCGTTGAGTGCGTGCATTGAGTTGCGTTCGGCCACGAAGATACTCTCGCCGTCAACGTCGGTAACCACTGAGTTCTTGCCGTTGCTGCGACGCACGAAAGTGCCGCTCATATAATTGCTGCGGTTCGGGGCTTTGTACTTTCCGGGAGCCACTTCTAATATTTCGCCATCAAATGCCAGTTCATAAAGCATCATTGCTACAGAGCGCTGCTTCGGACCGGTCTTTACACCGATTGCTGCCGAAACCTGTTTGTAGTTGAACGTGTTGTTCTTCTGCTGACGAACAAACTCCAGTATCTGATTTAAAAGCTTCTCTTCGCCTTTTTTAACTTTTGCCATATTAAAAATTAACCTTTAACCATTAACCCTTAACCTCGGGCTTTTGTTTAAAAAAAGCCCGAAATCAAGCGTCAATGTTGGCGTAAACGGCGTTTGCTTCGATGAAGTCGCGACGAATAGCCACGTCCTCACCCATCAGCATCGAGAATACGCGGTCGGCCTCAATGGCATCGCTGATGTGAACCTGTTTGAGGATGCGATTCTCAGGGTCCATAGTGGTTTCCTTCAGCTCATTGGCATCCATTTCGCCCAGACCTTTGTAGCGTTGCACTTGTGCGCCCTGGCCAACTTTCTCAATTGCTTCGCGAAGCTGACGGTCGTCCCAGCAGTATTCCGCTTTTTTGCCGTTTTTGAGACTTACCTTATATAAAGGTGATGATGCAATGTAGAGATAGCCGTTTTCAATCACGGAGCGCATCTTGCGGAAGAAGAATGTCATCAGCAGAGTGTCGATGTGTGAGCCATCGACATCAGCATCGGTCATTATGATAATCTTGTGATATGCAATCTTGCTGGTGTCAACGTCTTCTTCATCTTCGGGGTTAGGCACAACTCGCAGGGCGCGATACAGCGCCGTGATTTCCTGGTTCTCGAAAATCTTGTTGCGTGAGGCTTTTTCAACGTTAAGGATTTTGCCTCGGATCGGGAGGATGGCCTGCGTGTGGCGGTCGCGGGCTTTCTTTGCAGAACCGCCTGCAGAGTCACCTTCGACTATGAAGAGTTCGCAGTCTTCGGCAATGCGGCTGGAGCAGTCGGCAAGTTTGCCGGGGAGTCCGGCACCGCCAAGGGGCGACTTGCGCAGAATCTCCGTGCGGGCCTTGAGGGCAGCGTGGCGGGCTGATGCCGAGAGGATAATCTTGTCAGTAATGGTTTTGGCTTCTTTGGGGTGTTCCTCAAGGTAGTTACGCATTGCTTCG
Source organism: Prevotella sp. (assembly GCA_023666665.1). Taxonomy (GTDB): domain Bacteria; phylum Bacteroidota; class Bacteroidia; order Bacteroidales; family Muribaculaceae; genus UBA3263. The sequence goes on along the minus strand of JAMPBN010000001.1, from coordinate 1,161,934 downwards.
GCTACTGCCGTCTGCACCGCGCCCATCACTTCATTGTTGCCGAGCTTGGTCTTGGTCTGACCCTCAAACTGCGGCTCCATAACTTTTACGGAGATTACAGCAGTGAGCCCCAGCATATAGTCGCCGCTGGTAAGCTCAATTTTGTCTTTGGCAAGCTTCTCGAGCATCTTGTTGTCTTCGGCATATTTGCGGATTGAGAAGCCTACGGCGCGTTTGAAGCCGGTCAGGTGGGTACCGCCCTCATATGTGTTGATGTTGTTGACGAATGAATAGACGTTTTCGTTGAAGTCGGTATTATACGTCAGAGCAACTTCTACCGGAATACCTTGACGCTCGGTGTTGAGGTGGATAACGTGTTCAATCAACGGAGTGCGTTTTGCGTCGATGTAGCGAACAAAGTCTTCCAGTCCCTGCTCAGAGTAAAACGTCTCGGTGCGGGCGTTGCCGTCGGCATCACGTTCGCGCTTATCGGTCAAGGTCAGCGTGATTCCGGCGTTGAGGAATGCAAGGTCGCGCAGACGGTTGGCAAGGGTGTCGTAGTTATAAACAGTTTCAACGAAAATCGAGCCGTCGGGCTTGAACGTCACCGTAGTACCCGTGGTTTCGCTTTCGCCGACAACGGCGAGCTCGCTGGTAGGTTTGCCACAGGAGTATTCCTGCATATATACCTTGCCGTTGCGGCGCACCTCGGCGCGTAGATAGGTTGACAGAGCGTTTACGCAGCTTACGCCCACGCCGTGCAGACCGCCGGATACTTTATATGAGTCCTTATTGAACTTACCGCCGGCGTGGAGTACTGTCAGAACCACCTCAAGGGCGCTCTTGTGCTCCTTTTCGTGCATATCCACGGGGATGCCGCGGCCATTATCAACCACGGTTATGGAGTTGTCCTCGTTGATTACTACGTCGATATGAGTGGCATAACCGGCCAAAGCTTCGTCAATAGAGTTGTCTACAACTTCATATACCAAATGATGCAAACCCTTGGCGCTGATGTCGCCGATATACATTGCAGGTCGCTTTCTTACTGCCTCAAGACCTTCAAGCACCTGAATGGAACTCGCGCCATATTCGGCGCTAACTTTTTCTTCTTCTTCAATCATAAATATACATAGTTTTACACGTGCAAAGTTAGGAAATTTTTCGTAACTTTGCAAACAGAAAAATAACCAAACAAAATAATAAACCAATGGCAACAAGCACTCAACAAAAACAAGAACTTTTCAAGGCGATTTGGGCCACAGCTGAAGACCTCCGCAACTCAGTTGATGGCTGGGATTTCAAATCTTATGTACTCGGCATATTGTTCTACCGCTTTATTTCGGAGAACATCACCAACTACATCAACCGTATGCAGCGCGAAGCCGGATATGCCGACTTTGACTATACAACTTTCTCCGACGAAGAGGCCGCTGCCGCCAAGGATGACCTTGTACGTGAAAAGGGCTTCTTCATTCTTCCCTCGCAGCTTTTCTGCAACGTGCGCCGTCAGGCCAAAAGCGACCCCAACCTCAATGTTACTCTCTCGGAAATCTTCAAGGCTATCGAGGCTTCGGCAGTCGGCACCGAAAGCGAAGATGACCTCAAAGGCCTCTTTGCCGACATCGACGTTAACTCAAATAAGCTCGGCGGCACCATAGAGAAACGCAACGAGCAGCTGACAAAGATTCTCAACAACATCGGCAACATTGATCTCAAGGGCGAATATGAAGACAATCAGATTGACCTCTTCGGCGATGCTTACGAGTATCTTATGGCAATGTATGCCTCCAATGCCGGCAAGAGCGGCGGCGAATACTACACCCCGCAGGAGGTGAGCGAATTGCTTGCCCGCATCGTCAGCCACAATCGCCAGTGGGTCAACAAAGTCTACGACCCGGCCTGTGGTTCCGGCTCTCTGCTTTTGAAGTTCGCCAAGATTCTCGGAACTGACAACGTTAAGCAAGGATTCTTCGGTCAGGAGTTGAACATCACAACCTACAACCTCTGCCGCATCAATATGTTCCTCCACAATATCAACTACAACAAGTTTGACATCCACAATGGCGACACCTTGCTCGAACCCTACCATTGGGATGAGGAACCGTTTGATGCAATAGTCAGCAACCCTCCCTACTCTACCAAGTGGATTGGCGATGACAACCCTCTGCTCATCAACGACCCTCGCTTTGCTCCCGCCGGAGTGCTTGCCCCCAAGAGCAAGAGCGACCTGGCATTCACTATGCATATGCTCGCTTGGCTCTCAACTGAGGGTACTGCCGCTATCGTCGAGTTCCCCGGAGTACTTTATCGCGGCGGAAAGGAGCAGAAAATCCGTCAATATCTCGTTGACAACAACTACGTTGACACCGTTATTCAACTGCCGCCAAACCTCTTTTTCGGCGTAACCATTGCAACCTGCATCATAGTTCTGAAGAAGTCGAAAACTGAGAACAAGACTCTCTTTATCGACGCTTCAAACCTCTTTGTTCACGAGGGCAACAAAAACAAACTCTCGCCCGAAAACATCGAGGCCATTATTGCCGAGTACGCCGACCGCAAAGAGGTGCAACATTTCTCGGCACTCGTTGACAATGCCACCATTGCCGCCAACGGCTACAACCTCTCCGTCAGCTCCTACGTAGAAGCCGAAGACACCCGCCCCCAAACCGATATTAAAGAGTTAAATGCTCGCATAGCCCGCATAGTAGAGCATGAAAACAAGCTCCGTGCGGAAATCGATGCCACCATCCGTGAACTCGAAGCTGACCCGGTATGAGAAAGAACCCGCTGAATGAGTAACTTCCTGCCTAAAGCCGGCGGTTATAGAAACCTCCTTGCCTATCAACTATCGGAAGCCATTTATGACCTGACGGTAGTGTTCACCCGGAGATTTCTTCAAGTCAAAGACCGCACCGTTGACCAAATGGTTCAAGCTGCGCGCTCCGGAAAGCAAAACATTGCCGAAGGAAGCGCAGCATCAGCTACGTCAAAAGAAACCGAAATTAAACTTACAAACGTAGCCAAAGCCTCCCTCGAGGAACTGCTCCTGGACTATCAAGACTACCTCCGAGTAAACAATTTGCAACAATGGTCTATGAATTATCACCGGCTTCAGCGGTTACGCAACTATATTCGCTCCGACGAATTCAAAGCTAACCCCACAGCTAACTCAGACCGATACTCTCCTGAAGAGTATTGCAACCTTTGCATTACTCTCATCAACCAAACCACCTACCTACTGCGCAAACTAATTGAAAAGCAGCAACAACAATTCCTTGAACAAGGCGGCATCAAAGAACTCATGTATCGCGCCCGCATAAACTATCGCAACAACCCCCATCCCACAGACCGGTTCGACAAGTCCGACACGTCAGACAAGTCTAAACCCCTCAATACTCCCCACCCCCTATGAGCCACCTCAAAGACCTAATCAACCGCTTCTGCCCCAACGGCGTCCCCTTCAAACCCTTAGGTGAAGTATGTGAGCTGTTATCTGGAAAACTTAACGCAAACGCAATGGAAGAACATGGAATATATCCATTTTTTACGTGTAGTGAAAAAGTTTACCAAATTAACAACTACGCTTTTGATGGTGAAGCACTTTTAATAGCGGGAAATGGATATATCGGTAATGTTAAATATCATAAAGGTAAATTTAACGCTTATCAGCGAACGTATGTTTTAATGCAATTCGTGCCTGAAATTCAAGCTAAATTTCTTTATTATTTTCTTGATGCTTTTTTTAGGACTTATGCTTTAAATGAGCAAAAGCAGGCTTCTGTACCATATATTACGCTAAATACACTTGCTCAATTCCTTATTCCCATTCCGCCGATTGAAGTGCAGCAAGAAATCGCGAGGATTCTTGACCTCTTCACAAACTACGCAACGGAGCTGCAAGCGGAGCTGCAAGCGCGTAAAGAGCAATATGAATATTATCGCAATCTTTTACTCACCTTCAATCCCTCCGCCTCCGGCTCCGGGACCGATGATAAGCAAAATATACAATGGCTCCCTCTTGAAGAAGTTTTTGAGTTGCGAAATGGTTATACACCCTCTAAAAATAATTCTGACTATTGGGAAGGTGGAACTATCCCCTGGTTCAGAATGGAGGATATTAGAGAAAATGGTCGAATCCTCTCCGACTCAATTCAACACATCACTCCCGAAGCCATAAAAGGAAAGGGGCTTTTTGAAGCAAACTCTTTTATACTTACTACCACTGCTACAATCGGAGAGCACGCTCTTATAATTGCTGATTCGCTCGCGAATCAGCGATTTACGAACTTGAAAGTTCGCAAATCGCTGACAGACAAACTCCTTACCAAATTCATTTACTATTATATGTTTATAGTTGATGAGTTTTGCAAAAATAATACTAATGTTTCCGGCTTTGCATCTGTTGATATGGGCAAACTCAAGAAAATGCCTTTCCCTATTCCACCTCTGCCTATGCAAAAGCGCATTGTTGCTATCCTTGACCGCTTCGAGGCGTTGGTCAACGACCTCACAAAAGGTATCCCTGCCGAAATCTCTGCCCGCCGCGAGCAATACGAATACTATCGCAACCGTCTCCTAACCTTCAAACAATCCAACTAACAATGCCCAATTACGAACTTATCAGCGAAAATTCCGAATCTACCGTCGTGGCCGAGTTTGAACCCGGTTATTACTCTGCCGCTCAATATCAGAGCGAGGCTGAGATGGAGAATGACTTCATCAATCGCCTCACTCGCCAAGCCTACGAACACCTCCCCATCAACTCCGAAAAGGAGCTGATTGCAAACCTCCGCATTCAAATTGAGCGGCTCAACGGTCTGCGTTTTGAGGATAGTGAGTGGGCTGCTTTTTTCAGCGAGCATATCGGCAACCCCAATATGGGCATTGTTGAAAAGACCCGCACCATTCAGGAAGACTGCGTCAAAGCGTGGGCTCGGCCTGATGGCTCACTGATAAACATTGCGTTGATTGATAAGGCAAATATTCATAACAACCGTTTGCAGGTTATCAACCAATACGTCCCCGAAGGTGGCGTATATGAAAACCGTTATGACGTAACCATTCTGGTCAACGGCTTGCCGTTGGTCCACGTTGAGCTGAAAAAGCGCGGGGTCAGCATCAAGGATGCGTTTAATCAGATTGACCGCTATCAGCGCGACTCGTTTTGGGCAGGCTCGGGGTTGTATGAGTTCGTGCAAATCTTCATCATTTCAAACGGCACTCTGACCAAATATTACAGCAACACCACACGCGATGCCGTTTGTCGCGCAGCCGCCGCGTGCGGCGGCTCCAATTCCCGCGCCAAGCGTCAAACCTCCAACTCTTTCGAGTTCACCTCTTATTGGGCCACCAAAAACAACATCCCAATCTACGACCTCACTGACTTCACGCAGACCTTCTTGAGCAAGCACACGCTGCTGAATATCCTGACCAAATATTGCGTATTCACCTCCGAAAATCTGCTGATGGTGATGCGCCCATATCAGATTGCCGCCACCGAGGAGATTCTGCTGCGCATCAAGACCGCTACCAATGCCAAGACCTACGGCAAGCGCGAGGGGGGAGGATATATATGGCATACCACCGGCTCGGGCAAAACCCTCACCTCATTCAAGACCGCCCGGCTTGCATCGCGGCTCGATGAGATAGACAAGGTGCTTTTTGTCGTTGACCGCAAGGACCTCGACTATCAGACGATGAAAGAGTATGACCGCTTCGAGAAAGGAGCAGCCAACTCCAACGGCTCTACCGCCGTGCTTGCAAAGCAGCTCAATGACCCCAACGCCCGCATCATCATCACCACCATCCAGAAGCTCTCCAACTTCATTGCGCGAAATCCTCAGCATAAAGTCTACAATCAGCATACCGTGCTGATTTTCGACGAGTGCCACCGCTCGCAGTTCGGCGATATGCACAAGGCCATCGTCAAGAAGTTTAAGAAATATCATATGTTCGGCTTCACCGGCACTCCTATTTTCCCTGACAATGCCGGTTCAATTAAAAACGTTGAGTTTACCACCACAGAGGGAGCTTTTGGCGATCAGCTCCACAGCTACACCATCGTCGATGCAATTCGCGACGGCAACGTACTCCCTTTCAAGGTGGACTATATTCGCACCATGCGTGAAGAAGAAGATATTGCCGACGAAGAGGTGAATAACATTGACCGCGAACGCGCCCTGATGGCACCAAAGCGTATTGAGCTGGTCACCAAATATATTCTTGAACACTTTGGGCAAAAAACGCGCCGCGATGCCCATAGTTTCAAGTTCAAGGGTCGGCGTGTAACCGGTTTCAACTCAATCTTTGCTGTAGCGTCAATTCCTTTCGTTAAGCTCTATTACACAGAACTGCAAAAGCAAAATGCGCTTCTCCCGCCCGACAAACAACTGAAAATAGCCACAATTTTTAGCTTCGGTGTCAACGATGATGAGTTCGACTTGTCCGATCTGTCTGACCTGTCCGACCCCTCCGACCGCGATTTCCTTGAACGCTGCATCGCTGACTATAATGCTATATTCGGCACGAGCTATGATACATCCGGCGATAAATTCCAGAACTACTACAAGGACCTCTCGCTGCGAATGAAAAACCGCGAAGTAGACCTGCTCATTGTGGTTAATATGTTCCTCACCGGCTTCGATGCAACCACCCTCAACACCCTCTGGGTAGACAAAAACCTCCGCTACCACGGCTTGCTTCAGGCTTATTCACGCACTAACCGCATCCTCAACTCTATCAAGAACCACGGCAACATTGTCTGCTTCCGCAATCTTGAAAAGGCCACCAACGACTGCCTGCAACTCTTTGGCAACAAAGAGGCCGCGGGGCTGATTCTCCTGAAAACTTTCGACGAATACTTCAACGGTTTCGACAACAATGCCGGCTGGAGACAACTCATCGAAGAATTGCTTCAAAAATTCCCGCTCGGCACTCCCATAGTAGGCGAGCAAGCCGAAAAAGAGTTTATCAAACTTTTCGGCACAATCTTGCGCGCCTACAACATCCTCACCACATTCGACGAATTTGAGGGCAACCACATAATTTCCGACGACGACTTCGTGGACTACCGCGGCTTCTACAACGAACTTCACGACAAATACCGCACTAAGAAGGGCACGGCGGCCAACATAAATGACGATCTCGTCTTCGAAATGGAGCTGATGAAGTCTATCGAAATTAATATCGACTACATTCTCTTCCTCGTTGGTCAACTCGACGGCAATGAAGTCCACGACCGCGAAATCATCATCAAGGCTATCAAGTCGGTAGAGGCTTCGCCAGACCTTCGCAATAAAAAGGAGCTGATAGAAAACTTCATTGACCAACACACGCCCGAAAACGACGTCCACGACCAATGGCACGAATTTGTGCGTCAAAGTCAGCAGCAGCAAATTGAAGAAATTATTGCCACTGAAAATCTCAAGCGCGAAAAGACGCTTGACTTCGTCAGCCAGTCGTTCCGCGAAAGTGGAGTCAAAGAGAGCGGCACCGCCATTGCCGAAATTCTGCCCCCGATGGGGCTCTTCGGCGGCGCAGGTGCCAAACGCGCCGAAAAGAAGAAAGCCGTCATTGCCAAACTCAAAGACTTCTTTGACCGCTTCTTTGACATCTCCGGCGGCGAATTCCACCGACCCCAATAATTTCTGCACTCATGGCTCCGACTTCTTATATTCAGATTGATAGGCTCACCAAGAGCTATGGCGACCGCCTGCTCTTCTGCGACGTTACTTTCGGAATTAACCGAGGCGACAAAATCGGCCTCATCGCTAAAAACGGCACCGGCAAAACCACCATGCTCCGCATCATTGCGGGCATCGAAGCTCCCGACTCCGGCACCGTTACTCTCCGCTCCGGCATCAAAGTAGCCCTCATTGAGCAGAAGCCTCACGGCGACCCGAACTCAACCCTATCGCGCGGTCAGCAGAAACGCGCCGAAATTGCCGAGGTGCTACTTTCCGAGCCCGACGTCATAATTCTCGACGAGCCTACCAACCACCTCGACATCGCCTCCATAGAGTGGCTCGAAGGAATGCTCACGCGCTCGCAGGCAACGGTGCTTCTCGTAACTCACGACCGCTATTTCCTTGACCGTATTTGCAACAAAATCATCGAAATCGACCTCGGCCGGATTTTTACCTACCAAGGCAACTATGCCGAGTATCTCCGCCGCCGCGAGGAGCGCATAAACGCCCTGACCGGTGAACTCGCCAAAGTGCGCAACGTGCTTCGCAAAGAGCAAGACTGGATGAATCGCCAGCCACAGGCGCGCGCCGGCAAAGCCAAGTTCCGCATTGATGCTTTCCACGAGCTCAAACGGCGTTCAACCCAAAAAGTTACCGACTCAACCGCAACCCTCAACCTTGACTTCAAGTCCTCGCGCATCGGCTCAAAAATTTTCGAGGCCGAGGGGGTCACCAAACATTTCGGAGACCTCTGCGTGCTCGATGACTTCACCTACACTTTTGCGCGCTACGACAAGGTCGGCATCGTCGGCCCCAACGGCGTCGGAAAATCAACGTTCATCAAGATGCTGCAAGGCATCATCCCACCTGACTCCGGTTCGTTCACTATCGGCGAGACCGTGCGATTCGGCTACTACTGCCAGGACGGCCTCAAACTCCCGCAGGGCAAGAAGGTCATCGACGCAGTCAGCGACATTGCCGAAGACATCGTCCTTGCCGGCGGCGAGCGCCACAATCCGATGCAGTTTCTGCAGCGATTTCTCTTTACGCCCAAAGACCAGCAAAAATACATCTCCACCCTTTCCGGCGGCGAACTCGCCCGCCTGCATTTGGCCACTGTGTTGATGCAATCGCCCAACTTTTTAATTCTCGACGAGCCGACCAACGACCTCGACATCATAACCCTCGGACTGCTTGAAGAGTATCTCACCGACTTTAAGGGTTGCCTCATCGTGGTGTCTCACGACCGCTATTTCCTCGACAACATAGTCGACCATATCTTCGTCTTCACCGGCAACGGCGTGGTCAAGGACTTTCCCGGAAACTATACAGACTATCGGAAATTCTGTGCTGAAAATACGGTTGCTGAGTCAAAACCCACGCCGGAAAAGAAACCCAAGCCGGTGCAGACCGAGAAACCACGCAAACTCTCCTTTAAGGAAAAGCGCCGCCTTGAGGAACTTGAAACTATGATGGATAAGTTGAATGCTGAAAAAGCCCAGCTGGAAGATTTTTTCGCCAACGGTGACGGCTCAGACATAGAAGCGAAATCCGCGAGATACTCCGAGCTAAAAAGCGAGCTTGAAGATGCCGAACTCGAATGGCTCGAGCTTTCAGAGGTTTAATCGGCCTAACATATGATAATCTTCGGCCGTAAGTCCGGAGTATTCAAGCGCGTCAGCGCGATTGCGATCTGAAAGAAACACCGGGCGCGTTACTTCGCGATACTTGTGGGAAGTCAGAACTTCTGACTTATCAAGGCTCGGCATCACGATTCCGGCAACGTGGAGCAGCGTTGGCGTGTAAGCCGACGATGAACTCACTGCCTGCGACTGATGGATCTTGGCCTGATTGATAAGCTCGGGATTACGTGCAGCCAGAGATGGGGTTATATACAGCAACATCGGAACGTGGAGCTGATAATAAGTAGGCGTTGGTGAAGCGTGGAGGAAGCGACCTCGTGAATCATCATAAATGTCTTCGCCATGGTCGGCTGCATAAATCATAGCTCCGCAGCAGCCAATGGAATCCAAACGCGAAATCACGGAATAAAGCAGCTCATCGGTCTGCCGAATTGAATTATCGTACGCATTCACCAGTCTGCCGCGATAAACCGGCGAAGCATCCGGAGCTAAATCCGGAATGAAATATGCCTCCTCTCGCGAATAACGGTCAACATAGTTGAAATGCGAGCCATATTGATGTAGCACTACCAGTAGCTTGGTATCATTAAGGTACAGCAAACTATCGAGCGGGACGAGCAAATCCCTGTCGTAGACAGAATAGTCAATAACACCTGGCTTGGGTTCGCGGATATATATGGCAGTATCGGCTTCCTGCGCAAAATAGTCAATGTATGAACCGTTGCGGGCCTGCGTGGTGATATAAGCGGTTTTATATCCGGCTTCCTTAAACATACTTATTACCGACTTTGAAGTGTTGATACTGTCAGAGAAGCTCTTGGCCGAAAGCGTTGAGAGCAACAGCGGCACTGACTTATGAGTGGTGTTGCTTTCGGAGAGGGTTTTGCCATAAACTGCGAGGTTTGATTTCGGAAGTGAACACAGTCTTGGGGTGGTAAAACGCGGGTAGCCCATCAGCTGCCAGTTATCAGCACGCGAAGTTTCGCCAATAACGGCAACATAGACTTCACGAAGATTGTCGGGGCGCGTTGAACGAGCATTGTAGCGCTTTTCGCGGCTGGTTTCGTGATAGTGGCGAGAGGTGTATGAGCGGTGGAAAGCGGTGCCGAGATTTGTCAGGACATTTGCGGGATAGAAGTCCTCGTCGGTTCGATACGTCGGGTCAGAAATCTCACAAACTGCAATGACAATTGCACCGGAAATGCACAGACCCACAGACGACAAACGCGCACGATTGAGAGAGCGCTTTGAGGTTCTGATCTTGCCTCGCATTGCCACGATTGCAAGAATAATTGGAGGCAAATATATTATAATCACTGTAAATATTGCAACACGAAGATTCTCAAGCAGTTCTTTTGCCTCGGAGCCGTTGGTGGTTGCAACGTTGAGAAACATATCTACGCCAATTATGGAACCGTCGGAATAGAGGAACAGCAAAACTATTTGAAAACAGGCCAATATTATAAACGGAGTGAGCAATAACACGTTGGTTCCCGGGCGGTTGCGCCAACTCATCAGAAAGAGGAACAATCCTGCAGGAAGCAAAATGTTTGCAAACGATGGCAGCAAGCCCATATGGCTCTGTATGGCCAATGCTATGTTTGGAATAAGCATCAACAACGGGACACCGATGAGGAGCCACGCGGAAATGCGTCTTGATGTTTTATCAGAAAGCTTCATTTATGCTGAATACAAAACCACTTTGTCCTTGTCCGAAGCCGTAATCGACTCTGACATTAACTCTCTTTTTAAACTCCCAGCGGATGCCGATACCGGCATTCCAAAGGGCGTGTCCTTTAAATATCTTACTTACTTTTGGGAAAACCTCCCCCACCCCGCCCCACACTGCCAGACCAAAACGCCAAAACAGATGCTGACGCAATTCAAGGGCAATCTCGGCGGCACATTTGTCGTTATATCTGTCTTCCCAATATCCGCGCATTGAGCTGCTGCCGCCGAGGCCCGACATCATACCCCACGGCGTGTTACCGTAAGTAAGACGAGCGTGCAGGTTCGTTGCCAACACGCCGCCTTTCCATAGCTGATGATAGGAGTTGAAGGTGGCTTCAGTCAATGTAAACGCATACTGATTACCTAAGAACTTGGGGGCAAACAACTGATCAATCCGCGCATAAATGCCGTCGTAGGCATTAAACACGTTGTCGCGGGTATCATAAACGATACCTATGCCAACTACGTCTGAGAAAGTCCGCCGCTTCTGAAAACGCCATAGTGCCGGGTCCGGCTGACTCTTGGCATCAATATAGTTCAACTGAATTACAGGGCCGATATAAAGATTCGGGTTAAATACCAGAAACAGCAACGCTGCGTGCAGCTGAGATGACCAACGTTTATATTTGACTTCATTGGCGTTATTGCAATTCATAGAATATCCGATACCCCAATATTTATCGGGGCGAGACTGAAAATGCACGTCGTAATAAAGCCAAATCTTATCGCCATTGAAATAGCTTGAACCGTCCATACCGACTTTAAAATATCCGGTAATGGACACGTCGCCATAAATACTCAACTGAGTAGCCGGATTGATAGTATCGGCTGGATTGCGTCGATAAATTCCCGATGCGACTAATCCGATGCCGAAGTTGGTGTCCTGGGAATAATACGGACCGCCAATAATTCCGAAGTCGAACTTCTTGGCAGGTTTGGTTTCGTTTGACGATGCAAAATAGTCAATAACCTTTTGGAAGAAATTGCGTTTGGAAGGCTCGACCGTCAGAGAATCAGTCTGTGCCTTGAGGGAACAGCCTAAAAAAATTGTGATGCACAACATTACGATTCTCTTAATATACATAGTCAAAACTAAAAAATACTGCAAGGCCACTTGACCTTACAGTATTTTAACATTTTCGAGCCGCTTTCGGTTCAGTCTACGAGAAGCTGAATCTTCGGCGTGGATGAAGCCGCCGAACTGCTGCGGAGCTGAACATATGCGCGATATACGCCCGGAGCAAGTTTTACATCGCAAGTTGTAGAGGTGATTTCCTTAGAAAGCACTACGTCGCCATTCAACCGCTCCACTATCAACTTCTTCACAGCATCGGTTGACATTTGCGTCGAGAGCTCAAAAGCAACGTTCTGACCATCAACCGAAGCGGTAAGATTTGATTCAGGAATATTATTTATCTGGAACTCCAAATCGGCATCAGTCCATATTCCCATGGCATCAAGCACCGAAAGTTGAACCGTGTGCTTTCCGTGAGTCATATCCACCATAGGATATTGAAGTTGGCAAGTGGAGTTATCTCCATATGAAAGGAGATTATGAGGCTGCGAAACAGACTCTCCGTCAATAACAAGCTTCAAAGGACTAACCAGCGAAGATTGTGCTCCGATGCCGGCGGGAATAAATATTTCAGCTTCAAGAGTGCTTGTGTTTCCGTTTTCATTCACGGAAAGTGAGCGAATTTTGGTCGGTTGCGCTTCGGGAATCTCAGGTTCAGAAGTGTTTTCAACAAACTCTATTCCGTTAACGCTGCCTAAAGCTCGACATGTTAGGGCGTTGTTATATGCAAATGCTTGAATGCGGTGAGTACCAGTCTTCACTGAGGTGGGTCCGATGAAGCTGATTTCAAACACTCCATTTTCAACCTTACCAATCGCCTCTCCGATAACGTCTTGGTCAAGGGTTACGGTTTTATAGTAGTCTTTGGCGGTTGATATGTTGCCGAGTACGTTGGATTTAACCACAGGTGTTTCATAAATAGAGAGCTTTATTTGGCCGTTAAAATCGGTGTCGGTGATTCCGTCGGCGTTAGTTATGCGTCCTGAAATTGTGTTTCGGCTCGTCATAACGATGCTTGTGGCGTTGTCCAAAGCTACTTGGTGGGTTGCGGCACGATATGGCAGCGCAGGGTCGCCGAAGTAATTATACGTGATGTGGTTCAGCACGTTTTCGCGGGCAGCCCCCGGGAATTGAATGCGCTCGGTATGGGCATCCATCCATATCTTGCCGAGCCAATCGCCGTCGTTGGCAGCAAGCAACTTTTCAATCAGGCTCGAGCACAGAGTCTGGTTGTGTTGCTGAAAAACCTCTCGACCCGAAGCGATAACAGCAATAGCGCCGCCATTGGCATTCGACAGGAATTTTGCAGTCAAATTATCGGGAGTGCGGTCGTGGGGTGCAACCTTACAGGAACCGATATACATAAGCGGATATTTACCGGCGTTACTCATTTTGGGAGCTGAGGTAAGGTCAAACATAAAGTCGGTGGCAGCATTGGAGCCGCCCATATTGGAATGCATACCGTGGCCGAAATATGTAAAGAACGATACACCTCGACTCAATGCCGACCTGATAATCGTGTTAACCACAGTGTTGTCCCTTGATGAGCAGAGATTGGATGCGGCGCGTGTAACCGTTATATCATTGCCCGACTTGCTGCCATAAGATTTGATGGCATCTTCAGAATTTGTCAAATGATGGTCTTCTGCTGCGGTGGAATAGTCAGAAGCGAACAACACGTTACCCAAGCCGCCATAAGTGTCGTTATTCACCAGGTACTCCTCAACTTTCTTGTAGTATTCTTTAATTTCGGCCGGAGACATCAAGGGTACACGACCAACGGCCACTGCGCCGGTGTTGGCAAGAACCTGCATCTGACTGCCTCGACTGCTCCAGTTACCGGAAGTGATAAGTGTGCCGGGGCGGCCGAAGAATGAATCGGAGGCATATGCTGTTGTAACGTGGTAGGAAATAGCATAATTCTCACTTTCAGCGGTTACGACATAGGGATTATTGTCGTTTATGAGCGTTGCCTGGTTGTATGTTGCGGCACCCAACATAAGAATGCCACGGAACTTTTCGGGAGCTTTGTTATAAAGATGCCAAACGAATCGGCGCACGGCCTCCGCCGAGGTGTTGCCGGAAGAATATTCATTAAAAATCTTTTGCTGATCAACCACTGCAACATCCAGCCCCTGAAGGCGGCGATGCATATCGGCAATATCATAAGCGGCATCCATAAGAGGTTTTGAGGTAACAATGAGCAGGTCAGGCACTGACATACCGTGGAGGTTCTGATTGTCAAGAAGTCCAAGAATTTCAGGCGTGGGATGCGTGTATGTTTCGTTGAATACAATAACCTCATTCGGGCGATTGACCGAGACTTTCGCAAGTGCGCCGTAATAGGAGCCGTCTTTTTCTTTAAGGGAAAACTCCGATATGGATTGCGGAGTCTTGACATTCCAAACGCGAATGTTTTCGTCGTAACCATCCAGCTTAAAAACTGACGCCGCTGAGTAGTTATGGAAATACATATGCATCTGACCAATGCCGTTGAGGTCATTTTTGCGCTGATACATCAAAGCAAAGAAGTCGAGCGCAGAGCCATTTTCCATTTCAATTGCTTCGGGATGAACTGAAAATGTTACATCATATTCTTTTTGTTCATCGACAACCGGAATATTTAAGTCTTGTACTTTTACAAAACGTGAGAACACGCAATGCGTTCCAACAGGATCTGCGCGAAAGCCAACCTCCGGTTTTTCGGAAGCAATTTCTTGGCTGTATGTAGCAAGCAAATAGGAATTTACATTACCCAACGCCGGAGTCATGATTCCGGAGTAATACATTGAGGCGGCAGTATCAGCAATCTTGCTGACAGAGAATTTAAACGTTTCGCTCGGATGTGCGGAGTTTATCACGTTGCCGGTGAACCAACAGCCGCCTTCCGCAAAATTGGTAATATCATCTTCGTGGTAAACAATCGAAGTATGGTCAGACAGCACGATGGACGAAATTGACACAGGGGCATTTACTGTGCCGATTGATGCAGGAGTAATTTGGGCATCGCTCAGAAAGTATGTTGCGCGAGTACTTGAAGCGTGCTTGCTGTGGCTGAAAGTATTGGCGTTCGGTGATTGCCACAATTCGGGTGCATAATCAGTATCACCCTTGCCATAAAACATCAGTTTTTGGTTGGCAGGCGAGTGCAGGGTATATACCGGGGTTAGGTCTGAAGGGATGGTGTTTTCGTTATGGGTCAGCAACAATGTCGGCGCATAACCGAATACGTTGACATTTTCCGGGTTTTGAAAGCCAAGTTCGCGGAGTTGACTGTAGGTCAACTGATAAATGGAGTCACCATGAACTCGGATTTTTACCCAATGTCCCGATGCCATTACTGACGTGTCCGGCTCATTTAAAGCCGCATTAACCGTAGTTCCCAAACAACAGAATAGAGTTAACAACAGGAGATGATATATGTGTTTCATTTGATATTAAAACTTAGAACTTCTTGTTGATATAATCCTAAAGAAATATGGTCGTTAATTTTGATTTCGCGAGCGGCTTCGGGGCAGGCAAATGCCAAAATATCGCCGTTCTTTATTGTGGCATTCTTGGTCAGCGCTGCAATTGACCTTGCGGGAAGCGGCTCCTGCAATTCAAGCCATTTGCCGCAAACTACCGAACCATCCATATAGTCAGAAGCAGTGAAGTCATCGGCCTCTGCAATCCAAAGCAATGTCACGGCATCAATGTAGCGCTCAACGTAGGCTTCACCAACGTTCTTGCCGAGTTTAGAGACCCGATAGGCTACTGCAGTGCGCCAGTGCCAGTTTTTACCCTCCTCGGGAAGAAACCAGGGCAACCCATTGCGGGCAATGGCCGAGTCGGCAATCACGCGGGTGTTCAGTCCATCTTGCAACAACAGTTTCATTTGGCGCAATTTTGCTCTAAACGGTTATACATCACTGCAAGATGCGAATATAGCGATGTGTCTTGAATCACTACACCGGCGCGCGGCTTAAGGCGGTGAGGTGTGAAATTCCAAATTGCGGATATGCCTGCATCTATGGCCTTGTCGGCAACGGATTGAGCCACGTCGTGAGGAACCGTCAATATGCCGATTTGCAGCCCCAACTCCTTAACTTTTTCGGAAAGGTCATTGATATTGAACACCGGAATACCGTCGACCGAAGCTTTCGGTTCAATGTCAAAACCGGCAATAATGTCAAGACCATAGCAGCTCAAGCCGCTGTCGGACATCAGCGCGGCACCCAAGCTGCCGACTCCTAAAATCGCAGCTCTATGTACTTTCTGAAAACCCAAAAAATCGTTAAGTGCATTTTCAAGACGCACTACGTCATAGCCGATACCGGTTTTCCCCTTGACGTTAAGATAGCTCAAATCTTTGGCTATTTGCGAGGCGTCAACATTCAAAAATTTAGAGATTTGCTTACTCGAAACCTGCTCAACTCCGGCAGCACGGAGCTGGCTTACATATGCTAAATACCACGGCAGTCGCTGAATTGCCGGTTCAGGCAAAAGTGAACGCGCTGAGGCGGTTTCAGGGTTGACGGTTATAATATTATTAAGCTTATTTCGCACTGTGTATTCGCAATTTAGACTGCAAATATACAAATTTTTCGCCAAATAATTATTATAACAAGTATTTTTTGTAACTTTGCGCTGTTATGACGCAGTTAAAATACAGAATCCCCGCATTGGTTTTTGCAGCGGCTTCGTTTACCACAGCGCTGGCCTGCACAAGCCTGATAGTAACAAAAGGAGCCACAAAAGACGGCTCGGTAATGATTACTTACGCAGCCGACAGCCATACCCTTTATGGTGACATGCCGGCACTTGCAGCAGCCGACCACAAACCCGGCGATATGCGCAAAATTTATGATTGGGACACAGGCAAGTTTCTTGGCGAAATTCCCCAACCTGCCCACACGTATTCACGCATCGGACATATCAACGAAAATGGCGTTGCTATGGCCGAAAGCACCTGGGGAGGACACGAAGAACTTGTTGACACGGCCGGAATCATTGACTATGGCTCACTCATTTACATAACCCTTGAACGTGCCCGCACCGCTCGCGAGGCAGTGGATATTATGACTTCGCTGGTTCAGGAATACGGTTATGCCTCCGAGGGCGAATCATTCTCAATAGCCGACCCCAACGAGGCCTGGATTGTAGAAATGATTGGCAAGGGACCCGGGCGCAGAGGTGCCGTGTGGGTTGCCCGCCGCATTCCCGACGGCTATATCAGCGGCCACGCAAACAACCCGCGCATTCATAAGTTCCCGCTCAACGAACCGGGGACAACTCTTTATAGCCCAGATGTAATCAGCTTTGCCCGCGAAAAAGGATATTTCAGCGGCAAAGACGAAGACTTTGACTTCTCACGCGCATATATGCCTTATGATTATCTGGCATATCGCGGATGTGATGGCCGAGTTTGGAGCTACTTTAACCGCTTTGCCCCCGAAGCTGCCGCCAAATCGCTCAATTGGGTAATGGAGGGTCAAGGCGAGCCAATGGAACTTTGGGTTAAACCCGACAGTCTGATTTCGCTGACTGATATGCAATGGATGATGCGCGACCACTTTGAGGGAACGCCAATGGATATGACCAAAGACATCGGCGCAGGTCCGTTTGACGTGCCTTATCGTTGGCGTCCGATGGAATTTACGGTTGATAGCGTGGAGTATTTCCACGAGCGCGCTATTGCTACGCAGCAGACCGGATTCTCATTCGTGGCTCAATGCGACGTAAACGCTCCGGAGGGTATGAAGGCAACTCTATGGTTTGGCGCAGACGATGCCAACACTACGGTTTACTCCCCGGTGTATTCATGTATGACCGAAGTGCCCCACTGCTTTGAGGAGGGCAATGGCGATATGTACACCATAAGCCGCGACGCTGCATTTTGGGCGCACAATATGGTTGCAAACCAGGCATATAACCGCTACTCACAGATGATACCCGACATACGCAAGGTTCAAACCAATCTGGAAGATACCAACCAAAGAGCCGACGCAGTAGTGCGCAATTCATTGAAGGGGAAGCCGATTACCGAGCAAAAGGAAGTAGTCACAAAGATTTCGCACGACCTTGCCAATAACGCAACAAAGAAATTCTTTGAGTTGAACGACTTCCTCACCGTGAAATTCCTTGACGGAAACATCAAGAAGCAAAACCCCGATGGGTCGTTCTTGCGCACGGAGACCGGACTGCCCGCACAACCCGAATACGGCGGCTATAACCAACGTTACTTCCGCGAAATAGTTAAAGAAAACGGTGACCGACTTAAAGTTAGAAACGTGAAATGAGAACCAACGACGAACTCGCCGGAGTAACCCTGTTGGGTGCCGGCAAAACCCAATACCCTACCGACTACTCTGCCGAACTGCTTGAGTGGTTTCCCAACAAGCATCCCGAAAACGACTATCTCGTAACTCTCGATTGCCCGGAGTTTACATCACTGTGTCCCAAAACCGGCCAGCCCGACTTCGGCCACATCGTGATTAATTATATTCCCGCCCACAAGATGGTCGAGAGCAAAAGTCTCAAGCTCTATCTTTTCAGCTTCCGCAACCACGGTGACTTTCATGAAGACTGCGTCAACATAATTATGAAAGACCTAATCAAGCTGATGGGACCTAAATATATTGAAGTGCTCGGAATGTTTACTCCCCGAGGCGGCATCTCTATCCGTCCGTATGCCCAATGGGCCGACGAGGCTCACCAAGCTTTGCTGGCGCAGCGCATGGCCGCACAAATGTCTTATCAAATGCCCAAATAAATCATGGAAAAAGATTCTCTTATAGTATTGAGCGGAGGAATGGACTCCGTGACCCTGCTCTACGACAAAATTGACGAGATTGCTCTTGCCGTAAACTTCATATACGGCAGTAACCACAACATGCGCGAGCTTGAATGCGCCCGCTACCACTGCCGCAAACTCGGCGTTGAGTTGCTCGAAATCCACCTCGATTTTATGGGCGAATATTTCCATTCATCTCTGCTCGAGGGTGCTGATGCAATACCTGAAGGAAATTATGAAGACGACAATATGCGCTCAACCGTGGTGCCGTTCCGCAACGGCATAATGCTTGCCACTGCTGCGGGTCTGGCTGAAAGTCGCGGCCTGCGTGCCGTTATGCTTGCAAACCATAGCGGCGACCATACCGTTTATCCCGACTGCCGGCCGGAGTTTATAGATGCTATGGCACACGCCATTGCTGCCGGAACATATGAAAACCTTGAGCTTCGCGCACCTTACACGAATATTAGCAAAACCGACATTGCTCTGCGAGGCAAAGAACTCGGAGTGGACTACTCGAAAACATACTCGTGCTACAAGGGGGGCGAACATCATTGCGGAGTGTGCGGCACCTGCCGCGAACGTCGCGAGGCTCTTGCCATAGCCGGAATTGAAGATACAACAGTCTACGAGAACCAACCCGAATAAAAAATGAAAGTGCGCATCTTCACAGACACGCACCTCCCTCATAACCAAAATTCAAGTATATAATTCTTTTGTCTAACAAAACGTGTAGCTCATAGCTATTGTTCTCTCAATGTGTATGCAAAATTAAGCAATTTACAGTCTTTGTGCAAGAAAATATAGCTAAAAAGCGTTAATTCAGAATGTTAAAAAATCATTTAAGATAAATTATATTAATATTGAATTTTGTTGAGGTCATATTGCCATTGCCGCTGAACGCAGTCTTCACATACTCCGTTCCCGACAGATACCAACGGTTGATCCACATCGGAAGCCGAGTTGTTGTTCCATTCGGACGCAGGAAATTTTACACAGGAATCATCTGCAACCTGACTGCCGCAGAGCCCATCGGTTATCAGGTAAAAGACATAGAGCGCATTCTTGACCCGGAGAATGAGCCGATACTCGTGCATCCGCAACTTAAATTCTGGCAGTGGATTGCAGATTATTATCTCTGCACGGTGGGCGACGTGATGCGTGCCGCACTGCCCTCTGCTCTCAAACTTGAAAGCGAAACCTTCATTGAAATAGCCGCTGATTGCGACCTGACCGACCGTGAGGGTCTTTCAGACGAAGAAGCCATTCTGCTGCAAACACTAAGCCACAACGGCAAATTATCGGTAGGCGACTTGGTAAAGAAATCCGGGCTATCCGCACACCCTGAGCAGCTTATTACCCGGCTGATTGACCGCGGATTGCTGATGGTGTCTGAAAAAATACTTGAACGCTACCGCACCCAAAAGCAAGCAGTCGTCGTACTGCCCGAAACATCTAACCAAAGCGGATGGCGCGCTATGGCTTTTGCAAAAGTTAGAGGCGCTGCCAAACAGGAGCGACTTCTGCTCACCGCTTTGCAACTCGCCGGTAAGAACCACGAAATTGACAAGACTGAATTGCTCGAAAAGAGTGGCTGCTCGGTAGCTATTCTTAAAGCGCTTGCCGATAAGCAAATTATTAAAGTTGAAAAGCGGGAGGTTAACCGTTTCGCCCCTAAAGAGGGGATGCAGCTTAATCCCCTCCCTACCCTGTCAGAAGCCCAAAAAAAGGCAGTTGACGAGATAATATCTTCGTGGATTGACGAGCAAAAAGCCGTTACACTGCTTCGCGGAGTAACCTCCAGCGGCAAAACGGAGGTCTATATCCACCTGATGAGCAGGATGCTGAAGCAGAAAAAGCAGATTTTAATGCTCGTTCCTGAAATTGCACTTACCACTCAGCTCACCGAACGGTTGCAGAGGGTGTTCGGCTCAAAGGTGATAGTTTATCACAGCAAGTTTACCGACAATGAGCGCGTTGACATATGGAAACGCCTGCGCGGAAGTTCTGAGCCTTGCATAGTAATCGGGGCTCGTTCATCCGTATTTCTTCCATTTCAGAACCTCGGTTTGGTAATTATTGACGAGGAACATGAACCCAGCTACAAACAATTTGACCCTGCGCCGCGATATAATGCCCGCGACTGCGCCATATTACTTGCATCGATGCACGGCGCAAAAACCCTTTTGGGCAGCGCATCGCCGGCAGTTGAAACTTACTACAAAGCAAAATCGGGCAGATACGGACTCGTGGAGCTGACCGAGCGCTACGGCGGAGTAAAACTTCCGGAAATAGAGATTGTTGATATGAAAAGAGAGTGGGAAAAAACGTGGTCTGACTCTCCATTTGCATCATCAGTAAAATCACAGATTCAACAGTCGGTAACCGAAGGAAATCAAGCAATCGTGTTTCACAACCGCCGAGGGTTTGCTCCAATGGCGCGATGCCGCCATTGTGCCTACGTTCCAAAATGTGAACATTGTGACGTGTCGCTGACTTATCACCGGCGCGAAAACAAGCTCATTTGCCATTATTGTGGTTCGGAATATGAATTGCCGAAGATTTGCCCTGTGTGCGGTGAACCGGCAATTGAAGTGGTTGGCTTTGGCACTGAGAAAATTGAAGAACTCATTGAAAAAGAATTACCGTCGCAGAAAATCCTGCGTATGGATCTTGACACCACGCGCAATAAAGACGGTTATCAGGAAATAATCAATGCCTTTTCCGCCCACAAGGCCGACATTCTCGTCGGCACACAAATGGTCACCAAAGGTCTTGATTTCAACGATGTGAATGTAGTTGCGGTATTAAGCTCCGACTCATTGATAAATCTGCCCGACTTCAGAGCCTCGGAGCGGGCTTTCAATATGCTGCTCCAGGTTGCGGGACGTGCAGGACGGCGCGAAACCTCCGGAAAGGTTATCATTCAGGCCGGAGAAACAAACCATCCTGTTATAGAATACGTTAAAGCTCACGACTACACAGGATTTTACGAACACGAAATAGCAGAACGCGAACAGCATTTCTACCCTCCGTTCTCGCGTATGGTCTTCATCTATCTCAAACACAAGGACGAAGACATTCTACAAAGCGTAGCTGAGCAGTATGGCGCTCGGTTGCGTGCGCTTTTAGGCAGTCGCGTCAATGGCCCTGACAAGCCTGCTGTGAGCCGCATTCAGTCAATGTACATACGCCGCTTTATGCTTAAAATCGAGGTTGGCGCGTCTATGCAAAAGGTTAAAATGATTCTCCGGAATCTCTTTGAAGAGATGCATAAACAAAATCTTATGCACTCAACCGTGATTTATTACGACGTAGACCCCGCATAAATCAAAAATTTTGCGTACCTTTGCGAAAATTCGCACGACCATGAACAAACTAATCATATTCGCACTCTCACTGCTGAGTGTTGCATCCCTCGGAGCTGTCGAACCGTCAAACTCCTGGTATGAAGACCAAACCGTTTTGGGCGTTAACAAAGAGCGCCCTCACGCAACTTATACTCCCTATGCCTCAATGGCGGAGTTGAAAGCTGACACAGAATTTTTCAAGACACCTTGGGTGGAATCAAAATCCACGCTATACAAGAGCCTAAACGGAAATTGGAAATTCAACTACTCTCCAACTCCCGACCGAGTACCCGAAAATTTCTATCAATCAAACTATGATTCCTCACAGTGGGACTTGATTCCGGTGCCGTCGTGTTGGGCAATGCAGGGTTACGACACGCCGCTGTATATGAACGTGAATTATGGTTTCGACAGCTCAAAATATCCACGAATCGTTGCCCGAAAAGACAACGACGGCTACGATGTCAATCCGGTGGGATGTTATCTGACCGAATTTTCCGTGCCCTCATCTTGGGACGGCAAGGAATTGTTTCTCAACTTTGAGGGCATTTACTCCGCAGCCTATGTTTGGGTAAACGGCCAATTCGTTGGTTACTCTCAGGCAGCCAATACCGACCACGAATTTGACATCACACCATATGCCACGGTCGGCAACAACAAACTGGCCGTAAAAGTCATCAAATGGAGCGACGGCTCCTATCTGGAGTGTCAGGATATGATGCGCTGGGGCGGAATTTTCCGCGACGTAACGCTCAAAGCCGTTCCGAAAACGTATGTCCACGACATCAAGTCAACTTCGCAGCTGAGCGATGACTTCACCTCGGCCAACCTCAACATAAACCTTGAACTCTCCAACCGTTCTGATAAAACCACATCGGGAACGGCAAAAATAACCGTCATTGGCCCTGACAACAAAACAACGGTAGCTAACATTTCCGTTCCTTACTCCGACTTGGCCCCAAATAAAACAGCTGTAGTTTCAGCCCCCGCCATTTCGCTAAGCGACATCAAGGCTTGGACTGCCGAGACACCCAATCTTTACACGCTGATAGTTTCGCTATGCGATAATCAGGGCAAGGAAACCGAGGCTTTCGCAATCAAGCATGGGTTCAGAAGAATTGAACAGATTGGTCAGTTTGTCTATATCAACGGTCAGAAAATCTTCTTCAAGGGCGTTAACCGTCAGGATACTCACCCGATTACCGGGCGTATGCAAACGGTTGAAACGCTTCTCAACGACGTGAAGATGTTCAAGCAATACAACATCAACACCGTGCGTACCTCCCACTGCCCTCATCAAGCCAAGATGATGGCAATGTATGACTATTTCGGCATCTACGTTATGGACGAAGCCGACCTGGAAACCCACGCAATGCAATGGGAACTTGTTGACAATGCAGACTGGTCAACAGCATACGTCGACCGCCAGCAACGCATGGTTATGCGTGACCGCAATCACCCTTCAGTCATATTCTGGAGTATGGGAAATGAGTCGCGCAACGGCTCAAACTTCGCAGCCTGCCGCGAAGCCATCAAATCGCTTGATGACCGTATGGTGCACTATGAAGGCCAGCAGGTGTTTGACAACTCCGACTTCACCTCAAAGATGTATCCTTATGAGAGCGATGTAATATCGGCCGATCGCAGCTCGGACGAGCGTCCCCACTTCTTCTGCGAATACGCTCACGCTATGGGTCAGTCGCTCGGCAACTTCGTTGACTACTGGGACTACATCAAAAACTCAAAGCGCATTATCGGCGGCTGTATATGGGATTGGGCTGACCAAGCCATCTACGACCCCAAGGAGATTCTTGCCGGAACATACAAACAAGGTGACTATCGCACCGGCTATGACTATCCCGGCCCGCATCAGAACAACTTCGTGAGCAACGGCATAGTCGGCCCCGAGCGCAAAGTTACCGCCAAGCTTATGGAGGTTAAGAAAGTACATCAATGGATAAATATTTCAACTTACAGTGTGCCGAATAAAAAAGGGTTTGTTAAAAACGAATATAACTTCATAGACCTCTCCGGCTTCAGGCTGAAATGGACAGTAAGCAAAAACGGTCTGCCCATAGAAACCGGCTACGTTGACGACATTAACGCACAACCCGGCGAAAGCGTTATGTTCTCTCTCCCATACACCACCGATGCTAAAAAAGGTGCTGAATATCTTCTTAACATCCAGTTTGTAACAAAAGAAGCAACCACTTGGGCAGAAGCAGGCCACGTTGTTGCCGAGGAGCAGATTTCCTTGCAAAGACGCCCGGAACTTGCCGAGATCAACCTTGAGCTGCTCCCGGCAAACCTCGAGACACGCGGCAACGGCCCTGTAGTAGTGACCGGCGACGGCTTCTCTTATGAGTTTGACGCAAGCGGTAACCTCATATCAATGATTGTCGGAGGCCACGAATATATCTACAACAACAAGGGCTTGAAGTTCGACTCATACCGCTGGATTGAGAATGATTCGCCCTATAGCGGCGTACCTCCGTCGGTATCCGAAATGGTCAGCGCGAGAGTAAACGGAACACGAATGACCTGCACATTCGACGACGGCGATGCCACCGGAGCGAAAGCCGTACATCTCTCAGCGACTTTCGAAAATACCAACGACGTAAAATACACCAATCACTATACCATATATGCCGACGGCACTCTTGATGTCACTACCATATACCATTGCAAGAACGCATCATTGCGACGCCTGGGTCAAAGCGTTTCGCTGAACCCGGCACTCGAAAATCTCGAGTACTTTGCTCGCGGCCCCTGGAGCAACTATAGCGACAGAAAAACGTCGTGTTTCGCCGCCGTTTACAACTCCACGGTGACCGATGAACACGAAGAGTTCGTGCGCCCGCAAAGTATGGGCAACCACGAGGAACTGCGCTACTTGAAACTTACATCGAAAGCCGACCCCAGCTTCGGACTGTTGATTGAAACCGAGGGTCAGGTCAGCTTCTCAGCCCTGCATTACACCGAGGCCGACTACGGCACCGTTAATCACGATAAAGAACTTATCCCGCGCCCCGAAGTTATTCTTCACCTCGACTATCAGCAATTGGGCATCGGAAATGGCTCGTGCGGCTCCACCGTTTGGGGACGTTACAATATCCCTACCGGCCAGGCTCTGACCAACACCCTGCGCTTCACTCCGCTCGTGGGCAAAGCCGGCGGCTATGACCTGCCAAAAGGTGAGAAAGGCACGTATCTTAAATCACTTTCCTTAGACAACAACGAGATTCTAACCGCAAATTCCGTACCCGAATCTTTCTATACCAATATTCCCGAAATTCTCAAAGTGCAAGTCGGAAATAGCAGTAAATTTCAATATTCCACTTCAGAACCCGCCGAAGTAAATGCCTGGATTGACCTCAACAACGACCAGGAGTTTTCCGATGACGAGCTGCTCGAAAATATGACAATTGCGCTCAACAACAAAACTCCCTTGGGCGACTATCGGCTGCGTATTGTAGTTGACAAGGCCGACTCTGAAACAGTCAACGGCACAGTTTATGATATGACGCTGCGAGTTGTAAACCGTCGCGAATCCGACATCAAATATTCAACTCCCGACGGAACTCTCCACGAAGACAAAAAAGCTTTCGTAAAGTCAATAAACTCTGTCGGAGCGACCGAAAATATAGAATACTCGGCCACAGAATGTCCGAAGTCGGTTTACACTGTTTTAGATGACCACATTAAAGCTGAAATCGGCAGCAAATTCTCAATAACCTTCGAGGCCAACTCCGCAGGTCCGCGTTCAACCACTCAGGCATATCAGGACCTCCGCTACAATTATGCCGGGGTATTCGCTGACTTTGCCGGAACCGGATATTTTGAGCAAGTGGGTTTCTTCGGAAGCAAAATTTCCAACGGAAACCAGGCAACCAATATTCTTGCGAACTATGATGATGTGATGAAAATCACGCAGACATTTGAAGTTCCCGAAGATATTGCTCCGGGAGAAGCACGCATCCGCATAGTCTACGAGAACGCCTGGACCAACCTCGCGCTTTTCAGCGCGGATATGGTCAATATCAAGGAAGGCATTGCCTACGATATAATCGTTGATATCGAAGAAGCCGAGCGCACCGAACTTGACTACACTACCCTTCCCGAAAATCTGATTGATGCCCCATCAGGCTCCATGCACTCCGATGGCAAAGCCTGGGTTGAACGAATTTCAACCAACGGAGCAGTCAAAGACATCAACGTCAAACTTAAAGCACCCGAACAGTTCTACACCGCATTAACTGACACAGTCGTTGTTAACCCGGGTATAACAATCTCCGCAATTTATCTTGCCAACATTGCCGGGCCAAGATCCACTACCAAGGTCTACCAGGACTTGCGCTTCAACTATGCTTCGGTGTTCCTTGCACTGCCTGGCGACTACGAAATGGAGCGCATAGCCTTGATTGGCGAGCGTATGTATGGCGAACAAATCCTTGCGAACTATGATGCCGTTATGGAGATTGATTGCCCGATAGAATTTCCCGCAGATGCCGCCGAGGGCGATGCACTGATTCGCATCATCTACCAGAACGCCTGGCGCTACGAACCCGAATATAATTCTCACGACATCACCGACGGCGTGGCATACGATATTCCGGTAAAAGTTCTCTACGATGAGGCAATCCGAGAGATAAATCCCTCAAATGAATGCAACGATACTGTACTTCATGACATTCTTGGACGTAACATTTCCGACCGGAATCTACGCCCCGGAATCTACATAAAAAACAATCAAAAGATAATTATCAGATAATTAATGACAACATTCAAAGACCTCGGAGTTCGCGATGACTTGCTCCGGGCAATAGAAGACCTGGGCTATGAGGCTCCGATGCCGGTGCAGGAAAAGGTAATTCCTCATCTGCTGGAGAAAGACAACGACGTGGTTGCCCTTGCCCAGACCGGAACGGGCAAGACCGCGGCGTTCGGTCTGCCGCTGCTGCAGCGCATCAACGTCAAGGATCTCTCCACTCAAGCACTTGTTATATCGCCCACACGCGAGTTGTGCCTGCAGATTGCTTCAGACCTGGCCGATTACTCCAAATATATCAATGGGCTGAAAGTTCTGCCCGTTTATGGCGGTTCATCAATAATGAGCCAGATTCGCGCACTGCGTAACGGTGTGCAGATTATCATAGCAACCCCCGGCCGACTGATTGACCTGATTAACCGCAACGAGGTAAACCTCTCGAAAGTCCGCACCGTTGTTCTCGATGAGGCCGACGAGATGCTAAATATGGGTTTTGTCGAAGATATAGACTCGATACTCGCCCACGTGCCCGAAGAAAGAAAAATGCTGATGTTCTCGGCAACGATGCCTCGCGAAATAAGCAATATCGCGCAAAAATATATGCGCCATCCCGAGGAGTTTGTTATCGGCACCCGCAACTCCGGTGCAGAAAACGTACGCCATATCTATTATATGGTTAAGGCATCAGACAAATATCTGACGCTTAAACGTGTGGCCGACAACTCCCCTAACATCTACGGCATAATATTCTGCCGCACCCGCAAGGAAACACAAGAAATTGCCGACAATCTCATACAAGACGGATACAACGCCGATGCGCTTCACGGTGACCTCTCGCAGCAACAACGCGACATTGTTATGAAAAAGTTTCGCGACCGGGTGCTGTCGCTGCTTGTGGCCACGGACGTTGCCGCTCGCGGACTCGACGTTGACAACGTGAGCCACGTTATCAACTACGGGTTGCCCGATGATACCGCTGTCTACACCCACCGCTCAGGCCGCACCGGCCGAGCAGGCAAAACCGGCGTGTCTATTGCAATCATTCACTCACGCGAAAAAGGGAAGCTGCGCGAAATTGAAAAGAAGCTCGGCAAGACTTTTGAACACCGCGACGTTCCCACTCCCGACCATATTATCGAAAAACAAATCTATAACCTCGCTGACCGCCTTGAGCGCGTTGAGGTCAACGACGAGGCTATAGGTCGTTTCCTCCCCGGCGTGGAAAAGAAACTTGAATGGCTCGACGAGAATGATTTGCTCAAACGCGTTCTTTCGCTCGAATTCAACCGTCTGCTCGACTACTATAAAGACGCTCCGGTTATTGAAAATCTTTCCGACCAAAAGCCTAAAAAGGAAAAGAAACGTAGCGAAAAAAAATTTGAACGCCCAACCGAACAAGAAAAAGATCGCCGCACCGCAGCCCGCGGAATGGCACGAATGTATGTCAGCGTAGGCAAACGCGATGGCTTCTATGCCGGCAATCTGATAGATATGCTCAATCATCTTGTTCCCGGTCAGAGAGTCGACGTTGGCCGCATTGACTTGCTGCCGACCTACACGCTCTTCGACGTAAAGAAAAACGATGCCGGACGCATTGCCGCAGCTCTGAAAGGAACGGAGTTTTTCGGCAAACGACTGCACTGCGAGCAAGCCGATGCCGATAAAGATTACACCCGGCTCAATGCTAAGAAAGCTCGTTTTTCGGCTACAGAAGATGTGCCTTTCTCAAAATTCCGCAAGAAAAAATATTAACTTACACATTTCTATATAACATGAAAAAAGCACTTATTTTATCAGCTCTCTTTGCTGCACTTACTTTTGGCACAGAAGCTGCCGAGCGCAATATCCCCGCAGGATATTACAACGCTATGGATGGAAAATCCGGAGCATCGCTTAAATCCGCCGCCCTCAGCTGCATCAAGGGGCAAAAAGTCATTTCCTACGGCGATAAGACTTGGGAAGTGTTTGCCGACTCCGATGTTCGGCCCGATGGCACTTGGTGGGATATATATTCCGATGAAAAGCGAAAAGCAAACAGTGGCCATAGCAATATGAACATTGAACACGCTGTTGCAAACAGTTGGTGGGGTAAAACCAAAAACGACGCTTATAAAGATATTCACCATCTATTTCCTTCAGATGCAGAAGCTAACAGTCGCAAATCAAATTATCCACTGGGAGAAACCGCCAAACCTACTTGGACAAATGGTGTGACTATCATTGGTAAACCAATAAATGGCCATAGTGGTCAAGGAGGTTACATCTACGAACCGTCAGACGAATACAAAGGTGATAACGCTCGCGTTTATTTTTATATGGCTACTCGCTACCCAGACATCTCTTGGCGTACAGATAATTACACATCCTGGGGTATAATGTTCAAAAAAGAAGCGTATCCAACTCTCAATGAATGGAGCCAAGAACTACTTCTTAGGTGGACTGACCAGGACGAAGTGAGTCAGAAAGAGATTGACCGAAACGAGGCAATCTACAAGCATCAGAAGAATCGCAACCCATTCGTTGACCTGCCCGGCCTGGAAGACTACATTTGGGGCGACAAGAAGAACGTGGCCTTCGACCTGAAATCATTCCTCGGAGGAGAATCGTCCATCAACTCAATTGAGGAAACTATGCCGTTTGGAGTTGAAACATACAGCGGTGGCATCAACATTCGTTGCGAAGAAACTCTTGAACGGGTTATGATTTACGATATGAGCGGTCGGCTGATTGTCAAGCTCACCGATGTTTCCGACAATACCACCGTCACCCTCCAATCAGGAATCTACGTCGTTACAGCCGGACGCTCATCTCGCCCAATCAAAGTAATTATTTAACCTAAATGAGACATAAAGTATTTATTGCCCTTGCACTTACCGGACTTTGCGCTTATGCGCAATTTCCGGTAAGTTTGCCTAATATAGGACAGGGAAGATTAGTGGTGTGCGGTCAAAACACCCGAAACTATTTTGTTGAAGGCCTCAACGCTGAGCGTCCGGACTATCACGATGAAGCCGGCCTGAAAGACAAAACGCAGAGAATGGTCAAAGTGTTCCGCTATCTTGATGCCGACATATATGCGCTGTGTGAATTGGAGTGCAACGATGCTGCCATTTCGTACCTTACAGCGGCTCTTAATAACGCCGCCGGTCAGGATGTCTACGCCTACGTCAACGACAATCAGAGCGCCGGAAACGAACAGACCAAATCCGGTTTTATCTACCGCACCGACCGCGTTGCACCATTTGGCTCGAACACTGCTGCATCATCGCAGCAATGGTATCGCTACACGATGCGTATTCAAGGCTTCCGGGAGTTGGCGAGCGACGAACGATTTGTTCTTTCAATGAATCATTTCAAGGCAAAAGATACCACGGAAGACCAAGGGGCTGCCAAGCGCGAAAGAAATGCTCAAGACCTTGTAAACGCACTCAGCCGCGTCACGAACGACCCGGATATACTCATTATGGGTGACCTTAATTGCCTGGCTGACGAATCGCCACTAATCACCATTGCAAATGCCGGATACACCAATATTCTCTTGAAATATGACTCAAAAGCATATTCTCATTATTACTACGGTAACCAGCTCATTGACCATATCTACGCCAATGAATCAATGGAGGAGCAGATAAACGGCGCTGGCGTTTTCCACATCAACACCGGCACAAATAAATCCGGTCAATATTGGTATTCAGACCACGACCCATATCTCTTGACCGTAAACCTCGGAGATGAGAATCCCGAGCAGACTGAAATACTCAACTATTCGCAGGACTTTAAGACCGGTCTCGGCGACTTCACGGTGAACACAACCGAGGGCACCATCAGCTGGTATATAAACGACTCATATGGAGCTGTAATCAACGGCTACAACAGGCAAGTGCCTATTGAATCGTGGCTCGTGTCAAAGTCGTTTGATTTGGGTGGATACGAATCGGCGCAACTCACGTTCCGACACAACCTGTATTACGACAACTCAAACGGTCAATACGAACAGTTGCAAACGCTTTGGTACTCTACTGACTACTCGGCAGAGTCGCCCACGTCGGCTACCTGGCATCAACTCACGATTCCTGAGTTTGGCATAAAACGTTGGGTTGACTGCACTGTAAGTTTGCCCGAAGAAGCTTTGACCGATAACTTCCGTTTCGCTTTCAAGTATAACGCTAACGAAAGCGCTGCTGCAAACTACTGGGAAATTGACAGTGCCGTTCTGAAAGCAACACCAGTTAAGACAGAGTTCGACGACGTATTGCAACCGGAGCTACCTGAGCAAAAAGCTCACAAGTTCATTCAAAACGGCAAGTTGTACATTCAATACAGCGAGATGATATTCAATTCCTTGGGAGAACGAATCATCTAAGCAACAAATATAAATTGAGAGGGCTGCCTGACTTATGCCGGGCAGCCCTCTTTTCAGTTTTCAACGATTGATTAGTTCTGGAGCTTGAACATAATGGGGAGAGTGTACCAAACGCGCACGCTCTGGCCGTTCATTTTACCGGGGATGAACTTGGGAAGTGATTTAACAACGCGGACAGCTTCCTTATCGAGGTCGGGGTCCTTACCGCGAACCACCTTAACCTCGCCTACAGAACCGTCTTTCTCAACCACGAACTGTACGGTTACGCGGCCTTGAATGTTGTTCTGAGCAGCCATTTCGGGGTAGCGGATGTTTTTGGAGAGCCACTTGTAGAGTTCGGCATCGCCGCCGGGGAATTTAGGTGATTCTTCAACTGCGGTGAAAATCTTCTCAGGTTCGGGTTTCTTTTCTTCAACAACCACTTCGTCGCGAATTTCGCGAACAACGGTAACGTCGTCAGTACCCTTGTCGAAGTCACTTGCACCGAAAGCGGTTTCAGTTTGGGTGAGGTCTTCCTGAGTTTTCACTTCGTCTTCCTTGGTAACCTGGTCATCGTCAACGATGGCGATTTCGGTTACTTTCACGGTATTGAGTACTTCTTCGGGAAGTACTTCTTCAACCTCGGGTTCTTCAAAGCGTTCTTCAGGTTCGTCTTCGGGTTCTTCAGTATCGTCTTGGGTGGTGTCAACGCTTACCATTTCCTGGTCTGCTTCGCCGGTGATGGTTTCTTCAGCGCGCTCAATGCTGCTTACCAACAGTGAGAGCAAGAGAGCCACTACGATAACCACCACTACCGAAAGCATTGCAAGATTATGACGCTTAACCGATGAATTGCGGAGCTGATATGCGCCGAATTCCTTGTTCTTTCCTTCAAATATAAGGTCGGTCCATTCGCGTGATGAAAGATCTACGTCTTTTGCCATAATTTTTTCTTCTTTTACGGGTTAAACATTTATTTCATCACGTAGATTAGATTTTACCTTGAGCTTTGAGGTAAGACATAATCAGAAGAGAGTCGGTAGCGTTGATGTTGTCAATCTGATAACGTGAAATCTGATTGAGCTGCATCTCGTCGAGAGCCGAAATCACGCTTTCGTAGCTGGCGTTGGGGCCGGCCTTGATGATGACAACGGGGCGGGTAAGAGTGGAGTCGTTGCGGATTTCACGAGCGCGGGCCTGGAACACTGAGTCGTTGGCTTCCTTGCCTTGGGCGAGGGTCCCTTCGCGCCATTCCTTTTTGAGAACATCAATTTGCGCAAGCACTTCTTTATTACGTTCGTGAAGAATTGCACGGATACCGTTGGCCTGGCCGTCAGTGTTGCCACGGAATCGCTGCTCTTTGAGCTTGAGCTTGTCGGCATCAATGAAGTTGTCGCCGTTGGCATCGTTGTCGGCAAATGAGCCCTCAAAGGGTTTGCCTTCGTAGTAATACACTATGTGCTTGGGATAGGTAGCACCGGTGGTCTCATCTGTTTCCATAACAACGTTGCCGTGGGCATCGCGTTCGGAGTCAAGAATGAGAGTTACGGCTTCTGACTGCTTGGTTTTGTTCTGCTGGCTCTGCTCAAGCTTCTCGTTAGAGGGAAGCGCGATTTGCAGAGTTTGCGATTTAATCATCGTGGTACAGAGCATGAAGAACGTAATCAGCAGCATGTTCATATCCACCATGGGGGTGAAGTCCACGTGGATTTGCATCTTCTTTTGGGCGCCTTTTTTCTTCTTGCCGCCCTTATCGGATTGTTCAATCTGTGCCATGGTGATTATTCATTTTCTGATTTAAGTGCAGTCATAAGGCTGAACTTGTTCAACTTCAGGGTCTGGAGGTTGTCAAGTACTGTGTGCATCACGCTGTAAGGGGTATCTTTGTCGCCCTTAACGGCTATGCCTTCGCCGGTACGTTTGATTGCTTCGTAGAAGCGGGGGTTGGGTTCAGCATATTCGCCCTTGCCGTCAACGGTACCATTGTTTTTGTAATCTTGCGCCACGCGCTGCATGGCATCCATCCAGATTTGGAATTCATTGAGCTTGGTTACGTCGCGGTTGTCATCAATGGGAATACCAACCTTTTTGGGGTCGAATTCCTTCATGATTTTGTCCTGTTCGGTTGTTGGCAGGTCAAGGAAGGCCGGGAGGTCTTTCATGGGCATACCGAACATACCGAGTTTGGAGAAAGCCGCTACTTGTGCTTGAGTGAAGTTGACTTTCGCATTGGGGAAGCGCTCGTTATATAATTTCGAGGCTTCTACAAGCAGGTCACGGCGAACTTTTTCAGATGAGTAGATTGAGTCTTCGTCGCCGGTGATGCCTAAAAAGACTTTGCCTTCAACGTCGCGATTGAGAGTGCCGTCGCTCTTGGCTTCTGCTCCACTAACCAGAATGGTAACGAGGTTGGATAGCGGCACCTTAATCTCGGAAACGGAACTCGGGGTGATTACCGTAGCTGGTTCCTTAGCGAGGAAGGTTGAGGTCAACATGAAGAAAGTCAACAAAAGAACCGTAACGTCACTCATCGCGGTCATGTCGATGAGCGTGCTCTTTCTTTTTACTTTAGGCTTTCCCATATTACTTCGTTAATAGATTTGAGTTAATTAAGTAACAGGGAATTAGTGAGTAGCCTGGAAGGTTTGAACGATCGAGAAACCGATTTCGTCGATGGCGTAGGTGAGGTGGTCGATCTTA
The DNA here is from genome assembly GCA_023666665.1 of Prevotella sp. Lineage (GTDB taxonomy): Bacteria > Bacteroidota > Bacteroidia > Bacteroidales > Muribaculaceae > UBA3263. Next base: position 1,127,883 of record JAMPBN010000001.1, on the reverse strand, counting down.
TTGGTGTAGAAGTTGTAGGAGATTACGGCGAAAGCACCGGTTGCAATACCGAAGGCGGTGTTTACAAGTGCCTCAGAAATACCGGTTGACAGAGCGGTCGAGTCAGGAGCGCCAGATGCAGACAGAGCCTGGAACGACTTGATCATACCAATTACAGTACCGAGAAGACCAACGAGAGTACCAAGAGTGGTGAGGGTAGCAACGATGGGGAGGTTCTGCTGCAGAGAGGGCATTTCCATTGCGGTTGCTTCCTCAACTTCTTTTTGCAGGGTTTGCACTTTCTGTTCTTTGGTGAGAACGGTGTTCTTGTCCATTTCTTCGTAGCGAACCAGAGCAGCGCTGACAACGGCAGCTACAGAACCTTTCTGCTTTTTGCAGAGAGCCTGAGCGCCGGCGATGTCGCCCTTTTCGAGGTTGGCTTTAACGTCGGCAACGAACTTGGTGATGTTGCCGGTACCCTTAGCGCTCTTCAGGGCGATTGCGCGTTCAACTGAGAGAACGATAACGGTCAGGAACAGGGTTTGAAGGATAGGCACGATGATACCGCCCTTGAAGATAGTACCGATAAGGTCGGTGGGATGGGATTCGCCTTCGAAGAACCACATAGAAATGGGTTTTGCGCCTTCATATTCAAAGTGGCTGGGTGCGCCAAACACGAACAGGAATGCGCATACGGCAACGATAAAGCATGCAAGGATTACCAGCGATGCGTTTTTAACACCGGTTACGTTCGATTTAACCGGAGCTTTGCCCTTTACAGGGTTGGGAGTTGTAGCTTCCATTTTGTTAAAGTGTTGTGATTTAAGTGATTAAATATTGGTTAAATTTATTGGTTTTAGAATTTAAGGCGTTAACTTCGGAGCTTGCGCACCTCCATAACTAATTGCAAATTTATCAATAATATTCAATATCGCCAAAACTTTAAGGTTTTTTTTGACTTTTGGGCGTAAAAAACTGCAAAATCGGGGTTCCATTGATTCTGCGGCAGTGCAGAAGTTTTATGGGAAGATAGATGGGCGACTGCGGGTCGAGGCTGTTGCGTTTCACCAGCTGAGAGGAGTGAACGTACTCGCCGTCATGGTCGTAGATGGCAACGTGAGTAATTCTGCCGGTTTCAGGATTTCCGAAATAGAGTAAATCTCCGGCCTGCAGAGAGTCAACCGGAACTTCCGCTCCCTCAAACACTTGGTCGCGGGCATCGCGGCGCGTTATGCGTCCCTGCGACATATATGCCATTCTGACCAAGCCGGAGCAATCCATTCCTTTGCTCGAAAGTCCGCCCCACAGATACGGTGAACCCATATACAACTCGGCAAAGCGCGGCAAGAACTCGGGACGGAACTCGCCGAAGTCTTCAAGCGCGGTAACTCCCTCGGGTTTAAAGATTTTGCGCCCGTCGGGAAGTGCTAAAGAATCGCCCTCTACCACAAGAACAATGCCGGCGACGAGGTCAGTGCGGCGGTCACGGTCGTGTTGCTCATATGGTTCGGTAATCATTACTTTGGGCTTGTTGAGCCAATTCTCGTAGTCCTGTTCGCTTTTGAACGGAACGAGTGAATGGTTGATTATCCAGCCTATATAGCCGTCAGGGGTCTGCACCCTACTCCACTCCGGGGTTTTCTGCAAGACTTTGACGGGAGTTCCCATCAGTGCCTGGCTGATTTGTTCGGCAGCGTGGTCAGGTTTGTCGCGCATCGGGGCAACGCTAAGTCGCACTAACGCGTAGGAGTCAGTGATTACGGCAGTGGCGGCACTGCACTGCAGAGCCGCCACTGCTATAAGAATTAATCGTTTAAACGAGCGAATTGATAACATCTTTAATCTGTTGCGCAAGTTCTTCGGCCTGCTCCATAGTGGCGGCTTCGGAATATATGCGGATAATCGGTTCGGTATTGCTCTTGCGCAGGTGCACCCACTTGTCGGCAAAGTCAATCTTCACGCCGTCGATGTCGGTGATTTCTTCGCTGGCGAATTTCTCTTTCACGGCAGCGAGGATTGCATCAACGTCAATTTCGGGGGTGAGTTCGATTTTGTTTTTCGCAATGGCATATTTGGGGTAGCCGGCTTTGAGTTCTGTCACCTTTTTGCCGCTCTTGGCCATAAGAGTCAGGAACAGAGCCACGCCTACGAGAGCATCGCGGCCATAGTGAAGTTCGGGATAGATAACGCCGCCATTGCCTTCGCCGCCGATAACTGCGCCGGTACGTTTCATCTCGGTGGTAACGTTGACCTCTCCCACAGCAGATGCTGAATATGTGCAACCGTGGGCGCGGGTAACGTCGCGCAGGGCGCGCGAGGAGCTGAGGTTGCTGACGGTGGCACCGGGGGTATGGCTGAGCACATAGTCAGCGACGGCAACCAGAGTGTACTCTTCCACGAACATTTCACCGTTTTCCATTACGATGGCCAGACGGTCAACATCGGGGTCAACAACGAAACCAACATCGGCTTTGCCGCTCTTCATCAGATCGGCTATCTGTGTAAGGTTTTCGGGAATGGGTTCGGGGGTATGTGCAAACTTGCCGGTAGCCTCGCAGTTGAGCTCAATAACGTTTTTAACGCCAAGAGCGCGAAGTAGCTTGGGTATTACGATACCGCCAACGGAGTTGACTGCGTCTATTGCCACGGTGAAGTTAGCTTTTTTGATAGCTTCAACGTCAACCAAAGGCAGAGCGAGCACGGAGTCAATGTGTTTGCGGTCGTAGGTGTTGTTCTTATATTCATGGCCGAGATTGTCTACTTCTGCGAAAGTGTAATCGTCGGCAGCTGCGATAGCGAGTACTTCAGCACCCTCCGCCGTATTCAGAAATTCACCGCGATGATTGAGCAGCTTCAGGGCGTTCCATTGTTTTGGATTGTGGGAAGCGGTGAGAATAATACCGCCGCAAGCGCCCTCGGACGTTACGGCAATTTCAGTGGTGGGAGTGGAGGCGAGGCCGATGTTTACTACGTCGAAACCCATACCCATCAGGGTGCCGACAACGAGTTTGTCAACCATCTTGCCGCTCAAACGAGCATCGCGGCCTACTACAATTGTATTACTTTTAACCGGAGTGGTTTTGCTGATGAATTTGGCATATGCAGCTGTGAATTTCACAACATCAAGAGGACTGAGCCCCTCGCCGGGAACGCCACCAATGGTGCCGCGAATACCCGAAATTGACTTGATAAGTGACATGATATTATAGATTTGGGTTATGATTAGATTCTTGAGGGATAGTAGCGGATGCTGTATAAATACGGATAGACGGATGTTACTTCTTCCGTAGGACCAAGGTATGATTTAATTACTATGTTAACCTGACAGTTAAGCGGCAAATATTCAAGAGGCACTTGAATACCCGTGCCCCACTGAGTGGTAGAAGTCAAAGAAGTGTTCTGAAACTTGAAACTCGTGGGAGTGGAAGCAAGGTCACTTTCATTACCCGACTGCTCTGCAGTGCCGTATTTATAGAGGAATGCAAGATTGATTCGGGTGAATCTGAAATAAATCTGCTGGTCTTCCTCAGCCATAGCACCCGAGCCGGGGTTCACAACCTGCATATAGACATATCCGTCTTCATCCATACGGTAAAACGGCGTGAGCTTGAGTGCCTGAGCAGTTTGCTCAGAGTCGTCAAGATTACCATATTCCGCTTGAAATTCAGCGGTTTGCTTTATGCTCTGGGCAGAAACAAAGTCATGGTCAGCAGGAATTGAGGTAATCAGAGGATAGTTGGCCAGAAAAGCATTGACGGCGTGATTTTCGTCGCGGAGCAAATCGGCGTAGCTCTCGGTGTCTTTACATGAAGTAGCGCAGACGACTGAAACTCCGGCAAGTAATATGTAGATTAGTTTTTTCATTTAACTTTGGGTAGGTATTTATCGTACTCTGCCATAGCATTTTTTAATTTTGCCATGCAGTCATTGAGCGAACCCTTAAATTCTGCACCGGCAGCGTTGATGTGTCCGCCGCCATTAAACAGGTCGCGACAAATTTTGTTGACCGGGAAGTCCCCCTTACTGCGCATACTCACTTTTATTTGCGTGGGGTCTTCTCTGAGATAAACGCTCCAAATGATTTCAGGCATTGCAAGGGGTTTGTTAACCAGTCCCTCAGTGTCACCCTTTTCATAGTGGAAACGTTCAAGCTCTTCGGCGTTTAGCGAAATCAGCGAACAACGATGTTCGGGAATAAGTTCCATTTTTTGCGACAGCGCATAACCGTTAAGGCGCAAAGAGCTTTCGCTGAATGTGTTGCACGCACGTTGGTAAAGTTTATCTTTATCTATTCCCTTTTTGAGTAGTTCGGCAATAACTATGTATAAATCCGGCTCGTTGGAGTTATAGCTGAAATTGCCGGTATCTGTCATCATGCCGGTGTAGATACATTCTGCTGCGGCGCAGTCAATGCGGTCAAATAGTTCAAGGCGACACAACAGGCGGAAAACGAGAATCGACGTTGAACTGGCTTCGGGATGACTGATTTTAACATTGGCAAAGTCGCCTGGATGAGGATGGTGGTCAACCATAACCTTTGGCGCTTTTGCGGCAAGCAAAGAACCCTCGAGCTCATCAACGCGCTTGCTGTCGTTGAAATCAAGGCAAAATATCAAATTCGCCTCATTGAGCAGCTTGGCGGCAAATTCAGGGTGGCGGGTATAAGCAACGGCGTCTTTTGCGCCGGGCAGGAACATCAGCGATTTTGGCACCATATCGGGAGTTACCACCGTAACGGTCTTGCCCAAAGCCGACAACGTGTGCATCAGCCCTAACGATGAGCCAATTGCGTCACCATCGGGAGTAAGATGACATGTAATTACAATTCGCTCGCTATCTTCGAGAAGTTCGCGGATTTGTTTTACGGCCTTTTCATTTATGATTCGCGAAATCATATCGCAAAGTTACGAAAAATTGTGATATTTCTTTATATCTGCAAAATGTTTATTTGCATTTATGAGCTTTTTTTACTTCATATTCACGCACTTTCTGGAAGAGATTGGTAGCAAACACGAAGTCGGTCAGCGCCTTATTATCAGAGCAATATATCTGATCGGACACACCCACCCATTCCTTATGTCCCTTGTTGAGAAAAATGATATTTTCCCCGATTCCGAGAACGGAATTCATATCGTGGGTATTGATGATGGTAGTGATGTTATATTCGTGGGTGATGTCGCTCAGCAGCTCGTCAATCAGAATAGAGGTGCGCGGGTCAAGTCCGGAGTTGGGTTCATCGCAAAAAAGATATTTGGGATTCAACGCGATGGCACGGGCAATGGCCACACGCTTTTGCATGCCTCCGGAGAGTTCTGCCGGATATTTGCCATCTGAGCCCTTGAGGTTCACGCGCTCAAGACAAAAAAGAGCACGGTCGCGCATTTCGGCGCGTGTCATATCAGAGAACATCACCAGCGGGAACATTACGTTGCCGAGCACGGTTTCGCTATCGAACAGAGCCGAACCCTGAAAGAGCATACCAATCTCCATGCGCAGCTCCTTGCATTGGGCGCGGTTCATAGTCATAACATCGCGGCCGTCAAAGAGAATGTGGCCTTGCTCCGGGTCGACAAGTCCCACAATTGATTTCATCAACACTGTTTTGCCCGAGCCGCTCTGTCCTATAATCAGATTGGTCTTTCCTGTGAAAAATTCACAGGAAACGTCGTGCAGAATGGTTTTGCCGTCAAACGACTTTGTTACGTTTTGTACCTGAATCATTGGAGCAGAAGTTTTGTGAGCAATACGTCAAAGAAAAGAATCAATATCGAGGAATTGACCACGGCTTGAGTCGAAGCCTTGCCGACTTCAAGGGCACCACCTTTCACGTAATATCCGAAATAAGATGCCGTTGAGGTAATGATTACGCTGAATACCAAACTCTTGATAATGGAGTACCAAACATACCACGGATTGAAGAATGCCTGAAGTCCGTAAGTGAATTTGCTCACGGAAATCATATCGGTAAAATATGCGATTCCGAGGCCACCAAGAATCGAAGTTCCCATTGACAGAACCGTCAGCACCGGAATAATCAGCAGAAAACCGACAATCTTGGGGAGAATCAGAAAGTTGGCGGAGTTAACACCCATAATGTCGAGAGCATCAATCTGTTCAGTAACTCGCATTGTGCCGATCTCAGAGGCTATGTTTGAGCCGACCTTGCCGGCCAAAATCAGGCAGAGAATCGACGATGAGAACTCAAGCAAGATGATTTCGCGAGTGGTCATACCAACTGCATACGCCGGCAGCAGCGGGTTGGTAATGTTGAGCTGCATCTGAATGGTTATTACCGCGCCGATGAATATAGAAATAATAACAACCAGCAAAATTGAGTCAATCCCGAGCTTGTAAATCTCATTGACCGTGCGTTTGAAAAATTCACGCCAACGGTCGGGAATGGACAGAACGCGCCCCATAAGTTGGCAATATTGCCCGAGGTCGCGTATATATTTCGTAAACAGATTCATAGTGTCATTTCATTCGTGGAACGCGAACAATTGCCGGGAATCCGGCTCGTGAACCGGGATTGCCTGCTTTTTCAAGCTTGCGGCGTATTGCGGGAATATCGGCAACGTTATCGCTGCCTCCTGCGGCTACATAATAATCGGGAGTTCCTGTTTTGAAGATATACGCGTCTTTGAACCCTGCTTCTTGCAGACGCTTCAAAAGAGCCTGTGCATTAAAAAGCTGCGAAAAAGCATTGGCCACAACCGAGAATTGAGGTACTGCAGGTATCGAGCCCTGCTCCATAACGGCAAATACGTTGGTAATATTGAGCGTATCAGTACCGATTATATGAACGTATTGATGCTGCTTTTTGTCAAGATTGAGCATTCGGCGCGTGTTTTCATCCAGACCGTCGTCAGACTGCGCGGCAGCCTGCGAGGCTTTAGTCGCCTCATAGGCAGCGCGATAGTTTGCTTCGGTGGTGCGGCAAGATGTCAGCATCACGCCATACACCCCAATGATTATCAGCAGTTTTTTCATTTAATATTAAGATTTTTCTTTACATCCTTGGGCAGGGCATCCTTGTGAACCATAAAGCTCATGGTTTTGCCAAGCAGATAAGGAACGCTGACGTAGAAATAGCCGTTGTAAACGTGGTTTGTATCCCAGGAATTCTTAACCTTATAGAACTTGTTGCCGGTTTGGTCGGTAGCGGTGCCAACGATTACCATACCGTGGTCGTCGGTGGTTTCGTGGTTTTCAAACATGCGCTGACGCTCCTCGGGGGTCACGTTCACCTCAACAAGGTCGTCCGGGCCGGTAAAGTTATATGCTTCTTTTTCGCGGTCGGCATCGCTGAGTTTCACCCAGCGCGAAAGTTCCGTGCCTTCGAGGTTTGCTTCGTTTTTCTTTGCGGGGAGCACTGCGTAGCCTTGTTTCCATTTGAAGCCGTTGTCCTCGCTCACGTCGGCAGCCCAGTTTACTGTATAACCATTCTCGAGCGCATTGTCAATTATCTGCTGCATAACGTCGAGCGGCACGTTTTGATACGGAGCCCAGAGCCAGTTATCGCACACTTCGAGAGCAAACGGTTTCCAGTAAGGATGATGAGTAAAAGAAGTAAACGCGATGAATTCTTCCTCATTAATACCGAGATATTCGGCAAAACTCTTGGGGGTGTAAGTTTTGCCTTGGTATTCAAACGTTTCGGGCACTTTGCCGAGATAGGCATCGAGAATACCGGTGAGGCCTTCCTCCCAGGCTGTGGTGGTTTTGCGTCCGGCGGTGATTGCTCCCATATATGCCCGGATGGCGCGGGCAAGTTCGCTGTGGTCGTGTTTGGCCTCGCCGTAGTTCAGTCCTTTATATGCTTCTTCGGGAATAGCGCCGTAATTACTCATAACGTAGGCCACATCTACTATGCTGCCACCCTCACCAACGTTGCCGTGACCTTGGAGCAACACGTGGCGGCGAGCCTTGTCGAGATAGCACTGACGAACGGTGTACATTTCGCTGAGGTCGAGCGAGTCGCCCTTGGTTTTGCGCACGTAGTCTTCAATAAAACCGGTGCCGGAGAAGCTCCAGCAGGTACCTGATTTGTTTTGGTCCTTGACTGAAGTAGACGGTATGGTGATAACGTCGGTAAAGACAAATCCTTTCGGTGCTGACTTAGTGGTGTCGGCAGTTTCCTGAGCGAAGCCTCCAAGGGCAATGGCCAAAGCTGCGGCAGATGTGATGACTGATTTCATATAATATTTGGGTTTCTTAGTTCGGTTCATTATAGAGTACTTGAATCTGACCGATGGGAAGTTCGCCAATCAGTTTGATGGGGATGCGTTGCCCTTCGGTAGAAATCCACGCCCACATCGGGGCGGATGAGTTTTTCATTCTCTCTGACGAGAACGTGAAATTAATTTTATAACAGCGATATTTCCTATCGTTGAGCTTAATAGTTTCGATGCCAAGATATTTAACGGCAAGTTGTTCTATTTTCTTGCCTGAAAAGATGCTTGCGCGGGCAATTGTGCCGACTTTCATGGTGTCAAATGGCAGGCGGCGCACCAGATAGTAGACGCTGAGCATATCCGTGCCGGGCAGATTGGCAACAAGCGTTGTGTCGGTGACGGATTGCTCTCCTTTCTTGTTGATTTTGAGGCGTTCGCACTGTGCCGTCATCAAATCGCCGGTAAAGGCGTATTTAATAACGTCGTGGCGGTATTCCCCACCCTCGTGGGTAGATTTGACGTAGAGCGTCGGGGCCATATCTCCGAGGCGCATCGTGCCTGTAAGAGTGTCGCGCACCTGAAAGATTTTGTCGGCCCACGGCTGAGTGCGCGCCGTAAGCACAGCCGAATAGTGGTCAGCGTGCTCCTTGAGCGAGAAGCTTGCCGAACCGGCTTGCTTCTGAATGAAGCCCCATTTATACGTAACGCGATAGGAAAGATCCTCGTTGGTATATTCGGGGATTCCGCAAAATGCCGTGACGACCCAAAGCAAAAGAATCAGGAGGGAGAGGTGGCGTTTCATATGTCAAATGGCAGGGCGTTACGGCGTGCTTGTTCAATTTTCTTGTTGCGCCAGCAATTGCGACACACGGCGATATACTTGTCGTCACCGCCGATTTCAACCTGTGCGCCTTCTTCCACCATATCGCCATTAGCGCCAAGGCGAGCGTTGACAATAGTTTTGCGTCCGCAAGTGCACGTGCTCTTGATTTCGTCGATGGTATCGGCTATCTCAAAGAGACGACGTGAGCCCTCAAAAAGGTGAGTGCGGAAGTCTGTGCGGAGTCCGTAGCAAATCACATTGATGCCATAGTCGTCAACGAGGCGGGCCAGCTGGTCAACCTGAGCGGCGGTGAGAAACTGGACCTCGTCAATCAGGAACCATTCAATCAGGCATCCGGCTTTTTCGCAGAGTTTCTGGGCAAGCTGATAGAGGTCAGTGTCGGCCATTATCCACTCACATTCGCGCTCAATGCCGATGCGCGAATGAATAACGTTGCGCTCCTCGCGGGTGTCAATAATCGGCTTGAGGCAAACGTAGCGCATACCTCTCTCCTCAAAGTTATACGCTGTGGTCAACAACAGGGCCGTTTTTGCCGACCCCATTGTGCCATAGCGGAAGTATAGTTTGCCTTTGCGATCCATTATGAGATGAGGGCTTTTCCGGTCATCTCCTTCGGCTGGGGCAGACCCATGATTTTGAGAATAGTGGGAGCCACGTCGGCAAGACGGCCGTTGGCCACGTGTGCATCAGCTTTCTTGGTTACATACACGCACGGAACCGGGTTAAGCGAGTGTGCTGTGTTGGGGGTACCATCGGCGTTGATGGCATTATCGGCATTGCCGTGGTCGGCAATGATAATTGCCTCGTAGCCGGCTTCTTTAGCGGCTTCGATGGTTGACATAAGGCACTCATCAACAGCAACAACAGCTTTTTCGATGGCCTCGTAAACTCCGGTATGACCCACCATGTCGCCGTTGGCGTAGTTTACTACGATAAAGTCATATTTCTCAGAGCGAATTGCATCGGTGAGCTTGTCGCACACTTCATATGCGCTCATCTCGGGCTTGAGGTCATAAGTGGCAACCTTGGGCGAGGGAACGAGGATGCGGTCTTCGTTCTTATACGGTTCTTCGCGTCCGCCGTTGAAGAAGAACGTAACGTGGGCATACTTTTCGGTTTCGGCGATGTGGAGTTGATGCAGACCCTGATTGGAGATATATTCGCCGAGGGTGTTGTCAACGTTTTCTTTGTCGAAGAGAATGTGAACTCCGGTAAACGATGCGTCATAGGGAGTCATGCAGTAGTATTGCAAGCCGGGAATGGTGTGCATACCCTGTTCGGGCATATCGTGCTGAGTAAGAACTACGGTAAGCTCCTTGGCGCGGTCGTTGCGGTAGTTGAAGAAAATAACAACGTCGTTGGGCTTGATGGTGCCGTCAACTGTCGAGTTGTGAATCGGTTTGATGAACTCGTCGGTAACGTCGTTGTCGTAGCTCTGCTGCATAGCGGCAACCATATCGGTGGCTTGTTCGCCCTTGCCCTCAACGAGGAGGTCGTAAGCTTCCTTGACACGCTCCCAGCGTTTGTCGCGGTCCATAGCATAATAGCGGCCAATGATGTCGGCGATTTGACCGGTTGACTGCGCCATATGCTGCTGAAGTTGCTCAATAAAGCCTTTGCCGCTGTGCGGGTCGGTGTCGCGGCCGTCCATAAAGCAGTGAACATAGACCTTTTCCAAACCATAGTGCTTGGCGATGTCGAGAAGAGCAAAAAGGTGGTCAAGGCTTGAGTGCACGCCGCCGTCGCTGGTCAGACCCATCAGGTGAAGTCCGCAGCCGGTGTTCTTTGCAGTTTCAAATGCGCTCTTGATTTCTTGATTGTTGAGAATTGAGCCGTCTTTAATGGCCTTGTTGATTTTCACGAGGTCTTGATACACTACGCGACCAGCGCCGATGTTGAGGTGGCCCACCTCGGAGTTGCCCATCTGTCCGTCGGGCAGACCGACGTTTTCACCCGATGCCTGAAGCTCAGAGTGAGGATATGTTTTGAGCAGAGAATCCCAATAGGGCGTGGGAGTCTGATAGATAACGTCGCCTTTTGAATGGTTGCCGATGCCCCATCCGTCGAGAATCACGAGCAATGCTTTGTTTGCCATAGCTTTATAAATGAATATCGTTTATGAGTTAATTTTCAAATCAACCGCAAAAGTACAAAAAAAATCATAAACCACCACGTTAATATTCCCTAAATTAAAAAAACAACAAGGGCAGCGTATTTCACAACACACCGCCCTCTGAATAACAATTTAAAATCACACGTGTTCCTTATCAGAACACATACTTGCTCACTTTGGAGCCAGTCTTTAGTATTACGATTCCCTTGGTCGGCTTGGCAATCATGCGGCCGCTGAGATCATAATAATCGGAGTTGGTTGCTTCAGCATTAATCTCAGATATTGAAGTAGTGTTGCCGGTGAACACTATTGTGCGGGTAGCGCTCTTGGCACCGGTAACGTTATGCTGCGCGTAATAGTGGAGCGTACCTGCTTCGGTAATTTCAATTGGCTCTGTGTATGCCTTAAAGCCATCGTTTTCATCATCGGTCTGCGCGGCGGGTTCATTAGATGCAGATAAATCTGCCACAAACTTATGGAAAATCGTATGATTCTCACTATCGTTATGTGCTAACGTAACCACAACTTTTTCTTTGTTATTAAGAGAGACTGTGGTTTCATCCAAATCGTTGCTTTCGCCATCAACATCTACAATTGGATGTGTCGGCACGGCATCATAGCTCAATGTAACATATTGAGTTGGCTCTTTTATGGTAGTGCCATTTCTTTCGTAAGTGCTGACTGCAAAAGTAACGTTATAAACACCTGCGGCAACTGATTCCAATTTGTTGCCGTTATAGAAATTGATTTCAACGTCATCAGCAACTCCTGTAAATTCCGTATTATATGAGGGAGTAGCTTCGTCAAATGTCACACCATTGACTTTCACCACCTTGTTCAGAGGTTGAAGTTTTACCTCGGCGCCGGAAATCACTTCTATAACATATTCGCCTTTTTCAGTTGAGGCCGGCATATTTGCAGTTGTTTTCAACTCAGGCAGACCATTGTAAATGGTGTACTGACCTTGCCAACCTGAGGGAATAACATCGCCCGCTTCGTAGGGCATATCGTGTTTATTCCCTTTGTAAATGAGTATATAACCGCCTTGGTTGTCTGTAACATAGTAATTGTTGCCGTTGACGGCACCAACTGTCAGCGGGCAATTTACGGTAATTGTCTCATTATTTGCAGCAGTGAGGAATTTCGCAACTGAGTCGTAATTTTTAACAACGGTTATAGTGTAAGATGCTGACTCTGCCGAATAAGTGTCATCGCCGGCAAAAGTAGCGGTAATGGTTGCAGTGCCAAGTCCGGCAATAACCACAAGGCCATCGTTTTCATCAACCATAGCAACATCGTCGTTAGATGATGTGTAAACTATTGTAACATTGTTGGGGTTCACAAGTTGAGGAGCGTCAAAGTCCTCTCCTTCATATGCGGTAAACGCGGTGGTTTCGTAAGCGATGCCGGCAGAGGGTTTTGAAACTACAGTCAGCGTAAATGTAGCATTACCGGTGTACGTGTCAGTGTCTTTTGGTGAAACTGTAATGGTTGCGGTACCCAACTTGCCGCCGAGAATAAGGTCGCCGGCTTCGTAATAACCGATTTCTATATCTGAAGTGCTATATTCAACCTCAATGTCAAGCGGATTGATAAGCTGCGGAAGTCCTTGAAATTCTTCTTGCCCATCAACGGCCTCAAAAGCCGCCTTATCAAAAGCCAACTGCGACGGCGTCTTCGCAACAAGAGTTCCCTCTTGGTAATACAATCTCAATGGCTGAAAGTTTGGAGTGCTCACAGACGGGGCGGTTGTGTAAAAGGCAAAACGCGAACTTGATGCATTGTATACCAGATAGCGAACTTCGGATGAAGTAGACTTATTTTTATTTATTGTAACATAGCCGTTGACATCATCAAATTCTACCGAGAGAGCATCTTTTGTCTCTCCACATACTGCACTATTACCGGAGCTATGTGATATATATCCTTCATCAGATTTGAAATAAAATTTTCCATCTCCGGCATCTTCCAAAACAAACTGCATATTTGGTTCAGGAAGTTCAGCTATTGACTTATCTTCAGAAAGAGAAATTTCTTTGGTAACGTTGAAATATTTCGCGCTGGTTGTTCCGCTGTAAGATGACAATATTGCACAGGTTTTATCAGATGTATTATAAGCGCCTCCTGATATAACATACGGTACACCGGTTGTGATTTCGTTAGCATCGGCAACGCGCACCCAAGGTTTGGCGTTAGGGTCTTTGACTGTAAGCAGATAAGAAGCAAGACCTTTATCATAAGTGTCATTTGCTTCAACTGTGGCAGTAATAGTTGTTTTACCTGCCTTTAACGGTGTGATTTCGCCTGTAGTGGCATTGACTGTTGCAACTGCCGGGTTAGATGATTCATATGTAGCATCGGCAGTAGTCTTTTTTGTAAGAGCGGGTTCTTCAAACTCTTCCCCTAAGTTTGCTACATATTCAGACTCGGGAAAAGAAAGACCTGCTGATTCAAGGTCGCCCGATGTTTCAACATATACAACATCAATTTGCTTTATATATGTTGCTTTCTTCTTGGAATTAGTGTATGTTATTTCAATTTTACCTGAACCCTCTCCCTTAAATTCATATGCTGTTGCTGTTGTAGTTAATGCTACGGAAGTTTTGGAATTATAAGTAAAATCAACACCGCCAACTTTTACCGAAACATTACAGCCACCGCTACTTGCAATACTACCGTTAACTTTGACAGAGGTTATTGTCCCTTCGATTTCTTCTGTAGAAAAAACAGCTGTCGTTAACTGAGCGTTGCTCGAGCCGATTTGAAAACCTTTTGTACCGTCGTTACCAAAATGATAACTATTGGTTGCTTTCCAGACAAGATTCAGATCCCAGGTAACGTCATTAAAAGTACCTTTTCGAACTGTGGTATTACCCACGAATGCATTATTTCCCAAAGAACCTGTAGTATAATTCTCAGCAGCGGCAATTAGCACAAAACAAATTGCCATTAGGGAAAGTAAGAGCTTTTTCATGTGATTGTGTTTTAAAATTTGTTATTGATTGCGCGACAAAGGTACAGCGAAAATTACCCCCCAAATTTTTAACACAGCTTAACATACGTTAAGCATTTTAAGTTAATGATTTTTGATTGATTTTGATTGAACACACTATGAAGATTTTTTCGTAACTTTGCACCCGTTTTATACACAAAAAAAAATCATTTATCACATTTTAAACGTTTATGTTCAAAAGTTTCCACGGCTATCATCTTCTTGAAGCCTACCACGAATGGAAAAAGGAGCATAGGTCGGCGCGCAACCCCCTGCCCACTCGCGCTATCAAAGTGGGCATCGTGATTGCAGTTACGCTGCTGCTCTGGTTTATCCCTGCAAGCGCCATCGGCCTGCCCACAATTAATCCTGTGGAACAACGTGTACTCGCAATCTTTGCATTTGCCGCATTGATGTGGGTGTTTAATGCTTTCCCCGCTTGGACCACCTCGATGGTCGTGGTGGTATTGCTGCTATTCTGCACTTCCGACAGCTCGCTGTGGTTTATATCTAAGAATCACGCCACCGGCGAAGCATTCACCAACCTCGTCAGCTACAAGGCTATCCTCGCCTGCTTTGCTGACCCCACCATTATGCTGTTTATCGGCGGCTTCATCATTGCGATTGCCGCGACCAAGAGCGGCCTCGACGTTAAACTCGCCAAGGCGCTACTCCTCCCCTTCGGCACCAAGAGCGAGAACGTGCTTCTCGGCTTCCTCCTCGTGACGGGTCTCTTCTCAATGTTTATTTCAAACACTGCCACCGCCGCAATGATGCTGACGTTCCTCACCCCGGTGCTCCGCTCGCTGCCTGCCGACGGCAAGGGTAAAATAGCCCTGGCCCTGGCAATTCCCATCGGCGCAAACATTGGCGGTATCGGCACTCCTATCGGCACACCGCCCAACGCCATTGCCCTCAACTTCCTCCGCGAGGCCGGCCACACAATCGGCTTCGGCCAGTGGATGCTCGTTATGGCTCCGCTCACCATTGTGCTTCTGCTGCTCGCATGGGTTATTCTGCGCTGGCTCTTCCCCTTTAAGCAGAAAGAAATCCATCTGGAAATTGACGACTCCCACGTCAAAACCGACTGGCGCACATACGTAGTCTATGTAACTTTTGCCGTGACCATTCTGCTCTGGCTCACCGACTCCATTACCGGCGTTAACGCCAACGTAGTTGCTATGCTTCCGGTCGGCGTATTCGCCATATCGGGCGTTATTACCAAGAAAGACCTTGAAGAACTCTCCTGGAGTATCCTTTGGATGATTGCCGGCGCATTTGCCCTTGGCGTGGCGCTGAAAAACACCGGCCTTGGCAACCACCTCATCGAAGCCATTCCGTTCGATCAGTGGAACCCCATCATGGTTATCATCGGTTCAGGTCTCATCTGCTATCTCATGGCCAACTTCATTTCCCACACCGCAACGGCCACTCTGTTCGTGCCGATTCTCGCCATTGCAGGTGCCGGCCTCTCCACCCTGGCATCGTTTGGCGGCGTCAGCACCCTGCTTATCGGTGTGGCCATCGGCTCTTCAGTGGCAATGATTCTCCCGATTTCAACCCCGCCGAATGCCCTGGCCGATGCCACCGGCATGATTCAACAAAAAGACATGATGAAAACCGGCGTAATCATGGGTATTATCGGCCTCGTTCTCGGTTACTCAACGTTGATTTTTGCAGGTAAATATGGACTTCTCTAAGAAATTACTCATAGCTATCGCAATGCTGGCAGCGTCCCTTACGTGCGCTGCCGCTGATAAGGAGTTCAGCTATACGCCGGAACTCCACGGCGTAATCCGCGCCCGCTGGGAAATGAACACCTCCACAGGCGATCAGCGCTTTCGCGTGCGTAACGCCCGCCTGAGCGTAGGCGGTAAAATCCATCCGTCAATCAGCTACTTCTTTCAGACGGAATACGACAACTCTATGGTGCAAATTCTTGACGCTTACGGCAAGTTTGACATCATAAAAGGTCTGTATGTTCAGGCCGGTCAGTTCCGTATGCCGTTTGGCGTTGAGCCATTCCGCGCTCCGGCAAACTACATCTTTGCCAACCGCTCGTTTATGGGCAACCAAATAATGAACTATCGCGCCGTGGGCGGCAAAGTCGGCTACGCCATCCCCCACACTCCCCTGACCCTTGAGTTCGGTGTGTTCAATCCTTACACCATCACATTCTCAAGCGGGCAGAAATGGGGCAAAGACGTTGCATACGCCGGCAAGGCATCGCTGAAACTCCCTGATGGTTTCAAACTCGACCTGGGCTATGCCTCAATCAAGCCCAACGACAACGGCCTGCGTGCAAACCTGATTGACGGCGCTCTGGGCTGGGAAAACTCAAACGTCCTTGCAGCTGCCGAGTATATGCTCGAAAACTACTGCGGCGGACATCAGAAAAGCACCCACTCGTATGTTGCCTACGTTGACTGGCACAAGTCAGTAAAATGGGGAGCGTTCAACCGATGGTCTATCCAAGGCCGCTTTGACGGAATGACCGACCACCTCAACCTCAACACAATGAAAGACGAGAGTGCCCGCAAACGCGCAACCATTGGCTCGACGCTAACTTGCACCTACAAGGCCGTTCACGCCGACGTGCGCATCAACTACGAAAAATATTTCGACTACAAAGACGGCGGCTACTCCCCCGACATGTTCGTACTCGAAACCGTCTTCCGTTTCTAACCACGCAATTCACACTTCCAGCGTAGGGACTCTCGGCTCGAGCGTCCCTATTTTTTATGCACAAAAAAAATACACAAATTTGTTAGGAATACAAGAAGTTGGCTTATCTTCAGTGCTGAAAATAAGCCAACCTCTTCAACTTGCGGAAAGAGAGGGATTCGAACCCCCGGAGGTGTGACCCTCGTCGGTTTTCAAGACCGATGCAATCGACCGCTCTGCCATCTTTCCTTGTTGTTTTGCGACTGCAAAGTTAAGCAAATTTTTGCATAAAACAAAAAAAAATCGTAATTTTGCGCATATGTCAGCTGAAATTAACGATCAATTCTTATCCGACACCCCGCGAAAAGACTCCGGCTCAGTGCGTTACCAACTCAAGTCAATGTTTAAAAGTTGGTTTCTTGACTATGCCTCATATGTAATTCTTGAACGTGCGGTTCCCTCTATCGACGACGGACTTAAACCTGTGCAGCGCCGCGTGTTGCACTCAATGAAGAACCTTGATGACGGCCGTTTGAACAAAGTTGCCGGCATTGTTGGCGACACGATGAAATACCACCCCCACGGCGATGCGTCGATTAAGGACGCACTCGTTCAGTTGGGTCAAAAAGAATTGCTGATAGAGACTCAGGGAAACTGGGGCAACATTATTACGGGCGACGATGCAGCCGCCAGCCGTTATATTGAAGCTCGCTTGAGTCCGTTTGCGCTTCAGGTTCTCTACAATACCAAGCTGACCGAGTGGATTCCCAGCTACGATGGCCGCAACCGCGAGCCGGTGCATCTGCCGGTGAAATTTCCATTGCTGCTGGCGCAGGGAGCCGAGGGTATTGCCGTGGGATTGTCGAGCAAGATTCTGCCGCACAACTTCAACGAAATACTGGATGCGTGCGTGGCATATCTGCGCGATGAGGAGTTCACGCTGCTGCCCGACTTCCCAACCGGCGGATTTATTGACGTGAGCCGCTACAACGACGGCCAACGCGGCGGCGCGGTCAAGGTAAGAGCCAAGATTGAGAAAGTTGACAACAAGACCCTCGCCATCACGGAAATTCCGTTTGGCACCACAACCCGCACCATTACCGACTCTATACTCTCGGCAATGGAAAAGGGAAAAATCAAAGTTCGCAAGGTCGATGACCACACCTCGCAGCAAGCCCGCATCACTGTGTATCTCCAACCCGGGGCATCGAGCGACAAGACCATTGACGCTCTCTATGCTTTTACCGACTGCGAGCTGAGCATCTACCCGAACTGCTGCGTAATTAAGGAGCAAAAGCCCTGCTTTATCGGCGTAAGCGACTTTTTGCGCTACAGTGTGGATGCCACCAAAGAGTTGCTGCGTCAGGAGCTGCTGATTCAAAGAGGTGAAACCGAGGAGCTGCTTCACTTTGCCTCGCTTGAACGCATTTTTATTGAAGATCGCATATATAAAGACAAGGAATATGAGCAGGCCAAGTCGTTTGAAGATGCAACAAAACATATCCGAAAACGTTTGGAACCCTTCAACGAAAACTTTATCCGCGAAGTCACAGACGAGGATATTCAGCGTCTCTATGAAATAAAGATGGGACGCATCTTGCGCTTCAACAAGGACAAAGCCGACGAACTTATTGCCTCATATAAGGGCAAAATCGCTGAAATCAACATCAAGTTGAGCGACATTGTCGGCTACACAATAGAATGGTACACCGAACTGAAAAATAAATATGGCGCGGCATATCCCCGACGCACGGTGGTGCGTGGATTCGACAGCATACAAGCCGCAACTGTGGCCGAAGCCAACCGCAAGCTCTACATTAACCGCGGGGAGGGTTTCATCGGCACTTCGTTGACCAAGGATGAGTTCATTGCCCCCTGTTCCGACATTGACGACATAATTATTTTCTACCGCGACGGCAAATATAAAGTTGTCAAGGTGCAGGAAAAGATGTTTGTCGGCAAAAACATTGAACATATCGGCATATACAAGAAGAACGACGAGCGCACGGTCTATAACGTGATATATCGCGACGGCAAGGAGGGCACGTATTATATGAAGAGGTTTGCCGTCACCGGCGTGCGCCGCGATCAGGAATATGACCTGACGCAAGGCACCCCCGGCAGCAAAATCTGCTACTTCACGGCCAACTCCAATGGTGAAGCCGAGATTGTGCGTGTCACTCTCAAGCCAAAAGCTCGCCTCAACAAGCTACAATTTGACGTTGACTTCTCTGAAATGAGCATCAAGGGCAAGCAGAGCCGTGGCAATATAGTTACCCGCAACGAAGTGCACCGCTTCTCGCTGCGCGAGCGCGGCGCATCGACCCTCGGAGGCCGCAAGGTGTGGTTCGACCCCGATGTCAACCGCCTGAACTACGACGGACGTGGCAACTACCTCGGCGAGTTCCAAGGCAACGACTTGATTCTTGTGGTACTGAAAAACGGCGACTACTACACCAGCACGTTTGATGCCACCAACCACTATGACGACAATATCCTGCGCATAGAAAAATTCCGCCCCAATGAAGTATGGACCGCCATTCTCAACGATGCCGACCAGGGTTACATCTACATCAAGCGCTTCAAATTCGAGGCCTCGGCCAAGAAGCAGAGCTTTGTCGGCGAAAACCCGGAATCAAAGCTAATATTGCTCAGCGACGCTCCCGGGGCAAAAATCCGCGTAACGTTCGGAGAAGGAGACTCTTTCCGCGAGCCGCTTGAGGTTTTGGCGCACGAATTTATCGGCGAAAAATCATTCAAGGCCAAGGGCAAACGCCTTACCACTTACAATATCGGCGAAATCACAGAACTTGAACCCGAAGAAGTGGAACTGCCTGAGGAGGAAGAAGTTGAAACGATTGAAGAAAACGTTGAATCTCCCGCAGAACCGGAACTGAGCGATGACGAGGTGCGCGACTCGCTAACCGGTCAGCAACGATTATTTGATTAAACCTTTAGCGGGTTGCAAACGTTAAAAAACTGAACGTTTCAGCCCGCAAAAAATGAAAACACACATACTCACGTTAGCAACCGTTGGATTGTTGTCCTTGCTCGGACAAGCGCAGCAACCCGAGGTGCCGTTGCCCGAAAGGTGGAATTATACCGAGTATTTCGACCAAACAGTGCCTACCGACGACAGCTGGTGGAAAACCTTTCAAGATCCGGTTCTCGACTCTCTGATAGCCATAGGAGTTGACCGAAACTATGACGTTGTAACGGCCGCAAAGCGCATAGAACTTGCGCGGCTCGCATTGCAACAAACGCGCTCCGGCTATTATCCCACATTGGGTCTGAATGCCGGATGGTCAAAGACACGCGAACCCGGTCCAATCAATGAAAGCGCCTTTGATTTGGGTCTGACAATGAGTTGGCAAATTGACGTATTCGGGCGCGTTTATACCGCATCAAAAGCCAAAAAAGCTGCGCAAAAAGTAGCGGTTGCCGACTACGCGGGAGCAATGGTGACGCTGTGCGGCAACATTGCAACCGGATATTTCAACCTGCTGGCCAACCGCTTGCAACTGCAAGTTGCAATGACGCATCTGGAGTCACAACATAAAGTTCTTGACATCACCAAGGCGCGATTTGAATGCGGCCTGGCATCGGACCTCGACGTGGAACAGGCTCGGACGGTTTATTCCTCAACCGAAGCTGTCATACCGTCATTGCGCAGCTCAATCCATGCTGAAGTTAATGCCTTGGCATTGCTGTTGGCCACGGAGCCGGCGGAGATAGAGAGACTGACTGCTGACGGTCAAGCACTGCCAAGCCATGTGCAGATAATACAGACTGGTGTGCCCATGGATTTGTTGCGCCGCAGACCTGACGTTGTAGCCGCTGAACAGAGCGTTGCAGAATATGCTGCGGAATTAGGCGTGGCGAAAAAAGACTTCCTCCCCACCCTGTCGCTCAACGCATCTGTGGGCACTGAGTCAAGTCGACCAAACAGACTATTTCACTCCGGAACTCTCACCTACTCTATTGCTCCGACACTGAGCTGGACAATTTTTGATGGCCTTAGCCGCAACGCTAACGTCAAGTCTGCAAAAGAAAATATGCTGATTGCCATAGATGAATATAACTTCACGCTGCAACAGGCGGTCAACGAGGCCGACAATGCTATGTTTGCCTACGTGCACACTCTCGAACGCATTGCGTCGCTTCAAGCTGCTGCCGAGGCTTCAAAGAAATCGGTAGAACTCGCGTTAGACCTCTACAAGCAGGGACTGTCAACGTTTACCAACGTGGCAGATGCGCAGATTAACTATCTGACATATACAAATGAAGTAATTCTTGCCCGCGCCGACGCGCTCAATAACTTAGTAAGTATCTACGAAGCCCTTGGAGGCGGCTTCAATAATTAAGATTCAAGAGATATGAAACACGCTTTTTTATGGATTCCGGCTCTGATGGTATTGTTGCCGGCGTGCAAAAAAGAAAAGACTCAAACCGATAACGAGATTCAGACGGTAAACGTTGCCCTGCCTGAAACGGATACCGTTGTGCTTACTAAAACTTTTCCCGGCTATCTTGAGGCGCAGAACACCGTGGAATTGGTGGCGCGGGTAAATGGCTATCTCAAAGAGAAATGCTATGCCGACGGTCAATATGTAAAGAAAGGCACTGTACTGTTTAAGATTGAAGACACGCAATATCGCGACGCGATTACCCGGGCAGAAGCTGCGCTGCATACTGCGCAGTCAACCTTAGATTATGATTCGCGCAACTATGAGGCGATGAAAAAGGCCCTTGAGAGTGATGCGGTGAGCAAAATCTCAGTTATTCAGGCCGAATCGGATATGAAAAATTCAGAGGCATCGGTTAGAGATGCCAAGGCAGCGCTTGAAACTGCTCGCACCAACCTTGACTACTGCCAAATACGTGCGCCGTTTAACGGTCACGTAACCGCCTCTGAAGTGTCGGTCGGTTCATATCTGAGCGGCGAGGGTTCCGCCCAACCATTGGCCACCATCTATGAAGATTCAAAGCTCAAAGCGGTGTTTAACGTAGCCGAGGCATCATACGTGGGGAATTTGCGGCAAATCGCCAAAGAGCAAGGGCTTGACTTGGGCAAGATTCCGTTGACGTTTGCCGACACACTCGGCCATAATTATACTGCCGACCTCTTTTATATTGCTCCGGATGTAGACGTTACTACAGGTACTCTTGCAATGTATGCCTACGTTGACAACACATATGGTGAATTGAAATCGGGAATGTTTGTGAACATTACTTTACCGTATGACAAAATTGACAATGCCACATTGGTAAAGACCACCTCTATATCTACCGACCAGGCCGGCAAGTATCTCTATACGATTTCCGACAGCAACCGGGTTGTTTATACTCCGATTGTTGTCGGCGATGAGGCGCAAGACTCAATGACCGTGGTAAAATCCGGTCTGAAACCCGGCTGTCGCTACGTAACCCAGGCAATGCTGAAGGTGCGCGACGGTATGGAAGTTAAACCCATAGAAGTGAAGTAGCCATGTTTTCAAGATTCTTTATTGACCGTCCGATTTTTGCAACGGTAATTGCTATAATTATGGTGCTGGCGGGTTTGCTCACAGTGAAGAGTCTGCCGGTTGACCAGTATCCGAACATTACTCCGCCAACTGTAATGGTGTCAGCAAGCTATCCCGGCGCAGACGCCAAGACGGTGGCAGAGTCGGTGGGTGTGCCCATTGAAGAGCAGGTCAACGGTGTTGAGGGTATGATGTATATGAGCTCAACATCGTCGGACGACGGTTCATATATGCTTACCGTCACGTTTGAAATCGGCACGGATATTGATATGGCTTCCGTCAAGGTGCAAAACCGTGTATCGCTGGCTGAGCCGCAGCTTCCGGAAAGCGTGCAGCGTCAGGGCGTTGACGTGATGTCGCGTTCGTCAAATCAGATTCTTTTCATTGCTCTTGAGGGGGATTCGGTGCATAATTATGACGCATTGTATCTGACCAACTATGCCCAGCTAAATATAGTTGACGAACTTTCACGAGTGAAAGGCGTTGGCGAAGTATCAGCTTTCGGTGCCGGGGAATACAGTATGCGCGTATGGCTCGACCCCGACAAGATGAGAGTGCGCGGAGTTACCACTTCGGAGGTGGAGAGTGCGATTGAAGGTCAGAACGTTCAAGTATCGGCCGGCTCAGTGGGAGCACCGCCTGATGCGGGCAACACGGCATTTCAATACACCTTGGTGAGCCATGGGCGATTGACAACTCCCGAGCAGTTCGGCAACATAATAATCAAGACGGGAGCAGATGGCGGACTGTTGAGACTCAGCGACATTGCCCGCGTGGAATTGGGCAGCGAGAGCTACAGCACCGTATCGAGCGTTTCCGGTCAGGAGGCGGGACTGTTGGGCGTATCGCAGCTGCCGGGGTCAAACGCTCTGAGCGTGGCCAATGCCTGCCTTGACAAACTCGACGAGCTGGCAGAATACTTTCCGCCGGGTGTCAGCTACCGCGTGATATTGAACACCACGGACTTTGTTACCGCTTCGATTGACGAGGTGCTGGTTACCTTTGTCGAGACCACGCTGATTGTAATGCTCGTTATACTAATCTTCTTACAGAGTTGGCGCTCGGTAGTGATTCCGATGCTTACCATCCCGGTATCATTGATTGCCACCTTTGCGGTGATGAAAGTGATGGGGTTCTCGCTCAACACACTGTCGCTCTTCGGTCTGGTACTCTCTATTGCTATTGTGGTGGATGATGCCATAGTGGTGGTTGAAGACTGCACGCGACTGGTCAACCAGGGAAAGGGCTCGGTGCGCGATGCGGTGAAGCAGTCAATGTCGGAACTCACGGGCCCGATTGTCGGCGAGGTTTTAGTATTGCTTTCAGTATTTATCCCAACTGCTTTTATTTCAGGGATAACAGGTGAGCTATACAAACAATTTGCGCTAACAATTGCCGTCAGCACGGCGTTCTCGGGCTTTAACGCGTTGACGTTTACTCCTGCAATGTGTGTGTTGTTTCTCAAGCCAAACAAAAACACTCAGCCACGGTTCTTCCTTTATAAATGGTTCAACAAGGGATTTGGCATAACCTTGGTGGCCTATACCAAGCTGATTACCAAATTTCTGAAACGTCCCGGATTGGCGTTGGGCATATATTCCGTGTTATGCATATTTGCATTTTGGGGCTTCGTGAAGTGGCCAACAAGCTATGTGCCATCGGAAGATATGGGTTACTTTATGACCTCAGTTCAGTTGCCTGCCGGAGCCTCGCTTGACCGCACCTCAAAAGTGATGGATGAAATCACAGAAAAGGTCAAGGTACTCGACGGCGTGAAAGACGTTATGTCAATCACGGGAATGTCGATGATGGGTGGCGGCAACGGTTCGAATACCGGCTCTCTATTCGTGGTATTGGAACCGTGGAAGGAACGCCGCAGTAAAAGCTTGGGCGTAGATGCCATAATGGCAAAAGTCACCGAAATAACTTCCAAGCTACAGGAACCGGTGATATTTTCGGTCAACCCGCCGGCAATTCCCGGTTTGGGTATGACCTCGGGTATGCAGATGCAGCTGCTTGACATCCGTAATCTCGGAACTGACGCGATGCACGATGCAGTGGAACAACTCTGTAAAGCTGCAAAATCGAAGCCGGAATTGGCGCAGATGACCACTTTCTATCAGGGCTCAGTTCCGCAATATCAGCTTAACATAGACCGCGATAAGGTTGAGCTCCAAGGGATTTCGCTACCCACCGTATTTTCGGTTTTAGGGTCATTTATGGGCGGAACATACGTTAACGACTTTGTGGAGTTTGACCGAGTGTATGAGGTAAATATGTCGGCAATGCCGCAATTTACCGGCAACGTTGACGATATTATGAAACTCACCGTGGCCAACGCTGACGGCAAGATGGTGCCATTTTCAGCATTCACGACTGTTGTGCCGGTAATGGGCGACCCATCAATCAGCCGCTATAATATGTACACAACAGCGTCTGTGACAGGCACACCGGCCAAGGGGGTTAGTTCCAAACAGGCCATTGACGCGATGGAGCAACTCGTCAAGGAAGAGTTAGGCGAAAATTATTCATTTGCCTGGACCGGTGAGGCCTATCAGGAAACCAAAGCCGGTACAACGATCACTATGGTACTGCTTTTTGCCGTGATTATCACGATATTGGTATTGGCGGCACAGTTTGAGAGCTGGACCAACCCATTGGCAGTAGTTATGAGTATGCCCACGGCGATTCTCGGCACTATTATCGGGTGTATCTTCCTGAGCCAGAGCATATCAATATACACGCAGATTGGCATAATTTTGCTGCTCGGTCTATCGGCGAAGAATGCGATATTGATAGTAGGCTATGCCCGAGATTACCACGCTCAGGGTCAATCAGTTCTACAAGCTGCGGCCGATGGTGGCAGAGTGCGCTTCCGTCCGATTATGATGACTGCGTTGGCTTTCGTGTTTGGCGTTATGCCAATGTTGTTTGCCACCGGAGCGGGCGCTCAGAGCCGTATCTCGTTGGGTACTGCAGTGGTTTTCGGTATGGCAGTGAATGCATTAGTTGGCACGCTGTTTGTCCCCAACTTCTGGGAGCTGATGGAGAGAGGGACTCGGCGTACACGCCTAGGGATGAACAAGGTTTGAGGGGATGGGAAAGAACGCTGCCCAAGCGGGTTAATTATTGTTAGTAGAGGAGGACGGTGAGGGAGGTGTAGGCTTGGGCACCGGAGATGTGGATGGCTTCGATGTCAGCAGTGGCGGAGGGGCCGGTAAAGAAGGAGCCGTAAGGGGTTGCGGCGGGATTGATTGTGCGATAAGCCGTGTGGATGCCGTCGACAATTTTTGTTGAGTCGAGGAGAAGGTAGAGATCGGTACAAAAGAGAGCGGCCGCAGTGAGGCCGAGAGATTTGTCTGTGACCCAAACGGAGCCGGTTTCGCCGACACCCAGCAGACCTTCGGTAAGGCAAACATCAACGACATTGGCGGCGTGCGGGTCTGTGAAACTGAGAGATTCTACACCGGGGACGGATGAGTAGATCTTATGTCGGTTGCGATCAATAGTTCCTTCAAACCAGGCTATTGCATCTTCGCGAGAAGGAAAAAGAATAGCGCGACCATCGAAAGCAGTAAGCTTGGCGGCAAAGTTTTTGATAGCATCTCCTGCAACTTTCGGGAAATGAATTTGAGGCCGGGCGATAAGTTCACGCCCGGAGGTACGCAGCTTATTGAGAATTTCGTTTCTTGTATTCATCGCGGAACGTCTGTTTTGGTGGTATAGGATTGTTGTGTGCTTTAATCCAGGGATTTACAGGAAGAGTGAGAAGCGATTCCGGTAAGGTGCGCAAAGCCCAAAGACCGACTTTTTCGGCTGCCACAAGACTTGTTGCCGAGTTTAGAACGAGCGCTGCGGCATCTTCCTGAAGACGGTGTTGCAGGAGGTCTTCGTGATGGCTGACTACCTCCTTACGCCAGTAAAACACCAAATCGGGAATCGGCACTTTGACCGGGCAAACATTTGCACAGGAGCCGCAATGGGTACACGAATACGGAAGTTGAGCATAGCCGTGGAAGTCATAACTCGGTTCCAGTACGATACCAATGGGACCCATATAGGTAGCGCCGTAGCTCAGTCCGGAGGTGCGCCGGAACACGGGGCATGTGTTCATGCACGCGCCGCAGCGGATGCATTTCAGCACCTCGTAATACGGTTGGGCAAGGCGGTCGGAACGGCCGTTGTCAACAATGACGATGTGCATTTCCTGCCCGGTTCGAGGGCCGTGGTAATGCGAAGTGAATTGAGTGATGTCGAGTCCGAGGGCGGAGCGTGAGAGCAAACGCACGAACAAGCCCAACTCATCCACTCCGGGAATTACTTTTTCGAGACCCATTGATGCCACAAAGAGGGGAGGCACATTGGCAGAGATGTCGGCATTGCCCTCGTTGGTGCATACCACTATGCCGCCGGTCTCGGCAATAGCAAAGTTTACGCCTGAAAGACCGGCATCTACGCGCACATAGTTGGGGCGCATATCTTTACGCATCACCGAGTTCAGATAATGCGGGTCATCGTTTTGCGGGTCTGAGCCGAGCTTGTCGGCAAACAGGCGGGCCACGTCGCCGCGCAATTTATGTATTGCGGGCATAACGATATGCGACGGCGGCTGATTGTCGAGCTGCTGGATGCGCTCGCCAAGGTCAGCCTCGAAAACTTCAATTCCCAAAGTGGCGAGATAAGGACTCAAACCGCATTCGTCCTGCAGCATTGACTTGCTTTTGGTAACGACCTTAACGCCGTGCTGGGTAAGAATGTCGCCGACAATGCGGTTGTGTTCGGCAGCATCGGCGGCCCAATGAACGTGTACACCGAGACGCGCAGCATTGCGCTCAAACTCCTCGAGATAGTCAGCAAGATGACTGAGGGTATGGAGTTTGACTTGCGAGGCAGTTTCGCGCAATACCTCCCATTCGGGGATTTCGGAGGCCACTTTGTCGCGACGCATCCGCGCTTGCCAGAGGCAGCGGTCGTGGGAAACACGATGAGCGGTGTCGGCAATAAATTCCGCGCCACGTTTTACTTGGTTAATCTGATGCATCGCCGTTGAGAATTTCTGCTATATAATACGTTTTGATATTCAATCTATGTTTTGCGGCAACAGTTTGCTGATGCAGCAGGCAAGAGAAATCGGCAGAAGTAACATAGTGGAGGTCATTGCTGAGATAATCGTTGACCTTGTCGAGTCCCATTTGTCCGCCGCATGGGGCATCCCACATTGAAAAAGTACCGCCGAAGCCGCAACATTCATCGCGCCTCGTGGCGTAGGAGACTTCGAGTCCGTCGACGAGTCTGAGTAAGTCTTCCGTCTTGGAGAAATCGGGTTCCATAAGCTCAGATGGGCGTGCATGATGGAGGTAGCGAAGTGAGTGGCAGCCGTTATGCAAGGCAACACGATGAGGAAAACGCGCCCATGGGAGGGATCTGACCTGAAGAACGTCGTGAAGAAACTCAACTACGTCATAGACCGAGCTGCGCAGGCGCTTGACCTCATCGGTTTGCGAAATGGAGTCGAAATGCTGACGAAACTGGTCGGTACAGACACCAGAAGGAACAACTATACAGTCATATCCGTTCAACATCGGGGCGATATGAGCTTCGATGCGACAGGCGTGGCGGTCGTAGCCCATATCGGTGAACGGTAGTGCACAACATGATGCTTTGGGTATAAATTCAGCCTCAATGCCATCAAACCGCTGAATCAACTCAAGAGATGATTTGGCGGCTTGAGGCGCGAGGGCATCCATATAACATGGAACGAAGAAACCTACTTTCACTAATCGTTTCGAGGATTGTTGTTTAGGGATTTGGTGTATTGTTTTTCAAGTTTTTCTGTAACTTTTTCGCCGTCGGCCTGATCAATAGCAGCGCCGGGGTACTTTTTTTCGTCGGAAATTTTGCTCATAGTTTTGCGTTATGGGTTATAGGTTATTTGTTTTAGGAAAAACGCGGTGTAAGTATTGATTGTTCATAGAAATTTCGTAACTTTGCGGTGAGTATGAACCAATCAAAAAAACGCATTGCTATACTTGGCTCCACAGGGTCAATCGGAACGCAAACTTTAGATATTATAGAGCGCAATTCCTCGGAATTTGAGTGCGTGACGCTCATTGGCGGCAGCAGGGTTGCCCCCCTGGCGGAACAGGCGCTGAAGTATCGCCCACGCCGCGTGGTCATTGCCGATGACTCGCAATATGGTGCGTTGAGTCAGTCACTCAGCGGCAGCGGCATTGAAATCAGTGCCGGAGAAGCTGCCATATTGGCTGAAATGGAGGCAGAAGACGTAGATATGGTAGTCACTGCAACGGTGGGCTACTCGGGTTTACTGCCCACGATTCGCGCTATAGAGGCGGGCAAAGACATCGCTTTGGCCAACAAGGAGACTCTTGTGGTAGCCGGCGAGTTGATCACGCAACTGCTAAAAAGCTCAAAATCGAAAGTCTATCCGGTAGACTCGGAGCACTCAGCAATATTTCAGTGCCTGCAGGGCGAAGACCCGCAGAGGGTAAGCCGACTGATAATCACTGCTTCGGGCGGACCGTTTCGCTCGCTACCTGCCGAAATGCTTCCGAACGTTACGGCAGCTCAGGCACTGAAACACCCCAACTGGGATATGGGGGCAAAAATCACCATTGACTCAGCAACTATGCTCAACAAGGCCTTTGAACTAATTGAGGCCCGATGGCTCTTTGATATGCGCCCGGAGCAGATTACGGCAGTGGTTCACCCGCAGAGTATTGTACACTCAATGGTTGAGTTTACCGACGGAGCAGTCAAGGCGCAACTCGGCATCCCCGATATGCACCTGCCCATCAGCTACGCTCTCGGAGCAAAAGCGCGCCGCCCCACCGGCGAGCGGCCGCTCAGCATTGCCGACTATCAGACACTGACTTTTGAAGCTCCCGACGAGAAAAAATTCCCCTGCCTGACGCTTGCCCACTATGCAATGCAGCGCGGAGGAAACACGGCGTGCGTGGTCAATGCTGCCAACGAGATTGCAAACCTTGCGTTCCGTCAAGACCGCATAAAATTCACTGATATTTACCCGCTGATAATGCAGACTGTGGAGTGCGCAACTTTTGTGAGCCACCCCACCCTGCAAGACTACATAGAATCAAACACCGAGGCACGTAATTTAGCCTCCGCCCTTGTAGAAAACCTATGGAAACATTCCTGATAAAAGCCGCACAACTGATTTTAGCGCTGAGTTTGCTCGTGATAGTCCACGAGTTCGGCCACTATATATTTGCCCGCATATTCGGCATCAGAGTAGAAAAGTTCTTTATGTTTTTCAATCCGCGCTTCTCGCTGGTGAGATACATACCCGAACAGGGGTGCCTTGAGATAGGCACGTGGATGGACAAAGAGGAAAAACCACACCCGCTACTGAGCTTCAAAGTGGGCCAAAACTACACTGAAACCGGAAATAAAGTGCCGGGGTGGAAACAGACAATCTACGGCATCGGCTGGATTCCGCTCGGCGGCTATTGCGCAATTGCCGGGATGATTGACGAGACGCAAGATGCCAGCAAACTCTCGGCTGAGCCGCAGCCCTGGGAGTTTCGCACCAAGCCGGCATGGCAGCGCCTGTTGGTAATGACCGGCGGAGTGATTTTCAATTTTCTTGCCGCAATAGTAATCTACGTGGGTTTGACTTTTTCATATGGCGAGCGGTGCATTCACTTCCGTGATGCCGCCGAGGGGATGGACTATGTTCCCACCGCTTTGGCCGCAGGATTTCAAAACGGTGACATTCCACTGAAAGCCAATGGTAAAGATATTGAGGCCGACACCCCCAACGTGATGATGGAAATGGCGCAGGCCAAGACCGTGACAGTGCTTCGCAACGGCAGCGACACCATAGACATTGCGTTGCCGGGCGACTTTCTGATGCAGATTAACAAAGACAAAGGGTTCTTTGCATACCGTCTGCCCGTGGTGATTGCCGAACCGCTCAAGGGGCAACCGGCATATGAAGCCGGAATGCAGAAAGGCGACCGTATCATAGCCGTGGGCGACAGCCTCACGCCATCTTACACCGAGCTGACTCCGGCATTAGCGGCATATGGCGGCAAAACTGTTGATGTGAAAGTTTTGCGCAACAGCAAGGAGCTGACGCTGACCGCAACGCCCACCGAGGGGGGTAAACTTGGTTTTACGCTCACGCCCATTACCAACATATATCCGGTATTCATAAAGGAATACGGCATATTTGAATCTATACCTGCCGGCTGGGAACTCGGCACCTCCACCTTAGGTAATTACGCCAAATCAATGACCCACGTGTTCAGCAAAGAGGGCGCGGAGAGCCTTGGCGGCTTCGGAGCGCTGGGCAGTATGTTTCCCGACAAGTGGAATTGGTACAGCTTCTGGTTCCTTACGGCATTCCTGTCTATAGCGCTTGCGTTTATGAACATTCTGCCGATTCCGGCGCTCGACGGCGGCCATGTGCTCTTCCTCCTGGCCGAGGTTATCACCCGCCGCAAGCCATCCATCCGCTTTATGGAGATTGCGCAACAGGTGGGATTCTACTTTCTGTTGGCTCTGCTGCTCTTTGCTAACCTCAACGATATACTCAGATTCTTCAGATGAATTACCCTGTTATAACCCTGAAGCGAGGGAAAGAAGACTCGCTGAAACGCTTTCACCCCTGGGTATTTTCCGGGGCGGTAGCCTCGCAGCCCGAAAATATTGAAGAAGGCGACGTGGTGGAGGTGCGCAGTGCCTCCGGCGAACTACTCGGCATCGGCCACTATCAGATTGGGTCGATTATTGTGAGAATGCTGGAGTTTGGCCGTGTTCGCGAGATTGACGAAGCATTTTTCAGCGAACGCCTTGCGGCAGCCTTTGAACTTCGCAAAGCTCTGAAACTCATTCGCGAAGATAACAACGCCTATCGTCTGGTTCACGGTGAGGGCGACTTTCTGCCCGGTTTGGTGATCGACGTTTATGGCACGACGGCTGTGGTTCAGGCACACTCACCGGGGATGCACTTCTGTCGCGACATCATAGCGACGGCATTGACCGAAATCCCGGGACTTGCAGTGAGCAACGTCTACTATAAATCCGAAACTACCCTGCCATATAAGGCTCACCTCGACCCGCAAAACGAATATATTATCGGGGAATACTCTGGAAGCGTAGCGATGGAGAACGGCCTGAGTTTCAACATTGACTGGTTGCGAGGACAGAAAACGGGTTTCTTCGTTGACCAGCGCGACAACCGCTCCCTGTTGGAGCATTATTCGCAGGGGCGCAACGTATTGAATATGTTCTGCTACACGGGTGGCTTTTCCGTTTATGCTTTGCGCGGCGGTGCGAACCTCGTGCACTCGGTTGACTCCTCGGGCAAGGCCGTGGAGCTCACCCGCGCCAACGTGGAGCTCAACTTCCCGGGCTGCGCGCGCCATGAGGCCTTTGCCGTCGATGCGTTCAAATATCTTGCCGACATCAAAAAGGGGCAATACGACTTGATAATTCTCGACCCGCCGGCATTTGCGAAACACCGCTCGGCGCTGCGCAACGCCCTCATCGGCTACCGCCGCCTCAATGCCCGCGCAATCGAGCAGATTGCCCCCGGAGGAATACTCTTCACGTTCAGTTGCTCACAGGCAGTGAGCCGCGAGCAGTTCCGCTTGGCGGTCTTCACGGCAGCGGCTTCTACGGGGAGAAAAGTAAGAATTTTACATCAACTCACGCAACCTGCAGACCACCCCATAAACATCTATCACCCTGAGGGAGAATACCTCAAGGGATTAATTTTACAAGTTGAATAATTTATGAAACTCAAAAACATCATGCCCATTGCTTTGTGTGCGGCCACACTGGTTGGCTGCAAGCACGCCACTCCGGACCCGGAGATTGACTACACCGTTGACCGCTTTGCCGACATAGAAGTGCTGCGCTACACCGTACCCGACTTCGACTCACTCAGCATCAACCAAAAGCGCCTGGTATACTACCTGACTGAGGCCGCACTTGCCGGCCGCGACATTATCTGGGATCAGAACTGCGCCGCCAACCTGCCGATTCGCGACCTTATTGAGGGCGTTTACCAAAACTATTCCGGCGACAAGAACGACGAGAATTTCAAGGCTTTTGAAACCTACGTAAAGCAAGTGGAGTTTGCCAACGGCATTCATCACCACTACAGCATGGACAAGTTCCAGCCCGCATTCACTCGCGAATGGCTCGACGCTCAAATCGGCGAGCAGAAGCCTGAGAATTATGACTATCTCTGCGAGGTAATCTTCAATCCGGAGGTTATGCCCAAGCGCGTAAATCAGGCCGATGGCGTAGACCTAATCCAAACCTCGGCATGCAACCTCTATGGCGGCGGTATTACCCAGCAGGAAGTTGAAGAGTACTATGCCAAGCTAAAAGACCCCAAAGAAGAAACCCCGGTTAGCTACGGTCTGAATTCTCGCCTGGTAAAGCAACCCGACGGCACCATTGTTGAGGAGGTCTACAAAGTCGGCGGAGTTTACGGCCCGCAGATTTCCAAAATTGTTGAACTGCTGAAAAAAGCTTCGCAATACGCTGAAAACGATGCTCAGAAGAAGTACATCGACCTGCTGATTTCCTACTACGAAACCGGCGACCTGAAAACTTTTGATGACTACTCAATCGCATGGGTTGAAGACACTCAGAGCGACGTTGACTTCATCAACGGCTTCATTGAAAGCTACGGCGACCCTCTGGGTATGACCGCTCAATACGAGAGCATCGTCAACTTCAAGAACCAAAAGGCCAGCCACCGCACCGAAACCGTCAGCTCAAACGCACAGTGGTTTGAAGACCACTCGCCCGTTGACCCTCGTTTCCGCAAACCCGAGGTTAAGGGTGTGAGCGCCAAGGTTATCACCGCAGCAATCCTTGCCGGTGACTCATATCCCGCAACTCCCATCGGTATCAACTTGCCCAACGCCAACTGGATACGCGCCGCCCACGGCTCCAAGTCCGTTACCCTCGAGAACATCACCGAGGCCTACGACATCGCCGCCCACGGCAACGGCTTCAACGAGGAGTTCGTGATTGATCAGGCCACCCGCGACCTGCTCGACAACTATGGCTTTATCACCGACAATCTCCACACCGACCTCCACGAGTGTCTCGGTCACGCCTCCGGCCGTCTGCTCCCCGGCGTTGACCCCGATGCGCTCAAGGCCCACGGCTCAACCCTTGAAGAAGCTCGCGCCGACCTCTTCGCGCTCTACTACCTCGCCGACCCCAAGCTGCTTGAGCTTGGACTGCTCGACAATCCCGACGCGTACAAGGCTGAATACTACAAGTATATGATGAACGGCTTGATGACTCAGCTCGTTCGCATCGAACCGGGCAAGGACGTTGAAGAGGCCCACATGCGCAACCGTCAGCTCATAGCAAAATGGGTGTTCGACAAAGGTCAGGCCAACAACGTTGTTGAACTGGTGAAAGAAAACGGCAAAACCTACGTCAAAGTCAACGACTACGAGGCCTTGCGCGACCTTTTCGGTAACCTCCTCGCCGAAATCCAGCGCATCAAGAGCGAGGGCGACTACGAAGCCGGACGCCTGCTCGTGGAAACCTACGGCGTAAAGGTTAACCCGGAACTCCACAAGGAAGTGCTTGACCGCTATGCCGCGCTAAACATCGCTCCCTACAAGGGCTTTGTAAACCCGGTTTACACCCCCGAATTTGACTCCAACGGCGAAATCACCGACGTAAAGGTAAGTTATACCGAAGACTACTTGCCGCAGGTGTTCCGCTACTCGAAGCAATACAGCGTAAAGTGATTGACCGCAATGACATCGACAACGCCCTGGCGACGCTGAAACGTGGCGGTGTCATACTCTACCCTACCGATACGGTGTGGGGCATAGGGTGTGATGCCACCAACGCCGCAGCCGTGGAGCGCATCTTTGCGCTCAAGCGGCGCAGCGACGCCAAAGCGTTGATATGCCTGCTTGACAGCCCGGATTCCCTGGAGCGCTGGGTGGGCGGCGTACCCGCAGTGGCCTACGAGCTGCTCGACGCTGCCGTGGAGCCGCTAACGGTGATTTACGATGGGGCTTACGTGCCTCCATTGGCTGCAAACCTGCCCGCCGAAGATGGCTCTCTGGCCATCCGCATTCCCGACGATGAATTCTGCCGCGAACTTTGCCGCCGACTGCGCAAGCCGCTGGTCAGCACATCGGCCAACATCTCCGGCCAACCAACGCCAAAAAATTTCGCCGAAATCTCTCCTGAGATTAAAAACGGCGTGGACTACGTCTGTACTTCCGGGCGCGCACCCCGCGCCTCGCGCAAAACATCCACAATAATCAAACTGACGGAAGATGCCCGCATAGCAATCATAAGATGCTGACTCTCAACGTTAAAATCAGAAATCGACTCAGGTGGACTTATGTTCTGACAGACCTGCTGACAAGTGGGATGGCGATTTTTCTGTTTAACGTTTTCCGTTGGTCCGAACTGCCACAACGGCCGCCGTTTTCATCATTCTACTCTCTGGCAACCATTTGGGGCGGACAGATTATTTTCCCAATTCTATTAATGGGAATATACTGGTTATCAGGGTATTACAACGACGCGAGTTTCCGCTCACGTGCCCAGGAACTTATAACGACATTATGGTCGGCAATCTTGGGGTCGTTGACGGTGTTTTTCCTCGCCGTAGTCAACGACTCCCCTTGGCGGCGCTCCATAGTGTTTGAGCATCTGTTTATTGCCGCCGCACTGATTTTTATTTGCGTTTATACCGGGCGCTTCCTTATTACGCGAATAGTGGTTAAAGGAGTCCACGACCGCCACAACACCGATGGCGCACTGATGCTCGGCACGGATTCCGATGCTCTCGGCCTTGCCCGGCGCATAAACTCATTGCCCAAGGGAATGGGCATCAACGTTGTGAAATTCGTGCGGTTGGGCGGCAAGGTGCAGGTAGAGACAGATTGCAGCCCAATCGGCATCATTGACCGCAGCGAAATGCGCCGCTACTGTGCGGACCACGCCATCAACCACCTCATCCTCACCCCCCGGGCAATCAGCGAGGGGATAAATCTTGCGGAGTTCATGCGCCTGGCAAATGACTTGAGCGGCTCGCTGTTTCTTGCTCCCGACATCAACACGGTAGCTTTTGCTTCGGGTCGCCACTTCAACGTTATGGGTGAGCCGTTGGTGTGCATTTCTTCGCCCAATATCTCGGCAT
Source organism: Prevotella sp. (assembly GCA_023666665.1). Classification (GTDB taxonomy): domain Bacteria; phylum Bacteroidota; class Bacteroidia; order Bacteroidales; family Muribaculaceae; genus UBA3263. The sequence goes on along the minus strand of JAMPBN010000001.1, from coordinate 1,092,403 downwards.
CGACTGCCAATGTAAAGCGAGCCATCGACGTGGTATTTTCCTCGTTAGCACTCATAGCCTTGAGTCCGCTCTTTGCCGTATTGGCTATTAAAATCAAACTCGACTCTCATGGGCCCGTATTTTTCCGCCAGACTCGTCTGGGACGAGGCGGCAAACCGTTCCGCATCATCAAATTCCGCTCAATGGTAACAGATGCAGAGGCTGATGGCATAATGCTCACCACCGACAATGACACGCGCGTTACGCGCTTTGGCCGCTTTATGCGCAAGTATCGCCTGGACGAGCTGCCGCAGTTTTGGAACGTAGTGCGCGGCGAGATGTCACTCGTGGGTCCTCGCCCGGAGCGCCGCGAGTTTGCCGAACAGATAGCCGCGCGAGTGCCCCTCTACCCGATGCTCTATCAGGTGCGCCCCGGCATCACCTCCTGGGGACAGGTACGCTACGGCTACGCCTCCACCGTCGACCAGATGATTGAGCGTCTGCGCTACGACCTCATCTACCTCGAAAGCATCTCCGTCATCACGGACATCAAAATCCTCCTCCACACCATCAACACCGTCATTTCCGGCAGCGGCAAATAATATAGTTATGTCTGAAACTTCGACCGAACATTTTGCATATAAATCCGAAAGAGTTAACCGCCTGATGCTACGCTTTCTGCATTGGCGGCAACACCATATTAAGGAGAAGAACTTCGTACTCATCGTGGCGCTCGTGGTGGGCATACTTTGCGGCTTTGCCGCTTTGCTGCTCAAGGGGTTGATACATTTCATTGCCCACGCTCTGACAGGAAGTTTCTCAGCCGTGGGCGGCAATTATCTCTATTTTGTTTTTCCAGTAATCGGCATATTGATAGCGTCACTATACGTTCGCTATGTGGTGAAAGACAATATCAGCCACGGCGTTACGCGCGTGCTTCAGGCCATTTCGCAGAATAAGTCGCGACTGAAGGCCCACAATATGTACAGCTCGCTCTTTGCCAGTTCCATTACCATTGGCTTTGGCGGCTCGGTCGGCGCCGAGGGTCCGATAGTCTACACCGGTGCTGCCATCGGGTCGCAGTTGGGGTCGTGGCTGCGCCTGTCACCCCGGGTGCTGATGATTCTGGTTGGATGCGGGGCAGCTGCCGGCATTGCGGGAATCTTCAAGGCTCCGATTGCAGGTATGCTGTTTACGCTGGAGGTGCTGATGATTGACATGACAGCCGCGTCGGTAATGCCGCTACTCATCGCCTCAATATCGGCGGCCACGGTGGCATACTCTTTTTCGGGTTACGATTTCGAGTTTTTTTTCATTCAGAGCGAGGTGTTTGAAACCGCCCGAATCCCCTACGTTATTCTTCTCGGTATAGTCTGCGGCTTCTCGTCGCTTTACTTCACCAAGGTGATGAATATGATGGAAAATATGTTTTCCAAACTGAAAAATCCATGGATAAAGTTTGCCTTCGGCGGCTCGATTATCTCTCTGCTCGTGTTCCTCTTTCCGCCGCTCTACGGTGAGGGTTATGGAGCCATCATTGACCTGCTCGGCGGCGATCCGCATCAGATTGTCGAGGCTTCAGTGTTCTACCACGAGAGCACTTCGTCGCTGGCCGTTATCTTCTTTATTTTTGCAATTATTCTGCTCAAAGCATTTGCCACTTCGGCCACCAACGGCGCAGGTGGCGTGGGCGGCACATTTGCGCCCTCGCTCTTTGTGGGTTGTTTGACCGGCTTCCTGTTTGCTTATGCCATCAACGACTTCTTTGCGCTGAATCTCTCCACAAAGAATTTCGCTCTGATGGGTATGGCTGGAGTGATGAGCGGAGTAATGCACGCGCCGCTGATGGGAATCTTCCTAACTGCTGAACTGACGGGTGGCTATAATCTGTTCCTGCCGCTGTTGATTGTCAGCACCATTGCCTACGGCACCATTAAATTCTTCGAGCCTTACAGCATCTATACGATGCGTCTGGCCCAGCGCGGCGAACTACTCACGCACCATAAGGACAAGGCCGTGTTGACGCTGCTGAAAATGGATTCGGTGGTTGAGACGGACTTCCTTAAAGTCAGTCCCGATATGTGTCTGAAAGAGATGTGCGATGTGATTGCACACTCAACGCGCAACCTCTTCCCTGTGGTTGACAAAGACGAGATGCTCGTCGGGGTGGTTCTTCTCGACGACATCCGCAACATAATGTTTCGCCCCGACCTCTATCGCAGAATGTATGTCAACAAGTTTATGACCATACCGTCAGCTAAAATCACTTTGGGTCAGAACATGGAAACGGTAATGAAAACTTTTGACGACACGGGAGCGTGGAACCTCCCGGTAGTCGACGACCAAGGACGCTACGTCGGCTTCGTCAGCAAATCCAAAATCTTCAACTCTTACCGCCGCGTCCTCCTACACTACTCCGATGATTGACATAGTGTATGAAGATAACCACTTGATTGTGGTGAATAAACGATCGGGCGAGATTGTTCAGGGCGACAAGTCGGGCGACGAGCCGCTGCTTGAACGCGTGCGCCAATATATCAAGGAGACGTATGCCAAGCCGGGCAACGTTTTTTGCGGCCTGGTGCATCGCCTTGACCGCCCCGTGGCGGGTTTGGTAGTGTTTGCCAAAACATCGAAGGCGCTGAGCCGCATGTGTGAGATGTTTCGCAATGGCGACGTGCATAAAACCTATTGGGCAATAACGCGCAACGCCCCGGCGGAGCCGCAAGGAGAACTGCACCATTGGATTACCACCGTAGAGAAAACCAACAAGAGTACGGCCCACACCGCCCCGCGACCCAACGCCAAGGAGGCGCGTCTGGGTTATCGCGTGATTGGCCGCTCCGACCGCTATAATCTCCTGGAGGTTAAGTTATACACCGGGCGAAAGCATCAGATTCGAGTGCAGCTGGCCGCGATTGGCTGCCCGGTGAAGGGCGACCTGAAGTATGGCGACAAGCGTTCAAACTCCGATGGGTCTATATCGCTGATGGCGCGGCATATAGAGTTCATCCACCCGGTAAGCAAGCAGCCGATTAGTTTGACGGCGCAAGTACCACACGACCCACTTTGGGAATATTTTGACCAGAGTGCCATAGAACCACAGTTTTTATGAAGATAGTATTTTTAGGAACCCCGGAATTTGCAGTTGAGAGCCTCGACGCAATCATAAAGGCCGGCCACGAAGTCGCCGCCGTAGTTACCGCCACCGACAAGCCCGCCGGTCGCGGACATAAACTCTTGCCCTCAGCCGTGAAGCAGTACGCTCTGGACCACGGCATCGAAGTGCTTCAACCCGAAAAGCTCCGCGACTCGGCATTTCTCGACCGTCTGCGCGAAATCAATGCCGACCTTTTCGTGGTCATAGCTTTCCGTATGCTTCCCGAAGTGGTGTGGGCCATGCCTCCGATGGGTACTTTTAACCTCCACGCTTCCTTGCTGCCACGCTACCGTGGTGCAGCGCCAATCAACCGTGCCGTTATGGCCGGAGAGACCCGCACAGGCGTAACAACGTTCCTGCTCAAACACGAAATCGACACCGGCGACATCCTCCGCCAGGAGGCCATTGACATTGCCCCGAACGAGAACGTCGGCTCTGTCCACGACCGACTGATGCACTTAGGTGCGCGCGTTACCGTCGAGACCCTTGCTGACCTCGAAGCGGGAACTGCCAAACCTCAGCCTCAAGAAGATTGCGAAGCCACTGCAGCGCCAAAAATCTTCAAAGAGGACTGCCGCATTGACCGCACAATGACCGCCGAACAAGCCCGTAACCATATCCGCGGACTCTCGCCCTACCCCGCCGCATGGACCGACGAGGCAGTACCCGGCGTTACTATGAAAGTTTATGAAGCAAAACAGACCACAGAGAAAAAGCCGGGACACCTCTATATGGATTTCAGCGACGGCACATTGGAACTCCTTGAAGTGCAACCTGCAGGCAAAAAACGTATGCCTGCGACCGACTTTTTGCGAGGTTTAAAATAATTGCTTATCTTTGGGGCTACTATGGAAGAACTTTTTCAGACATTTGAAGACGTATTGAGGGCTCACGGCAACGTTGACATTGCCGAGGCCGAGTTCAAACGCCTGCTTGCCGACGACCCCGAACTGCACGACTCGTACCACGATTGGTGTACCGAGACAGGCCACACAGAGCGCCACGGTTTTCTTGACTGGGCCGAGGAATACATTGCCAAACAAAATTCAATCTGGGACTCACTCAATGACGACTTCGACAATTAGAGCCGAATGGGAGCGCCACGGCGCGGTGATGCTCGCGTGGCCACACTCACGCACCGACTGGGCATATATGCTCGACGAGGTGCGGCAGTGCTATAATGACATAGTGAAAGCGCTGATTCAGGTCGGCGAAAAAGTGATTATTCTCGCTCCTGAAGATGAGGCTCCGACATTTGACAATCCTGACGTCTACGTTATCCACGTTGAAACCAACGACACGTGGATTCGCGATTATGGCCCGCTCTCCACCGCAGATTCGCTGCTCGACTTCAGATTCAACGCCTGGGGACAAAAATTCGCCTCGAATTTTGACAATCAAACAACGCGCAAACTTGCCGACAGGGGGGTGTTTTCCGCACCGGTGATATGCCATAAAAACTTCGTTTTGGAAGGCGGCTCCATAGAATCAGACGGCAACGGTACCATTATGACCACGACGTGCTGCCTGCTGGCACCCAACCGCAACGAGCCGATGACCAAACAAGCGATTGAAAAGGAACTGCTCAAGAGACTTGGCGCACGCAAAATATTGTGGCTCAACTGCGAACCATTGGTCGGCGATGATACTGACGGCCACGTTGACACCCTGGCCCGCCTTGCTCCCTGTAATTCGATATTCTATTGCGGAACAGTTGACCCCGCAGAACTTGCGGGACTAAGCAATGCGCAGGGCGAGCCATACAACCTTTTTGAACTGCCTCTACCCGATCCAATTAAAGACCCCGATGACGGCACTTTGCTCCCCGCAACATACGCCAACTATCTCGTCACTGAGCGGGCCGTCTTGATGCCGACCTACGGCCAACCGATGAACGACTTGAGAGCCAGGCAAACGCTTCAAATAGTTTATAACGACCGCGAAATCATTGGCATAGACTGCCGGACACTTATTCGCCAGCATGGCTCGCTACACTGCGCCACCATGCAAGTTCCCCAACAATTCTTTCCTTTTTTATGAAAACAGGTATCATTCAGCAGCATAACACCTCCAACCTAACTGACAACCGTGACCGCTTGGCCTCAAAAATCCGCAAACTGGCTGCCGAGGGTGCAGAACTGATAGTACTGCAGGAGCTGCATGAAGGTTTATACTTCTGCCAATGCGAAAACGTGGACTATTGCAGTCTGGCCGAGCCGATTCCCGGGCCATCGACGGCGTTTTATTCCGCGTTGGCCAAAGAAACAGGCTGCGTGATAGTCACTTCATTGTTTGAGCGCCGCGCCCCGGGGCTGTATCACAACACCGCAGTAGTGCTTGACTCCGACGGCAGCATTGCCGGGAAATATCGCAAGATGCACATTCCCGACGACCCGGCATATTACGAGAAATTCTACTTCACTCCCGGCGACCTCGGCTTTGAGCCGATCCCTACCTCCGTAGGTAAACTTGGAGTTCTCGTATGCTGGGACCAATGGTATCCCGAAGCAGCAAGACTGATGGCACTCAAAGGAGCCGAAATTCTTATTTACCCAACTGCAATCGGCTATGCAGCAACCGACCCGGCCGACGAACAAGAACGTCAGCGCCAGGCGTGGATTACTGTGCAGCGCGGTCACGCCGTAGCCAATGGACTCCCTTTGGTCAGCGTAAATCGCGTTGGCTATGAGCCTGACCCATCGGGCGTTACTGATGGAATTCAATTTTGGGGCAGTAGCTTCCTTGCCGGTCCGCAAGGCGAGATTCTCTACTCCGCTCCGACCAATGCCGAAGCCACCGCACTCATTGACATTGATATGACCCGCTGCGAGAACGTGCGCCGCTGGTGGCCATTTCTCCGCGACCGCCGCATAGATTCCTATTCAGGGCTAACAAAGCGCTTTCTCGACTGAACATTATAGTAGCACAAAGTGTTGAGATAATATAAAAAATATTAATCTCAACTACTTACTACTATGATGAAAAAGAGTTTTATAGCACTGATGCTTCTGCCTCTGGCCGGACTCTTTACCTCCTGCCACGATGATGAAAACGACCTCCCTGAAGTTGACTTCGAGGTAGCAATTTCAGGCGGTGTGCAAAATCCCGACGACAACAAGATATACGTAGAGCAAGGCACTCCCCTTGTTATCGAAAGCATCACCCCGGTGTCGCGCAACGGCAAGAAAACCACACTCGGTCTGACAACATATTATCTCAACGGTATTCCGCAGATGCAGACCGTTACCGCCCCCTTCGGCGCAGAATTTGACACCTCGGTTCTCGAACCGGGCGAATATGCATTCCAAATCAAGACATCTGTTTATCAGATTGACAAATCTGCCGCTTTCGCACTTCTGAGCTACGACCTGGTAGTTGAAGCACCCGAGTCGGGCGACGACAGCGAAACAACCCCGGGACGCTCAATTGTGCATCCCGACGACCAGCAGATTGCCGAACAATAACTCATTCAATTCTCTTCTCGAGACCACCCAAGCAAAATCGGGTGGTCTCTTTTTTGCAACAGACTGAAAAAATGCGTAACTTTGCTATCATAAATGAACTACCGACAAGCCCAAATATTCCTCATAGTCACAATAATAACCGCCGTAGTGCTTATTGGCGGAATAACGTTGCACAGCATATTCGGCAAATCAAAAACAGCCGAAACGCCGGCGGAAAAACAAGAGGTAATTGAGCTGCCGCAGATTGTTAATGGCGAACCGCAACAAGAAAAAATCCACATAAGCCCCAAGGTCGGCAATCTCGCAAAGCAGTTCAACGACCTCAACGAAGCCCACCTTGTATATGCTACCAAAATCGGCATAAAACCCATACGCGACACGCGAGACATTTTACGCCTCTCTCGGCCTCTGCGCCAAATCAATTCAACAAAACACTACAAGATTGACCGCCTCAGCCACTCCTACCCATATCTCGTTACCCGGGCGGCAGAACTGCTTGACACCATAGGAGACCGCTTCAACCAAAAGCTTAAAGAACGCGGCGGCGCGCACTACACACTGAAAGTCACCTCGCTGCTGCGAACGGAAGAATCGGTCAAGCGACTGCAGCGTCGCAACGTCAACTCCACATCTAATTCCGCACACCTCTACGGAACCACGTTCGACATTTCATACATCGACTTCTACGAACATGCACTTAACACCACAAAGTTAAACAACGAGCAGCTCAAGAATATCCTCGCTGAAGTTCTGCTCGAACTGCGCGAAGAAGGCCGCTGTCTGGTAAAATTTGAGCGTAAGGAATCATGTTTCCACATCACCTCCACAAAATAAACGAATGTGCAATCCATTCATAACCAATAAAGAACGAAAAAATCGCAAAAAACTTGCAAAAAAATTTGGTCAGTTCCCAAAAACTCCCTAACTTTGCATCGCTTTTAAGAACAAGCCGCGGGGTGTAGCTCAGCCCGGTTAGAGTACGCGTCTGGGGGGCGTGTGGTCGCAAGTTCGAATCTTGTCACCCCGACTTGTTGAAGCACCGAAATTAACCTTTGAGGCAGATTTCGGTGCTTTTTATTTTTGACATTATGCTCGAATCAGTATATCTTGAACACTACAGCAGTCCGGCTGGTGAGTTGATTCTTGGCTCCCGGCGGGATAGGATGTGCCTGTGTGATTGGGTGTCAGCTAACACGTCTTCGAAATTCGTAAACACGGAATCTGAAGTCACTCAACGAGCTGTAGCTCAGCTGAAAGAATATTTTGAGGGGAAACGAGAGGCGTTCACCATTCCGCTGGAACCTGTAGGAACCGAGTTTCAATGCCGCGTGTGGGCAGAGCTGATGAAGATTCCTTACGGAAAGACCGTTTCTTATGGAGAGATTGCCCGAAAAATCGGAATGCCTAAAGCTGTCAGAGCCGTGGCATCGGCAATCGCCGCTAACCATATGTCAATTTTTATTCCTTGCCATAGAGTTATCGGCAGCAACGGACGGCTAACCGGCTACAGAGGCGGACTCGCCGCCAAACAGACCCTGCTCACCATTGAAGGCATAACGAGCTCAATCCTTAACCCTTAACCCTTAACCCTTAACCCTTAACCCTTAACCCTTAACCCTTAACCCTTAACCCTTAACCCTTAACCCTTAACCCTTAACCCTTAACCCTTAACCTGTATAAAATGAAAGAAAGACTTGAATCGCTCGACATATTGCGCGGACTTGATATGTTCCTGTTAGTGTTTTTGCAGCCGGTGGTCATAGCAATCGGTTATGCCGGACAATGGCCGTGGTTCGACGGCGTGATGCACCAGCTTGACCATGAGGTATGGGAGGGTTTCCGCGTGTGGGACATGATAATGCCGCTGTTCCTTTTTATGGTTGGCACGGCAATGCCATTTTCGTTCGCCAAATACACGCACCCGGGTGCTGACCGCAGAAAGCTGTGGATTCGCATTTTGCGCCGCTTCTTGTTGCTCTTTGTAGCCGGAGCAATAGTTCAGGGCAACCTCCTTGCGCTAAACCCCGCGCTGCTGAAATTTTACACCAACACCCTCCAAGCCATTGCCTGCGGTTACCTGATTGCCTCTGTGATACTACTCAACTTTGGACCTCGCGGTCAATTGGTGGCAACGGCATTGCTGCTGATTATTTACACCGTTCCGATGCATCTGTTTGGAGACTTTAGCGTGCGGGGCAATTTTGCTTACAAGGTTGATCTTGCCATTCTCGGCGACAGGCGCGGCGACCCCACATATACGTGGATTTGGAGTTCGCTGACCTTTGGCGTAACCGTGATGCTCGGAGCGTTCGCCGGGCAGATTATGCGCAGCCGCCCCCGCACCGGACGCACTGTCGCAATTCTTGCCGGGATAGGTGTCGCGCTGATTGTCAGTGCGCTGATTTGGAGTACGTGGATGCCGATAATCAAGCGCATCTGGTCGGCGAGTATGACGCTCTTTTCCGGCGGGATATGCTTCCTATTGATGGCAATGTCGTATTACCTGGTTGACTGCCTCGGGTGGCATAGCGGCCTCGATTGGCTGAAAATCTACGGCACCAACGCCATTACGGCATATTTGCTGGGTGAAGTGGTGAACTTCCGCAGCATAGTCAGTTCGCTGACCTATGGCCTTGCTCAATGGTTCGGGCCATTTTACGGTGCGTGGCTCACGTTTGGCAACTTTCTTATCGTATTCCTGATTCTCCGCTATATGTACCGCCACAAAATCTTCCTCAAAATATAAAAAAAAGTCGTAACTTTGCGGCACTAAAAAGCGTTAATACTTACGATGAATAACCAAAGCTCAGAATTGCTGCTCGACGTGCGCGGCCTCCGCGCTGCAGTTGACGGCAAAGAAATACTTAAAGGCGTTGATTTCCAAGTTCATCCGGGCGAAGTTCACGCCATAATGGGTCCCAACGGTTCCGGAAAATCAACATTTTCAGCCGTACTTGCCGGCAACCCTGCATATGAGGTTCTTGGCGGCACTGCCAAGCTCCACGGCGTTGACCTGCTGAAGCTTTCGCCCGAAGACCGAAGCCATGAGGGTTTGTTTCTGTCGTTTCAATATCCGGTGGAAATTCCCGGAGTATCGATGAATAACTTTATGCGCGCGGCTGTCAACGCCAAGCGCAAATATTTTGGTCAGCCACCCCTTAGCGCCACCGAGTTCCTGCATATGATGAAGGAGAAGCGTAAAGTGGTGGAACTTGACGCGAAACTGGCATCACGCCCGGTCAACGAGGGATTTAGCGGCGGCGAAAAGAAGCGCAATGAAATCTTTCAGATGGCGGTGCTGGAGCCGCGCCTGAGCATTCTCGACGAGACCGACTCAGGACTCGACATTGATGCACTGCGCATAGTGGCTTCAGGCGTTAACAAGCTCAAGACGCCCGAAACCGGCACTATAGTGATCACCCACTATCAGCGCCTGCTCGATTACATTAAACCCGACTTTGTGCACGTTCTCTACAAGGGTCGGATAGTACGTAGCGGCGGCCCGGAACTCGCCCTGGAACTTGAGGAACGCGGCTATGACTGGATTAAAAACGAAATTGATGCGCAAGAGTCATGAGCACTCCGGTAACGCAATATCTTGACCTATATGACTCTGCGGCAGAGCTGATTGGCAACCGAGAGGCGGAACGCCAGCGCCTTGCCGAAGCCGGAGAACTCGACGACGCTTTTGCTCCGACGGACTACGGCGTAAATCTGCAGAGCGACAGTTTTGCCGTTCCTGAAAAACTGCTAAAACTTCTGCCAAAAGGCGTGCATATTGAGCCGCTTCAAGGCAAAGAACTCCCCACTCTATCAGGCGGCTATGACGATGCTGAAACGCGCCTCAACGACCTGCTATGGACCAACGGCGTTCTGCTGCGGGTTGACGATGGCGTGTGCTGCGACACTCCCCTTCAGCTGGTCAACACCTTTGCCGAGCAAGTTGACTTTATGGCCGTGCGCCGACTGTATATATCGCTGGGTCGCAACGCTGCGGTTTCACTGCTGGTCTGCGACCGAACAAAAAACCCCGACCACCGCTATCTATCGGCAGAACTCATCAAGGCAGACCTTGGCGAAGGCGCCTCACTCTGCCTTGACTTCATAGAAGAATCATCGGCCAAAACAGCCCGCCGTTCAACTTTAAACGCCGCTCTCGCCGCCGACTCCACTCTCGCTATTACGTGCGCAACAATCAGTTGCGGCGACACACGTATGCGTCTGGGTGTTGACATTAACGGCCCCGGAGCCTCCGCGCAGGTCAACGGCATGGTAGTTGCCGACGGCGAACAACGCGCCGCATATGCCACGCGCATAATGCACCACGCCGAAAACACGTCATCGAACCAGCTGTTTAAGTACGTGGCCGACGGCCAAAGCCACTGCGACTTCGATGGCCGCATAGTGGTTGACGAAGCCGCCCGGTTTACCGACGCTCACCAAACCAACCGCAACCTTTTAGCCTCGCCGGGTGCCACAATGCACGCCGAGCCCACCCTCGAGATATATTGCGACGAAGTGAAGTGCAGCCACGGTGCCGCTACCGGTCAGCTTGACGAACGCGCCCTCTTTTATATGCGTCAGCGCGGCATTCCCCTGGAACAAGCGCGGCGTATGCTTATGGAGGCGTTTGTTGGCGACGTTATATCCTCTTTCCATATTCCCGGACTGCCGGAGCGGCTGCGCCACATTATGGAGCGCAGGTTTGCCGGCTTGGGAAGTCCTTGCGCTGATTGCTCTCTATGCTAAACGTTGACCAAATCCGCGCTCAATTTCCCGCTCTCGACCGTCAACTTTACGGTCGGCAGATGGTCTACCTCGACAACGTGGCCACATCGCAGACTCCTCGCGAAGTGGTCAACGCCATATCTGCTGGATATTTCGGCGCCAAAGCCAACGTTCATCGCGGAGTGCACACGCTCTCACAAGAGGCCACCGCGCTTCAGGAGCAAGCACGCGAACGCATACGCCAATGGCTCAACGCCACGTCAACTCAGGAAATTATATTCACCCGCGGCACTACTGAGGCCATAAACCTCGTGGCATCATCATACTGCAAAGACTTCGGACTTGACGACGAGATTATCATCACGGTTATGGAGCATCACGCCAACATAGTGCCTTGGCAGCTTCAGGGCGTAAAGCTCCGCGTGGTGCCGATTCTTGCCGACGGTTCTCTCGACCTCGACGCTTATCGTTCGCTCTTTAACGAACATACGCGTCTGGCAGCGTTCTGCCACGTCAGCAACGTGCTGGGCACAGTCAACCCCATTGCCGAGATGATTGCGGAGGCTCACGCCCACGGCGTACCCGCGCTGATTGACGGCGCACAAGCCGTGGCTCACATCCGCCCCGACGTTCGCACCCTCAATGCCGACTTCTACGCCTTTTCGCTCCATAAAATGTATGGCCCCACAGGCGTCGGCGTACTTTATGGCCGCAAGGAACTGCTCGAAAAGATGCCGCCGTATCAGGGGGGCGGCGAAATGATTTCCCGGGTGAGCTTCGACGGCACAACCTTTGCCGAGCTGCCATACAAATTCGAGGCCGGAACCCCCGACTTCGTCGGCATCAGCGCCATATCCCCTACCCTCGACTTTATCAACGGCATCAGCATTGACCAAATAGCTGCCCGCGAACACGAACTTTTGGAATACGCCACCGCCGAAATACTAAAAATTCCGGAAGTCAGAATCTACGGCACCGCTCCCGGCAAAGGACCGGTAATATCTTTCAACGTCAGCGGCGCACACCATTACGACGTCGGTATGCTGCTTGACAAGCAAGGCATAGAGGTGCGCACCGGCCACCATTGCGCCCAGCCGCTTATGCACGCCTTGGGCATCGAGGGAACCGTGCGCCTCGGCTTCGCAGTTTACAATACAATTGCGGAGGTCGACGCTTTTATCGCCGCCCTCCGCAAGACTATAATGCTTTTATGTTGAGAATCAGATTCCAAGATCGGCCTTAATGGCGGCAATCTTGTTTTTGGCTTCTACTTCCGCACGGTCGTAGTCGTTGATTGACCCCATCGGGTGTTTTGCCTCAATGTAGAATTTGATTTTGGGTTCGGTGCCTGAGGGGCGGATGCTCACTTTCGAGCCGTCGGCCGTGAAATATTGCAATACATTGCTCGTTGCGGGCATATCCATCTTGGTGGTTTGGCCGGTAGCAACATTCTTGACATTCAGATCGGCATAGTCTTTGATTACTTCTACCTGACTGCCGCCGAGAGTTTTGGGCGGGTTGGCACGGAAGTTTTTCATCATCTGCTGAATCTCTTCGGCGCCGGTCTTGCCGGGGCGAACCACGCTGATGCCCTCCTCGCGCGAGAAGCCATTTTGCATATAAATCTGAGCCAACATTTGGCCGAAGTCCATACCCTTCTCTTTGGCCCATGCACAAGCCTCGGCCATCAGGCAGATAGCGCTAACGGAGTCTTTGTCACGACAGAACGTCTCGGCCAGGAAGCCGTAGCTTTCTTCGCCGCCGCCGAGGTAGCGCATCGAGTCTTCATTGTCGCGAATCACGTTGGCAATCCACTTGAAGCCGGTGTAGCAATCAAACATCTTGATGCCGGCATTGTCGGCAATGTTCTTGATAACTTCGGTGGTTACAATGGTCTTGACAATGTATTCGTTGCCCTTGAGCAGACCGAGTTCCTTATTGCGCGTAATGATATAGTTGAGCAGAATCATTACGATTTGGTTGCCGTTGATAAGCACATATTCGCCTTGATTGTTGCGCATTACGCAGCCTATGCGGTCAGCATCGGGGTCTGAGGCCATAACGATGTCGGCGTTGGTTTCCTTAGCCTTGGCGATTGCCATAGCCATAGCCGGCGGATTTTCGGGGTTGGGGCTTTCTACGGTGGGGAACTCGCCCGAGGGTACGTCTTGTTCGGGAACGTGGATTATATTGGTAAAGCCGTAGTTTTTAAGGCTTTCGGGCACGAGTTTTACACCTGTGCCGTGAATCGGGGTGTATACGATTTTCAGGTCAGCGTGTTTCTTTACAATGTCGGGGCTGAGCTGCAAACCCTTGATAGCGTCGAGGAACTTACGGTCAATCTCTTCGCCGATAATGTGGATGCGGCTCTTGTCGCCGCCAAACTTGATGTCCTTGGGAGTGATTGAGGCCACACGCGACACGATGTTGACATCGTGGGGGGCAATAATCTGAGCGCCGTCGCTCCAATATGCCTTGTAGCCGTTATACTCCTTGGGATTATGGCTGGCCGTGATGTTCACGCCGCTCTGACAGCCGAGTTCGCGAATTGCAAACGACAGTTCGGGCGTCGGGCGGAAATTGTCGAAAAGGTATACAGTGATGCCGTTGGCGGAAAATACGTCGGCAACGATTTCGGCAAACTCGCGGGAGTGGTTGCGCACGTCGTGACCTACGGCAACCTTAATCTCCGGCAGGTCAGTAAAAGTTTCGTTAAGATAGTTGGCAAGGCCCTGAGTGGCAGCGCCCACAGTGTAGCGGTTCATACGGTTGGTGCCGGCACCCATAATGCCGCGCAGACCGCCCGTGCCAAATTCGAGGTCTTTATAGAAGCTCTCAATCAGTTCGGTGGGGTCTTCAGCGTCGAGCATACGCTTTACTTCAGCGCGGGTAGGTTCGTCGTAACCGTCACTGAGCCATTCGGCAGCTTTGGCGCGAACCTCCTTGAGCAGTTGTTCGTTAGTTTCCATATTTGGTTATGATTAATTGGGTTTTGAATTTTGGAATTGCGCAAATTTACGCAATGTTTGTGTAATTTGCAAAATGATTCTGTATAAAAGTCAGCGGAGCGTTGACATCGGTATCACCCGTCAACATCGCATCCGTGAGCCACATCAACAGCAATACAATCAACACAATCACACCGATAACAGTCCCCACCGTTGCGGCAGTTTTCTTTTTGTTACTCATAGTCATTACGCATTAATCTATAACCATAAAACACCCCGCCGCCCCAAAAAGTTTCTTTAAGGTTAATTCTATTTATTCGCCAAAAAGTTGCAAATAGATGTTAAAGACGTTAACATTTGTTAAAGATTTGGGGGGGGTAATTTTTGTCCGTACCTTTGCCAAAACAATCACAATTAACTCTATCACACTTTTATGAAAAAGCTTTTACTTTCACTCTTTTTCGTAGTCTCGACTACACTCTTTGGACTTGCATCAGATGAAACTACGATTTCTTGGAGCTTTAAGTTGGATCAAACAGGTATGTCTGGAAGTTTAACATCTAGTCCATTTGAATTAAAATCAAACATTACTCCAAACTCCTACAAAGGAAGTTGGACTCTTTCATTTACCAACAGCACAAATTCCATAAATTCTCAAAAAGATAAGAACAGCGGCCCACGTTTTGGTTCTGCAAGTTCCCCATTACCTACCGAAACGACATTAACTCTAAGCAATTCAAGTATTCCTGAAAATGCTTTAATCACAAATGTTAAATTTACAACAAAAGGTAATGCCAAAACATCTGTATCCACTTGGAAACTTTCTGTTAATAATTCCGAAGTGTCAGATACTAAAACTTTTAAATCAGGGACAAGCGAAAATTCTATTGAATGGCAGAATTTAAATTTAGTCGGTAATAAAATCGTTTTAACTGCGACATCCATAAAAGGAGGTATTCATCTTGCCGGAGTTAGCGTAACTTACACAGAGCAAAGTTCAAGCAAATCAGAAGCAACATTAGCCTGGTCGAAGGATAGCGAGACGCTCAAGTTTGGCGACGAGTTTGTAACTCCCACACTGACAAAGTCGTATCAAGATGTTGCGGTAACATATACTTCCGATAATACCGCATTGCTGGCCGTTGATGCCGTCACAGGTGCAATGACTCTGACTCCCAACATTGCCGGAACTGCCAAAGTTACTGCTTCGGTTTCGGCTGATGATTCTAAATACTATGCTACTCCGGCCATCTACACTCTTACGGTTATTGATCCCAATGCACCCACAGATATTTATTCGTCAACGGTCGGCGAAGATTTTGAGTTCCAAAACATTTTGCTCAGCGGGTCGCTTACATATGTATGGCAAAAGGATAACAATAATGGTTATTTGAAGGCTTCTGCGTATGTCAACAATATATATAACGAAACCGAAGCAATAGCAGTATCGCCAATTATTGATTGCTCACAATATAAAGATCTGCAGTTAACTTTTACAGCCGCATATAATTTTTTCGGGAGCGTGGACAGCGTAAATAATTATTGTTCAATCGTTGCACGCGAAGAAAGTGATACCGAATGGACTCCCATAGAGACCACACTTAACACAGATACCAAATTGGGTTGGACATTTGTAGACAATGACCCCATTGACCTTTCGGCGTACTCCAACAAGAAGATGCAATTTGGATTCAAGTATATATCAACCTCAGAGATTGCCGGAACTTGGGAAATCAAAAACATCAAAGTCAGCGGTAAAGTCGGCACAGCCGAGCCGGTTGCACCCTCACTAAAGGTTATCACTTCCGATGGTCAAACTATAGAAAATGGCGGAGATTATGAAATAGTAGCCGGCACCGTAGTTAAGATTGAAGCCAAAAACGCTGATACAACAACTATTATTGAAACAGAAAGCAACATAAGCATCAACGGCACTGAATGGATACCTGATGCCGGTGTTTACAACCCGACAATTACTGCAACCAATAGCGTTGGTTCAGCAAATATCGAATTCATACTTACAGTAAAAGACAATGCCAACCTCGCATTTGCCGAAAACGCTTCTGTAACCGGCTATGTCGGTGAAAAGGTTGATGCACTTACCCTTAGTCAAAATCCACACAATGTAAATGTAAAATTCGAGAGTTCCAATTCCGATGTAGTCGCCTTGGCAGATGAAATGAAAAAACTGCAACTTCTCTCAGTGGGCACGGCTACCATAACAGCCACTTCAGAAGATGCTGTTTATGGCGGCTCTGCTTCCTATACCGTTACAGTTCTTCCAGGCCTTGGCGAAATAACGCTTAACGGTGTAGCCGTAGAAAACAAAGCCGAATATACTTTTGTTGAGGGTACTCAATTGGTTTTCGCTGCTGAAGGAGCTGAAGAATATGACGTTATCGTTATTGACGAAAATGCTGAAACAGTAATCGAAGAAGAGAAAACAGGCGGTTCTTATATATGGATGCCGGTGGCCACAGGCACATATGAGGTTTCAGTTTCAGCAATAGGTCGTAACAATGTTACAGAAGTATCGCTAACGGTAACTATCACTGAAGCGCCTCAAACTAGCACTACAATCCTGACTGCCACAAATATGGGGGTTACAAGCACTTCATATGGCAATCTCGCCTCTAAAATAGACGGTATTACCTATAACGCATACATAAATGGCAGCACAAACAATGGTTATATGGGATTGAAAAAATCTGAAGGTGCCATTGTCATTACCGTAAACGATGAAAAAGTTTGCTCAGGTATTTCTGTAACTCAATGGAGCGGTCAGGAAACAAGCAAAGAACGCCAAGTCCTTGTATATGGCTCATATGAACCATTTGTTACAGCAAAAGACGTTACGGCCGACAGCTTTACTGAAAGTATAACCGTGGTAAAACTCGGTGAAGCAGTAATGTCAAAAGGCGAAGCAGTGAAAATTGAAATGGATGAGAATACACCGTATTATCCTTACCTTGCAATTCTCTCGAAGACCGATGTTCTGCAAATCAGCAGCATTGAGATTGAGTGGACCAAGCGATTTGAGGTGCCGGAGGTTACGGCTAACCACACCGGCAAGCTCTCGGAGGGCGGTTTTGTGGAATTCACCATTGATCACGCCAAAGGCACGAATGCTCGCATTTTCCACGCCCACGAACCCAAAGCAGCTGCCGCCAGAACAATCAAGCGTGTACCCTCGCTTGGTAGCGCAGACTCCTGGCAGGAGTTGATAGACAGCAGCTATCTGCGCATTGAGCAGGAAGGAGATTTCCACGTTTACGCCTCTGACCTCAGCGGCAAGAACCGCAGCGTGATTACCTCATTGAGCATTAAAGATGCCAACACTACCTCTATTGAGGAAGTCGAGGTTGAGACTGCAACAACCGAATATTATGACCTTAGCGGCCGAAAAATTGCTAAGCCGATCAAGGGCATCGTAATAAAGAAAACTGGCTCCAAAGTGAGCAAGTATGTGTTCTGATAAAGAACACGTGTGATTTTAAAATTGTTATTGAGAGTGCGGGCTGTTGTGAAACAGTCCGCGCTTGCTTTATTGCTTGGTAAGAAAGATGAGCAGCTGACGATTGGGCGCCACGGTCGTGGCCATCAGGCGCTCGGAGCTGCACTCGCGGGCTTTGAGCTTCAGGCGCAGCTGGTCGGCAGAGAGGGGAAAATTGCGCGTCGCAACCGAGGCGGCTAATTTTTCGCGCGCAAGCCGTCGGACTGTCGACGACGAGAACTCCTCAATCCGCTCTATGCGGTATACTTCGCCGGGAAAGTCAGCGTCGGGGTTTAGGAATAGGAGCGTTGAGGGGTGGAGCTGTCGGGGAAACAGACCTCGCGGCTGAATTTTCATCACTGCGGGCCAGGGTTCGCCCAAAGTGTCGCCAACGGCTATGTTGCGGCAGTCTTCCACGGGCTCAGAACGCCGCACAGTCGATATAAAAGCACCTCCGTCAATAGTGATTGCAGAAATGGCGGGGTCAGCGACCGAGCGAGTGAAGTCAATGTCAATGAGCAGCTCTTTGCACTCCGAGCGTGTGCCCACGGCATAGAGGGCGCTGACGTTGCGCAGCTCGGCAAGGGTCTGCGTTATGTCTAACATCGGCGAGGCCTTGATTATCAGCCTTGGAGCAATGCGTTCAATGTCGTTGAGCAGCTC
Organism: Prevotella sp.; assembly: GCA_023666665.1. Lineage (GTDB taxonomy): Bacteria > Bacteroidota > Bacteroidia > Bacteroidales > Muribaculaceae > UBA3263. The sequence goes on along the minus strand of JAMPBN010000001.1, from coordinate 1,073,968 downwards.
AATGACGTTGGGGCGGCACTGACTCAGCGAATATAGCCGCGAACCGTCGGCAGCGCGTCGCGCCGGGTCGATAAACGCCACGTCGAAACGTTCACCGGTGTTTTTGAGCCACTCAGTAGAGTCGGCACACAGCGCCCGAATTTGGGGGAGCGCCAAGGCGTCAGCGTTGGGGAGCAGCGCGTCGCAAACTTGCATGTCCATTTCTATGGCCAACAAATCCGACGCTCGGCGGGCTATATGGAAACAGTCAATTCCCAACCCCGCCGTGAGGTCAACTACGCTGCAACCCTCAGGCAGCAACGAGGCGTGAAATTCGGCAACAACGTCGGCAGTACATTGCTCGGCGCTCAACTCCGTGGGGAAGCGGAAACCGGGGGCTAAAGAGAGTGTCGCCGCGAGCTTTTTTGCAGCTTTGCGGCGACACGTGTCTTGGAGTATCTTATTTAGTTTTTGAGGGTCGCCATTGGCGCGAAGAAGTTGCGCGTAATAGTCGTTGCGCTGCTTCAAATCACGTACTGGCTTGAGATTGACTCGTTGTTATGAACGCGGCGAATGGTGTCGGCAAACAGATGAGCCACGGTGAGAATCGTAGCTTTCTTGCACTCCTTGGTAAACGGTATGGAGTTGGTAAACATCATCTCAGTGAGTCCGCACTTGTCTACGCGTTCGCTTGCGGGGTCTGACATTATGGCGTGGCTGCAAAGGGCGCGAACGGTCTTTGCGCCGTTTTCAATCATCAGGTCGGCGGCCTTGGTTATGGTGCCGGCGGTGTCGACCATATCGTCAATGATGATAACGTTCTTGTCCTTAACGTCGCCGATTACGGTCATCTTTTCAACAACGTTTGCCTTGGCGCGCTGCTTGTGGCAAAGAATCAGCGGAACGTTGAAATGTTTGGCATAGGAGTTTGCGCGTTTTGCACCGCCAACGTCGGGAGAGGCAATCACGAGGTCTTTCAGCTTCAGGCTCTCAATATAAGGCACGAATACCGACGAGGCATAGAGATGGTCAACCGGCACGTTGAAGAATCCCTGAATCTGGTCGGCGTGGAGATCCATAGTAATCACGCGGGTTACGCCGGCGGCTGAGAGGAGGTCGGCAACCAGCTTTGCGGCAATGCTGACGCGGGGTTTGTCTTTACGATCCTGACGCGCCCACCCGAAGTAGGGGATTACAGCCACAACCGAACGAGCCGATGCGCGCTTGGCTGCATCGATCATCAGCAACAGCTCCATCAGGTTGTCGGTGTTGGGGAATGTTGATTGAACGAGGTAAACTTCGCATCCGCGAATCGATTCTTCAAACGATACTTCGAATTCGCCGTCGGCAAAGTGTTGGATGTTCATCTGGCCAAGGGGCACTCCGAGGTCTTTACAGATTTCTTCGGCCATATAGCGCGACTTGGTTCCGGAAAACACCTTAAAGGGTGGAAGCTGGGAGTTCATTTTAAGTGACTGGTTAAGGGTTAGAAAGCTTGTGCGCACGGGGGGACTCGAACCCCCACGGATTACTCCACCAGATCCTAAGTCTGGCGCGGCTGCCATTACGCCACGTGCGCGTAGTTCCAGAGTGTCAAGTGATGTCCGTTTTCGGGTGCAAAGTTACCACTTTTCTGCCGACTCTGCAACAGAAAAAAAACATTTTTTGCGGTAAAATGTCGGGGAGCGCGGTTCAGCGGTTGTCACCGCTGCCGTGAATCATATTGCGTCGGCTGCGGCTTGCGAGCTTGTCTATGTTCATCTGCGCAACCTCCTCGAGGGTGAAGCCCAAATCGCGGGCCAGGGTTGCGGCATACCACATAACGTCGCCCAGCTCAAGGGCGATTTCGCGCCGACGCTCGGGCGAGAAGTCAGCTCCGTGGTCACGAATTGTCTTTTTAACCTTGTCGGACACCTCGCCGGCCTCGCCGTTCAATCCCAAAGTGGGATAAACGATGGCGTGTTCGGCTGGATAAATGGCAGTGCGCAGCGCGGCCCGCTGATAATCATTGAGCTCCATGTTTGGCCTCGTATGATGTAATGCGGCGGTCAAGACCAAAGTGGTAGCCGATCCATACCAACAAGTCGCCAAGCATCAAAATCGCTGAATTAACATACGGCGAAAGAACCACATTAACAATAATAAATGTCAAGGAAATAAGCAGAATCGTCACCATAGCGCGGGGAATAGACATCCCCAGACGCAACAGTTTATGGTGGATATGCGTCTTGTCAGGCATAAAGGGACTTTTGCCGGCCTTAATGCGGCCAAAGAACACCCTCAGCACGTCGAAGCAGGGCACCAGCATCGGCGAGAATGCCACTACCATAGTATTCCACTCGGAGTTCAGGAGTTGTGTACGCTGGGTAAGAGTCACACTCAGATAAGTGAGGATGAAGCCGATGCAGAGAGCGCCGGTGTCACCCATAAAGATTTTGCGGCCCATCTTGGCATTGCCAAACACATTATAATAAAAGAACTGAATCAGTGTTCCAAGGGTCGCAAACGCAATCATAGCGTTGATGGTGTCGCCACAAAGGGCAAATATAACACCATAGAAAGCCATTGCCACGGCGCTGAGTCCCGAGGCCAGGCCGTCGATGCCGTCAATAAGGTTTATTGCATTGAGGAAGAACACGGTTACGAGCAGCGTCAGCATACACCCGCACACGTCGGGCCACTCATAAATGCCGCAGAAGCCATCGAGATTGTTAATCCAGATGCCGCCGCACACGAGCAGAATTGCAGAAATAAGCTGCACAACAAACTTTGCGCGATAAAGCACGCCAATCAAGTCATCGGCAATGCCGACGAGGTAGAGCAGTAACAAACCGCAGACGCTGAAGCAGAGTGCGCGAGCGGTTGACGAGTTAATCAGCACCTCGGTTAAGCTATTGTAGAACGGCAAGTTGAAGATACCTACTATCAGACACACAGCAAAAAGCACCGACGGCACAAACGCGATGCCACCGAGGCGAGGAATCGCACCCTTGTGGATTTTACGCGCATCGGGAACGTCGAATAAGTTCTTGCGATATGCTATCAGAAGGATTTTGGGAATTATGATGCCCGTAAGCAATAAGCTTACTAAAAATGAGGATATTACTCCCACTATTATTGATTGGTTCTGTTCAAATAATTCACGCATAATGCGATTGTGAGACTCAAGGTTTTTTGCAAAAATACAACATTTTCCTTTATTTTTCCAAATGTTAATCCAATTTAACATCTACCCCCCCCATTTATTAACGTTTGTTAACACTTCATATGTCGTGTCAGTTTCGCAAAAAATTCGTAATTTTGCACTTGATGATTAACCCCAAATACATAATTCTGCTATTTATCGGCTGTATGGCGCTGATATGGGCCTGCCGTCCGTCGGTGTCGCCCGAGAGGGTTGCCTCCGAAGTCACCGACGAATATCTTGACACAGTGAGCATTCCGCAGCTCTGTATGCAATCAATCACTTTGGCCAAACTGAACGAAACGGCCAATCCCGGAGAGGATTACACCGCTTTGGCACTCAACTGCTACCGCACAGCGCTGCACCGCGACTCTGTGGCAGCAAGCGCATTTTACAACTCGCTCGGCGGTGACGACTTCAAATACTATCAGCTGCTCCGCCAGCTCGACGGCCGCGTGGATGCCCGCACCGAAGGCATCTATCCCGAGGAGGGGGACTCTATAAATGGCTAACGACTGGCAAGATGCACTCAAATCGCTGATGGACGGCAATACATTGCCCGAGGGCCAAAGCCCGGAGCCTGAAACCAAACGCCCAACGCCCAAGTCAAACCTTGCCATTGCGCTTGAGAGGAAAGGCCGCGCCGGAAAAGTTGCCACTATAATCAGCGGCTTCGGCGCAGATGACGACATTCAGCAGGTGGCTGCCACACTGAAAAGCCGCCTGGGCACTGGGGGTTCAGCACGTGGCGGAGAGATTCTGATTCAAGGCGACCGACGCGACGACGTGCGCCGGCTGCTCACTCAACTCGGCTATAAATAACACCACGCATGGGAGCGCTGCAAATTTATAAGGCATCGGCCGGAGCGGGCAAGACTTATCAGCTTGCCCTGAAATACATTACCCTGCTATTGGGCTACCGTAAAGATGGCCGCCTGCAGCTATTCAAAGGCAGCGATATGCGCCGCCACCGCGAAATTCTTGCCATCACATTCACCAACAAGGCCACTCAGGAGATGCGCCGACGCATAGTTGACGAACTGGCGCTGCTTGCCGACCCGCAGGCGAACTCGGACTACCGCAGGGACATTCACCTGATGATAGACCCCGACGACACCGACCTCAGTAACTCCGACATTGACCGCCAGATAAGTCTTGCCGCCACCCGGGCACTCGACTCAATGCTCTTTGACTTCGGAGAGATGCAAATCAGCACCATCGACGCATTTTTTCAGCGCGTGTTGCGCTCTTTTGCCTACGAGGCCGACCTTGCCGGCAACTATGAGTTGATGCTCGAAAACGACCGGATGACCGATATGGCCATTTCCGACCTGCTCGCCCACGCCTGCGGAATGAAAGGAGTGGTTGCCCCCCATCAGCTGAACAGCAAATACATTCTCGACCAAGTCAAGAAACTGATTCAAACCCAGGCGGAGAACGGCCACGAGTATAAGATTTTCAGCCCCGACAGCTATCTGCGCGGCGAAATTATCAAGTTCATCAAGCACCTTTCAGACGAAGATTATCTGAAGAAAAAAGATGACATAGACCAATTTCTCGCCGAGCCGAACGCGATAACCGACCTGACAAGAGAGCTCAAGCGCAAGAGGCAGCAACTTTTTGAACAAATCCGCTCTGAAATCAACTACATAATGAGCAGCGAGGTTGTCGAAGCGTTGACATCGTATGCCGTCAATTTTCTCAACTTGCTGGCTGCCGAGGATATGGTCAAAGCAAGGGGCAACAAACATTTTAGCCGACTCTTTGATGGGGATTTCGCCAAATTCCTGAAAAAGAACAAACTACCCGACGCGACAATTGCCAACTTCAACAATCGGCTGAGTGCAATCGCCGAACTGCTCCGCTCGGTCAACTCAATAGATGCACTGCTGGGCAATATGCGCTTTCTTGGCATTTTCCGCGAAATTCTCATTGTGCGACAAGAGCTGCAATCACATCTCAACACCATTCTTCTCTCCGACACCAACGAGCTGCTCAACGCCATTATTGACCAATGCGACTCACCGTTTATCTATGAACGCATCGGCAGGCAGCTGCACCACTTCTTGATTGACGAGTTTCAAGACACCTCGCGGATGCAGTGGGAAAACCTGCGCCCGCTATTGAGCGAGAGCCTCGCAACTGAAAACGACAACCTCATAATCGGCGACGTGAAGCAATGCATCTATCGCTTCCGCAACTCCAGCCCGGAACTTTTAGCCACCGAGATTGACGGCACGCCGCGAATCAGCTCATATATTGACCATCGCGAACTTGCCGACAACTGGCGCAGCGCACCCACGGTTGTAAACTTCAACAATGCCCTCTTTGAGGCAGCCGGAATGGCAGCACAAGTGGCCGCGCCAAAGGCCGATGCCTATCAGCAGGTGCATCAGCAGGCCCGACTCGCGGAAATGGCAGGGTATGTAGACGTGGACCTCGTTGACTCCGACAACAAATCCGCGCCGTTCGAGCGGATGTTTCAACACATCAATCGCCAGTTGCAGAGCGGCTACAACGCGGGCGACATTGTAGTATTGGTACGCAGCAATGTAGATGCCCGCACCTGCGTTGATGAACTGCTCCGCGCCGTCAGCGAAGGGATTTTGCCCGCCGATACTATGGTGGTGTCCGACGAAGCGCTCTACGTTGCAAGCGCCCGCTCGGTGAAATGGATAATCAACCGCCTTCGCGAATTCAACGCACCGGTACAAGAAGACTCGAAACTCAACTCACGGGGGCTGCCGCGCTCAACGTCGGAAGATATTGACTGGCTTGAGGAGCATTTGCTTGAACAGCAAACCATTGGTGACGGCGCAGATGCCCTTGAGCGCGTGATTGCCGACTTCAACAAGCAACGCGAAAACCGCACCGCCGAAGCCCACAACCGCCGCATACGCTCAAGCGGAATGGCACTGACCGAACTCGTGGAGCAACTAATTCGCGAACTCCCCGACAAACGTTTGGGTGACTCGGAAGTGCAACATCTATGCGCCTTTCAGGATCTTGTGCTTGACTACAGCCGCTCTAAGGCCCCTACCCTGCAAGGTTTTCTGCGGCTCTGGGACAGCGAATTGGCAAAGAAAGCCGCCGTAGGCCTGGCCGAGGGCGTGAACGCCATCCGCGTTATGACAATTCACAAGTCAAAGGGTTTGGAATTTAAGTGCGTTCACATTCCGCTGATTAAGAAGTACCTTGACGAAGACTCCAATACCCGCTGGTATGAGGTCGACCCATTTCTCAACTCATTGAAATTGGATTGCAGAGTGCCCAAATATTTCCCGCTCGTTCCGGGAAGTGTTTCAGCGGGAACATCTCTGCTGTTCACGCACTTCCGAGCAAAAGTTAAAGAATTGCAAGATGATCAGACAATTGACGAATTGAATGCACTCTACGTGGCATTTACCCGCGCCGTTCAGGAGCTGATAGTGACGTTTGTTGACCCGCGCAAGAAAGAGAAGAAAAACGCCCCGATACCGCCCAACCATCCCGCAGGTCTGCTCTGCCCGATAATTGCCCGAATGGCGCAAAGCGAGGAGTTCCCCGTATCATTCGGTGAGGAAACGACCAAATATGTTAAGAAAAAACAAAAAGAAAACAACCTCAAGGCGCTGCAAATCGGCGGATACACAACGTGTAACCGCAAGGAAATGTGGCGACAGGTCAGAATATCAAAAACCACCGATTCCGGAGAGAAAAATTAACTGTTACATAACCCTCTAACTAAAAATCATAACCATGGAGATTAATCCACTATTTTGGCTCGTGCCAATCGCCTCAGTGCTTGCTCTCTGCTTTGCATGGTACTTCTATGCGCAGATGAAAAAAGAGAGCGAGGGCACGGAAACAATGGCGAAAATCGCCTCTTACGTGCGCCAAGGCGCAATGTCGTATCTCAAACAGCAGTATAAGATTGTTACAATAGTCTTTATCTGTCTCGTAATTATCTTTGCCATAATGGCATATGGCTTCGGGCTGCAAAACCCCTGGGTGCCGGTGGCATTTCTGACCGGCGGCTTCTTCAGCGGCCTGAGTGGCTTCCTGGGTATGAAGACCGCAACCTATGCATCAGCCCGCACCGCCAATGCAGCCCGCCGCACCCTCAACGACGGCCTGCGCATAGCATTCCGCTCCGGTGCCGTTATGGGCCTGGTAGTGGTTGGTCTTGGACTGCTTGACATCTCTTTCTGGTACCTGCTGCTCGACTGGCTCGTTGACGAACCCGGCACACATAAACTCACAATGATTACCACCACGATGCTAACCTTCGGTATGGGCGCATCAACCCAGGCGCTGTTTGCCCGCGTGGGCGGCGGCATCTATACCAAGGCTGCCGACGTTGGTGCCGACCTCGTGGGCAAAGTTGAAGCCGGTATCCCCGAAGACGACCCCCGCAACCCCGCAACCATTGCCGATAACGTTGGCGATAACGTTGGCGACGTTGCCGGTATGGGTGCCGACCTCTACGAAAGCTACTGCGGCTCAATTCTTGCCACCGCAGCTCTCGGCGCTGCTGCCGCCAAAACCATAGAGACTCAGGTTCAAGCCGTAATGGCTCCGATGCTGATTGCCGCAGTGGGCATCTTCCTCTCTATCATCGGCATATTCACAGTACGCACAAAAGAAAACGCTTCAATCAAGCAGCTGCTCGGTTCGCTCAGCGTTGGCACGAATGTCAGCTCGCTTCTGATTGTAGGCGCAACATTCCTGATTCTATGGGCATTGGGGATTCAAAACTGGGTCAACATTGCGCTTGCGGTAGTGGTTGGTCTGATTGTTGGTATCGTAATCGGCCGCTCTACAGAATATTACACCTCGCAGAGCTATAACCCCACCAAGAAGCTCGCCGAAAGCGGCAAAACCGGTCCTGCCACGGTTATAATATCCGGCGTAGGCCTGGGAATGATTTCAACCGCTATCCCGGTTATCGCCGTAGTAGTCGGCATCATTCTCAGCTACTGCCTTGCCAGCGGCTTCGATATGACCAACATCTCCTGGGGTCTCTACGGCATCGGCATTGCCGCCGTCGGTATGCTCTCAACCCTTGGCATCACACTCGCCACCGACGCTTACGGTCCCATTGCCGACAATGCCGGCGGCAACGCCGAAATGAGCGGCCTCGGCGAGGAAGTTCGCAAACGCACCGACGCTCTTGATTCTCTGGGCAACACCACCGCCGCCACAGGTAAGGGTTTCGCAATTGGCTCGGCCGCTCTGACGGGCCTGGCTCTGCTCGCATCATACATAGAAGAAATCAAAATCGGACTGCACCGAATCGGCCAGACCACGATTCAGCTCGGCACGGAAATCAATCCCATCGACGTACCTCTGGAGTCTGCCACCTTTGCCGACTTTATGCAATACTACGACGTTACTTTGATGAACCCGCTGGTACTCTCCGGTATGTTTATCGGCGCAATGATGGCATTCGTGTTCTGCGGCCTAACAATGAACGCCGTAGGTCGCGCCGCCTCACATATGGTTGAGGAGGTGCGCCGTCAGTTCCGCACCATCAAGGGCATCCTCACCGGCGAAGCCGAACCCGACTACGCGCGCTGCGTTGAAATCTCCACCAAGGGTGCACAAAAAGAAATGGTGTTCCCCTCGCTGCTCGCAATCGCAGTACCCATCATCGTGGGGCTGGTATTCGGCGTTCCCGGTGTTATCGGTCTGCTCTGCGGCGGCCTCAGCGCAGGCTTTGTACTTGCCGTATTTATGAGCAACGCCGGCGGTGCCTGGGACAATGCCAAGAAATACATTGAAGAAGGTAACTTCGGCGGCAAGGGTTCTGAGGTGCATAAAGCCACCGTAGTTGGTGACACCGTTGGCGACCCATTCAAAGACACATCCGGTCCCTCGCTCAACATCCTTATCAAACTTATGAGTATGGTAGCAATCGTAATGGCCGGTCTGACCGTAACCTGGAGTCTGCTCTAATGAACAAAGCCCAAAACATACTGATAGTTGTGGTCAGCACACTGACGCTGACCACACTGTCAGCGTGCTTTACGGGCATTGAGAAAACCCCTGTCATCAAAGACAACACTTCCTCGAAATCAACCGCCAAAATCACCGCTGAGCAAGAACTGCTCAGCAAAATCGCTCCTCAGCCACTAAGTCAGTGGCACGCGGGGAAACCGTTTATTGTAACCTCCGGCAGACTCTCCTATGCATATTCCCCGACAACTTCGGCCAAAACCCTGAACGAGGGTGATACACTCCGCTTCAAATCGGCAAGCCAAAACATTCGCCTTGCCGGCGACACCGTAACCGAAATACACCTGACTACTCCGCTTGGAAGTCAAATTTCAACAGTTATAGAATCTTCGCTCTCGTCAATTGCCAACAAACCGCTGCCGCTGCCATTTACAGTGGATGCCGAACTTATTGACAACATCCGCTCCCTGCTGAAAGGGCGCAAGGTATGGACACTTCGTCCGGGTAAAAACGGCAAACGTTATCAAAAGACAGAAATCACCGATGTGAAGGAGGGCAACGCAGACTTTCCGTTTTTGGTCACCACACCGGAGGACTCGCTGCTGATGGTGCTGAGTAGCAGAAGCGCGTCTGCCCGCACATTCAATAACCTCTTTACCCTTTCCGATCCTCGCAAACGCTATCCCCAAATCTCAAACCACAACTGGGAACTGATTTGCCAAGGCAGAATTGCCGTAGAAATGACCCGCGAGGAATGTCGACTCGCCTTGGGTACACCCGCGCAAATTGACCGCGACGCCACATACTCCGGCCTGCTCGAGCGCTGGACCTACCCCGACGGCAAATACCTCATCTTCACCGATGGCCTCCTCACCCGCTTCCGCCTCTAATCCCACGCTCTCTTTAGCGAAAAACAACACCATAAATATCTTGTCCGCACATAACTGCTAATCCATAATTTTTTTTTAACTTTGCATCAAACAAAGTGCTTGCGCTGACATGATGAATAATCAAAGTTTTACATTTATAGATCTTTTTTCGGGCTGCGGAGGATTGTCTTTGGGATTCGAACTATCGGATTTCAAAGGATTACTTGCCATTGATTTTTGGCAAGATGCCCTTACGACCTATTCCCATAACCGTGAAGATGCCAAAACCTATTGTGGAGACTTATCGATTACATCACCTTCATACATTAAAGAGAAATATAATATTAGCGAAGTTGATGTGATTATTGGTGGACCTCCATGTCAAGGGTTTTCGGTTGCCGGAAAACGTATTATTGATGACAAGAGAAATGAATTATACAAGGCTTTTGTAAATTTCGTGCGCGAATTTAAGCCAAAAGCCTTTGTGATGGAAAATGTTCCCACCATTCTTACAATGGGCAATGGGACAATACGTGACGCTATTTTATCAGATTTTTCTTCTATTGGTTACAACGTCAATTATAAGGTTTTGCTTGCATCAGACTACGGTGTTCCCCAAAATAGACGTCGAGCCGTTTTTGTTGGGCTGTTGAATGGGGATTTGTTTGAGTTCCCACATCCTACGGTAAAAGTACCCATTACTTCCAAAGAGGCTCTTGAAGATTTGCCGGAGTTTTCCTTAACAGATGGTTCTCACTATGTTTGCGAGCCTCTGTCATCATATCAAGCACTTTGTCGCGCTGGCAGCAACGGAGTCTATAATCATGACATAACCATCCATACTGCCAAAACACAAGAAATAATATCTATGGTACCCGATGGAGGTAATTACAAAGACTTACCTAAGAAATTATGGTCAACGCGTAAAGTGCACATAGCATGGACTCGATTAAATAGCCAAAGACCAAGTTTTACAATAGATTGTGGTCATAATCATCACTTCCACTATCTATTCAATCGAGTACCAACAGTTCGAGAGTCTGCTAGATTGCAGAGTTTTCCTGACTCATTTGTTTTTTGTGGAAACAAAGGAAGTCAACTGAAACAAGTTGGAAATGCTGTACCCCCACTATTGGCACAACAAATTGCAATTCAATTAAAAAAACACCTATAATGTATTCTCCTGAAAATCAATATCGCTGCACTATTATACGAGGCAAGTCTCAAACGGAAATGGAAGACCTGCTCCCTCTATATGCAAATATTGTTCATAAATATTGCCCTTGTACTGAATCAGCCTTTAAACAATCTGCGTACTCGGACTTGTCATACGCATTATTTCATGTTCGATCTTTCAACGAGTTATCTCTTAACAATCAAAAAACAGTAAAAAATCATTTTACTGAAATAATGTGTGTACTTTTGGGGTTATTCTACCCCAAATATGATGAAGAAAGCAATGAAACATATATCTATGAATCAGAATCGTGCAGGTTTTTGATTGACAAAAGCGACTTTCCGACTTTCTTCAAAAACTTATGCTTAAATTTCCAATTTCCTAATGGAGAAAAGAAAGCAACGGCAGTCAAAGAAGAAATTGACTTAGGGATAAAATTGAAACCATTCTGTTTTGTTATCAAACTTCTATATATTGCTCAAAGCAATAAGCAAATTTTGTCAAAACAAGAAATTGGTTACTATGCTCTCAATAACATAGATGTCCTTAGGGGTAATGTTACCGCGCAAGAGGTTTACGACAGAATTCTATCTGACCGTGCCGATGGGGTTAAGCGAAGTAAACTTTCAGGTTCGAATGAATGGCAACACATAAAGGAACAGTTCAATCTACTTGAACTCGCTAATTTGATTGAACATGATTCTGAGAGAATATGGCTCAATCCCGAAGAAGCCAACACTATTGCTTTATTCATTAAAAGCCTAAAGCGCCCATTTTTCGAGTTGGACTCTTATAACCTTGAATCTATTGATGGCCGAAAATTGATGATTCAAGATTGGAAAGCATACAATGGTCAATTTAACCACGAATTGCTTACCACGACAAATTTGGTCATACCCATATCCACAAAAGATGAACTTAAAGCGGAAAAGACAGCTATCAAATCAACTACTGACCTTGGCGATGAAGGTGAAGTATTTGTATTTAAACTTGAACAAGACCGCGTGAGAGCATTTAGAGAACGACTTGTAAACAAAGTCCTTTTGCTTGGCAAAACCAAAGGTCTTGGTTATGACATTTCATCTATAGAGGCAAGCGAAAATCCCGGTAACCCTGAATTTGCCCGATATATTGAAGTTAAGACCACCAAGCGAACCACAAGGCCGTCATTCAATAATACTTGGGTTGATTCATTAAACATCACTCGTAAAGAGTGGATAGCAGCACAACAATTTGGTGCCGCATATAACATATACCGTGTTTACTTTACCAAGAACGAAGTATTTGTGGTTCGCATTCATAATCCTTTTGCTTTGTCTGAGCAAGGCAAAATTGATGTTATGCCCATAATTTATCAAATGGAATTTGGTTCTGACGTTATCCAACAACGCTATCCTATCTAATATGTTAAAAGTTGCTTCATTATTTTGTGGTTGTGGTGGCTCAGACCTCGGCCTACTTGGTGGCTTTACATATTTAGGACACCACTATCCTCAACTTGCTTTCGACATCGTTTATGCCGTTGATTTTGACAAATATGCTGTAGATACATATAATCGAAATTTTGCTCATCCCGCTGTATGTGCAGATGTTTCTGACGTGGACTTTACTACTCTTCCGGACGTTGATGTCCTTATCGGAGGATTTCCTTGTCAGTCTTTTAGCACCGTCAACCCTACAAAGGACACCAATGATGAGCGTGCAAATCTTTACAAGCAAATTGTTCGCTTTCTCCAAATCAAACATCCAAAATATTTTATTTGTGAAAACGTCAAGGGGTTATTAACGCTACAAAAGGGAGCCATAATCTCCAAGATTGTTTCAGAATTCGAAAAAGTTGGTTACAACGTACATTATAGATTGATGAAAGCCGTTGAGTTTGGCATACCTCAACGACGTGAAAGAGTATTTATAGTCGGCATTCGTAAAGACTTGAGTGATACTTTCTCTTATCCAACTCCAATCAATTCGATTGAGAGCTGTGTACCTTTGAGCGCAGTGATTGAACGGCTTGATATCCCTGATCAAAAATATTATTTTTCAGAACGTGCCGTTCAAGGAATGAAGAACGCCAAGAACAATATGAAGCGTGGATTATGGCAAGACCTAAATGGCCCATGTCTTACCATAACTTCTCATTTGGCAAAAACGAGTATAAACTCACGCGATCCATTACTCTTGGTTGACCCAAACCGAGAATTATATCGCAGGTTTACTCCTCGCGAAGCTGCACGAATACAATCATTCCCTGAAAACTTCATATTAAACCCATCTGAGCCCAAATCTTATAAACAGATAGGAAACGCTATCCCTCCTGTCTTAATGTGGCATATTGCTCGGTCGCTTCAAAATCTGGCGGAAAACAACGATGAAGATTTGCCAGTTACAAGTGAGGCAACAGAATATTTCGTTTCTCAAATCCATAAACACGGATACTATAATTACGAATCAAATCCTTTTGCAGGAACACTGTTCAATGAGCCGTCTTTGCCCTACGGAAATCATCACACATACTAATTTCGAGTAGAACTATTCTGCGAGGAAAGGCGTTTTATATCTGTACTATAACCCCTAAAATGTAAGCATCAAGGGTGCAGGTCTGATCGGTGACCTTGACGGTGATGGAGTTAAAGAAAGCGTCTTTGATGAAATCAAAGGCAAACTTCACAATATGTTCAGCCACTAAAGTTTGATGTAGATTTTGCGGTCGAAAAGTATCTTTCCGACAAGGTAGCAAACGCTCGTAACCGCAAGGGCGTAAATCAGCGACGGGAACGCCGACTCTGAACCGAATATGGGGAGTAGCTACGCTTTGTAAACATAGTAAGGCAGGCACTCCCCATTAATGTTTATCTTCCAAAGCAGGCAACCCAAGAGCGAGCTTAATACATACAAGGCCAGCGGGTTGGCACCAAACACTTCGGCAACACCCCAACGGCCGACCTTTTTAACATCAATGGTGTAAATAAGCAGCGCAAGCAGCGAAGCGCCGATGCCGCAGCTCACCATGACGAACGTTGGAGACCATACTTTTTTTTATGGGGATGCCTGCATCGAGAGTAAAACCGCAAATGGTCAATAATGCACCTACCAGCAGTAGTGGCGTGAGATCGTTTTTCATTTTAACAATAACAATCATACCGCATAGATAGCCAATCAGCACGTGGGCAATAGAAGGAATCAAGCCCAACAGACCTTCGGGGTCGAGAGCAATACGGCCTCCGGGAACCCAATCGTGATAGATGTGAGCTTCACCAAACACTGCGGTGTCAACCTTGACGATGATATTGCCAACGCTTGGCTCAAATCCCTGAAATATTAACAACAAGACAGCATATGCAATCAGAAACACAGCGATTATCCACTACCATGTAACACTTTCTGTTTTTTCAGACAATCAAGCATTTGCAGAAATGGCC
>JAMPBN010000001.1:1044898-1059303 GCA_023666665.1 Prevotella sp. | reverse complement strand
ACAAAGCACCATCAGTTAGTCTATATCAAACACAGGAATTTGCAACTGCCCCAATAATTGTGTAAATTTGCATCTTCATTTTAATTATTATCACGATTTTATGACATTTAAAAATTTACTCCCCTTTTTCGCAGCGATATCCATAGGATTCATTGGCTGCACAGAATCCTCTGAAGAACCCGGTGGTTCCGGCGCAACGCTCAACGCCTCAGATATTTCCCTTAACCGCTATGATATCAGCTCCGCAAAATCGCTGCTGCTCAGTGGTTCCGAGAGCCGAACCGACTATGACAATCTGCTGATGATGATTGACGCAGACGGAAATATGGCCGCCGTGGTGCTTGAGTGTACGATTAACCAAGATGGTGCTTCAACAACTCTTAACACCATCAAAACTCACCCCCGCGATATAAAAAATCTGTCCAAGTCTTGGATGTTTTTCTATGGCTGTCAATTCAGTTGCGAAGAGAATCAACAGGCTGCCAGAGCACTGCGCGATAGCTATGGCGACACATTTTCAGGGGTTCATATGCTCGTGAATAAAACAACCGGCAAGATTTATCCGATAAGTCAGGAAAATCTTGATTATGTGTATAGTGAGTATGCAATATTCGATAGTTACTATGAAGATGCTAACGGCGTGCTTTATTCCCAAACTCACCGCGACGGATACCACACAATATCGCTGAATGCCGACGGTACCGCCACGATAAAAAAAGTTGGGTCCACATCTCAATGCTACTTCGGCGATATATGTGACTTTGGCAACGGTACCTTGGGTTTTGTTACAATGGCCGGTGGCGGGTATGGATATGGTTCGCTGACTTTGTTGTATCCCAACAACGGCCAAGAACAACTGGTATACAATCCTCATGAGGCCGTTTTTAGTAGCGGAACCACTGAGTTTGAAGACCTTATCAAGTTCTTCTCGGTCAACAACGGCATAAAAGTAATGCAGCTCAGTGAAGAAATTGATTATAGCGAACCTTATCACTCCGAAGAGGGACGTACACAAACCGTCACGATATGTGACCTCAACGTCGGCACTCAATTCGGTTCATGGAGTTTCAGCAGTCCGATAATCACGGCAAGCAAACACGTTGAGATGGGATGGAACGAACATGGCTACCGTTATCTACACCCACTTTGGGACGGCTCAAATCTTAACGGTTATTTCGAGAGCAATAACTACGTATTCATCGGTGAAGCTATCGCCGTCAGCAAACATTCCGGTCAAGTAACAGATCTTACCGAACTCAAAGAGAACGGCGTAGAGATTATCTTGCCCAATGAGAGCAACTGCTACAACAATAAAGCGTGGATAGTCTATCTCGATGCGGCACAATGGTTTGACTGCGAAACCCTGCAAGGCGGACTTAACTACTTTGCCGTTGAACCCAACTGCGACATCAAAGACAATTACGTCAATATTGCTGCCGGAGAGGTTATGCTGACGATGTATTGCTACGTTGACGGCACCACCAAGGTTGCCACTTACGACATCGAAACAGGCCAACCGAAAACCGCCGCAACCACCCTCAACACAACACCCAATATCATCACCCTGATACCGCTGAACTAATCAGTGGCAAAGTGGCCACAAACATGGAGGCGGCGGACTTTTGTCCGCCGCTTTTTTTAAGTTATTGGTAGTCAGAATTATAGGCACACCAGCCGACAAAAGTCCGCCGTCTCCATATTGTTTGGTTAAGATTGGTTTAGAAGTGGGAAGTGCCGTCGAAGCAGTGGGTGCAGACTTTACACTTGGGCAGGCCGATGCTCTCAATCAGAGTTTCCAGCGGATTAAACTTCAACGTTGTCAGATTAAAGCGTTCGCGGATTTTCTCAACGAGCATATTGTAGCGCTCAGTCCCGGTAGTGGCATATTCATCAAGATGGGCGTTGGGGTCGCCTTCGAGTTCTTCGATTATGCGGCGGGTTATCAGCTCCATATCGCTCTTTGAAGCGGAAAAACCGACGTATTTGCAGCCATAAATCAGCGGCGGACAGGCTATGCGCATATGCACTTCCTTGGCTCCGGCCTCGTAAAATTCGTGAACGTTGTCGTTCAACTGTGTCCCGCGCACAATTGAGTCGTCGCAGAATAATACGCGCTTGTCTTTCATCATTGCGCTGTTTGGCACGAGTTTCATCTTCGCTACCAAATTACGCATATTCTGGTTTGACGGCATAAATGAGCGGGGCCATGTGGGAGTATATTTACAGATGCAGCGGTGGTAGGGAATCTTATGGCCGGCAGAGTAGCCGAGAGCCATACCTGTGCCGGAATCGGGTATGCCGCAGGCGCAGTCAACCTCCGTCGGATCTGACTCTCCCATTGCAAATCCGCTCTTAAAACGCGTCTCTTCAACGTTTTGACCCTCATATGATGATGTAGGGAAGCCGTAATATACCCACAGGAATGAACATATCTGCATCTCTTGTCCCGGGGCTTTGAGTTGCTTGATGCCATCGGCTGTTATCTCTACGATTTCGGCAGGGCCGAGGTCGCGCACCGACTCAAATCCCAAGTTCGGGAATGCTGTGCTTTCTGACGAGCAAGCCCACGCATCGTCTTTTTTGGCAAGCACTATGGGGGTGCGGCCGAGTTTGTCGCGGGCGGCAATTATTGAGCCCTGCTCCGTAAGAATAAGCAGCGAACATGAACCCTCCACCTTGCGGTAAACGTTTTCTATGCCTTCAACAAACGTTTTGCCCTGATTAATCAACAGAGCTATCAACTCGGTCTGATTCGTTGCCCCGGAGCTTAGTTCTCCGAAGTGTACGCCTTGGCCAATGAGTTCCCGCTCAAGTTCGTCAAGATTGCAGATTTTTGCTACCGTGACGATTGCAAACTTGCCGAGGTGGGAGTTAATAATGATTGGTTGAGGATCGGTGTCGGATATTATGCCGATGCCGGTGTTCCCTTCAAATTTTTCGAGTTCTTTTTCAAACTTGGTGCGAAAGTAGGTGCTTTCGAGCGAGTGGATTTTGCGAACGAATTGCCCGGCATCCTGATTGTATGTTGCCATACCGGCGCGCCGCGTTCCGAGGTGAGAGTTGTAGTCTACTCCGTAAAATAATTCCGTGCGGCATTTGCGTTTTGCCGCGATTCCAAAAAAGCCTCCCATAGGTGTAAGGGTTAAGTGTTAGGGGTTAATGATGGGGTAAAAAGTAAGTTGGGGTGGCCGCGTGGCCACCCCAACCGTCAGTTGTTTTTTTAAATCCAGCGCACCCAGGCAAAATCCTGTCGGTGAGCCAGTTGAGGGTTCTTGGGATAAATTCGGAACGCGTATCTGAACATTCCGGGATTTTCCATATTGTGTTTCAGCTCGTATGTTACTGTGTCGCCGTCGGTCTTGACTGCCGGCATATCGGTGGCGTCTACAAATTCTTCCTGACCGTCAATGGTCTTGAATGCCACGCATTCAACTCCGAGGTCTTTGCTCAGACCGTTGGTGTCGAGCTCTACGGTAGCGAAGTGTTCAGCGCCGGTAGCGGCGATGCCGTTGGTGATTGCTGAGTCTTCAACGCTGATTACCTTGATGCCGTCCCACTTCGACGCTACGTTTTCTTTCCACGCGGTGATTTCCTTGGCCATAGCGTAGTCGTTGGCCTGAAGTGCGGCGGAGCGACGTGCTTCCTTGGTGTAGAATCGGTCTATGTAGTCGTTAATCATACGCGTCATAGTGAAGTTAGGCGCGATGTGGCCGATGGAGTTCTTGATATATTGAATCCAGTCGGGCGAGTATCCCTTGGAGTTCTTGGCAAAGTAGAGAGGGATAATCTCGTTTTCGAGCATTGAGTAGATGGTTGCTGCGTCGAGCTTGTCTTGCTGACCCTGGTCGGTGTATGTGCGCTTGTCGGTGAGCGCCCAGCCGGCCTTTTCGTCGAATTTGTAGCCTTCATACCACCATCCGTCGAGCACCGAGAAGTTCAATACGCCATTCATTTCGGCCTTTTCGCCGGATGTGCCGGAGGCTTCAAGGGGGCGGGTTGGGGTGTTGAGCCAAATGTCAACGCCGGTTACAAGGCGCTTGGCCACAATCATATTGTAGTCTTCAAGGAAGATAATCTTGCCGAGGAACTGAGGCATACGGCTGATTTCCATAATGCGCTTGATGAGTCCCTGACCAGCACCGTCAGCGGGGTGAGCCTTGCCTGAGAATACGAACTGCACGGGGAACTGCTCGTTATTGACAATCTTGGCCAGGCGGTCAAGGTCGGTGAAGAGCAGGTGGGCGCGTTTGTAAGTGGCGAAGCGGCGGGCGAAGCCGATAATCAAGGCGTTGGGGTTGATGCGGTCAAGAATGCCGAGTACTGCACCGGGGTCGCGCTGGTTGGCGAGCCATTTTGCCTTGAAGTCGCGCTTTACGAAGTTGATGAATTTGTTTTTCATCGTCATTCGCATATTCCAGATTTCCTCGTCGGTGCAGTCGAATATTCCCTTCCAGGCGTTAACGTCGGCTTGATGCTCAAATATTGACTTACCGAGCTTCTCGGCATAAAATGCTTTCCATTCAGATGCTGCCCAGGTAGGCATATGCACGCCGTTGGTCACGTAGCCAACGTGGCTTTCTTTCCAGTCGTAGCCTTTCCAGATTCCGGCAAACATTTTCTTTGACACTTCGCCGTGGAGCCAGCTTACGCCGTTGGCTTCCTGGCAGGTGTTGAGCGCGAATACGCTCATTGAGAACTTCTCGCCGCTGTCGGGATTTTCGCGACCCATATTCATAAGGTCTTGCCAACTGATGCCGAGCTTTGCGGGATATTCGCCCATATATTTGCCGAAGAGACCTTCGTCGAAGTAGTCGTGGCCGGCGGGAACGGGGGTGTGAACGGTGTAGAGGCTCGATGCGCGAACGAGTTCGAGTGCGGTCTGGAAGTCTACGTGTTTGTCTTGAACGTATTCTACGAGGCGCTGCAGGTTCAGCAGAGCGGCGTGGCCTTCGTTGGCGTGATAGAGGTCGGTGTTTATGCCGAGCTTGCGGAGCATCAGAATGCCGCCGATGCCGAGCAGGTATTCTTGCTTGATGCGGTTTTCCCAGTCGCCGCCATAGAGCTGGTGGGTGATGGGGCGGTCATATTCCGAGTTCATATCGAAGTCGGTGTCCATCAGATAGAGGTTCATACGGCCAACGTTTACGCGCCAAATGTGGCTGTAAATTATGCGACCGGGGTAGGGTACCTCAAGAATCATCGGTGTGCCGTCTTCGTTCATTACCTGCTCAATGGGGAGCTGGTTGAAGTTTTGAGGCTCGTAGTTGGCAATCTGTTGGCCGTCAACGCTGAGACTTTGGGTGAAGTAGCCGTAGCGATAGAGGAAGCCTACGGCGGTCATAGGCACGCGGCTGTCTGATGCCTCCTTGATGTAATCACCGGCAAGAACGCCAAGGCCGCCTGAGTAAATCTTCAGAGCGTTGCAGAGGCCATATTCCATTGAGAAGTAGGCTACTGAAGGCAGGTCGTCGCGCATCGGCTTTGCCATATATTCTTTAAATTCCTTGTCGGCGAGCTTGATGCGAGCCATCAGCTCTTCGTCTTTGATGATTTCGTGAAGACGTGCTGAGCTGAGGTGCTGGAGAAGCATTACGGGGTTTTCGCCCGTTGAACGCCACAAATCGGGGTCAAGGTCACGGAAAAGGTTCTTGCCAACGCTATTCCATACCCACCAAAGGTTTTTGGAGATGGGTTCAAGAGCTTTCAGCTCCTTGGGAAGGTTGGCGTTGACAGTAACGTCGCGCCATATGGGAGCGTTGGAGTTGCTAACTTGAAGTTTCATGTTATGTTTCTGTCGTTTGTTATTGTGTTCTGTTATTTATTGCGTTCTTCGGCATGAAGAAGGGCGTCGTTATATGCTGTTTGGTAATATGTTATGAAGTTTTTCCACGAAGCCAAATCTGCCGTTGCCGATGCGGCTTTGCGGAGTTTTGACGAGGTGGCTTGGTCTGCGCGTTGCAGTTCGAGCAGCTGTGTGGCAATCTGTTCGCAAAGTTCGGAGTAGTTTCCGTCATTGCGCTCGTTAACGTGAACGCCGCAAACCTCAAAAGTGTTCTCGCCAAACGTAACGTTTACCCATTGTCCGAATCCGGCAAGGGTGGTCGTGATGGTCGGAACGCCGAAAGCCACTGACTCAAGCGGCGTATATCCCCACGGTTCATAATATGAGGGGAATACTGTGGCATCAAGTGCGGGGATGAGGTCGTAATAAGTCAATCCGCCAAACAGGCCGTCGGAGCCGTCAAGATAGCACGGCACGTATATCATCAGCAGATTGTCTTCGACCCGGTTGCAGAATCCGAGTCGGTGAATGTTCTGAATAATGGGATCTGAATCGTAGTTGTTGAGGCCGTGGGTCATCACGGGGTCGGGGATGGCCGGCAATTGTTTGCGCGACTTTATCGCCTCAACCAGTTCGGGGCGAGCTTCGCGCGACCACGCCGGAACCATAACGAAGCATATGGTCTGTCGGTCGCTGTCGGTGAGTTTGCCGCGAAGTGTCGCTGCTGCATCAAGAAAAACGTCGATGCCCTTGTTGCGATATTCGCAGCGCCCCGAGGTCGCAATGAGGAATGAATCCTGAGGCAACTTTCTGCCAACAAGTGCTGATGCCATTTTCAGCAAGGCTTTACGCCCCTTTTCGCGGGCTTCGCCGAAAGCCTTGGCCGTAGCCGGCACAAAGTCTTTTTCAAATCCGTTGGGTGTAACGTGGGGGGCGGCTTCAAGCAGTTGGCAACATTCGCGGGCCGTTACGTCGCTTACCGTGGTGAAGCAGTCGGCCTGGTGAGCGGCGGCTTTTTCAAGCGAATGTTTTGACTGCATATTTAACTCGTCGGCCATTTGGTCGCCGTTATATCCGCTGAAATAGGCATAGAGTTGCTTGCCGTTGCCGCAAATGCTGCGGCCGATGCTCGTGGCGTGGGTGGTAAATACAGTAGCGGCTTTGGGCAGTTCGGCCTTGACGTGGAGTAGTCCCATACCGGTAGTCCATTCGTCGAAGTGAGCAATCACACCTTCGCCCTCGCCATAGCCCATATGGCGGCAGATGCTTTCAATAACCAAAGCTGCAGCGTGGCTGAACGCTGCGGCTTCGGGATAGTCGCCATAGGCGTGGAGCGAGTCTACCTTATATAACTCCCACATACGTTTGAACAGCTCGGCGTTTGCTGCATACATTGCATCAAACTTTACCAGTATTGTAATCGGTCGGCCGGGAACGTTCCAACGGCCAACACGCACGCTTACGCCTTTGGGGAGTTTTGCATCTTTGCGCCAATCGGCAAGCAGAGAGTTTACTTCAGTAAAATATGGGGAGGGAGTTGCGTCGGTCCATACATCCGGGCCAACAAATATCACCTTATTTTTATATAGTGATTGAAGTGTGCGGGCTTTGGTTGATAAAACGGCATAGATGCCGCCCACCTTGTTGCATACCTCCCAACTCGTTTCAAACAATAGGGAGGGCGAGGTTTTGCTCGTTTGCTTCATACTTGATTTATCCTTTTTGAGCCGCAAAGTTACTAATTTTTTTCTTGTTCACAAAATTTGACTCCGCGCAAATTTTGCAAAACTCAAAATTATTTGTACCTTTGCAGAGCAAACACAAGCATCACATATATGAACGACACCATTAGTCAACACATTACCATATTGTTGCGCCGGAATGATTGCGTAATCGTCCCGGGGCTTGGCGCATTCGTGGGCAACGAACGTCCGGCCTTGGTGTCTGCAAACGTGGTGATGCCTCCGGCTCGCGAAATTTCTTTCAACCCGGCAATGACCCACGACGATGGCCTGCTTGCGCAATCAGTCAGCCGCCGGCTTAAGATTTCCTTTGCGCGCTCACGCGAAAAAGTTGCCGCCGAAGTTGCTTTGCTGCAACGCAGGCTTCATACTGAAGGTGCAGTGCTTCTCCCGAATGTTGGCATTCTGCGCCGTCAGCGTGGCGGACACCTTGACTTTGTGCCGGAATCGCCCTGGCTGGTACTCCCGCAGATAAATGTTGCCAAAGCAGCTCCGGCGCTCTCGATTCAGGCAGAGCAAACCGCCGACAAGGCCGTCGCCATTGTGCGGGTGCCGCTTCGCCTGCGCTGGCTCAGAGCAGCCGCGGCCGTTGCCGTGCTTTGCATTCTTGGCTTTGCTCTGTCAACTCCAATAGACATTGATACCGCACACAACGCCTCGCTGGCCACGCCGACATTTACCGCTCCCGAGGCTCCCGTGATTGAGCCGCTTGCGCAGCCCGAATCTTTGGAACTGAATCTAGCGGTTGCTCCCGCCGAGGGTGTTGTGACTATTGCAAAACCGGAGGCCATTGCTCCGAAACCATATATAGTGGTGGTCGGCTCGCTTCCTACTCAGGCCAAAGCCGAACAATATATTTCCGAGACCGGAGTAAGTGGCCTTGAAATATACCATAACGGAGATAAATTCCGCGTTTATGCCGCAGAGGGCGATACTCCCGAAGACGCGCGAGCTGCTGCAGAAGCTATCAGTGGATTTACTTCCCGCTTCCCTGATGCCTGGGTATGCCGTCGTTAAAACTTACACTTCTGCTTGCAACTCTACCGTTGCTGTCGCAGGCTACTGAGTTGACTTTCAGCGGCAACGTTCTTCTTGCGCTGACTGAAACTCCTGCAATAGGAACCGGACTGAATCAAATTTACGTGCTCAACGGAGTCCGTGGTGTCAAGGCATCGTTTGCCTCATCAAACGGAGCAACCGTAACGTGGCAGCGTTATAACGCGCTTGGCGGAGGCACTGCCGAAGAAGTTCCCTCTACCCAAACCGGCAATGTCAGCACTCTGACTACTCTCGAGGGGAATATGGGCTACATAGTAACCGACGGCAATACCTCAAATTTCTTTTGGGTTGTTGACTGGTCGTCAACGCCTACATATCTTGCAGAGCTCGAACTTTCGCCACAAAGCGACTGCTCAACAACCTGGCTCACTCTCGACGGTCAGGGCGACGCAATAGTCTATTACAGCATTAATGGCGCTCCATATACTATTGACCGCGAATTTGAACTGACTTACCGCACCCTTGAATTTGACGAAGAAGACTTTGCTTACAAGGAAACCGTAGTTACCGAAACGTATGCGTCACTCTCCGAACAGTTGCATTGCACCCCTTCGCTTTGTCAGACGGATTTTACCCTGGAGGGCGACAAGTTTGCCCGCGCTTGGGGTGAGGATAGGGTTATAACTTCTTCGGTTTATGAACCCACGGCGGTTGAGGGCCATGCCCGGGCAATACAAACATCGCGTGACGTTCCCAACGAAATTACCGATGCCAACGGAAATCTTGGCGGCTCGGGTCCTGCTGAAATCACTTTTTCGGCAGCAATTTCCGATGCCGCGATTTATCACGAATGGGAAATAGCCCGCGACCCTCAGTTTGAACAAACGTATCTCCGCTTTCAAGACATCGAATTTTCATATACTTTCCGAGAGCAAGGTACTACGTACGTGCGCCTTTTGCTGGCTAACGATAATGCATCTTGTCAGTGGGAAAGCGAAACGTATCAAGTATTTATAGGAGAGTCGTCGCTTAAATGTCCGAATGCGTTCTCGCCCGGAGCCTCTGAGGGGGTCAACGATGAATGGCGCGTCAGCTATAAGTCTATCATAGAGTTTGATTGCCATATTTTTGACCGCAACGGAAAGGAAATCAAGCATCTCACCGACCCCTCGCAAGGATGGAACGGAATGATTCGCGGCAAGCTCGCCCCCTCGGGAGTTTATTTCTACGTGATACGCGCCGAGGGAGCCGATGGAAAGAAATACAAGCTGAGCGGCGACATCAATATCATCGGATATAACAATGCAAAGAAGTGAGTTTGAGATAATGGCCCCGGTTGGCTCGTGGGAATCCCTGCGTGCAGCAATCAAAGCCGGAGCCGATGCCGTGTATTTCGGTATTCAGGGGTTGAATATGCGCTCACGTGCGGCAGTGAATTTTACCATTGACGATTTGGCGGCGATTGCTGCCGAATGCTCAGCAGCGTCGGTCAAAACCTATTTGACCGTCAATACTATAATGTATGACGCGAATTTACCCACAATGCGCAATATCGTTGATGCCGCAAAATCTGCCGATATTTCTGCCATTATTGCCGCAGATATTTCCGCGATATTATATGCACGGAGTCAGGGCGTTGAAGTTCACATATCAACCCAGGCAAATATTTCCAACATTGAAGCCGCGAGGTTTTATTCGCAGTGGGCCGACACCGTAGTGCTTGCCCGTGAACTAAACCTCGAGCAGGTGCGCGGCATCTATGATGCCATACAAAGCGAACCGATTCTTGGCCCCGGAGACAAAGAGCTGAAGATTGAAATGTTCTGCCACGGCGCTCTATGTATGGCTGTGTCGGGCAAGTGCTATCTCAGCCTGCACGAGCGCAACACATCCGCCAACCGTGGCGGATGTGCCCAGATATGCCGACGCGGCTACACTGTGACTGACAATGAAACCGGAGCCGAACTCGCGATTGATGACCAATATATAATGTCGCCCAAAGACCTTAAAACCATCCATTTCCTTGACCGTATGGTAGAAGCGGGAGTGCGGGTTTTTAAAATCGAGGGCCGCGCACGCGGAGCGGAATACGTTGCCGAAGCCGTCGGCTGTTACGACGAGGCAATCTGGGCAATTTGCGACGGTACATTCGGCGAGGAAAAAGTCAATGCCTGGGATCAACGCCTTGCCAAAATCTTTAACCGCGGATTTTGGGATGGTTATTATCTCGGTCAACGCCTCGGCGAATGGAGCGGACATTATGGTTCATCGGCGACCCGCACAAAGCGCTATGCCGCAAAATGCACCAAATATTTCTCCAAGCTTGGAGTGGGAGAGTTCCTGCTTGAAGCCGGAGAGGTAAGTATTGGAGATGAGGTAGTGATTATCGGACCTACCACAGGCGCGTTGATTGTTAATGTAGAAGAAATTCATCTCGATTCCGGAGCAACGGATAAGGCTCGCAAAGGCGATGTATTTGCAATCAAAGTTCCTGAAAAAGTAAGACTTAGCGACAGATTGTATGTATGGGAGGAAACTCACAAATGAACCGCCATCCCGCTGCTGTTCTCTTTGACCTCGATGGCGTTCTGATTGACAGCGAGGGACTATATACGGAGTTTTGGGATCGCACCGAAAAGCTTTATCCTACAGATATTCCCGACTTTGCCCGCGCTATTAAGGGCACAAATCTTGACCACATCCTCGGTCTTTTTAAATCCGAGGAGCGCGAGGATATTTTATCGCGCATTCTTGATTTTGACAATCATCTTGAATATCCACTTTTCGATGGTGCCGAGGAGTTTCTTCAAGACCTTGAAAGCGCCGGGATTCCAACCGCCTTGGTGACTTCGTCGAATCCCGAAAAAATGGAGCAACTCTTCCGGCAATACCCTCGTTTCAAGGGACATTTTGCCGCAATAGTCAACGGCTCTATGGTTTCACACAGCAAGCCGGACCCCGAGGGTTATCTTCTTGCTGCTGAAATGCTTCATCAGCAACCCTGCGAGTGTGTGGTAATTGAAGATTCCCTCCAGGGCATTCGCGCCGGACTTGCCGCCGGATGTGAAGTGTGGGGATTATACACAACATTGCCCCGGGAAACCATTGAATCCGAGGCAAAGTTTGTTTTTGCAAATATTTCAGAGGTTAGAAGGCGTATTTAGCGCCTACCTGAATCAAACCTTGAGCGCCGAATCCAAGTTCACCGAAGATTGCTGCGCCGGGAAGAAATTCCACTTCCGCGCCGATGGGGCTTACGTGGAATGCAAAGTATCCCTTATTGTAGGAACTGCCGCCCTTGGGCATCATATGCGAGATAACTGCGCCCACACCGGCGTGGCCATATAGTTTCACAATGCTGTTCCGGTAATAGTCAACCTTGCAGTTGAGCAGCAGAGTGTGGTAGCCCACTTTGCTCTTGAGTGAGTAAACTCCGAGTTCGGGAAAATCGTTGACCACGTAGTCCTCAGCCGGGGTGAAAGCCGATGAGTATGAATAACTCGGACCAATCTTAACCCCCTTGGCAACAGGGATGTAGAGGCTGAAGTTTACTGTTCCCCACGCGGTGTGAACTTTATCGAAACCTTTATGGCAATTCATTACGTCCATTTGGGTATAAGCGCCATAACTGATGGCGACTTCCTGTGCATTGACGGCAACTGAAGCGGTTGCCAGCACCATTAGAGCTAAAAGAAGTTTTTTCATAGTATAAATAGCTAAAATGTTGACTTTTTATACCATATTAACACCCCATAACGTAAAATAGTTGCAAAATATTTGCATAGCTCAAAAAAAAATCGTAACTTTGCATTTACTATAACAAGAAAGTCAAAACAATTAATTAATCTTTAACACCACCTACTGCCTATCGCCAACTGCTACTCTAATTAACAATTAAGAGACATAGACGCAATGCAGCAAACAATGACTAAGCTCACCGACAAAGAGTTGGTGGCGGCTTACGCCAACGGTGACAATATGGCTTTCGACACCCTTCTCAACCGATACGAGAAGCCAGTCTTCAACTACATTCTCCACACCGTTAAAGACGAAGACCTCGCAAACGACATCTTTCAAGAAACGTTTGTAAAGGCCATTACAGTGATTCGCCAAGGTCGCTACGAAGACAATGGTAAATTCGGCGCGTGGCTGACCCGCGTGGCTCACAACCTCGTGATTGACCATTTTCGCCGCAACAAGGCAGAAAACACTATTAGCAATGATGCCGATGAAGAGAATGACCTCTTCAACGACAAAGACCTCTGCGAAGCATCGGTTGAGGAGCTGATGTGTCAAACACAACTGACACGCGACATTCGCCGCATGGTTCGCGAACTTCCCGAAACTCAGCGCCAGGTGCTGATGATGCGCATATATCGCGACATGAGCTTCAAAGAAATTGCCGAAGTTACCGGCGTTAGCATCAACACCGCACTCGGACGCATGCGCTACGCGCTGAAAAATATGCGCCGTATGGCCGATGAATGTCGCCTGCTCGAAACCGCATGAAAACTCTGCTGAATACATCTTTTTTCTGCTCCCCGGCAGCTGAGCAAACGGTAATGCAGACTCTGTGCCAACGCTGGATCTCCGCTTGCAACGCTGTAGGCGAGGCTCCTGCTATGTTGCTGCGTATGCCGCCTGAAGAGGGAATAGTGCGACTGGCTGTTCAAACGCCTTTTATCGATGCAGAAAGTGCTGAAAAATTTCGCACGGAAATACTCGAACCCATCGGCGCTGAACTGCTCAAAACCTGCGGCGAAAACAACTACACCCATTTCTCCACCCTCATGGAGATAATACAGAGCTCAGATACCTTAACCCTTAACCCTTAATCCTTAACCTGAAAATTATTATTGGCATCGACCCCGGCACCAACGTGATGGGCTACGGTATTCTCGGCATTGAAGCGGGGAAGCCTCGCTGCATAGCCCTCGGAGTGATCAAACTCAGCCGATTTGAAAACCACTACCTAAGGCTAAAACGCATCTACGACCGCGTTCAAGCCCTTGTGGAACAATATTTGCCCGATGAAATGGCCATTGAAGCCCCATTCTTCGGCAAAAACGTTCAATCTATGCTCAAACTCGGCCGTGCGCAGGGTGTCGCAATGGCTGCAGCGCTCAGTCGCGAAGTTCCGATTACCGAATACGAACCGCGCAAAATCAAAATGGCCATCACCGGCAATGGAGCGGCATCCAAAGAGCAGGTGCAGGAAATGCTCCGCCGCATCCTCAATATTCCCCGCGAAACGCTTGACGGGGAAGCTCTCGATGCCACCGATGCTCTCGCTGCAGCACTTTGTCATCACTACGAATCCTCTCGCCCAACCCTGCCATCCGGTCCCAAATCCTGGAAAGAATTTATCGCCAAAAACCCCGAACGCGTAAAATAACAGCAGAATCAATCCACTGTCTTCTTTTACTAAACGATTAGATCCGAAGATGTGTCAAAATTCCGCTGCGCAGAATAATTTAAGAAACCCCACAATCAACATCCGGACGTTTAAAGTGCCGTTTTTTTTGGTATATTGTTGCGGTTTTGGGTATCTTCGCCCTTACCATGGTTCTCTACCTCGTTATAGGCATTATTTTGAAAGCGACCGGCCGTACCGGGCCAAAGCCCCCAGCTGAACCATCGGAGCTGGAGAATATACCGGATATAACAAACTGAGAACCAATCGTAGCCCCGGTGCTTCTATATAGCGCGTCGAAAGCCGAAAATCTCAGAATCCTTTCGCTTTCAATCTTTGCCGCTTGATTTGATTGTAACCTGCTTATAAAAAGAAAATTGGGAATCGGCCTTGCGACTGATTCCCAATTTCTATGTCGGGGTGAGAAGACTAATGGGCGCGGGAGGTGGGGTATTAACCGGACGGAGGC
>JAMPBN010000001.1:953392-1044798 GCA_023666665.1 Prevotella sp. | reverse complement strand
TCTCACTAATCTTCGGTTAGCAAATTTTCAAACACAGAAATTCGCAGGTGTCCCGAAAAATTTGTAACTTTGCGGGCAAATTAACTAACATTTTTATCAACATCTAATCCAACCATTTTTATGAAGAAGTTTTTACTCTCTTTCATCGCATTGGCCGGCTTCGCTATGGTTAATGCCGAAATCGTTCTTGATGTCAACGATGCCACCGACATCAAAGGTACTGAAGTTGCAGAAGTTCCCAAAGGCGAAGAAAGCCAATATGGTGCCGCCAAGCACGTTCAGCCTTTGGAATCTCTCACCATCAGCGGCTACAACTTCACTTTTGAAACCGGCTCCGCAAAAACCGCTCCTGCCTACTACTGGTCAATGTCTACCAGCCAAAACCAGGACAAAACCATTCGCCTCTATGCCGGCAACACTATGACCATGACCGCTGCCGAAGGCGTTGAATTCACCACCGTTGTATTTTCCTGCAAGTCACTCGACGCCGCTCCTACCGGCGAAGGTATCACTGCAAACACCACCGACAAAACCTTCACATGGACAGGCACCGCAGGCAAAACAATTACCGTAACCGGCGGTAAGTTCCAGCTCCGCACCATCACCATCAACCCCGACGTTACGGTAGATCCCACCCCTGATCCCGAACCCACCCCCGATCCTACCCCCACAACCGACGGTTACACTGTATTTAACATCAGCACCCCCGGCACTTGGAAAGGTGATGCCAATGGTTATACCTCTGACGTAACAGTTGACGGTAAGAATTTCACCATTACCACTGCAAAGGCAGAAAGTTCAACCGACCTCATCGCTCCGGACAGCAACACCTACGCTTGGCGCGTTTACAAGAACTCAGAGTTCACCATCGAGTCTAAAGACATTGATATGACCTCAGTAGTTATCACCTACGACGACTATAACAACGGACAATACTGTCTCTCGATGGATCTCAGCGCAGGTTGGAACGGAACCCTCTCAGGTTCAACCTACACCCTGACCTCTGCCGGCAGCAAGACTCTGACCTGCACCGCCGTAAACGGCCAGACCCGCATCAAAACAATCGTTGTTTCCGACAAGACCGACGCAAGCATCAGCAACATCGAAGCCGCCGAAGAAGGCGCAATGGTTATCTACAACCTCCGCGGTCAGCGCCTCAGCGCTCCCGTAAAGGGTCTGAACATCATCAACGGCAAGAAAGTCCTGGTGAAATAATTCATAATTAAGATTGCATAATTAATATGGAGAGACGCGGACTTTTGTCCGCGTCTCTTTTTTGCACCTTAACAAAAAAAGTGTTATATTTGCAGAAATTTTTCTTTATATGAGATATTGTGTAATTATGTGTGGTGGGGTCGGCTCTCGCTTCTGGCCCGCCTCGCGTTCAAATAAACCCAAACAATTCCTTGACTTTATGGGCACGGGGCGCACCCTGCTTCAGATGACCTTTGACCGCATAGCGCCCCTGATTCCCGCAGAGCGGGTAATCATAGTTACCAATGCTGACTATGAGGGCCTTGTTCGCCAACAACTACCCGACGTAAAGCCCGAAAACATCCTCTTGGAACCGGCGCGACGCAACACGGCGCCCTGCATTGCCTGGGCTGCACGTCATATTCAGGCTCTCGACCCCGAGGCATCAATGGCCGTAATGCCCAGCGACCACCTCATAACCCGCGAACGCATATTCCATGAAGCCATAGAGCGCGGATTTTCATTTGTGGAGTCAAACCCCGCACTGCTGACGCTCGGAATCCGCCCCTCGCGACCCGAAACCGGCTACGGCTACATACAGCGAGGCGATCTATTCGCCGAGGGCATCAACCGCGTAAAGACCTTTACCGAGAAGCCAAACGAGGAAATGGCGCAGCTGTTTCTGTCGACCGGCGAGTTTCTTTGGAACGCAGGGGTATTTTTATGGACAACAAAAAATCTGCTCAAAGGTCTTGCTCAATACGCCCCCGAAATCTATGCCCGCTTCAACGCCCCCGAGGGAGTGTTTGGCAACCCGCAGGAGGAAAACGCGTATATTGCCCGCGAATTTCCCGCGTGTCCGTCAATCAGCATTGACTACGCCCTGATGGAAAAGGCATCAAACGTCTACGTCGAGGAAGTCGACCCGGGATGGAGCGACGTCGGTACCTGGGGAGCACTCCACGAGCTTTCGCCCAAAGACCGCCACGGCAACGTTATCCACGACTGCTCCGTGATGGCCTATGAAACCTCCGGCACGATAATTTCCGAATCCAACCCCAATAAGCTCATTCTTATCGACGGCCTTAAAGACTTCGTGGTCGCCGACACCGACGATGTGCTTCTGATTTGCCCCCTGAATAAGGAGCAACAAATCAAAAAATACGTCAACGACATCAGTCTTTCGCTCGGCAACAAATACTTATGAACAAGAAATATCTATTATCACTCCTTGGCTCACTGGCGGTAATCATTGCCGTGAGCCTCGCATTTTTCTACCCCGACGCATTCGAGGGGAACACGCTTGAGCAGCACGACATCACCCAAGGTATGGCTATGGGTCAGGACGTGGTGAAGCACCAGGCCGCCACCGGCGAGAAGTCGTGGTGGACCAACTCCATATTCTCCGGAATGCCGATGTTTCAGATTGCGCCGAGCTACGAGTCGAGTTCACTGTTTCTGTGGATAAACAAGGCCTACGGCCTGTTTCTCCCTCAGCCGGCCAACCTGTTGGCAATGATGATGTTGGGAATGTTGATATTGCTGCTTTCGCTGCGTGTAAAACCGTGGATGGCCGTTACCGGCGCCGTGGCATGGGGACTGAGTTCATATTTCGTGATTATTATCGGCGCGGGACATCTGTGGAAGTTTTATGCGCTGACATACGTGCCGCCGACAATTGCCGGACTGATAATGATTTACAACGGCCGACGGCTGCTCGGCGCGGCCGTCGCTGCGCTGTTTATGATGATGCAGATTGCCAATAACCACGTGCAGATGACCTATTACTTCTGCTTCGTGATGCTCGGACTGGTAATCGCCTACGGCGTAACGGCGCTGAAAGACAAAAAGCTGTCGCGCTGGGGCGTAGACACGGCCATACTTGCCGGAGCGTTGCTGCTCGGCGTTGCCGCCAATGCGCCGAATCTGTATCACACCTACGAATATTCCAAGCAAACAATGCGCGGCGGTCACTCCGAACTGACGGCTCACACCTCTGAGAATACCACTTCAGGCCTTGACCGCGATTATATCACAATGTACTCCTACGGTCGGACCGAGACCCTCTCGCTGCTGATTCCCAATATAGTTGGCGGCGCGTCGGCAATGCCGGTCAACGGCCGGGTTACCGGCCTGACGCTGGCCGACACCGACGAGGGCCGCGAGTTGATGCGCCGCGACCCGACAATGTCGCTTCTGCAACTCTTCTCGCCATATTACGGCGGCGCGGAGGGCACGCAAGGCCCGGTCTACGTCGGGGCAATAATCTTTGCGATGTTCATATTCGGCGCAATAGTGGTCAAAGGTCCCGTAAAGTGGAGCTTGGTAGTCTTGACGCTGCTCTCCATACTGTTGGCATTAGGGCGTAACCTCCAGTGGTTTACCGACATATTCATCGACTATATGCCGATGTACTCTAAATTCCGCGCAGTTGAGTCAATTCTCGTTATTGCGGAATTTACCATACCCCTTCTTGCAATTCTCGGCCTCAAAGAGCTTTTTGCCGCCGACAATCGCAAGCCCTACCTCAAACCGCTGGCTATCAGCTGCGGGGTGTGCGGCCTGATATGCCTCGCGGGGATGCTCTTCCCCGGAATTTTCGGGTCAAACATTCTCGGCGAACGCGACGAAATGGTTATCGGCCAATATGTCAACGCCGGAGCGCTGCCCCGCGACTTCAATATCCTCGCCTACCCTGCGGTGCTCCAAGCTGTTGAGGCAATGCGCGCTGCCGCCCTCAAGGCCGACGCGCTGCGCTCGCTCCTGTTCATAGCCGTAGCGTTTATTGCTCTTTGGCTGATGATAAACAAAAAGCTAAAGGCGGCACCGGCGCTTGCAATTGTGGGCATAGCCATCGGCATAGACCTCTTCACCGCCGACAAACGCTACCTCAACTCCGACAGCTTCACCGCAGCAAAAACAGCCGCACAAACCTATGTAGCCACCCCCGCCGACAAGGAGATTCTCCGCGACACCGACCCGGGCTACCGCGTTCTCGACGTTACGCGCTTCTCCACCAACGATGCGGCATACTTCCACAACACCGTTGGCGGCTACCACGCCGCGAAGCTCACACGCTATCAGGATATGATTGACCGCCACCTCGCATACGTTGCACGCCCGGAGGTGGCCCAACTGCTTGAGCTGCGCAACGATTCTGCCGCCCAAGCCCTCTACTCTCCCAACGACATTGCCTGGCTTAACTCCCACCTCAACGTTCTCGATATGCTCAACACGCGCTACATCATCGTTGACGGCAACTCAGCGCCGCTGCACAACGACCGCGCACTGGGCAATGCGTGGCTCATCGACAGCATCAGCTACGTTGACGGCGCCGACGCCGAAATGGCTGCATTAGAGAGCTTGCAGCCCGGCGCGGAAGCCGTGGCAGACCGCACGTTTGAAGCCATATTGGGTCAGACTGCCCCCACAGCTCAGGGCGACACCATAACCCTTGCGTCATATGCCCCCAACCGGATTGAATACGACTCGCGCAGCGCTGCCGACGCCGTAGCCGTATTCTCCGAAGTATACTTCCCCTGGGGATGGACTGCCACAATCGACGGCTCCCCGGCGCAGCTCGGTCGCGTCAACTACATACTCCGCGCCCTTCGCATTCCCGCCGGCAACCATCATATCGTTATGGAGTTCAAGCCCAAGAGCATCGCAGCCACCAATGCCGTCAGCTACGCCGCCGTCGGCTTTATCTACCTCTTGCTGCTCGTCGGCATTGCACTCTCTCTCAGAAAATGCCGTCGCTGATTACCTGGCTGAAAATGATGCGCGTGGGGCGTGGATTCACGGTCCACTCCCCCTTTGCATACCATTTCATCCGAAGCTGCCTTAAAGAGCGACTGCCCTACTATGCCTTTCGGCGGGATGTCACCACCAAAGCCGGTCAACGCCTTTTTCGTGTGGCCGCTTACATCAATCCCGCCGCTGTTTGCTTCATCGGCGAGGCCACGGAAGCCCGGCGCATTGTAGCCCTTGCATGTCCTCGCGCCCGCGAAGTCAGCGCCGACAATGCCGACCTCACCTACGTAGCCGCCGGAAGCCGACAGCCCGACGACTTCAAGGCGCTCTACGTTGAAAAGCCGCTCGAAGCGCCCGACGACGCAATGATTTTCACCAACCGCAACACTATGGTAGCCATCCGCCGCCCCGGCCTCCCCTCCCAAACCTACCTCCTGAAATTCTAATTGATAAGGTTAAAGTGATAACTGACATAATATGGTCGATGCGGGTTGTGAATTCGGGAGGTTTTGAGTAACTTTGTGGCTACAATTAAACAACTCGAAAGCATGAACGAACTTTTGCAGAGACTTGATGGCGTGGAGGAGCGCTTTGAGGAGGTGTCAACCCTGATTACCGACCCCGAAGTCATTGCCGATATGAAGCGCTATGTAGCGCTGACCAAGGAATATAAGGAGCTTGAGCGCCTGACGGCGGCGATGCGTCGCTATCGCACGGCGCTGGCCAATCGCGCAGAGGCCAAGACGGTACTCGAAACCGAAAAAGACGACGACCTCCGAGCCCTTGCCCGCGAAGAACTCGACGAGGCCGAAGCTGCCATACCCGCACTGGAGGAGGAAATCAAGGTAATGATGATACCCGCCGACCCCGAAGACGCCAAGAATGCGATAGTTGAAATTCGCGGCGGCACAGGCGGCGACGAAGCAGCCCTCTTTGCCGGCGACCTCTTTAAGATGTATTCAAAATACTGCGAATCAAAGGGCTGGACTGTAAGCATCAGTTCCTTTAGCGAGGGTGCAGCCGGGGGATTTAAGGAGATAGTATTCTCCGTGAGCGGCGACGACGTGTATGGCACTCTGAAATATGAGAGCGGAGTTCACCGCGTGCAGCGCGTTCCGGCAACAGAAACGCAGGGACGTGTACACACCTCCGCAGCTACCGTTGCCGTACTCCCCGAGGCCGAAGAATTCGACGTTGAAATCAACGAGGGCGAAATCAAGTGGGACACGTTCCGCTCCGGCGGAGCCGGCGGTCAGAACGTCAACAAGGTGGAGTCGGGCGTCAGGTTGCGTTATATGTGGACCAACCCCAACACCGGGGTGAGCGAGGAGATTCTGATTGAATGTACCGAAACCCGCGACCAGCCCAAAAACAAAGAGCGCGCCCTGTCGCGTCTGCGCACGTTTATCTACGACCGCGAACATCAGAAGTATGTTGACGACATAGCCTCGCGGCGCAAAACCCTGGTCAGCACCGGCGACCGCTCGGCAAAAATACGCACCTACAACTTCCCGCAGGGGCGCATCACCGACCATCGTATAAACTACACAATATATAATCTGCCGGCCTTTCTCGGCGGTGATATTCAGGAGGTTATTGATAAGCTGACAGTGGCCGAGAATGCCGAGAAGATGAAGAGTGAAAGTCTCTGACATTCATACCCACAACCCGGAGGCAACCGACGCAGTAATCAACCTTGAACCCGGCTGGAAGATGCGCGAAGATGCGCTGTACAGCGTCGGGTGGCATCCCTGGTGGCCGCTGCCCGCCGATATGGATTGGGTGGAACACACGGCGGCAGACCCGCGAGTGGCTCTGATTGGCGAATGTGGCATAGACAAACTGCGCGGACAGGGCAGCATAGACGAACAGATTGCCCTCACGCGCCGCCACGCTGAGCTGTCCGAACGGCTCAACAAGCCCCTGATACTCCACATAGTCAGAGCGTGGGAGGAAATCATTGCGCTGCGTAAGGAAATGAATCCTCGCCGGCCCTGGATAATCCACGGTTTCCGGGGCAAACCGCAACTTGCCCGGCAGCTCCTTGCTGCGGGTTTCGACATCTCGCTCGGACCTCGCTATAACGAAGAGACGCTCCGCGAGATCCCCCCGGAGCGCCTCTATCGTGAGTCTGATTAATTACTTTTTGGTTTTATATTTTTCGAGCTGAGGCTCAATTGCCGCAATAGCAAGGTCAACGGCTTCTTCGAAAGTATCGGCTACTTTTGTGGCAACGACTTCCTCGCGTTGCGGCATATATATGCGCACGATGGCCTCCTTATTCATTGCCGTTTCGGGCTTAATAAGACGAAGATTAACGGCTGCTTCCGTAGCACCGGGATTCTTGCGGATAAGTTTATCAATTTTCTTGTTCACAAAATCTTCAAGAGCTTGAGAAGATTCAAAGTGGATGGCTTGAATTTTAGTTTCCATAGTTTCCTCCTTTTCTTTGTGCACGAGGATGTGCGAGTTTATAATTATGTTGCAGATCGCGCAGGGTTACGTGGGTGTAAATCTGCGTGGTAGATAGCGAAGCGTGGCCCAGCAGGGAGCTGACGGCGTTGAGGTCGGCTCCGGCGTTGAGCATATCGGTAGCAAACGAGTGGCGCAACACGTGGGGCGAGCGCCGCGAGGCGTGAACTCCGGCCAGGGCCGAATGCACTATATTATATAAGGCCTTGCGATACATGGCGCGCCCGTCGGGGCGCGTCAGCAGCTCTCCGTCGGGTCCGGGGCCGCAGGGTCTGAGCTCAATATAGTGCGTAATCATATCTGAAAGTTCCCGGCCAAAAGGCACGATTCTTTCTTTATTACGCTTACCCAGCACTTTTAGTTCACCCCGCTGCAGGTCAATGTTGGAGTCTTTGAGGTTCAGAAGCTCGGAACATCTCAGCCCGGTGGAGTAAAACATAGTGAGAATAAGCTCATTGCGCACCGACTCGAAGTCTGAGGCATCGAGTCCGGAGTCAATGATTTCGTTGAGTTCATCGGCGCGGACATAAACGGGCAGCTCTTTTGCGGGGCGTGCGGGTCGCAGTTCGGCGGCAGGATTTGCCGAGGCTCCGCATCGGGCGCATCGCCAGCGATAGAATGAGCGCAGGGCGCTGACCTTGCGGCGTATGGTGCGCCGCGAGAGTCCGCGGCTGCTCAGGTTTGCCAGCCAAAGGCGCAGGTCGCTGAGCGTAACGCTGTCGGGGTCGAGCTCCTCGGGCTTGCCGCCGGTGGCAAAGTCGGCCCAGGAGCTGAGGTCGTCGCTATAAGCCAAAACGGTGCAAGCTGACAGATTCAGCTCACACCGTATATATTCCAAGAAAGATTCTATCTGTTTCGACATAGGAATCTTTTCAAATCGCCAAATATTTCAGGCGAAAAAGCACGAAAAAAGTTATTCTTCGACCGAACGCAGCTGCTGCACGTAAACCGCTTTCATCATTTTTTTGCGGTTTGTTACGCTGGGCTTTTCAAAAGCCTGACGGCTGCGGAGTTCGCGGACGATGCCGGTTTTTTCAAATTTACGTTTGAACTTTTTGAGGGCTTTTTCGATATTGTCGCCTTCTTTTACTTGTACGATAATCATTTGCTATTGAGTTAATTATTAATTATTCTAAAGAGGTTTGCCAATGGTTTAGCGCGGCAAAGTTACAAAAATTTCGCAAAGTAGCAAAATTTATTTTGGCTTTGGGCGTTAGCCATCAGGCAATTGATTGGAGTCGGAGTGACAGGATTCGAACCTGCGACCACCTGGTCCCAAACCAGGCGCGCTACCGGGCTGCGCTACACTCCGTTGCTTTTAGCGGCTGCAAAGTTACAGAGTTTTTCTCGGATTTGCAAATAATTTGGTAGTTTCAAAAATTCTACCTAACTTTGCGCTCCGGTAATAAACCAAAAAAGTCACGAAAATTTTACGTAATAAACAATAAATCGCGATGAAAAGAACATTCCAACCCTCAAACCGCAAGAGAGTCAACAAGCACGGTTTCCGTGAACGTATGGCTACCGCCAATGGCCGCAAGGTCCTGGCTCGCCGCCGTGCCAAAGGCCGTAAGAGCCTCACCGTTTCCGACAACATCGCCAGCAAATAATCCCGGCTGGTCGATTTCGGCTCTCACTTGCGGGCGTTGCTTCTGACGAGAAGCAGCGCCTGCTCAATGTATAAACCTTAAAATAAGTTAACCCTTTAAACCTTTTCGTCGGGGGAGCGTCTATTCAAATGTAAACGATTTAAAACCATAAACAAAACAAAGACGCTTATGAAGAAACTTATTATGGCGCTCGCTGCAGTTGCCCTCACAGCAGGAATTGCCTCAGCAACCCCTGACAAAAACAAAAAGCAGTGCAACAACCCTCAGCAGTGTCCTCAGGCTCAGCAATGCAACCAACCCTGTGACACCGCCTGCAACAAACCTTGCGCACCCAAGTTCTGCCCCTTCGACAATCTGAACCTCACCGACACCCAGAAGCAGCAGCTCAAAGACCTTCGCGCTAAGCATCAGCAGGAAAAGAAAGCCGCTAAAGCCGAGCGCAAGGCCAACCGTAAAGCTGCCAAGAAAGCTCACCTCGATGAAATCAAGGTAATCCTTACCCCCGAGCAATACGTGCTGTTCCTTGAAAACAGCTATCTCTACGGCAACGCCCCCAAAATGGCTCCCGGACAGCGCCCTCAGGGCGGTAACCGCGACTTCCGCCCCGGCGACCGTGGTCCCAAAAGAGATAAAGGCCAGGCTCCCAAGCCCGTAAAGAAAGGCGAGCCCAGCGACCAAAAGTAAAAACAACCACTACTGACACCTATCTATAAAACGCCGAATTTTTCGGTAAAACCTGCGGACAATCCCCTTCGGCGGGGATGTCCGCTTTTTATTTTCTTAAACATCTTTAAAATTTTGCTTATAAGCGGAAAAATTGCTAATTTTGCGCGTTAAAATATTCTTTCTAACCAAACTAACAAACCCCATAACCTAATCTCACAATGAAGATTGAAAAAATCATCGGTCGCGAGGTGCTTGACAGCCGCGGCAATCCTACCGTAGAAGTAGACGTAATCCTTGAAAGCGGCGTACGCGGCCGCGCATCCGTACCCTCAGGTGCCAGCACCGGCGAGAATGAAGCCCTCGAGCTCCGCGACGGCGACAAGAGCCGCTACATGGGCAAGGGCGTGCTCAAGGCTGTTGCCAACGTTAATGGTCCCATCGCTGAAGCCCTCAAAGGCATGAGCGCCCTCGACCAGATTGCCATCGACGAAAAGATGCTTGCCCTCGACGGCACCGAAACCAAATCAAACCTCGGTGCAAACGCCATTCTCGGCGTATCGCTCGCAGTTGCCAAGGCTGCTGCCGAATACCTCGACATCCCCTTGTATAAATACATCGGCGGCTGCAACAGCTACGCTCTGCCCGTACCCATGATGAACATCATCAACGGCGGCGCTCACTCCGATGCCCCCATCTGCTTCCAGGAATTCATGATTCGCCCCATCGGCGCTACCAGCTTCCACGAAGGCATCCGCATGGGTACTGAAGTGTTCCACAACCTCAAAAAAGTACTCCACGCCCGCGGCCTCTCTACCGCAGTTGGCGACGAAGGCGGCTTTGCTCCTGCTCTCGACGGCACCGAAGATGCCCTCAACGTAATCATGCAGGCTATCGAAAAAGCCGGCTATGTACCCGGTAAGGACGTAACCATCGGCCTCGACTGCGCATCCAGCGAATTCTACGTTGACGGCGTTTACGACTACCACCAACTCAAGGACGGCACCATTAAGGAACCCCACGGCGTTAAGCGCACCTCAAAAGAGCAGGCCGCTTATCTCGAAGAGCTCATCACCAAGTTCCCCATCGACTCCATCGAAGACGGCATGGCCGAAAACGATTGGGAAGGCTGGGCAGAACTCACCAAGCTGATCGGCGACCGCTGCCAGCTCGTAGGCGACGACCTCTTCGTTACCAACGTTAAATACCTGCAGCGCGGCATTGATGAGCACTGCGCAAACTCTATCCTCGTGAAGGTTAACCAAATCGGTTCGCTTACCGAAACCCTCCGTGCCGTAGAGCTCGCTCAGCGCAACGGCTACACCGCAGTTATCTCACACCGCTCAGGCGAAACCGAAGATGCCACCATCGCCGACATCGCCGTAGCCACCAACGCCGGACAAATCAAGACCGGTTCCGCTTCACGTTCCGACCGTATGGCCAAGTACAACCAGCTCCTCCGCATTGAAGAAGAGCTCGGCGCTGCCGCAACCTACGGCTGGGGCAAAAAAACCAAACGCAACTAATTCCTAATTCCCACTTTATTGGTTAAGGACTTTAGGGTCTTTAAGGCCATTAAAGTCCTTAACCATTTTTCTCAATGAAAAAACTTTTGGCAATATTGGCAATCGCCATCGCCCTCCCCGCCGCCGCCCAGTTCCGCTATGGCCCCCAGGTTGGCTTGAACTTCTCAACCATGAAGTTCAAGCAAGACCTCATCAGCGTTGACCAGGCCGCAGGTCCGTCGGCCGACCTGCTCTGCGAGTTCATATTCACCAACTTCGGTGTCGGCATTGACTTCGGCATCGGCTACTCAATGACCGGGGCATTCGTAAACCTCGGCGAGAAACCCGTCTGGAGTCTCAACGGCTTCGGTCGCGAGCACGTTATGCTCCATAATCTGCACATTCCTCTGCACATACGCTTCAAGTGGACCAAGCTCCAAGGTCTTGAAGACTACATAGCCCCCATAGTATATGGCGGCCCCGAATTCGACATTCAGGTAGGCCACAGCCGCATCCGCAGCAACGGCCAGCAGGCATTTAAATACTCAGGCGGCGACTTTGCCCTCGGCTGCGGCCTCGGCGTAGAGCTGCTCAAACACTGGCAACTCACCGCCGGCTACACCTGGGGAATGACCTACGCCCTGAAAACCCGCCAACTCGACGACTTTTCCGCCCGCTGGCAAGGCTGGAACGTCAGAGTGGCCTATTTATTCTAAAAAACGACTAACACAACCTCACACTTTCACTTCCAACAATGAAACACCTTGCAATGGCGGCTCTGCTTTCAATGGCCGCCTCGCTTCTTTCAGCAACTCCTCTGCAACCCGGCGTAACCGCCGTGTCCGACGACCAGTACGCAACGGCCTCGACCTATACCTACACGCCGACCCGCGACGAAATGCTGCGCATATATAACCGCAATAACGTCAACATCGTAACGTCCGACTTCACTCCCGCCGACCAGCTCTACGGCGAGTCATATCGCGACACCATATTCATACAGACTCACGCCGGCGTTGAATACACCCTGACCGTAAACCCCGTGATGCCCAACCTAAAAGACTGCTCGTTTGAGTTTGACAGCTACGCCTCTCCATGGCCCGAAGGCGGCGAGTCCATGCAGAATCCTTTCAAGGTTACAGACCGGTTCGGCTACGTTCCCGTCACCCTCGAGATGGATACATATCTGACTTACACCCCCGAACATGACGGAGTCGTATCGATGATGTTCAACCACCACGTAACCCTGCGCGTAACCACCAACCCCAACGTCACCAATCCGGATGACTACGACGAGGTGCTCACCGCAACCTACCAGTCACTGGGCGGATATAAAGTGTTGTTTCTCCACGCCAAGGGCGGCACAAAATACTACTTCAACGTTAAGTCGAACACGTCATATCTGTGTAAGGCTGAACTCGTTGACATAGAACAGGGTACCACCCCCGAATGGCCATTTACCGTCACAGCCGTTGAAAACGAAGTTCCCGCCGCAGCAGGAACCTACTACTATGTTATTCCCAACCCCGGCGAGAGCGACTACATTGAAATTGACGGTCAGAGCGATAACTTTGTTGGCTACGCCCAGCTTGGCCTACACTATGTCAGCCCGCAAGTCGAATCAACCAACTGCATACACTTGCGCTACAAGCTCACGGCTTCCACAACACAATACGTCCTCACTATCACCCGCACCAAAGATGCCCAGGAACCCACAAAATTCACCGTCACCATTCCCAAGCGTCCCACCGACCTCTTCCCCGGCCTGCCGATTACCGAAGGCACATACACCACCCCCGACTTCAACGACACGGAATATTACTACACCTTCACCGTGCCCACCGACGGGCGGTCAATGATTAAGGTGAAAGGCCTTAACGAAAATATGATCAGCCGCACTACCGCCTCACTTTATTTCGCCGACAATGAATACAGCAGACTCGCCTCAGGCGAGGAAGGCGTAGAGTGTGAGGGACAGCCCGGACGCCAATATTCACTGAAGTGGTTCACCCCCAAACACGACACCCCGCTGACGTTCTCACTCGAGTTTGTTACTCCCGCCGCCGGTGAGTCCATAAATAATCCCCTGCCCGCCTATGCCGGACAAAATGCCGGAGCGAGCAGCGCGGCAACCACCTATTTCAAATATACCGCAACGGTAGACGGCTGGCTGAGCATCAAGCCCGAAAACGGCACCCCCGCGCCCGCAATCAGTATGCTGCCCATCCCCTCCGACCCCCATACGCAGGCTTGCGAGGTGCTGGAAGTTGACGGCTCATATCGCGCCGCCTGCACCGCAGGCCGCGGCTATCTGCTGATTTTCAACTCTCCTAACACCGTCAACTTCCGCCTCGAAGAAATTTCTGCCAAAGAAGGCGAATCCGCTTCAAATCCGTTTAAAACGGTCGACGACACGGCAACTCTGCCCAATGCAGTCGGCACTTTCTGGTTCACATACACCACCCCGCGCGCCGGGAAGCTCGAGGTTTCGACCAATATGCCATTTGAAATAACCGAAAACCGAGTGGACTACTCGTTTGTGCGACTCTACTCACCCTCCGACCCCGACAACTTCCTGACCCAGCTGCGCCCCGACTACGACACCCACGTCTTTGCCAATCGCGTAATCAACGTTGAGGCCGGCGAGACATTCCTCATCAAGGTGCGCACCCTTACGGCCTCCGATGCCTACCGCGTCAACCTGACGATGCGCGATGCTCTGCCCGGCGAGGAACCCACCGTACTCATTGAGATTCCCTTCAACGGCAAATCAGGTAACTACACGTTCGATCGCCCGGTCAACTACGTGGAAGATGCCCTCTGGTACTCCATCAACCTCAGCAAAGGCACTTTCACCATAAAGGGCACCACCGGCGGAGCATTCGAGATGTCGATGTACGCCCCCGGCGATCTCACCGCCCCGATTGCCGTGACCGACATAGTTGACCTTGACTACGACGAAGACGAGGAGATGTACATCTACACCTACGGCATCGTTGACCTTGCCCTCAGCGAGAGCGGAACCTACCTCTTCAAGCTGACCGACAACGCCGTAGCCGTAGAGATGGACCTGACTCTCGATGCCGACGAAGACGGCATTGAAGAAGTCTGCCTGCCCGACGGCGAAACCAATCAATGGTATGACCTCCAGGGTCGCCCCGCCACCAAGGGGCTGCTGATTCGCAAGGGTGAAAAAATTTTTCGCCCTTGATGAACTTTTTTCCTGCGAGGTTGTTTTAATGATGTAACAAGCAAAGACAAGGCTTTTACATCGTGTGAATGAAATGTGATAATGATTGGTTTATTATTTGACGAGGAGTGACTGTGAAGCCATTCCTCGAAATTTTTTATTATATTTGCGGGCATGGAAAGAGTCAAAACTTTCGGACGGCGGCC
Organism: Prevotella sp.; assembly: GCA_023666665.1. GTDB lineage: Bacteria > Bacteroidota > Bacteroidia > Bacteroidales > Muribaculaceae > UBA3263. The sequence continues at coordinate 1,030,205 of JAMPBN010000001.1, read as the reverse complement.
GTTCACGTTCGACCGCGTGGTGCGCATGCTCCTGGGTGCGCTGGTTTTCTGCGTCATAATATGGTTCATCTATATATTGCGCGACGTGTTGTTGCCCTTTGGCGTTGCCGTTATCATTGCATATCTGCTTGAGCCGCTGGTGCAGTTCAACCGCCGGCTGCTCCACCTCAAGGGCAGGGTCATTGCTGTGTTTGTGACGTTTTTCGGCGTTATATTTGCCATCTCAGCATTGGCCTACGCCTTTTTGCCCTCCATAATCAGCGAGATGCACCAGGTTTCAGCACTGGTGACCGACTACGCCTCGGGCAACCAAAGCGTTCCGCTCATTCCGCAGAGCGTTCACCGCTTCCTCAAAGAGAATATCGACTTTGCCCGCGTGTCGTCGCTGCTTTCGGGAGCCGACTGGGTAAGCATCGGCTCGGGATTCATCAACGTACTAAGCAGCGGCATCAACTTCCTGCTGAGTGTATTCAACTGGTTTATGGTAGTGCTCTACGTAATTTTCATTATGTTAGACTACGACCGCCTTGCCCGAGGCTTCCACGCTATGGTGCCCCCCTCAATCCGCAAACCCGCCCTTGCCCTGGGCCGCGACCTCCAGGACTCCATGAACCACTACTTCCGCGGACAGTCGCTCGTGGCATTCTGCGTGGGCATACTTTTCAGCATCGGCTTCCTGATTATGGGGTTGCCGCTTGCCGTGATTCTCGGACTGTTTATCGGACTACTGAATATGGTACCCTACCTGCAGCTCATCAGCATTCCGGTCACCGCACTGCTCTGCTTAATCTACAGCGCCCAAAGCGCCGCCGGATTTTGGGTAATATTCGGCGAGGCAATGGCCGTATATATTATTGTCCAGGCCATTCAAGACCTCTTTCTGACTCCTAAAATCATGGGCAAGGCTATGGGTCTCAACCCCGCAATCATACTTTTGAGTCTCAGCATCTGGGGTTCGCTGCTCGGCCTCCTCGGCATGATTATTGCCCTGCCGCTGACCACCCTGCTGCTCAGCTACTATGAGCGCTACGTAATATCCCGCCCCGAGCGCCAAGAACTCAACTCTGCAATCGAACAGCCACTGAAATGAAAGGAATAGTTTTGGCCGGAGGAACCGGCACGCGCCTCTATCCCATCACCAAGGGTGTCAGCAAGCAGCTGCTCCCCATCTACGATAAGCCGATGGTATACTACCCCCTGTCTGTATTGATGACCGCCGGAATACGCGACATTTTGCTAATTTCCACACCCGAGGACCTGCCCGGATTTCGGCGGCTCTTAGGCGACGGCTCCGACTTCGGCATCAATCTGCAATATGCCGAGCAACCCTCGCCCGACGGCCTGGCTCAGGCGTTCATTATCGGCCGCGAATTTATCGGCACGGACTCGGTGTGTCTGGTGTTGGGCGACAACGTTTTCCACGGTGCCGGCTTCACAGATTTGCTCCGTCAAGCCGTTGCCAACGTTGAGCAGCACCATAAAGCCACCGTGTTCGGCTATCAGGTCAACGACCCCGAGCGCTATGGCGTGGTGGAGTTCGACCAATCAGGCAACTGCATCTCGATTGAGGAGAAACCCGTCCGACCCAAGAGCAACTACGCAGTGGTGGGGCTCTACTTCTATCCCAACAAGGTAACCGACATTGCCGCCGCAGTTAAGCCGTCGGCTCGCGGAGAGCTGGAAATCACCTCGGTGAACCAGGCGTTTCTTGACCGCGACGAACTCAAGGTGCTGACCCTGCCGCGAGGATTCGCGTGGCTCGACACCGGCACCCACGACTCCCTGGCCGAGGCATCAATCTACGTTGAAGTGCTCGAAAAACGCCAGGGACTGAAAATCGGCTGCCTTGAGGGCATAGCGTATGCCAACGGCTGGATTTCACGCAAACAACTGGTTGAGACGGCAGCACCGATGTCAAAAAATCTTTATGGTCAATATCTTCTAAAACTCGCAAATGGAAGTAATTAAAACGTCGATTCCCGGACTCGTCATCATTGAGCCGCAAGTGTTTACCGACTCGCGTGGATACTTCTTCGAGAGCTTCAACGCCCGCAAATTTGCCGAGAAAGTTGCGCAGGTCACCTTTGTGCAGGACAATGAAAGCTGCTCGCAGCGCGGAGTGATTCGCGGACTCCACTTTCAGCGCGGCAACCACGCCCAGGCGAAGCTGATTCGAGTGGTCAGCGGCGCGGTGCTCGACGTTGCCGTAGACCTGCGCCCCGATTCGCCTACATATGGCCAACATGAAGCCATAGAGCTCACGGCCGAAAACCGGCGGCAGCTGTTCATTCCCCGCGGTTTTGCCCACGGCTTTGCGGTACTCTCCGACAGCGCCGTGTTTCAATATAAATGCGATAATTTTTACGCCCCGCAGTCAGAGGGAGGAATCGACCCCTTCGACCCCACCCTCGCAATTGAGTGGCCCTTCAGCCGCTCCGAAGCGATTCTCTCCGAAAAAGACAAACTTCACCCCTCTTTCAAATGAACATTCTGATTACCGGAGGAGCCGGATTCATCGGCAGCCACGTGGTTCGGCTCTTTGTCAACAAATATCCCGATGACCACATCATCAACCTCGACCTGCTGACCTACGCCGGCAACCTTGCCAACCTTGCCGACATCGAGGGCCGGCCAAACTACACTTTCGTCAAGGCCGACATCACCGACCTCGATGCCATGCGCCGCATAATGACCGAATATCAGGTTGACGGCATTATACATCTTGCCGCCGAGAGCCACGTCGACCGCTCCATTCGCGATCCTTTCACCTTTGCCCGCACCAACGTTATGGGCACTCTCTCTCTCCTTCAGGCCGCCCGCGAATACTGGGAATCACAAGCACAAGCCCCCCAGCCCCCTAAAGGGGGAGTTCTAAGCGACGCGGGACAGGGGGGGTCGCGTCGGCTATTTTACCATATCTCTACCGACGAAGTCTACGGCTCCCTCCCCAACTCCACCTTTAGGGAGCAGGGGGGCTTCTTTACCGAAACGACCAAATACGACCCTCACTCGCCCTACTCCGCATCAAAAGCCTCAAGCGACCACTTCGTGCGCGCCTACCACGACACCTACGGCCTGCCAACCATCATCAGCAACTGCTCCAACAACTACGGCCCGTATCAATTTCCCGAAAAGCTCATACCGCTGTTTATCAACAACATTCGCCACGGAAAGCCACTCCCCGTGTATGGCAAAGGTGAAAACGTGCGCGACTGGCTCTACGTTGAAGACCACGCCCGCGCCATCGACCTCATTTTCCACCAAGGCAAGATAGGCGACACTTACAATATCGGCGGCTTCAACGAGTGGCGCAATATTGACCTCATCAAGGTGTTGATTCGCACCACCGACCGCCTGCTCGGCAACCCCGAGGGCACCAGCGACCGGCTGATCACATTCATAGCCGATCGCCCCGGCCACGACCTCCGCTACGCCATTGACTCCACCAAGCTCAGCAGCGAACTCGGCTGGAAGCCCTCGCTGCAATTTGAAGAAGGAATAGAAAAGACCGTCAGATGGTACCTTGACAACCAACCCTGGCTCGACTCGGTAACCTCCGGCACCTACCTCCGCTACTACGACGAAATGTACTCCCACCGCTAACCCCATTCTGCAAATATCCGGCCAAAAACTTACTCTTTCCTCAAAAAAACTTTCCATCTGTCCTAAAATTTAGGACAAAAATCACTATATTTGTCCCCAAATTTAGGACACCATGGATAAATTATACTTAAAATCTCAGATAGCGATGCGACAACGGGAGTTTCCCGTTGACCTTATCAGCCGCGAAAATCCTATTCCTATTGGCAGCGGGAAAATAATCACAGTTCCGGGAGTTAGACGTTGTGGTAAGTCGTCAAAAATGGAGATTGTCATCAATAAGCTGCTTGCCCAAGGCGTAGACCGCGAACGCATCTTATGGGTAGGGTTTGACGATGAACGATTGGTCAAAATGTCATCCGATGATCTGCATCAAATCATTGAAGCCTACCGGGAGATGTATCCCGAAATTGAGATGCCGACTGTCTACATATTTTTTGACGAGATACAACTTATTGACGGTTGGGAATATTTTGTAATGCGCTTATATAAGCATTACTCCAAAAATATTTATATCAGTGGAAGTAATGCTACGATGTTGAGCAGCGAATTAAAAACCGTACTTCGCGGATGGCCGCAAGAAGAGGAAACCCTTCCTCTTTCTTTCAAAGAATATTGCGAATTTAAAGGGATAAATCCCGATGGCTGGCTTGAATCCGATTTGGCAAAATTACGAAATGCTTTCATAGATTACAATAACGAAGGAGGATTTCCGGAGGTAGTTCTGACTCAAAATCCATTAATGAAGGCAAAGACCCTTCAAGGTTATTTTGATGCTATGTTGTTAAAGGACTTGGTAGAGCATTACAAGTTATCAAATATTGAGGTACTTCGCTACTATTTGAAACGAATTATGTCTAACCTCACCAAGCCCACTTCCATAAGAGCAATCTTTGGCGACATTAAATCGCGTGGACTTAAAGTAAGCAAGGATGACCTTTACGAGTGGGCAAACTATGCTTGCAACATATTTATGTTCTTCAGAATTTCGAATTATAGCAAATCTCTCCAAAAAGCAGAAAATTCGCAACCCAAATATTACTGCGTGGATAATGGATTACGCGATGCCATACTGCTACCACAAAGCGATGATGATGGTAAAAAACTCGAAAATACAATATTTCTGCAACTATATAGAAATCGAACCCCTATCGACAACATCTTCTATTACCGGGGAAAAGGGGAATGTGACTTTGTTGTGCAGCGTGGCACGGAAATAGACTCTTTAATACAAGTTACATGGGAAATGTCTGATGACGAAACAAGAAGACGCGAAATAGATGGTCTGATTGAAGCGTCAAACGTTACCGGCTGCGAAAACCTTTATATAATAACCAACGACACCTACGAAGAAATCGAATTAAACCCGAATCGCAAGATTCACGTAATCCCCGCCTGGCGCTGGCTACTCAATAAGTAGCAGGCTGGGGCATATCGGGCGGGTTGCGGATGTCGGGGATTTTTTGTAAATTTGCGGGCTGAAAATGTTTATATTATGAAGTTTAATGAATACAAAACGCCCGACATGGTTGGCGTAAATAAATCCATCCTTGAACGCTGGAACGCACTGAGCCTCTTTGAACGCTCCATCGCCGAGCGCGAGGGTTGCCCCTCATTCGTGTTTTTTGAGGGTCCGCCATCGGCCAACGGCCACCCGGGCATTCACCACGTACTTGCCCGTTCAATCAAAGACATAGTGTGCCGCTACAAGACCATGCGCGGCTATCAGGTTAAGCGCAAGGCCGGCTGGGACACCCACGGCCTCCCCGTGGAACTCGGCGTGGAGAAAACCCTCGGAATCACCAAAGAAGACATCGGCAAGAAAATCTCCGTCGACGACTATAACTCCGCCTGCCGCCGTGAGGTCATGAAGTTCACCGACGAATGGGAACACCTCACCTCGCTGATGGGCTACTGGGTGGACATGCACGACCCTTACATCACCTACGACAACCGTTACATCGAGTCCGTTTGGTGGCTGCTTAAAGAGGTCTACAACAAGGGTTTGCTCTACAAGGGCTACACCATTCAGCCATATTCCCCCGCCGCCGGCACCGGCCTCAGCTCCCACGAGTTGAACCAGCCCGGCTGCTACCGCGACGTTAAGGACACCACCTGCATTGCGCAGTTTACCTGCACCGACCCTCTGCTTTCGATGCAAGGTTGGGGCACGCCCTGCTTCCTGGCGTGGACCACTACGCCCTGGACTCTGCCGAGCAACACGGCTCTCTGCGTCGGCCCGCAGATTGACTACTGCGTTGTGCGCACATTCAATCCTTACAGCGGCGAAAAGATTACTTGCGTCGTTGCCGAAGCGCTGCTCAACTCAGTATTCAACCCCAAGGGTCAGGACGGCGACCTTGAAGCCTACCGGAAGGGCGACAAACTCGTGCCCTGGCAGGTGATTGACCGCGTCAAGGGCGAAGCGCTCACCGGGCTGCACTATCAGCAGCTCTTCCCCTGGGTTAATCCCGGCGAGGACGCTTTCCGCGTAATTCCCGGCGACTATGTAACCACCGACGACGGCACGGGCATCGTGCACATTGCCGGAACATTTGGCGCTGACGACTTGCGCGTGAGCCGCGCAGCCGGAGTGCCCCCGCTGCATCTGATTGACCGCGACGGAAACATCCGCCCGATGGTTGACCTGCGCGGCCGCTTCTACCTGCTCGACGAGCTCGACCCCGAATTCGTAAAAAACAACGTTGACGCGGAGGCCTACGGCGAATTTGCCGGCCGCTACGTCAAGAACGCTTACGACCCCGCCGCTACCGACGAGACCAAGACTCTCGACGTGAGCCTCTGCATGTGGCTGAAACAGCGCGGCCTCGCTTTCAAAATCGAAAAGCATACCCATAACTACCCCCACTGCTGGCGCACCGACAAGCCGGTGCTCTACTACCCGCTCGACTCCTGGTTTATCCGCTCTACCGCCGTGCGTGAGCAGCTGATGAAAGCCAACGAAACCATTAAGTGGAAACCTGCCTCTACCGGCAGCGGCCGCTTCGGCAAGTGGCTTGAAAATCTCCAGGACTGGAACCTCAGCCGTAGCCGCTACTGGGGCACCCCCCTGCCCATTTGGCGCACCGAAGATGCCAAGGAAGAAATCTGCATCGGTTCGGTTGAAGAACTCTGTGCTGAAATCAACAAAGCCATCTCCGCCGGAATGATGAAATCCAACCCGTTGACCGACAAAGGCTTCAAAGTTGGCGACTACTCCAAAGAAAACTACGAAAAGATTGACCTGCACCGCCCCTACGTTGACGATATTGTGCTGGTAAGCCCCTTGGGCAAGCCGATGCACCGCGAACTCGACCTCATCGACGTGTGGTTCGACTCCGGCGCAATGCCCTTTGCCCAGCAGCACTATCCGTTTGAACACAAAGACGATGTTGATTCCGGCAAGGTTTACCCTGCCGACTTCATTGCCGAGGGCGTTGACCAAACCCGTGGCTGGTTCTTCACGCTCCACGCCATCTCCGGAATGGTCAAGAACTCCGTGGCTTACAAAGCCGTGATTTCCAACGGCCTGGTGCTTGACAAGTTCGGCAACAAGATGTCCAAGCGTCTTGGCAACGCCGTTGATCCCTTTGTAACAATCGAGAAATACGGCTCCGACCCCCTGCGCTGGTATATGATTTCGAACTCATCGCCCTGGGACAACCTGAAATTCGACGAGGCCGGCGTTGCAGAAACCGCCCGCAAGTTCTTTGCCACGCTGTTCAACACATACAACTTCATGGCTCGTTACGCCAACGTTGACGGCTTTGACCCCAAAGCCGCGCAAATCCCGGTTGGCGAGCGTCCGGAAATTGACCGCTGGGCAATTTCGCGACTCAACACTCTGATTGAAACCGTTCAGACTCAGCTCGATGACTTTGAGTTGACCCCCGCAACCCGCGCCATTGCCGAGTTCGTCGACGAGCTTTCCAACTGGTACGTTCGCCTGAACCGCTCGCGCTTCTGGGGCAAGGAGATGACCGCCGACAAACTCGCCGCATATCAGACGCTCTACGAATGTCTCAACACCGTGGCACTGCTCATGGCACCGATGGCACCGTTCTATGCCGAGCGCCTCTACCTCGACCTCAACCCCGAGGCTACCTCGGTTCACCTTGAGCGTCAGCCCGAGGCCAACAAGGCACTTATTGACATCGCCCTGGAGCAGCGTATGGCTTTGGCCCAGCAGCTCACCTCAATGGTGCTGGCCCTGCGTCGCAAAGCAAACCTCAAGGTGCGTCAGCCGCTGAGCAAGCTGATGATGCCGCTGGTCGATGATGCACAGCGCGCTATGGTAGAGCCGATTATCGACCTGGTACTGGGTGAGGTCAACGTCAAGGAGATGCAGCTTCTCGACCCGAGCGAAACAGTGCTGGTTAAGCGCGTGAAGCCCGACTTCAAGAAGCTTGGCCCCGTGTTTGGCAAGCAGATGAAGGCGGTAGCCGCCGCCGTTCAGGCTATGGAGCAAGCGCAAATCATTGAGCTTGAGCGCAACGGAGCCATTGACCTGCAGCTCGCCGACGGAACTTCCGCCCACGTAACCGCCGACACCGTTGAAATCTTCTCCGAAGACATTCCCGGATGGCTCGTGGCTAACGAAGGGACCGTAACCGTGGCTCTGGACGTAACCGTAACCGACGCGCTGCGTCGCGAAGGTATGGCCCGCGACCTGGTAAACCGCATCCAAAACATCCGCAAGAGCCGCGACTACAACATCACCGACCACATCACCGTGTGCCTCGAACCGGTAGCGGAAGTAATGGAAGCTCTCAACGACTTCGGCGACTACATCGCCGCCCAGGTGCTTGCCGATGCCATAACCACCGATGCCAACCTTCCCGCCAACGACGACACCCTCGACATTGACGGCCTGAAAGTGAACATAGCTATCCAACTTGCCTGACGGCAAGTTGGAGGTGAAAGGTAAAAAGTGAAAGGTGAAGATTTTACCCAACACACCAATTACCAATTACTAATTTCTAATTACCAATTCCCTAAAGTGGAAACAAAAGAACGATATAGCGACGAAGAGTTGCAGGAATTCAAAGAACTGATTCTTGAAAAACTCGCCAAGGCCCAGGCAGAATACGAAAATCTGCGCGCCAACCTCATTGGCAGCGACGGCAACGACACCGCCGACACCTCACCCACATTCAAGGCCCTGGAAGAGGGAGCCAACGTGTTGAGCAAAGAAGAAAACGCCCAACTCTGCGAACGCCAGCGCAAATTCATTGAAAACCTCAAGAACGCACTGTTGCGCATCGAAAACAAAACTTACGGCATCTGCCGCAAAACCGGCAAACTCATCCCCAAGGAGCGCCTCCGCGCAGTACCCCACGCAACCCTCTCAATCGAAGCCAAACAGTGAACGCCAAGTCCAAGAAAAACGCGTGGCTTTCAGCCGCAATCATCCTCCTGGTGTTGATTGCCGACCAATGGCTGAAAATTTGGGTGAAGACCACCTTCTACCTCGGCGAGGAAATGCAGATTCTGCCGTGGTTCAAGCTGCTCTACGTCCAAAACCCCGGTATGGCGTTCGGCTGGAGCCTCGGCAACAAGCTGGCACTCACACTGTTTCGCCTCATAGCCACGATTTTCGGCTTCTGGTATCTCTGTCGGCTACTGCACAAGCGCATGGTCAGCACCGGATTGTGCGTCTGCGTTGCACTCATCCTTGCCGGAGCCATCGGCAACCTTATTGACTGCACGTTCTACGGCTTGATTTTCAACAATCCGGCTCCCCCGGCCGTTGCCACTCTCTTTCCGGCCTCCGGAGGCTACGCTCCGCTGCTCCACGGCCAGGTCGTTGACATGCTCTACTTTCCGCTCTTCCACTTCTACTGGCCTCAGTGGATGCCCTGGGTAGGCGGCGAATATTTTGAGTTCTTCCACCCGATTTTCAACCTTGCAGATGCCGCAGTGAGCTGCGGAGTCATCGCCCTGATACTGTTCTACTCCTCCGATTTAAGCATAAATGAAACAGAGGTTGAAAAAGTGGATAAAGAATAACCCTCTCGCTCTATGCGCCATATTGCTCCTCACCGGGGCATTGACCGCCTGCGAGCGAGTGCCCGATATGGTGCTGAAGCGCGAGCCTATGGCGCGGTTGCTTGTTGACCTCCAGTTGGCCAACGCCGCGAGTCAGCAAGTGTCCATCGGCGGTTTTAACCCCGACTCCCTGCGCTACCAACTGCGCGAAACCACCCTTGCACGCCACGGGGTCAACGAGGCCGTGCTCGACTCGTCAATGCGATGGTATGGGGCGCACCCCGGCAGCTTTATGAAGGTTATTGACCGCGCCGACTCCATTCTGGCCGACTCCGTGCGACGCATTGAAGCCTCCGAGAACCTTGCGCTGCGCAATGCCGCGGGCGACTCGGTCAACGTCTGGCCTCTTGCCCCCTCCACCCTGTTTTCACGCACTGAGCCATCTAATTTCTACGCCTTTGAAGTGGCAGTTGACTCCACCTGGCAGCGCGGCGACGTGTTGACCCTGACCTTTGCGGTAGATAACGCCCTAAGCGAGATGTCAACGGCCCTGATTGCCGACTACGCCAACCGCGAGGCCACCACCGAGGGCATTACCGCCAGGCAATACGTTGGCGACCAGCGCCGCTATGAACTAAAACTGCAGCTCGACAGTATGATGAACGCAGAGCGCGTCTACGGCTACTTCCACCTTGAGCCGAAAGAGGGCGAACGCGCATTCGTTGACAGCATCCGCCTGGTGCGCACCCGCCTGATTTCCAAAGAATACAACACCCTGCGCCGCCAAGCCGTGAGGTTTGACAAGGGGCGGTAGGAGTTAGGAGTGATGGATAAGTTGTTTATCGGGACTATTGACGGGGCGGGCAAGGTGGTGAGCCGCCCGGTTATTGGCAGCTTCGACTCCGAGGGACAACTCGCCGGCTGGCACTACCTCACAGGCCACGAACCCCACTCAACCCTCTTCTCCCCCACTCTCCTCCGCATATGATTTTTTTTGGGGGGGGGAATTGTGCAAATTTAAAATCGGATTTTAAATCTGCACGGTTTTTATGGTTGCGAGGCGAGGTTGCAGCGCTTCAGCTTGGGTCTTGGGGAGGGCTATGCGCAGTGAGCAGGTGTTGTCGAACGTGCGGTCAAGAATTGCAATGCCGTCGGCCTTGATAAGCTGCATAACGGCGTTCATATCCGCGTAGCCGAAAGTGAATTGCAGCTCGGTCATCTCCTCGCGTTCCTCTGAGCCGGCCTCGTCGAGCGCCATGGAGGCGGCAAGGCGATATGCCGCGATGAGTCCGGGAGTGCCGAGCTTGATGCCGCCGAAGTAGCGCACCACACCGACCACCACGTTGCGCAGCCCCCGGGAGTTTATCTGCCCGAGAATCGGCTTTCCGGCGGTGCCGGAGGGTTCGCCATTGTCGGTTGAGTAGCTTTCGGGGCTTTCCACGCCGATAACCCAGGCCCAGCAAACATGGCGGGCATCGCAGTAGCGCCGTTGCAGCTCGGCCATGCGCTCCTTGGCTTCGCCGACCGATGCTGCCGGGTAGGCAAAGCCGATGAAGCGGCTGCGCTTTTCGGTGAAATTGGCCTCGCCGGCTCGGGCAACGGTGAGGTACTTCATCAGTAGCGGTTGGCTTTAAGATAGAGCACCACGGCAATGATGGTGTAGACGATGTTGGGAATCCACATAGCCACGGCGGGCGAGGTCAGGCCGCTGATGGCAAAAGTTTGCGTCACGCCCATAAAGAGAATATACGTGAAGCTCAACACCAGGCCGATGCCGATGTTCAGCCCCATGCCCCCCTTGACCTTGCGCGAGGAGAGGCTCACGCCGATAAGCGTCAGAATAAACGCCGCCGCACACGATGCATATCTGCGGTGATATTCAATTTCAAACTGCTTGATATTGGCAACGCCGCGCTCGCGCTGGCGGTCAATGTAGCGCGACAGGTCGGGCGAGGTCATCTTTTCCTGATCCTGGCGCTGAATAAGGATGTCTTCGGGAGCCACGGGAATCACCGTGTCGAGGTCAAGGCCGGTGCGGAGTACCTCGCGGTCTTCAAGAAAGGTGCGCTCCGTGTAGTTGCGCAAGCGCCAGGAGTAGCCGCCGCGATAAATTGCCGACCCCGCCGTAAGGCGCGAGGTCAGCTTGTTGCCGTCGAACTTGTCGAGGCTGAAGCGGGAGCCGCGCTTGTTGTGGGCGGAGAAGTCGCCGAAGTACACAACCTGGCCCGGGCCGATTTTCATCTGCACGTTGCTGATAACGCTGACGCGCTTGTCTTTAACGTAGGTGTTGGTGAACTGTATGCGCTTGGCGTTGGCCGGGGGAATCACGTAGGCGCTGAGCACCAGAGTTGCCGCGGCAATGATTGCGGCAGAAATCATATATGGGCGCAGCAGGCGGTTGAAGCTCACGCCCGACGAGAGCATAGCAATGATTTCAGAGTTGCCGGCGAGCTTGGAGGTGAAAAAGATCACCGAGATGAATACGAACAGCGGGCTGAACTGGTTGGCAAAATAGGGGAGGAAGTTCATAAAGTAGTCAAACACGGTTTCAGAGAGCGGAGCTTTCTGAAATGCGTCGAGCTTCTCGTTGATGTCGAACATCACCGTAATGGCAAGAATCAGCGCCAGCGAGAACAGATAAGTTCCCAGGAACTTGCGAATTATATACCAGTCAAGAATCTTCACAGGCGGCGGGTAATTTCGGCGAGTTTTTGGGGTTTCCATTGGGCGAAGTCGCCGGCAAGGATGTGCTGCCGGGCCTGGCCCACGAGGCTCAGGTAGAACGCCAGGTTATGAATCGACGCTATCTGCATCGCAAGGATTTCCTGAGCGTGGAACAGGTGGCGCAGATATGCCTTGGAGTATATGCGGTCAACCTCGGCAGCGCCGTCTTCCTGTATGGGCGAAAAATCCTTTGCCCACTTGGCGTTGCGCATGTTCATGATGCCGTAGTCGGTAAAGAGCATACCGTTGCGGCCGTTACGCGTGGGCATCACGCAGTCCATCATGTCCACACCGCGGTCAATGGCCTCGAGCAGGTTTGCAGGAGTGCCGACACCCATGAGGTAGCGGGGGCGGTCGGCGGGGAGAATTTCGTTGACCACCTCAATCATTTCATACATCACCTCCGTGGGCTCGCCGACGGCCAGGCCGCCAATGGCGTTGCCCTCGGCGCCGAGTTCGGCAACCTCCGAGGCGGCGCGGCGGCGCAGTTCGGGGAACGTGCACCCCTGCACTATGGGGAAGAACGTCTGCCGGTGGCCGTAGGGGCACTCCGTCTCGCCAAAGTGCTTCCACCCCCTTTTGAGCCACCTCATAGTCAGGTCAAGGCTCTTTGAGGCGTAGGCATAGTCGCTCTGACCGGGAGGACACTCATCGAGAGCCATCATTATATCCGAGCCGATTATGCGCTGAATGTCTACTACTTTTTCGGGGGTAAAAAGATGTTTGGAGCCGTCGATATGGCTGCGAAAGTGAGCGCCCTCTTCGGTGAGTTTGCGGTTGTCGGCCAAGGAGAACACCTGAAAGCCGCCGCTGTCGGTAAGAATGGGGCGGTTCCAGCCGTTGAAGCGGTGCAGTCCGCCGGCGGCGCGCAGAGTGTCGAGGCCGGGGCGCAGATACAGATGATATGTGTTGCCGAGAATAATCTGAGCTTTGACTTGCTCTTTCATCTCGGTGAAATGCACGGCTTTAATAGCTCCGACGGTGCCTACCGGCATAAAAATCGGAGTTTGAATCGTGCCGTGGTCGGTTTCTATTATGCCGGCGCGGGCATTGCTGCCGGATGCGGTTGCTTGAAGAGTAAAATTCATTTTATTCGGCGCTTCGCGCCGAGGGTTAATTTGGCGCGAAGCGCCAAGGTTAAGGGGTAAGGGGCGCGGTGCGCCCGGGTTAACCTTCAGCGCGGAGCGCTGAAAAAAAAGCCGGAAGCTTTGAGGCCTCCGGCGCGTTAATGATTGATGGGGTGAACAGTGGGGGTCGAACCCACGACCTTCGGAACCACAATCCGACGCTCTAACCAACTGAGCTATGCTCACCATCTATTTCAAGCCTCACGGGTCGGGGGGCTTTTGCGACTGCAAAGTTAAGCAAACTTTCTGACCCTCGCAAATTTTTTTACATAAATTTCCAATTTTTATTGTAAAAGGGGCGCGACTCATAGCCGCGCCCCCAATTATGCATTACGCTCTATGAATTACGCATTATTTCACCAAGGCTTTACGACCATTGATGATGTTAATGCCGCGAATCGGAGCGTTCAGGCGGCGACCTTGCAGGTCATAAACCACTTCTTCGCTCTGCCATTCTCCGCTTACCACTTCGCGTATCCCGGTGGTGTAGTTTGAGGTCAGGTTCAGCACGGCATGTCCGTTGGTGTTAACGATTTCTTGACCGCCCAGATATTCGTTTATCTTTTCAGGCATAGTCAAGTGCATCGTTCCCGCTACGAGTTCATCACCTTCTGCAATTGGCGTAAACACAACATCGCCTGCCAGAAGACCAACTTCCGTACTGCTCAGTGCATAAGTGTTATATGTCTCGGTTGCTTCGGCATTCGCAGCGTGAGCGCTGGCAATGTGTGATGCATGAGCTACTATCAACGGAGCTTCTTCCTCAGCTACACGAGCACGAACAGATGTCGGTGCAGTGTAGTCGTAGTTAATACCCAGGTTGATAGCTTGCCCGGCAAGACCCTTAACAAGAATCGGAGTGTTAGCTTCAACTGTTGCGGGTGCTTCAATTTCTTGGAACCGGAAGTTCTTTTCTTGACCATTAACCGCATATTCGAAGGTGTAAAAATAGAAGTCGTCAACAACAGGGAGTTCCAAAGCAACCGGAGCTACAATTGAGCCATAGCCATTCTCACCGACTGCAACCGGCAGTTCATATGCGGTCACCAAATAGAAATTATGTTTCAAATCGTTATTATCGTGGCTATCGCAAGCATCCGCACCACCGCCGGTGGCATTTGCAACAAGGTGCATGGAGCGGGTGGTATTGCTGTTATTTTTAATCATCAGCTCATACGCACCAAGCTCTGAGACCACAGCAGCTTTAAACTCCCAAGTATGCGAACCGTTAGTCTTATCAGCAGTCAATGCATCTGAATGGTTAATCACACGATTAGCGCCCGTTAGTGTTACATAGCGACCGTTATTGGCAGAAATCAAATATTTTTCAGGCGAATAGTAGAACAGCGTATGCTCGTTGTCAGACGTTTCAAAACTGCTTCTGTCGGACAAGTTTTGATCGCTCAAATACCGCTCTTCAGTTGAGCGGTTTTGTGACTCCATATTTCGGGCCGAAGCCTTAACGCGGAAATATCTATCGCCCTTCACCGGTGCTACGGTATATTTGTTCAACAGATAGTTGTTTGTAGCAGCATTGAGAAAGTCGTGATATTTGTCAATATTAAAGAATGATGCGTTCAAACCGTGTTGGCCGCAAAAATCGTTCCAATTGGTTGCATCCTCGAGAACTACGAGTTGACCGGGTTCCGTACCTTCAACGAAACCGGAACCCTCAAGTGTAGGTTCTTCGCCGGCAACGTTACGAATTAACTGACTAATTTCTTCTTCAGTTGCGAGAATCAACTTAAATGCGTGGTTTTCGGTGTGGCCGGTAGGTTCTATGGTGCCACCGCATCTCCCAACCACATTTACATAGTTGGCATTTGATGTACCCATATCATGAGCCCATATCGTACCATTAGAATTACCTATAATCTTATAGCCATCTTCAAGGGGAGAAAATGCAAGACTTAACGCTCCGGCATTTGCATCAGTGTCAATTTGCAGACCGGCGTTTACGGCATTTCCGCCGAGCAAATGGTGCAGTTTATGTTCTGCATCAAAATAGAACAGGAAATCGCTTTGGTCAGAACAGGCGGTTGAATCATAAAAATGCATCCAGCCACTTGTCGCGCCACCGAAGCCAATATAAAATCCGGGGCGACCGTATGACTCAATTTTAAAGAGCTTATCTGCAAAAATGGAACTCGGATTGAAATCTGAAACAGCAAGATGAGCATCAATTCTTGCGGATGCCGTTGCCGTATTGTCGTTGATTACATTAAAAAGATTTTCAAGGTTATTTTGCGCCCACTCGGGTATCCCGTCGGCAGCAGCAACCTCTGAATATGCGCGTTGGAGAGCCTCAACTTCTGATGCTGACAGTTCAATAATGTACCAAGCCGAAGGTTCGTTAATGTTATCTTGGTTATTGTAAGCAATAATAGAACCATTTGACCCTTCACCGGAACTATGATTCAAACAGTGGAAGCTCCCCTCGGCTTTTATCAACATTTGACAATCAGAGTCATTTATTCGGGTAAGGGTTACAGGTGAACTCTCTTTCTGCAGAGCATATAGCGCATTGTTACCGGTGTCGGTTCGTGGCTCCACATACATACCATTGATTGCATTACGCAGCAAATAACTGTTTTCTTGATCCGTTGGGGTAATAGCCCATACTGAAGTAAAATCTGATGCTAAAGAATTCCATTTGACTTTTACCGCATCATCTTCAGTGGCTATGGTCAAGCCCTTAAGGCCGCTATTATACCCCACTGCGCTAACTACATAGTAAAATTTATTAGCATCGGGGGTCACCGTGAGTCGTTGCGCCAACTGTTGGATTGCTTGACCCTTTTGAATGAACGCGGAGCCGACACCTGACATATTGCAAGCGTAATCGGTCAAGTTTTGAAGCATACGTGTGTTGATATTGGGACTAACCGGCATCAGCTCATCTTTAGCAATAGCCACCAAGGCCTCTGCTTCCGTTTCACCCACCACTGAGATTTGCCAATGGGCAGTAGCCGCACCTGAACCCCAACGAGAAAGTACGCCATCAGTGTTATATGTCGACACCTTATCATTTACCCAGTTGTTGGTTTCACCGTCAACTCCTTGATTATTGTTTGCCGTAACAGCTGCACCGGTGCGCCAAGCCGCGGGTTCTGTACCGTCGGAATATCGTTTGCAAGTCAGCAGATAATAATCTACTTCATAATTATTGTTATACTGGGGATAGAAACGATATAAACCGGCTTCGCTTGCGTTTGTTGCCAATGAGAGTTCGGTATTTTGTTGGGGAGCTATTGCGCCCAAATACCAACCGTCTATGGATAGGCGGATGGCATCTTCAGCCTCATCGTACTCTGCATACCAGGTAGATGTAAGTTTCGGGCTGCCGGAAAGTACTTTCAACGCTCCATCTTTGATACCGATTGCGCCGGTACGAGTATTACCGCTAATCACTACGTCGTGATGAATCTGAAGATATTTACCACCAAAGGTTGATGTTAAAAAATCAATATCTTCAATGGATTCGGCATATTTCTGCGTTAGATAATCTATGAGAGTCGAAGCACTCTGTCCGGCCAAATCAGGTACCGCGCGCAAACGCAAAGCGGTAATATGTCCACCGGTATATTCAGAACCGTTGGTCGCTATATCATCTTCAGCGAGAGCCTGCCATATGACGGAGGCAGTAGCTGCAAGGTTTTCATCATCTATCACGAGGTAGATTCGTTGCATTACACTCCAGGAGCCATCGCTGCCAACATACTGGCCATTCCAGACATCATCAGGGGTAGAATAGTAGTTTGCACTTCCGGAGGGGTTAAAACAACGGAATACTACATATCGGCTACCATCCCATTTGGTGTGATTGACAAACACCGTTCCAAGGCCCGAAACCTCAGTTGGCACGTATTCAAAATACGTGTCGTTGTTTGACAAGTTATTTGTCAGTCCGGGAGAGTATGTCAGCGCCAAATTATTATTTGCTGCACAGAGCAACTGGAACGACTGATGAGGGCCGCCATGAGACGTATGGGTATTACTGCAAACCTTATCTGCGGCTTTGAATTTCCATATCATAGAGTCCTCAAAGTCCAAATTGGGTTTCGCCGTCATTGACACTGTTCCACCTTTGTTGTTGGCATTAATGGAAGCCGTGTAGCATATAGGATTATTTGTGAGCCAATTGCCGGCGGTACCCACAGAACCCACAACATAATAGCCGCCGTCGGCAAGCCAGCTCTCGCTCGGAACTTGATAAAAAACCTTGTCGGCGGATGCCGTTAAGGAAGCGCCAAGCAGAGATACAAATGCCAGGCACCTGAAGAAAGGTTTATTCATAAAAAAGGTGAAAGAATTTAATTGATGATTTGAATGAATTTGGTGACAAAGATACGTCATTTCCGCGACATTTGCAAATGATTTTGGCAGGTTAAACTTTTTCGTTAATTTTGTGGTTTAGATTTTAGTCAACTGTTTATTTATGGACGAGAAGGATGCCCGCCGCGAATCGCCGCGCAAGTCGCGCCGTGTGCTCCGCCCGCTTCGGTGGGTGGGGTGGCTGGTTGCGGGGGTGATTCTGCTCGTTGCCGCAGCAGTTGCGCTGCTCTACGTGCCCGGGGTGCTTAACCGCGTGGCTTCGTGGGTGTTGCCCTCGGTGGAGCAAAGCTCCGGAATGCACATTGAGGCGGAAGACATCCGCCTGCGCTGGCCGCTGCGGCTCAGCGTGGAGCGGGCCGTAGTGATAGACCGGGGCGACACTATGGTGGTGGCCCGCCGGGTGTCGGCGAGCGTCAATCCGCTGTCGCTGCTGCGCGGGCGCTTGGGTATCACCAACGCCGAGATTCGCAACGGCTTCTATCAGATGGGCGGCGCGGATTCACTCTACATTGCCGTAAGCGTTGACTCCATAGGCGCGGCAGCATCGTTGGCGCTGAATTTCAGCGATATAATGGTGAAACACGCTGACCTCAACGGCGCCCGCGTGCTCCTGCTGATGGGCCCGGACACCACCGAAACGCCAAAGGACACCACGGCGACCGCGCCGCTACGTATCACTACGGGACCGATTTCGCTGCGCAACGTTGACTACCGCATGAGCATGGCGCTGACCAACGATACCATTGCCGCCCGCCTCAGGGAGGCCACTTTGAGCGGAGGAGAGTTGCTCGTCGCCGACACCATCGACATACGGACCGGCCTTCTTGAGCTTGCCGTAGATTCGGCGCTCTATGGCCAACGCGGAGCTGAGCCGATTGCCGGCTTAGACCTCAACTGGCTGACGCTGAGAGATGCCACTGCGCGGGTTGACTCGTTCACTATGCACGGCGCGGAACTCACCGTGCCGCTGCGCTCGCTGCGGATTGGCAGCGTTGCGGGGATGCCGCTGCAAGGCTCCGGTGTCTTTGAGATGACCGACTCGGCAATGTATGCCCGAGGCTTTAAAATTCTGCTCAACAAGCAAACTAACTTGCTGCTCAGCGCCGAGATGGGCCTCGGCGATATGGCCACGGCACCGCTCAGCGTTGATGCCACGGCTGAAGTATATCCCGCCGCCGTAGTCAAGGCATTTCCCGCATTTGCGCCGATGTTGGCACCTATGCCACCTAACAATCCGCTAACCTTGCGCGCCCTAGCCTCCGGCACTATGGGCGACCTGAGAATTGACACCTTGGCGCTGGCTATGCGCAACGTTTTTTACCTCAAGGGGGGCGGCACCGTGCGCAACCTCACCGACCCTAAGCAGCTCGAACTCGACATTGACGTTGACGGCCGGTTGAGCAACACCGCGCCGGTCAAGCCGCTGCTGCCAAAGGGGGTTAGCCTGCCGCCGCTGCGGCTCAAAGGCCACGTCAAGGCCAACGACAACGACTATGCCGCGCAGCTCACGGCCAACACGGCAGCCGGCCGCCTTGCGCTTGACGCCAAAATGAGCGGCACGGCGCCGCGCTATGGCGCGACGCTGCTCGTTGACTCCTTTCCGGTAGCGGCATTTATGCCCGACCTCGGCATCGGAGCGGTGAGCGGCTCGGCGCGGGTTGACGGTCTGTATTTCAACCCCCTGCGGCGCGGTGCTCGAATAGACGCCAACGTAGACCTGCGCGCTCTGCAATATAAGGGCGAGCGCATCGGCAACCTGACCCTGGCGGCAAAACTCGCCGACGGCGACATTGCGGCACGCCTGAACTCCGGGGCTTCGGCCGCAGACCTCTCGCTCGACCTCACAGGGCATCTTGAGGCCAAAACCGTGAGCTGGAATCTCAACGGTAACATCCGCAACCTCGACCTCAAAGTTCTGGGACTCACCGACTCCGTGATGGGCGGACGGCTGCTTCTCGACTCGCGGGGCTACGCCGCTCTCAACCTTGACTCCATCAAGGCCGACGCAACAATCCGCAACGCCGACATCCGCTTCAACTCCAACCAGATAACCCTTGATTCGCTCAGCCTAACGGCCAATGCCGGGCGCACCACTGCAGTGCACTTGGGCAACAACACCCTGAGCGCCGACTTCCGCGCCGACACCACCCTGATGTCGCTCTCCAGGAGCTTCGGCGCGGCGGCCACGGCGGTGGATTCAATGATTGCGCAGCGCAACTTCCTCGCCGATAGCCTCATTTCCCTCCTTCCGCCCTTCCGCCTCAACCTCGAGGCGCTGCCGGGCAACGCCGTCGGTGCCTACCTCGCCAACTCGGGAATTGACTTCAACACCTTGCACCTCAGCGCCGACTGCGACACCGCCCTGCGCGCCAACGCCGACATTCTCGGCTTCAGCTCAGGCGAGTCAATCAAGGTTGACACCTTAGGGGCCAAGCTGCTGACCCGGGGTAACGCGCTGCTTCTCGACGTGGATATGCACAACCGCCCGGGCACACTCGACGAGTTTGCCCAAGTATGCCTTAAAGGCCGCGTTGAAGGCCACGAAGGCAAGTTCTTTCTCCAACAGCAAAATCTCCAAGGACAAACCGGCTATAAGGTCGGCTTCCTTGCCAACATCAGCGACTCGATAGTGGGGCTGCAACTCACCCCCACAGAGCCGATTATCGCTTACAAGCACTGGGTTATCAACGACAACAACTACCTGGCGCTCAACCCCAAGACGCTGCATCTCCACGCCAACATTGATGCCCGGGGCGACGACTCGCGCATTCAGATTCTCACATCGCAACACTCCGATGCCGACTCGCTGACCACGCCCAACGAGCTGACCGTAAAAATAAGCGACATACACATTCAAGACTGGATTCAAATCAACCCCTTTGCGCCGCCGATTGCGGGCGACGTTAATGCCGACCTCACCGTTAATTACACCACCAAGTCGGTCAACGGCTACGGCACCGTGGGAGTTGAGAACCTCACGTATGGCCGCAAGCCGGTGGGCAATCTTGACCTTGACCTCGACGTGAGTACCGACTTTGGCGGCGCAATATGGGCCAACGCCGCGCTCGACGTTGACGATACCCGCGCCATCATCGCAACTGGGGCACTCAACGACACCACGCGGCGCTCCCCCCTCGACCTCAGCCTGAAAGTCAGCAAGTTCCCCCTAAAACTTGCAAATCCTTTCCTCCCGGCGGAATATGCCTCTTTGGGCGGTACGCTCAACGGCCGCATGGACGTGGGCGGCACGTTCAAGCAAATGACCCTCAACGGCGACATCAACTTCCGCGATGCCACGGTGCTGGTGGGAATGATGGGCACGACGTTCCGCCTCGACTCGACCAAGATTCCCATAGACTCCAACCTGGTCAAGTTCAACAACTTTGCAATATTCGGCAGCAACGACAACCCGCTGCGCATCAACGGACAGGTCAACCTCAAGAGCTTTGCCTCGCCATTGCTGGCGCTGCAGCTCAAGGCGCAAAACATGCAGTTTCTCAACTCCAAAAAGGCCCGCTCGGTCAATCTTTACGGCCGCGGATTCATTGACCTGAATGCCGACGTTGCCGGCACTCTCAGCTTTATGCGCGTCAACGCCGACCTGGCCATTCTGCCGCAAACCAACCTGACCTACCAGGTCACCGACGCAAAAGCCGTGGTGGGCCTCGAGCCGGATGAGGACGTGGTGAAATTCGTAAACTTTGCCGACACCGCCACAGTGGCGATTGCTGACTCCGTGCAGCCCACGGGGATGCAGATGATGCTCGATGCCAACGTTGATATCCGCCAGGGTGCGCAATTCACCGTTGACCTCTCGACCGACGGCCAGAACCGCGCCCAGCTCAAGCCCCGGGGCAATCTGAACTACACTATGACCCCCTCGCAGCCCGACGGCCGCCTCACGGGCCGCCTCACCATTGACGGCGGTTTCTTCCGCTACTCGCTGCCGGTGATTTCGGAGAAAACGTTTACGTTCACCCCGGGCAGCTACGTGGCGTTCAACGGCCCGATTCTCAACCCCACGCTCCACGTCAGCGCCTCCGACCAGGTCAAGGCCAACGTGACGCGCTCGGGCGAGAACTCCCGCCTGGTAAACTTCGACGTGAGCCTCGCGGCAACCGGAACGCTCGAGCATATGGACGTGGCATTCGACCTCTCGACCAACGACGACATCACCGTGCAGAACGAGCTGCAGGCCATGAGTCCCACCCAACGCGCCAACAAGGCAATGAATCTGCTGCTCTACGGCCTCTACTCAAGCGGCGAAACCTCGGCAACGTCAAACCTCAGCGGCAACGCGCTCTACGGCTTCCTCTCCTCACAGCTCAACAAGTGGGCGGCCAACACCATCAAGGGGGTAGACCTCAGTTTTGGTTTCGACCAATATGACCGCACCCGTAACGGCCAAACTTCAACGGCAACGCAATATAGTTATAAGGTGAGCAAAACACTGTTTAACGACCGGTTTAAAATCGTTGTGGGCGGCAACTACTCTACGGATTCGGAAGAGTCGGAGATTGCCGAAAACCTGATTAGCGACGTGTCGTTTGAATATATGCTCAACCAGTCGGGGTCGATGTATGTGCGCCTGTTCCGCCACACGGGCTACGAGAGCATACTTGAAGGCGAGGTTACGCAGACCGGCGTGGGCTTCGTGGTGAAGCGCCGCATTAACCGCGTGGCCGACATTTTCAACTTCATAAAAGCCGCCAAGCAATGAGAAATAAACTTTATCTCTTATCTCTTATCTCTTATCTGCTCATCCTGGCAGGATGCTCCACCACGTCGCGCCTTGCACCCGACGAGGAACTCTACAACGGCATCAAGAAGCTCACGGTGGTTGGCGACAGCGGCGTGAAAGTACCCCCCGGTCTGAAGTCGGAAATATCGTCGGCAGTCAACGTGAAGCCCAACAATCCCTGGCCGATGACCAACATACGCAACCCATTCCCCATCGGGCTGTGGATTTGGAACCACTGGAGCGGCCACGAAAAGGGACTCAAACACTGGGTGTATGAAAAATTCGCCTCCGAGCCGGTTCTAATCAGCGAGGTGCGCCCCGACCTGCGCGTCAAAATGATTGATCAGATTCTTGACAACAACGGCTTTTTCAGAGGGTCGGCATCTTACACCACCTCCCACAAAAAGAATCCGCAAATCACCTCCGTGAGCTATCAGGTGGAAACCGGCCCGGCATATCTGCTCGACTCCATAGAGCTGCTGCCCGACACCTGCCGGCTCTACCATCTGATTGACTCCGTGGCACGGCGGCAGACGTATCTGCGCCCCGGGGTGCGCTACTGCGTGGACTCGCTCAAAAACGTGCGCACCGTAATTGCCACGGCGATGCGCAACCGGGGCTACTACTTCTTCAATCCCGAATACATTGAATATCTTGCCGACTCAATCAACCAAGGACCGCAGCGCATAGCCCTGCGTATGGTAATGGCGGCCAACACCCCGCCGCTGATGCTCAAGGAATATCGCGTGGGTGACGTCACGATGATTCTGAGGCGCAACGACGGCACCGGAACACCCGACACCGTGAAGACCTCGCGCTGCACTCTGGTGCAGTTTATGCCGTCACGCTTCCGGAGGCAGCTCGTTGACGAGTGCATAACCCTGCGTCCGGGCCGCGACATTCGCATCAACGCCCTCAACAACACGCAGACGCGCCTGTCGCGCCTGGGCATTTTTTCAAATATCGACATCAACATCGTGCCGCCCGACTCGGCATCATGGGTGCGGGGCGATGACCGCCTCAACGTGGTGGTTGACTGCACGCTCGACCGCCCCCTCGAAGCCACCATCGAGGCCAACGTCAGTTCCAAGTCAAACAGCTACATCGGCCCGGGCATAATGCTCGGCCTGACGCAAAACAACCTCTTTGGCGGCGGCGAACAGTTAGGAATCACCCTGACGGGCAGCTACGAATGGCAAACCGGTGCCAACCACTCAAACGTGTTCAACTCCTACGAGGCGGGGCTGCAGGCATCTCTGGCATTTCCCCGGCTGCTTGCCCCGAAGTTCATTCCCCGGCTCAAGCGCGACCTGAGCTGGACGCGCATATCGCTCAACGCGGACCTGCTCAACCGCCCGCACTACTTCCGCATGGCGCAGTTTAACGCCTCGTTTGCCTACGACTGGTCGCCCTCGCGCTACTCCACCAACACCCTGACCCTGTTGAAGCTGACCTACAACAACCTGCTCCACACCACCGAAGACTTCGACTCGCTGATGGCGGCAAACCGTGCCGTGGCGCTCAGCTTCCGCAGCCAGTTCCTGCCGCAGATAATGTACACGTATCAGTATGACCGCGTGTTTGGCGGCATGAATCAGCTCAGCTGGAACGCCACCGCCCAGGAGGCCGGCGGAGTTTTCTGCGGCATATGGCGGGCGTGTGGTGTGAAAGGCGAAAAGAAGCTGTTCGGAATCCCGATTTCGCAGTTTTTCAAGGTCAGCGGCCAGATAGTCTATGGCCGCAAACTCAGCTACAGCAAAGACCTTTGGCTGGTGATGAGAGCGGCAACCGGAGTGGCCCACGCCTATGGCAACTCCAAGGAGGTGCCTTACAGCGAGCAGTTCTGGGTAGGCGGTGCCAACTCAATCCGCGCATTCACGGTGCGTTCCATCGGCCCGGGCAGCTACCGACCCGAAAAGAGCAAATCGGGCGACTATTTTGATCAGACCGGCACGTTTAAGTTCGAGGCCAACGTGGAGTTCCGCTTCCCGATTATCGGTCCGCTCCACGGCGCGGTGTTCGTTGACTCCGGCAACGTCTGGCTGCTGAAAAAAGACCCGCAGCGCCCCGGCGGTCAGCTGCAGGCACGCAGCTTTTTGCGCGACCTTGCCCTGGGCACCGGTGTGGGACTCCGCGTTGACGTTGGCATCCTGGTGATTCGCGGCGACCTCGGCATCGGCATCCACGCGCCCTACGACACCGGCAAGCCGGGCTACTACAATATGACCTCGTTTAAAAATTCCCTGGCTTTTCACCTTGCCATAGGCTATCCTTTCTGACACGTTTTCCGTAAACGCTGAAAATTTCGTATCTTTGCGCTTGATATGAAAGACAGCGTAATTCTTGGAATCGAGTCAAGTTGCGACGACACCTCTGCGGCAGTAATTCGCAACGGGTTGCTGCTCAGCAATGTTATTTCCTCACAGAGCGTTCACGAAGAGTATGGCGGCGTGGTGCCCGAACTTGCATCGCGCGCACATCAGCAAAACATAGTCCCGGTGGTTGACGCGGCGTTAAAACGCGCCGGTATCAGCAAATCAGACCTCTCGGCCATAGCGTTCACCCGAGGCCCCGGGCTGTTGGGCTCGCTGCTGGTAGGCACGTCGTTTGCCAAAGGCCTCGCCATGGGTCTTGGCATTCCGCTGGTCGACGTAAACCACCTCCACGGCCACGTTCTCAGCCACTTTATCCGCGAAAACGAGTCAGATGCGGTTCCGGAATTTCCCTACCTGGCGCTGCTCGTATCGGGTGGCAATTCGCAGATTGTCCTGGTTGAAAGCCCCGAGAAAATGTCGATTCTCGGACGCACCATCGACGATGCCGCCGGCGAGGCGTTCGACAAGTGCGCAAAAGTAATGGGGCTCCCCTACCCCGGCGGCCCCCACATTGACAGACTTGCCGCCGAGGGCAACGCCAAAGCGTTCAAGTTTGCCAAACCCCACATTCCCGGCCTTGATTACAGCTTCAGCGGACTGAAAACCAGCTTTCTCTACACCGTACGCGACGGTCTGAAAACCGGCCCCGACTTCATCGGCAAGAATCTTGCCGACCTCGCGGCCTCGATTCAGCGTGCCATTATAGAGACGCTGATGCAGAAGTTGGAAATCGCCGTGAAGCAGACCGGAGTACGTGCCTTAGCCATTGGCGGCGGCGTGAGCGCCAATTCCGGCATACGTCAGGCAGTAAGCGACTTCTGCCGGGAACGCGGCCTGACGGCATGGATTCCTCCGCGTAAGTTCACCACCGACAATGCCGCCATGGTAGCCATTGCCGGACATTTCAAATACCTGCGCGGCGAGTTCTGTCCCCTTGATGCCGCGCCCTTTGCCCGCCTTGAGATATGAAAAAGTGGAGTAAACGCCTGGCAATCACCGCAGGTGTGATTGTTGGCCTGGCGCTGCTAATTCTTGCAGCCATATCATTGACTCTCACGCCTGAAAGGCTGACGCGATGGATCCGCGAATATGGCTCGGAATACCTCAACGGCGGCCGCGTTGACGTTGGGCGCGTTGACTTGACCATCTGGTCAAAGTTTCCTCATGCAATCCTCGAGATTGACTCGCTGGCGATTGTCAACAACAACATTCCCGACTCGGTCAGCACGGTGCTGTCGGTTGAACACCTTGATGGGCGACTCAACCTCGCGGCGCTGCTCATCGGGCGCATCAGCGTGAGCCGCGCCGAAATCATCCGCCCGCAGGCAACCCTTTGGTTTGGCGCGGATTCAACGCAAAATTCGCTCAATATTCTGCCACCGTCTGAACCCTCAGAACCGAGTACCGAGCCGCTTTCGCTCCCCGACATACGCATAAATTCCTTCACCCTTGAGGGGGATGCCGACCTGCGCTATATCTCCGTGGCCGACTCGCTCAATGCCGGCGTAACCCTGCAGCTTATCACTCTGGAGGGCAAAGACTCCACGCCGCAATATATGCTGACCACCCGCGCCAACGTCAACGCCCCCTCGGTGATCACCTACCGGTTGCCCGTCGAGCTAAACGGCGGCATCGGCTGGAAACCCTCGGAGCCGCTTGCGGTGTCGCTCCACGACTTCACGGTGGCCCTTGACAGCATCAACACGCGCACATCGCTCGTGGCTGATTTCAGCAACGGAGTGCGTATGGAGTCGCTCAATTTTGAGCTGCTGCATATGCCCGTGCAGCGTCTTGCCGAAATCGCCGACTCCATACCCGCGCTTGCCGGCAAGGTGCCCGCAATCAGCACCGACGGCACCGTGGATCTCACCGCAAAGCTACTGAAGCCATATACTTACGACCCCGACACGCTGCTATATCCCGATATGGACGTGGACGTGAAACTCAACGATTCGCCGCTCAAAATCCCCTCATATTACCTCGCGCTTACCAATCTCGGCGCGGAGCTCAACGCCCGAATATCCTCTGCCGGATTAGATGCCACAACAGTTGACCTCAAGCGCCTGAGCGTGCAATTTCCGGCCAGCGACTTCTCGCTGACGGGCACGGCAACGAATCTTGCCTCCGACCCGGCAATCAGCGGATGCTTCAAGGGAAAAGTCAACTTTTCAAACCTCGACAGGCGGTTGTGGCCGCTCATCGGTATGCGCCTGGGCGGCAAGATGGATGCCGACGTTGACATCAAAACCCGGCTCAGCTACCTGACCCCCAACGCATTTCACCACATCTGTCTGACCGGCGAGGCCTCGCTGAGCGACTTCACCGCCCTGCTCCCTGCCGACACCATTGCCGCCGGACTCACCCGCGCAAACATTCGCTTCGGCTCGTCAGATTCGTTCCATGGGGTCGACTCCCTGCTTATGGCCTCGATTAAAGTTGACTCGCTTTGGGTGGAGATGCCCGACTTGAACGCCCGGGCCGGCGACGTGAAACTCGGAGCCGGAGTCAGCAACACATCCACCACCCTCGACTCCACCACCGTAACGCCCATGGGCGGCTATCTCGCCATCAACTCACTGACTTACAGCAGCAACACCGACTCGACCCGCGCACGCATTCGCAGCCTGGCCGGCGGCGTGACCCTCTCGCGCTACAACGGCAACAACCGTATGCCCAAACTCTCGGCCAAGCTCAAGGCCAAACGTATGGTCTACGCCGACGGCATAAACCGCGCATCGCTCCGCGGCCTCGACATATCAGCCTCCGCCCACCCCTCAAAAAAGAAAAATTCCGCCAAGTCGCCGCGCACTCCCGGGCGCAGCCGTCGCGACTCCATTGCGCTGGTGAGCAACAAGTTTGAGACCCTCGATTTGGGCATTGACCGCTCGGCAGTTACAATGCTGCGCCGCCTGAACGTAAGCGGCAGCCTCAAGGCCGAGGGGGGCAGAATTATGACCCCGCTATTCCCGCTACGCACCCGCCTGAGCGACCTCAACATGACGTTCAGCGCCGACTCCATAATGCTCAATTCGCTGAAAATCAAAGCCGGATTCAGCGACCTCGCCCTGTCGGGCTCCATTACCAACATTCAGCGCTCTATGGGCAGAAAAAGCGCCAATTCGCCAATTCGCCTTGCGCTGAATCTCGCCTCCGATACCATCAACGTTAACCAGCTAACCCGCGCAGCCTTCCGGGGCGCAGCTTTCGCCGCAAAAGCCGACTCGCTGAAGACCGGCAGCGCCAACCTTGATGCCGACGACGACGCACTCCAAGCCGATGCCGATGCCGAAGCTTCGGGTGAAACCATGGCCATTGTGGTGCCGATGAACATTGATGCCAAAGTCAACCTCAACGCCCGCAACATCATCTACTCCAACCTTGACCTCAAAGACTTGCGCGGCGAAATCCTCGTGGCCAACGGTGCCGCCAGCCTCTCAGACCTCCATGCCTCGACCGACATCGGCTCCGTAGATCTCAATATGCTCTACTATGCGCCGACACGTCAAGACGTGAACTTCGGCGTGGGCCTTGACATGCACCGGTTCAACATCGGCAGAATCACCGAACTGATGCCCACGCTCGACTCCATCATGCCGATTCTCAACACCCTGGGCGGCATTATCGACGTTGGCATCTCGGCAACCACGCCGGTTGACTCCGCCATGAACATAAAGCTCCCAGAACTCAACGCCATGGTGCGCCTGACAGGCGACTCCCTGCGCGTGCTCGACGACAAAACGTTTAAAACCGTGAGCAAATGGCTGCTCTTCCACGACAAGAACAAGAATATGATTGACCATATGGACGTGCAGCTCACGGTCGACAACAATCAGCTCAGCCTCTACCCGTTCATGTTTGACTTTGACCGCTACCGCATCGGAGTCATGGGCAATAACGACCTGGCGCTGAACCTCAACTATCACGTTTCAATTCTCAAATCGCCCATACCGTTTAAATTCGGCATAAACATCAAGGGCAATGCCGACAAGATGAAGATTCGGCTCGGCCGCGCCCGCTTCAAGGAAAATATGGCGGCAGAATCGCGTCAGCTCTCCGACACCGTGCGCATCAACCTTGCCAACGAAATCAAAAACGTGTTTGCACGCGGCGCGAAATCCGCACGCCTGGGTCCGCTGAAAACCCGCCGGCCGCTCAACGTTGACTCCATCCCCGAAGTCGCCGACACCCTCTCCGCCGCCGACTCCCTCTACTTCCGCCAAAACGGTCTTTCCCTCTAACCCCAACACCCAATGCTCAACGCCCTTAGCCTAACGCCCAAAGCCTTTCTCTTCGACATGGATGGCACGCTCTACGACTCTATGCCCAACCATGCGTCATCGTGGTACCAAATGGTGCGTGAACACGATATTGAATGCACCCCCGAGGAATTTTTCCTCTACGAGGGCGCAACCGGCAAGTTTACCGTAAACCTGCTCATTCAGCGCAAATTCGGCCGCCCCGCCACCGATGAAGAGGTGCAGTCGTTCTACGACCGCAAGGCCGAGATTTTCCGTTCCAAACCCACTCCGAATGTTATGCCGGGAGCCGGGGAGCTGGTTCAGGCCGTGGCTTCGCTGCCATGGCATCCGCAGGTTATTCTCGTTACCGGCTCCGCCCAGGGTTCGCTGCTTGGGAGACTCGACATTGACTTTCCCGGCTATTTCCCCGCCGAGCGCCGCGTAACCGCTCTCAACGTTGAGCGCGGCAAGCCATATCCCGACCCATTTCTCAAGGGCGCGGCAATTGCCGGCGTAAAGCCCCAAGAATGCGTGGTGATTGAAAACGCACCGCTCGGCGTGCAGGCCGGCCACGCCGCCGGATGCTTCACCGTGGCCGTGGCCACCGGGCCGATTCCCCACGAGCGGCTGCGCGAGGCCGGAGCCGACCTGGTGTTCCCCTCAATGCCCGATTGCGCCGCCCAACTCCCCAAACTCCTTTTGGATATATGCAGAAATTGATTTTTTCAAATAACGTGGCGGAGGAGCTTTCGCAGCTTATTGCCGAGATGGCTCCCGGCAAGGTATTTTTCCTTACCGACGACAACACCCGCCCGATTGCCCTGGAACTCGGTGCCGTCAATATCATAACCATTCCGGCGGGCGATGAAAACAAAAACCTCGACTCTCTGGCTGAAGTCTGGCGCGAGCTGTCCGAAAACGGCGCTACGCGCCGGTCGCTACTGGTAAACGTTGGCGGCGGTATGGTCACCGACCTCGGCGGCTTTGCGGCGGCAACGTTCAAGCGCGGAATCCGCTTCATCAACGTGGCTACCACGCTGCTGGGTGCCGTAGATGCCGCCGTGGGAGGCAAAACGGGCATAAACTTTCACCATTTCAAGAACGAAATCGGCGCTTTTGCTCCGGCAGAGGCAGTGATAATTTCCACGCGCTTTTTCTCGACCTTGCCGTCGGCAGAGCTGCGCAGCGGATTCGCCGAAATGCTCAAGCATGGACTCATCTCGTCGGCCGACACCTACCACCGGCTGCTCAGCTTCGACATCGTCAATGCCGACCTTGAGGCTATGCTTCCGCTGCTCGAGGAGAACGTTCTGGTGAAGCGCCGCATCGTTGACCAGGACCCCCGCGAGCAAGGCATTCGCAAAGCGCTGAACTTAGGCCACACCGCCGGCCACGCTCTCGAATCCATGGCTATGGAGCGCAACCACCCGGTGACCCACGGCTATGCGGTGGCCCACGGCCTGCTCATTGAAATGATTCTCAGCCATATGCTTGAGGGATTTCCCTCGGCAGAACTTTACCCATATGCCGCGCTGCTCAAAGAGGCTTACGCAAACTTCCCGCCGGTGGACTGCAACGACTACCCCCGGCTGCTCGAGCTGATGAGCCACGACAAGAAAAACTCCGCACCCGACCGCATCAACTTCACCCTGCTTAAAGCTCCCGGCAATCCGCTCATTGACCAAATCGTTCCCGCAAAAGAAATTCAAAACGCATTAGATATTTATCGCGACTTATTATGAACCGACAAGAACTCATCTCCAACATCAACCGCAAGGGCACGTTTCTTTGCGTAGGCCTTGACCCCGACATCAAAAAGATTCCCGCACATCTGCTGGACAGAGAGAACCCGCTGCTCGACTTCTGCAAGGAAATAGTAGATGCTACGGCTCCATATTGTGTGGCTTACAAACCCAACCTCGCATTCTTTGAAAGCCAGGGCGTCAGTGGCTGGATTGCCCTTGAGGAGACCATCAAACACATCCGCAAGAACCACCCCGACCAGTTCATAATTGCCGATGCCAAGCGCGGCGACATCGGCAACACCTCGGCGCTCTATGCCCGCGCCGCGTTTGAGCATCTCGGCGTTGATGCAATCACCGTGGCTCCCTATATGGGCAGCGATTCCGTAAAGCCCTTCCTTGGCTATGAGGGAAAATGGGTTGTGCTGCTGGCGCTGACCTCCAACCCCGGCAGCAAGGACTTTCAATTTTGCGAAACCGGCAATGGCGAGCGCCTGTTTGAGCGCGTAATCCGCACGTCGTCAGAATGGGCCGGCTCGGATGAGATGATGTACGTAGTCGGTGCCACTCAGGGCAAGATGTTTGAAGACATTCGCCGCGTTGCCCCCAAGTCGTTTCTGCTCGTGCCGGGCGTAGGAGCCCAGGGGGGCTCGCTCGAGGAAGTGTGCAAATACGGAATGCTCAATGGCGATTGCGGTCTGCTGGTCAACTCCTCGCGCGGCATCATCTACGCATCTTCCGGCACGGACTTCGCCTCGGCTGCCGGCCAAGCTGCCGCTGCTCTCGCCGCCCGGATGAAAGCCCTGCTGCAATAAAATTACACAAAAAGCGTTATAAGTGTGTAAAGATTCGGAAATATTTCGTATCTTTGCACACTTATTGTACCCCCATTAAGGTTCTAAATCATTATGGTCAAGCATATTGTCAGCTTTAAACTGCAAGGCGATGATGCCGCCCGTCTCGATGCCGCAAACCGCTTCAAAGCTGCCCTTTTGGCACTCCCCGAGCAAATTTCCGTGCTCAAATCTATGGAAGTTGGTATCAATGCGAACCCCAACGAGACTTGGGATGTTGTTTTAACCGCAGTAGTACCCACTATGGCCGATGTTGAGGTTTATGCCAAGCACCCGGCCCACATTGCTGCCGCGTCGATTATCGCTCCGCTGAAAGCCGACCGCGCATGCGTTGACTATGTAATTTAAAGAGATATGCAGCAACTAAAAATAAGTCAAGCACCTACCAACCGCGACCCCCTGCTCAACAGATACTTGCAGGAGATTGGCCGCGAAGAGCTTCTTACCGTTGACGAAGAAGTAGAACTCGCCCAGCGCATCCGTCAGGGCGACACCGCCGCAGTTGACCGCCTGGTGCGCGCCAACCTGCGCTTCGTGGTTTCCGTTGCCAAACAATATCAGAATCAGGGTCTTGAACTCATGGACCTCATTTCCGAAGGCAACGTCGGCCTGCAAAAAGCCGCCCAGAAATTCGACGAAACTCGTGGCTTCAAGTTCATTAGCTACGCCGTATGGTGGATTCGCCAGAGCATTCTGCAAGCCCTCGCCGAGCAGAGTCGAATTGTTCGCCTGCCTCTGAATCAAGTCGGCTCAATCAATAAGATCCGCAAGGTTCTGAACCGCTTTGAGCAAGAAAACATGCGCGCGCCCTCGGTAGAAGAACTCGCCAAGGAACTCGACGTAGCTCCCGAAAAGGTTGCCGAAACCATGAAAGTCAGCGGCCGTCAGGTCAGTGTGGACGCCCCGTTCCAGGAGGGCGAAGACAATAGCCTGCTCGATGTGCTGACCAACAACGACTCTCCGGCCACTGATGAAGGCCTTGCCCGCGAATCGCTCTCCGTAGAGGTTGAGCGCGCGCTGATGCAACTCCACGACCGCGAGCGCCAAATTCTGAAGCTCTTCTTCGGCATCGGCTGCCAGGAAATGACCCTCGAGGAAATCGGCGTGAAGTTTGACCTCACCCGCGAGCGCGTGCGCCAAATCAAAGAAAAGGCCATTCGCCGCCTCAAAGGGTCCAAGAGCGAACTGCTCAAGAGCTACCTCGCCCAGTAATGCGGCCCATTATTCCACTGATGACAGACTTATCCGGCGTGAGTGCATTCAGCACCCGCGCCGGATTTGAGTTTGCGGAGCTTTTTGGGGTGGCACAGGAGGTGGTGTTTCCGGTGCAGACACATACTGCCACGGTGCGCATTGCCGAGCCGGGCGCTGACCTGCAAGACGTTGACGGCCTGGTGTGTACCCGCCCGGGAGTGATTATCGGAGTGCGCACGGCCGATTGCCTGCCGCTGTTGATGGCCGATGTTGAGGCCGGTATCACCGCTGCGGTGCATTGCGGCTGGCGCGGCACAGTGGCCGGCATTGTCAGCAACGCCATAGCGCTGATGCAGCAGTGTGGTGCTGACCCCAAACGCATCCACGCCGCTATGGGGCCGTGCATCTGCCCCAACTGTTTTGAGGTCGGCCCTGAAGTCGCCGCCCTCTTCCCTACACGTGCGGTCCACTTTCCACCTCGCAACTCCGCCGCTACGACACCGCGCCCCCACATAGACCTCTCCACCGCCGTGGCCCTGCAATTGCACGAAGCCGGAGTCAGTGATATTGCGCTGCCCCCGGCTTGCTCAAAACAGTCGGCCGACCTCTATTCAGTGCGTCGTCAAGGGCGCGACCTCAAGGATCGCACCTTGACAGTCATTTGCCGCCACTGACTTAGTGAACCTTGTCTATCACCTTGGTAATGTCGGCGAAGATGTCGTCAACCTTGCCGCTGCCGTGAATGGGATAGTAGGCGAGGCGGCGGTTGTAATATTCTTTAAGTGGTTCGGTCTGACGGCGATACACCTCGAGGCGCTTCGCTATAGTGGCGGCGTTGTCGTCGCTGCGTCCGCTCTCCGCGCCGCGCTTGATGAGGCGGTCGGTAAGTTCCTCTTCGGGCACTTCGAGGCCCACTACGGCGTGAACCTTTGAGCCGCGCTTTTTGAGCATTTTTTCGAGCGCTTCGGCCTGGGGAATGGTGCGGGGAAAGCCGTCGAAAATCACGCCCTTAGCGTCGGGGTGAGCGTCGAGTTCGTGTTCAAGAATGTCGAGCATCAGCTCGTCGGGAATGAGATTGCCCTTGCTGATAAAGCTGTCGGCAACCTTGCCGAGCTCAGTGCCACGAGCAATATGGTCGCGCAGCAATTCTCCTGTAGATATATGATGCAGACCGTAGCGGTCAATGATGCGCTCGCTCTGAGTGCCCTTGCCGCTGCCCGGTGCGCCAAAAATTACTATATTCATAATCTCAATTAAAATCTAACACCTGATACTTAAAGCCAAATACCCAAGGCTCAACGCCTAATTATCCGTATTGAGCACGTATATGTCTTTAAGGTTGCGAGCCTGTCCGTCGAGGTCAAGGCCGTAGCCGATAATGAACTTTGAGGGTATGGTGAAGCCGATGTAGTCGGGTTGCAGCGGCTTTTGGAGAGCATCGGGCTTGAAAAGCAGAGTTGCAACTTTGACTTCGGCGGGCTGCTGAGTCTTGAGATCTTCAAGGAAGCACGTCATAGTGCGGCCGGTGTCAATGATGTCTTCAACCACGATTACGGTGCGGTCTTTAACGGAGTCAGTAAGACCCACCACTTGGCGCACGTTGCCGCTCGACTCGGTGCCGCAGTAGCTCTGCAGGCGCACAAAGGCAATCTGCGCATCGATAGTCAGGTTCATAAACAACTCTGAGGCAAAGGGAAAAGCGCCGTTGAGCACGCACACAATCAGGGGATTCTTGCCCTTATACTTCTCGGAAATCTCAGCTGCGATTTGATGCACACGGCTCAGAATCTCTTCAGAGGTTATAAAGGTTTTAAAATTCAGTCCGTTATAAGTAACTGTCTTCATTGCATTATGTAAAATTTCCGCAAAGTTACGAATTTCCCGCAAATTATTCAAATGTTTTTCAGAGACGAACGCGGTTGAAGGCGGCGGTGAAGAGCGAGGCAATGAGCAGGGTGGCGGGAAGCACCACGCCGACAAAGAGCACGGGGCTGCCGTTGAGTCCGAAATGAGCGCAGGTTATCATAGCGAGGCGCTGGAGTATGTAGATAGCAAAAGCGTTGGTGCCCAGCCAGCTGAGTGCGCGATTTTGAAGTTTCAGCCTCATTGTCAGCAGTACTACAAACACCCCAAAGAACATCGCGGAAATCAGATGGAGCGTCAAAGGCCAAAAGCCCGGTCTGTTGCCATTGGCCGACGCGATGTATGTCAGCAACAGGAGAGCGCCCGTCACTCCGATGGCCCAATACCAGTTGCGACCGTGCAGGCGCTCTGAAATCCAGGGTTTGTAGATTGACACAAGCATACCGGTCGGATACGCAAGAATGGTGTCATACCAACAAGCTCCTTTGTCGGCGTTTATCAGCACGATTATCAGACCTATGGCGAGGACAAAAGTCAACCAGACAACATTTTCGGTCTTTTTAACCACAAACAGCGCGCCGTAGGTAAGCAGGTAGAGTATCAGGATTACACACACGAACCAACTGCTGTTGCCCACGTCTGACCAACCCGTCAGGGCCATCAGATTGTCATAGACCGAATAATTGTGCCCGAGCAGAAGATTCATAATCATAAAAAGCACCACAGCTGCCGCAAACATCAGCCATGTTCGCAGCAGCCTGTGGCGCAAAAAAGTTGACATATACTTTTGGCGGTCGCGCTTGAGCGCCTCCATGATGCCATAGCCCGAATAGAGCAGAAACATCACTACCATCAGCTGACCCAGCCAGCTCGGAACGCGATCATACAGCCCCGCATAGTCGGCGGGCTGAAGATAGTCGCGGGCGTGGCCATAGAGAATAATTACGGCAAAGATGCCCTTGATGGCTCCCGTCTGCTCGCGCTCAAGGAAGTCAATGTGACCTTCTGCCGACACTTTCGCGCCCCAGAAGGTCACAACCGCCAAAAGTATAATGAAGATTACCAAATTACATAATGCCGCGTTCGCGGAGCTTGCATTGCCAGTTCCAGGCGCTCTTCATAGTGTCAGCCAGGGGGGTGTCGGCTTTCCAGCCGAGCACGTCGTTGGCGTGGCTGGGGTTGCCCCAAACCTTTTCGATGTCGCCGGGACGACGGCCCACAATCTTGTAGGGAACCTTAACGCCGGTAGCGCTCTCAAAGGTGTTGATGAGTTCCAGAACGCTCACGCCGTTGCCGGTGCCGAGGTTGAAGATTTCAATCTTTTCGGCTTCAGGCTGTTCGAGCATGCGGTCCATGGCCTTAACGTGAGCCTTGGCAAGGTCAACAACGTTGATGAAGTCGCGGATGCAGGAGCCGTCGGGGGTGGGATAATCGTCGCCAAACACGCTCAGTTCCTTGCGGATGCCAATGGCGGTCTGGGTGATGTAAGGAATCAGGTTTTGAGGCACGCCGTTGGGCAGCTCGCCGATTTCTGCGCTGGGGTGGGCACCCACGGGGTTGAAGTAGCGCAGAATCACGCTCTTGAACGGAGCGCCGGCGTTAATAACGTCGGTAATGATTTCTTCGCTGATCTGCTTGGTGTTGCCATAGGGCGAGGTGGCTTTCTTGATGGGAGCCTGCTCGGTAACGGGGTTTTCGTCGGGTTCGCCGTAAACGGTGCAGGAGCTTGAGAACACGATGCCCTTGACGCCGAATTCCTTCATGCAGTCGAGCAGGTTCATCAGAGTGTTGAGATTATTGCGGTAGTAGAGAACCGGCTTCTCCATGCTTTCACCAACGGCCTTTGATGCGGCAAAGTTAATGATGCCTTTGATGCCGGGGAAAGCCTGAAACAGGGTGTTCAACACTGTCATGTCGCAGCAATCGCCCTTGATGAACGCCGGACGGATACCGGAGATTTTCTCAATGCCGTCGAGAACGTTTTCGTTTGAATTACTGAGATTGTCAATGATAACTACGTCGTAGCCGGCTGCCTGAAGCTCAACCACGGTGTGGGAGCCGATATAGCCCGTACCGCCGGTAACGAGGATTGTGCCTTTGCTCATATGATGGAAAGATTTAAAGAGTTAAACGTTTTTTCTAACCGCAAAGTTACAAATAATTGTTGACTTTAGAAATTTTTTGTACATTTGCGCATAATATTTCACCCAATTTTATTAACCATTTATCAATTTCTTAACCAAAATGAAAAAGTCCCTTTTTCTTGTAGCCGCAGCAGCTCTGTCGCTCTGCTCTTGCAAAACCACAATCTCACACACCGCCACCACTATGGGCGTTGACTCTGAAATTATCAACCGCTCAAGCGCCGACCTGGTAGTTTCACCCAACAAGATTACTTACACCTTCAACCCCTCCAAGGCATACCAGCGCGAAGGCGAAAAGGGAGTAATCCGCGCCGCAGTAGCCAAAGCTCTTGAAGCCAACGGCAACGCCGACGTGCTCGTAGCGCCCCAATACGAAGTAAAGAAGAGCTTTACCGGCGTTAAATACGTTATCGTAAAGGGTTATCCCGCAACCTACAAGAACGTACACAACACCACCCTCAAGGAAGCCGAAGTAGTTAACGTTCTCAATGGTGGCACGGTAATTGTTAAATAACGATTAACCCCCTCACCATCGTGAACATGAAAAAGTACATGATTTTAGCCGCCGGCGCTTTGCTGACGCTAAGCTCGTGTTCTACCATCTCCCACTCCCCGCAGGCCGCAGCCATTCAAACCGAGCTGTTTAGCCTCGCGGTGGCCGACCTCGACGTTCAGCCCAAGGCAGAAACCACCGTGGAGTTCAAGTGGTCTCCGCTCTCTACCGTGTCGCTGAGCGAGCAGAAGAAAACGGCCATGGCCACGCTGCTCAACGAGTCGGGAGCCGACATTCTGGTAGAACCCAACTACGAGATTAAGCGTCGCGGACTGTTTCGCGGCGGCTCGGTAACCGTGTCCGGCTACCCGGCATCTTACACCAACTTCCGCAAGATGACCTCCGACGATGCCGAGAAGATTGCCGCCCTCAACGGCACTCTGACCTGTCAAAGCACCGTTGCCCCCATCTATCCGTTTATCAACACCACTGCCCGCAAACCCGCCAAGCGCAAGGCCAAAGATTCCTTCGGGGCATTTAAATCAACCCCCGACGGCGGTTCGTTTGCCAACCTGCTGATTGGTCCGACTGCCAACACTCCGTCAGATGCCGGTTTGTATTACGGTCTGATGTATGGTAACTACGGCAAAAAGTGGGGCTGGTATGTCAAAGGCGCTCTATCCACAGTGAAATGCAACGATTCCGAGTCTTACGAGAGCAAACACAAAACCACGCCGTCACTGACAGCTGGTGTCATCAAAACCCTCGGTAAGCACTGGAACATAATGCTCGGTGCCGGTATCGGCGGATATTTCTGCACGGAAGAACAACGTCATACGCACTATGACTATTA
This sequence comes from Prevotella sp., assembly GCA_023666665.1. Classification (GTDB taxonomy): domain Bacteria; phylum Bacteroidota; class Bacteroidia; order Bacteroidales; family Muribaculaceae; genus UBA3263. The sequence goes on along the minus strand of JAMPBN010000001.1, from coordinate 991,934 downwards.
TTATGATTACAGCTACGACAGCTACCGCTACGTAGACCAGGCCAAGTTTTCTATCCCCGTTGAGTTTATGGCGCAGTATCACGTGAAGCACTTCAACGTAATGGTCGGTGTCAATTATGCCACCCCATGCGGCACCAGCGACTATGAACTCCGCGGCGACGGCAACGTCAACCTCTTCGTCAGCGCCGGCTACACATTCTAACCCCATCCGGTTTTGCACAGCTATTGATACATAAATTATGGAGGTGGCGGCTTCCCAGCCGCCACTATTCCGCTTTGACCATTAAGGCGTTAAAATTGGATAGTGTTGCAAAACCTTGATTAACCGGAATGGAGCCGACCGACTTTTGTCGGTCGGTGTGCCGCCTTTCCTGATTACCAATAAGATGCTAACCGCAGCGGACAAAAGTCCGCTGCTTCCATGCCGGTCTACTTAGGTTCTGCAACACCCTCCCTCCATATGAATAACAGCGACCCAAATTTTGATTATGGCACGAAAAAAGAAAGAGCAGCCCATTATTGAGGGCTTGGAAATAACCGGCGTGGCTGCCGAGGGCAACGCCCTGGCCCGCCTGGACAATATGGTGGTATTCATTCCCTACGGCGCACCTGGCGACATTGCCGACGTGAAAATAGTCCGCAAAAAGCACTCCTACGCCGAGGGACGCATTGAGCGCCTGCAGCAACCGGCGGCAATCCGCGTGGAGCCGCGTTGCAGCCACTTTGGCCTCTGCGGCGGCTGCCGCTGGCAACATCTGCCTTACGACTTTCAGCTGCAATGCAAGCGCCAGCAGGTGGTTGACTGCCTTGACCGTATTGCCAAGATTCCCCACCCCGAAGTAGCTCACGCCCTCGGCTCAGAGGAAATCTGGGACTACCGCAACAAGATGGAATACACTTTCTGCTCAAAGCTTTGGCTCACCCCCGAGCAGATGGCTTCCGACGAGGAGTTTGCAGACCGCCGCGCCGCCGGATTCCACATTCCCGGGGCGTTCGACAAAGTGCTCGACATTGACTTCTGCCACCTGCAGGATGCCGGAATAGGCAACGAGCTGCGCAACTTCGTGAAGCAATTCGGCAAGGACCACGGCCTCAGCTTTTATGACCTGCGCGAGAACCACGGCTTACTGCGTACCATGATGATTCGCACGGCATCGACCGGCGAAGTCATGGTATTGATGAGTTTCGGCGAAGATGACCCGCAGGCAATCAACGCCGTGATGACCGCCATCAACGAGAAGTTCGGCAACCGCATCACCGCGCTGCTCTACGTTGTCAACCTCAAGTGCAACGACACGTTTGCCGACCTTGAGGTACACACTTTTGCGGGTCGCGATTACATTGAGGAAGAAATGGAGGGTCTGCGCTTCCGCGTGGGTCCCAAGTCGTTTTATCAGACCAACTCGCGCCAGGCCTACCGCCTATATTCCGTAGCCCGCGAGCTCGCCGACCTCAAGGGCGATGAATTGGTCTATGACCTTTACACCGGCACCGGCACCATTGCGCAGTTCATTGCCCGCCGCGCCCGCCGGGTTATCGGCATAGAATACGTGCCCGAAGCCATTGCCGACGCAAAAATCAATGCTGCCAACAATGGCCTGGGCAACACCGAGTTCTACGCCGGCGATATGAAAGACATTCTGACCGACGAATTTATCGCCGCCCACGGACGCCCCGACGTGATGATTGTTGACCCGCCCCGAGCCGGTATGCACGAAGACGTGGTCCGCGTGATTCTCAATGCCGCACCCCGGCGCATTGTCTACGTCAGCTGCAACCCGGCCACGCAGGCCCGCGACCTTGCGCTGCTCAATGAGAAATACGATGTCGATGCCGTTCAGCCGGTAGATATGTTCCCCCACACGGCACATATCGAAAACGTTTGCCGCCTGACTCTACGTGTATAAAAAACAAATGGGCAGCCATCGCGGCAACCCAAAAGCTTCAAATACACAATTATCTATAAAACAACTATTTTTTCGGTGTTCGCGGCAAATATAAGCAAAGAAACCATAAAAACAATATAATTTGTGTTAATATTTCTTAAACGGCGATTTTTCTCTTACAAATTTGCTAACTTTGCCATATGATTGAGAGTTTATCGCTGCGACAGATGCAGCGCCTTCACGAAATAGCCAAATATGACACTCCCAATAACGGGCGCGACTACGTGTTCATTCATCTTACCAAGGATCAAGAGAACTACATAGAAGCGCTCCAGAAAGCCATTCGCTTCAACGGGATAATTCTTTTCGTGATTCGCGAAGGATCGATTTCTTTTGCGGTAAATATGGAGCGGATTCGCCTATCGGCCAACCAAATGCTCATCTCCGGCCCCAACTCCATAATCACCATCGATACTGATTCGGTGCGCAACCTCGATGCATACGCCCTCTTTATCTCCGACGAGTTTATGCACGATTTGAACTTTGAGATCGTGATTCTCAACAACCTGCCCATTGCCTCAAACCGCTCGCCGGTGCTCAACCTCGATGCAGAATCGGTTTTGCACCTTGCCAGCTATATGGAGCTGCTTGACATGAACGTGCGCAACAACTCGCAAGATGGCGACACCCCCTTCGCCAAAAGCATTTCGCGCTCGCTGCTCACCGCCACGCTCTACCAGATTATGATTCTGGCCAAGCACCACAAAACCGCCATGCGCGAGCAGACCATAGACGAGGACTCATATGACACCTCCAAGCCCCGCTCGCGCCGCATTCTCTACACCCACGAGTTCGTGCGCCTGGTCAGAAAATACTTCCGCATGGAGCACTCCGTGCGCTTCTATGCCAACAAGCTGTGCATCTCGCCAAAATACCTCTCGCTGGTGGTCAAGGAAACCTCCGGGCGCACCGCCGCAGAGATTATCGACGAATTTTTGCTCCTCGAAGCCAAAAACCTGCTCCGCTTTTCCGGCAAAAACATTCAGCAGGTGGCCTACGAGCTGAACTTTTCAAACCAGTCGAGCTTCGGCAAATATTTCAAGCATCTTACCGGACTGAGTCCGTCAGAGTTTCAAAACAGCTAAACAATGAACAAGATTCTTTGGGTCGATGACGAAATCGACCTGTTGAAACCCCATATACTTTTTTTAAAAGCCAAGGGCTATGAGGTAGTGACCGTCAATAACGGCCGCGACGCCCTGCCCCTTGCCGTGGCCGAACAACCCGACCTGATTTTCCTCGACGAAAATATGCCCGGACTCTCCGGCCTGGAAACTCTTCAGCGGCTCAAGCAGCTGCTGCCACAGACTCCGGTAATTATGATTACCAAAAACGAGGAAGAAAACATTATGGATCAGGCCGTAGGACAGAATATTGCCGACTACCTGATTAAGCCGGTGAACCCCAACCAGATACTCCTGTCCATCAAGAAGAACCTCCACGCCGACCGCCTCGTATCGGAAAAAACCGGTGCCGACTATCGCCAGGAGTTTATGCAGCTGAGCATGGAGATGGGCAACTGCCGCACCTTTGCCGACTGGCAGCGCCTCTACGCCCGCCTGGTCTACTGGCAGCTGGAGCTCAACGGACGCGGCACCAATATGGAGGAGATGCTCGATATGCAGATGCGCGATGCCAACACGGCATTCTCGCGCTTTGTGCGCACCAACTATAAGGATTGGCTCGACGGCAATGAGCGCCCGCTGATGAGTCCCGACATTTTCAAGTCGCGGGTTTTCCCGCTGCTCGACCGTGGCAAGAAAGTCTTCTTCATATTAATCGACAATTTCCGCCTCGACCAGTGGCGCACCGTGCGCCCGCTGCTCAACGACCTGTTCAACGTTGAAGAAGACACCTACTGCTCCATCCTCCCCACCGCGACCCAATATGCCCGCAACGCGATATTTTCCGGGCTGATGCCGCTCGACATTGAGCGTATGTTTCCCGACCTGTGGGTCGACGAGGACTCTGAGGAGGGGAAGAATCTCAACGAGTCGCCGCTGATTGCCACGCAGTTTGAGCGTTTCCGCCGTCGCGGCGTGAAGTTCAGCTACAACAAAATCAACGATTCCGCAGCCGGTGAACGCCTCATCAAGGAGTTTGCCAACCTTGAAAACAACGACCTCAACGTGGTGGTTTTCAACTTTATTGACATGCTGAGCCACGCCCGCACGGAGTCAAAAATGATGCGCGAGCTCGCCTCGACAAACTCAGCATATTGCTCTCTGACGGAGTCGTGGTTTCGCCACTCGTCAATCATTGACTTCATGCGCAAGATTGCCGACCGCGGCCACACCATAGTGCTGACCACCGACCACGGCACCATCAAGGTTGACAACCCAATAAAAGTTGTCGGCGACCGCAACGTCAACACCAACCTGCGCTATAAGCTCGGCAAGTCGCTGGGCTATAATCCAAAGCAGGTGTTTGAAGTCACCCGCCCCAAAGAGTTCGGACTGCCCGCCCCCAACGTCAGCACGGCATATATCTTCGCCTCGGGGCGCGACTTCTTTGCCTACCCCAACAACTACAACTACTACGTACAGTATTACACCGACACGTTTCAACACGGCGGCATCTCTATGGAAGAGATGATTATTCCGCTGATAATCCTGACGCCGCGATGACGCAAGAAATCGCCGAAATGCTTGAGCGCGAAGCCGAGCGCATCAATTCGCCGGAGTTCATCAGCGCCGACCCTGTGCAGTTTCCCCGGCGTTTTTCGCGGCAGGACGATGCCGAAGTGGTTTCGCTCCTGGCCTCACACATGGCCTGGGGCAACCGCAAGATGATTTGCAACAACATTGAGCGCCTGCTCACCAAAATGGAGGGGCAACCCGCCGCGTGGGTGCGCAATGGCGCCTTTGAGGAGGTTGCCGACGAGCAAAACGTTCACCGCACGTTTTTCGGCCGCAACCTCAAGCACATGATGCGCGGCCTTGAGCGCATACTGAGCAGACACTCCACCATCGACGAATGGGCCGCCACCCTCAATCTGCAGGGACGCGAGTGCGCGCCATGGCTCCTTGCAGAGGCGCTCAACGCCGAAATGGCGCAAGCCAACGGCTGCACCGACTCGCGGTGCCTCCCCTTAAACCTGAAAACCACCGCATTGAAACGCCTGAATATGGCGCTGCGGTGGCTTGTTAGAAACGATGGCATAGTGGATATGGGGCTGTGGTCGTCGTTGCGTCCGGCCGACCTCTACATTCCCCTTGACGTGCACGTGGGCGACACGGCTCGCGCCTTGGGAATCATTACCCGACGCGCTAACGACCGGCGCACCACCGAGGAAATCACCGCCCAGATGCGCAGCCTGAGACCGGACGACCCGGCGTTCTTTGACTACGCACTGTTCGGACTGGGAATCAATAAATCTCTTCAGTAAGCTCCTTGATGAGCTTGGCGTAACGGTCAGTCACGGCATCGGCAAAGCGCGCGCCCTTCTCGGCCGTGGCCAAGGCCGGGGAGCCGATTCCGGTGTCGTCTGACACCTTGGCCCAGTTGCGCGGCACCCATGCGGTACCCCGGCGCAGCTCCTCGGAGGCAAAAGAGCGCGAAGCGCCCGCACCGGCATCCGCAAGATTTACCAACTCGGGGCGGTAGTGCATCATCACGGAGGTTTCCAGCTCGTCGGCGTGGTCGCCGGGTTGGTCAAAATATTCCTTGGCCGGGCAAACCTTATACCACTCCGAGCACGCAATCAGCATGTCGGGGAGGTCAATGGCCAGGTCGCGAATCATGTTTTTGAAGCCGTTGCCGCCGTGGCCGTTGATAATCAGCAGCCGGTGGAAGCCCTGGTTATAGAGCGACGAGGCAATGTCGGTGAGCACGGCCTTTTGGGTTTCATAGCGGGCGTGGACGCAGAATTTCAGCTCGCGCTGCCCGGGGTTTTGCGAGCCGAGCGCTACCGGGGGCATCACCATGGCGCGGATGCCGTAGCGGTCGAGCGCCTTGCGGGCGGAATCAAGGGCAATGTCGTGGCTGGCCAATGCATCGGTCAGATACGGCAAATGCAGGTTGTGGGGTTCGGTAGCACCCCAGGGCAGGATTACCACCTGATAATCCAGCCCACGAGTGATGCCATAGTTACTGACACTCAAATCAATATCTCTATTATTCATATTTCAGCTGGAGGGTTTCGGAGGTGCGGATGCGAGGTTTGAGTTCGCCGCCGTAGAGGTAGAGGGAGTTGCCGACGTTGTAGAGGGCGGCTCCGGCGCGGGCCGCGTCGGGGGTGTTGGCGACGATTGTCCACGAGCCATCAGCGGGGTTGAAAATCATCACGTTGGGGTTAAAGCGATACCAGTCAATGGGGTGCATAAGGTAGTCGGGAGCCTGGTTTTGCAGCGCGGCGAGGAACACGCCTTTATTCACCCCGCCGGCCACTGCGATGCGACCGTCGGGGAGAGTTACGGCAACGCCTCCGCCCAGGGAAGTATCGCCGCTCGGCGCCGGGAGAGCCGTCCATTTATTGGCAGAGGGGTCGTAGCAGAGGCCGTCGGTATTGAGCGTGGCATCTTTGCCGTCGTGCTTTCCCGCGAAGCCGCCCCAGAGGTAGAGTTTGCCGCCGGAAGCAGCCATTACCGGCTGCACTCGCGGATTGCCCGGCATTGACTTGAGCTTTTTAACCTTTCCGGAGGTCAAATCTATGGAATAGAGGGCATTGGATGGTTTACCGTCAACGTTCCCGCCGGCAAGGTAAACTGTTGAGCCGATGGCTGCGGCTGCGGCGTTGTCTATGTTGAGGTTGAGGGGGGGGAGGTTTTTAAGTTTGGTAAGGTCCTTAAAGTTTTTAAGGAGGTAGACTTGGCCATTGGGGGCGATGAAAACGAGTCCGTCGGGGGTTGAGGCTGACGCGCCGTAGGCCATTGGCTCGGGCAACGAGCCGATGCGTTGCCACTCGAGAGTATCAGGGTCGGCAGCATATATGCCGGCGTAGGTTTTCTTCTGAGCATCGGCGGCCAGGGGGTCATCACAGGGAAAGTTGGCACCGCCGGCAAGGATGAGTTTGCCGTTGAGAACGCCGTAGAAAGGCGCGGACACGCCGCGTTCATAGCCCGGCTCAATTGCGAAGTCCGCAAGGTTTTCAGCCTCGGCCTTGAAGGTGGAGGCGGGGAGACCGTCGGTGCTGACAAGATTGGCGCGGGTGAAAGGTTGCCAAGCGTAGCGCACAAGGCGGGGATTTTTTACGTCCATAGATTTGAGAGTGATTGTGTTACCTGAAATTTCCGCTTGCGCGGGGAAGAAATAGCCGTTGAACTCTGCCACCTCGAAAGTGCGGGGTGCGGAGCCGTCGGCGGTGGCCAAAGGCGTTGAGAATGTAAGAGTCATAGTGCCGTCGGCGTTTGCGAGGGCGCTGAGCAACTCGGGGCCGGCATCGGGTACCGGGTGGCCATACGTACGGTTCAGCGCCAAGCGGGCGAGGCGGTTAGCAACCGGGCGCTTGTTGCGCGGGTGTACGTCGAGCGAGTCGCCGAAGTCGTGACTCACGGCCATACCCACGCCGGGAATTTCTCCGGCCATACGGCGCTGACTGTCGCGAAACTCCGGCCATGACGGACGTGCCATTGAGCTGAGCTGCACGTAGTAGAACGGCAGCATCGGGTCGTTGAACTCGCTGCGCCATGAGTTTATAAGCATCGGAAACAGGCGCTCGTGGAGCTCGATATTCTGGGCGTTGCTCTCGCCCTGATACCAAATAACTCCACCGAGGGGGAATTGCGCCAAGGGGCGAATGCCGGCAGAGAAGAGATAGGAGGGTTCGTAGGGGTGGCGCCCGAGAGGTCGGTCGCCGATGTTTTCCTTTATGCGCTGTTGCACCCAGGGTTGCAGGTATGGGTTTGTACGCCAATTCACAAGAATTTCGGGAATTTCAGCTTCGAGGGTATTAACGTCAATCCATGCCTCCGTGCCCGAGCCGCCAACGGCGTTGGAGATGATACCCACCGGCACTCCGAGCGAATCGCGCAGTTCCTTGCCGAAGTAATAAGCTATAGCCGAGAAATTTTCAACATTTTCGGGAGTGGCCGGGAGCCACTGCGCGGGCTTGTAGTGCTCCAGGCGGTCAATCTTGTCGAGGAGCGAGTCGGGCCAAAGAACCTTGTCGGTGCGGATACACTCTTTCATGTCGTAGAGGCGCAGCTGCGGGTCGTTGCCAGCAGCGATAGTTTCTTTTCCGCCAACGGCGTTGCGGAGGCGGAATTCCATGTTGCTCTGACCGGAAGCGAGCCACACTTCGCCGGCAAGGATGTTGGTGAGTGTCAGCGTGGTGTCGCCGTCGCTAACGGTCAGCGTGTATTCCGGGCCTGTAACGATTGGGGCGGTAGTTATCTCCCATTTGCCGAGGTTGTTGGCGCGGGTGGTGTAGGTGCGATTATCAAGCGTGAGGGAGATGCGCGCATGGGCGTTGGCTTGTCCGCGGAAAGTCAGCGGGCGATTGCGCTGAAGCACCATTCCGCTCTGATAGACCTCGGGGAGTTGCAGGCCGCCATAGTTGCCGGAGATAGCCTTCAATACGGCATCGGCCATAATCGTTGCGCCCTCGGCGTTGGGGTGGATGTTGTCGAAAATGATATTTTGACGGTCGCGATAGAGAGAGTTGAAATCAATCAGTTCAGCTCCGGAGATAGCGGCAACGGTGCGTATGGCATCTTGTATTTTCAGCCGCCAATCGCGGGTGCCGGCCTTGAAGCGATAGTGGCCTGCTCTGATAGGTGTAATTTCGGCGATGAGGATGCGCACGTCGGGGTTCGCGGCACGCAGCGAGTCGATAATGGCGAGGTAATCGCGGATGAACTCGTCGTTATAATGCGGCCAGTCGCGCGGGTCAGTATCGTTGACTCCCAGGTGAATAACGGCGATGTCGGGCTTGAAAGCCAGGGCATCGCGAAACTCCTGCAGCTTGTTGTAAGGCTTATGGCCGTGGCGCAGAAGCGTGGAGCCCGAGTTGCCAAAGTTGCCTACCTCGTAATCGTCGCCGAGCATTCGCTGCAACTGAAAGGGATAAGCATTGACTTCGCGGTCGGGCAGCAGATAGCCGTAGGTTATCGAGTTGCCAATACATGCTACTTTAGTTTTGGCTTGGAGACCAAAACTAAAGCAGAGAGAAAAGATAAGAGATAATAAAGAAAAGAGTTTGCGGTTCATTTCTTTAAGATATTATCAATAATCATCGGGGCCTTGATGAGCATACGGGGAATATGGAAGGGACCCTTGAAGATGTTGCCCTTGGCGGGCTGAGCCACGGAGCCGTCGCGGTGGAGGTAGCCGAACCATTCGGGAAAATCGGGGTCGGGAAGGTGGGCATACATCCAGTCGTTGGCCATCTTGTGCCGGCGGAGATACTTCTCGTCGCCGGTGGCCTCGTAGGCGTAGAGTGTGGCGATTACGGCCTCGCATTGCGGCCACCAGAATTTCATATCCTGCGAATAGTCCTGATTCGGGAAGCCCTTGCAGTCGCGGAAGTTGATGATGCCACCAAACTCTTCGTCCCAGCCCCAGTCCCAGCTCCAGTCAAGGATTTGCAGCGCCATCTTGGTGAGTTCCGGTTCCCAATTGCGATATTTGGCTTCTTCAAGTAGGAACCAGGCCGTTTCGATGCAGTGGCCGGGGTTGATGGTGCGCCCATTAAGCGTGTCAATTAGTTTGCCGTCGGGAGTAACCATTTCAAGGAGCGCCTTGAACTCGGGGTGGATAAAGAGTTCGCGGATTGCCTTGAGCGAAGCATCGATTTGCTCGTTGAGGCAAGGGTCGGAGATGACCTCGCGGATACGCGCGGCGGTGTTGATGAGTATCATCGTAACGCTGTGGCCCACGGCCTGAAGCGTCGGCAGATACTTCGGTTCCAGTATGCCCGGAGTGGAGATAAAGCGCTGAATGTCTTTAAATAGGTTCAATGACTTCTCGGCGTATTCGCGGGAGCCGGTGGCCATGGCGTATTCGCTCATGGCAATGGCGGCAAAACACTCTGAGAAGACATAGCGGCGCTTGCGCAGGGGCGTGCCATCGGCCATCACCTCGAAATACATTCGGCCGTCGGAGTCGAAACAGTGTGCTTCGATGAAGTCAATGCAGCTTTTGGCAAATGCGAGGTATACAGGATTTTTCTCTAAGTTATTGTAGGCAAAGGCATAAATGAAGCCGCAGCGACCCTGGAACCACACCGATTTGGTCGAGTCCATAAGGTTGCCCTCGCGGTCAAAACAGGTATAAACGCCGCCGTTGACCTTGTCCCAGCCCTTTTCAAGCCAAAACGGCAAAATATTCGTCAGCGCATCCTCACGATACTTCTCGCGCCAGGTTTTCAGATAATGTTGCATCGTTCAAAAAAGCCAATTTGTTCAAGTTCCTGTTTCATTGCGGCTTCCTCCTCGGGGGTGATGTTGCGGAAGGGTGTGCGGTTAGGTCCGAGGTCGAGGCCGATGAGCTTCATGATGCGCTTGCCGCCAACGATGTTGCCGCGATAACGGCAGATTACGTTTATAACCTCTTGCGAGAAGTTCTGATGCTCGCGGGCGGCCTCGATGTCGCCGCGGTTCCAGGCGTCAATTATGGCAGAGAGTTCGCGGCCGTTGTAGTTGGTGGTGCCACCGATGCCGCCGCGGGCGCCGCCCATAGCCAGGCAAGGTAGAATGGTTTCGTCCTGACCGTGGAGCATGTCATACTTTCCGTTTTTGTAGAGGCGGCACTGGTTGTACTCATACAGGCTCTCAAACGTGTATTTAATGCCGGCGAAGTTAGGCACTCGGCCATCTACGGCCTTGAGCAGGTCGAGCATCGGCAGGTATGCACCATTGAATGCGGGAATGTGGTAGAAGTAGAATGGCAGCTCGGGAGCACCGGAGGCGATTCCCTCGATATACTTCACCAGCTCCTCAATGCGACCGATTTTCGGGAACGGTGGAGCCATGGCGCCGATGCCCCAGGCGCCGATTTCGGCGGCGTGGCGGGCAAGCTCCTTGGAGTCGCGCACGCAGCAGCTGCCAACGTGAACAATCACCTTGAAGCCTTCGGGGGCGGCTTTAACCCAAGACTCTGCAAGAGCCTTGCGCTCGTCGGTGGTCAGCATATAGCCTTCGCCCGAAGATCCGTTGATAAATACGCCTTTAAGGCCGTTTTTCTGAAGCATTGCGGCATAAGCGGGAATGGGCGCGAGGTTTACATTACCCGCCGCGTCAAACGGTGTAAACGGGGCATCAATCAGCCCCACAATCTTTTCAAATTCCATATATTAGGGTATTAGGTATTAGGTATGTTTAAGGCATGTCGTCGGTAGTGGGGCGGAGGACAAGGAGCTGCAGGGCGAGGGCCACCAGGAGAATGCCGCCCATCAGGGCGAAGCAGAGGCCGAGGCCGATGCTGGCGGTCAGTGCGCCGAGCAGCTGAGTGGTGATGGCACCCATGATGACGCCCAGGGAGTTCATGAAGCCGTAGGCCATGGCGCGGCGTTTGGCGCTGACAAACTGGCAGAGAATGGGCATATTGTTGGCATCAAACATGCCGTAGCCCACGCCGAATACGAGTCCCGCAAGCACGGAGAACAGTGCGTTGTGAGCCAAGCCGATAAGCACCAGCGCGGGTATCATCATAGCAAGACCGATGGCGGAGGTGTAGATGCGGCCGCGAATGTTCTTCTTGACCCAGCGGTCGGAAATCGGTCCGCCAATCATCACTCCGATAAAGCTGCTCACTGCGATGGTGAGCGTAGCCATCGGGCCGGCCCATTCCATGGAGATGCCGAGGTTGTCGGTGAAGAGCGTCGGGAGCCAGTTCTTCGTGGCCCAGCCGGGAATGGAGCTGGTAGCAAAGAAGAAGAGTATCACCCAAAAGGCCACGTTGGAGAATATCAGGGCAAAAGAGCGGAAGAGGGATTCTTTGGGCATCGGGCTTTGGACATCAGGTGATAGGCATCGGGCATCAGGTTTTTCGTGGAGGAGGAGGGTGAGGACAAGGGCGTAGGCAATGCCGATGATGCCGAACCAGTGGAACGTGGCTTGCCACGACCAGGTGGTGGCAACCAGCGAACCGAAGCCCCCGAGGGCCTGGCCGCAGTATAGTCCGGTCATATGAAGGCCGATAGCGAGAGAGCGGCTGCGCCCGGTGAAGTAGTCGGCAATGAGCGAGAGCGCCGAGGGAATATACAGCGCCTCGGAGATGCCCATAATGCCGCGAAGCCACATAAGCTGCGTAAGGTCAGTGGCATATCCCATAGCGAGGGTTACGCCGCTCCACACGCCCAAAGAGCCAACGATGAGCCACTTGCGGCTGACGCGGTCGGCAATGGCGCCGCTAAATGGGCTGGCAATGCCGTAGACCCACAGGAATATGGCCATCAGTGCGCCGAAAGCCTCGGCGTTTTGCAAGGCAGTGATGTCGAGGGCAATGTTTGCCTGCATTGTGGAGAGCATCTGACGATCCAGGTAGTTGAGAAGAGCAACGACCCAAAGGAGCGCCACTACGAGCCAGGGGTAGGCTTTATATTGTTGGATTTTCATAAGAAGCGAGCAAAGGCGCGGATTGTTAGGTCAATGTCGTGGAGCGAGGCCGTTTCGCGGGCGGAGTGCATAGCCCAGAGAGCTATGCCCATGTCCACGCCGTCAATATCGAGCGTGGAGGTCAGAATATTGCCCAATGTGGAGCCGCCGGGGGAGTCGCTGTGGTTCACAAACTCCTGATAAGGCACTCCGGCTTCGGCGCATAGCTTCTTGAAGCGTGCGGCACTGAGCGCGTCGGTCATATACTTGCAGTTGGCATTGACCTTGATTACGGGGCCGCCGCCAAGCCGGGGAAGATTTACCGGGTCCATCTTTTCGAGGTAGTTGGGATGCGCTGCGTGGGCGCAGTCGGCCGAGATGAAAAACGACCGCGCCAATGAGGCGAGAAATTCCTGCTCCGAGGCATTGAATGCCGCCAAGGAGATGCGGCGCAGAATGTTGCGGAGTACCGGCGAGTGCGCTCCCTGGCGGGTTCCGGAGCCGGTCTCCTCGTTGTCGAAGATTGCCGCCACGCGGGTATATTCCCGCTGTGAGTCAGCGTTTTGCAGCAGCGCTTCAATGGCGCACCACGCCATAGCGAGGTCGTCGAGCCGCCCGCAGTTCACCCATGAGGAATCCGAGCCCACCGCCTCCGCGCCTTGCGCGTCGAAAAGCGTGATGTCAAAGTCGAGAATATCTTCGGGTAGAACCTCGAGTTTATTGGCCAACAGGCGATTAACCGCCCCTGTGCCGCCGAGTTCGCGGCTCACGTAGCCCAGAATCGGCAGCATATCTTTCTGGGCCGACAATCCTACGCCTTTATTTACTTCGCGGTTAAAATGAATTGCCAGGCGCGGAATAATCAGCTTGGGGTTATCGAGTCGTACAATGCGTGTAGACAGGTCGCTCATCACCACCCTGCCGCTCATTCCCAATGGGCGGTCAAACCACGATGCCCATATCGCTCCGCCATAGACTTCGGTGTTAAGCTTCACCATCAAATCATTGCCGGAGCTGCACGCCCCGACAGCGATTTCGGGGTTGGGTTTGAGGCGGAAAGTAGGCGAGTCGCTATGCGCGGCAATGATGTGGCACTCAGGCGAATCGCCCACAATGAAGGCAAAAATCGCCGAATCGTTCTTTATGACGTAGCCGCGAGAGCCGGGAGCGAGCTGCCAGTCGGCGTTACGTTCACTGAGGCGCACAAAGCCAGCGCCCTCGAGCATTTCGGCAATAACCTGCACGGCAGTAAAGTTGCTCACTGCCGAATCCATAAACTTGAAAAATCTCTGGTTATCCATGCATAATTAGATTTACGCAAAGTTAAATATTTTTATTAGAAAACCAAAATTCAAAATTATTTCGTAAATTTGCACCGTTAATTCTAATTATCACATTTTCAACTAATCATAATGAAAAAAAGCGCATTACAGCAAGCACGCGCCACGTATCAGCCCAAACTTCCGCTGACCCTCACCGGCGCAGTAGTTGCTAAAGAAGGCAAACCCACCCAGTCCGTAGCCAATCAGGAGGAAATCAAAGCTCTCTTCCCCAACACATACGGTCTGCCTGAACTGACCTTCGAAAAAACAAACCCCACCGTTGGCAAGCCCCTCAACGTCGGCGTAATCCTCAGCGGCGGCCAGGCACCCGGCGGCCACAACGTAATCTGCGGCCTCTTTGACGGCATCAAGAAAATCAACAAGGAGAGCCGCCTCTACGGCTTCCTGATGGGTCCCGGCGGATTCGTTGACCACCAGTACATCGAACTGACCGCTGACATCATCGACGAATATCGCAACACCGGCGGCTTCGACATCATCGGCTCCGGCCGCACCAAACTCGAAAAGAAAGAGCAGTTCGACAAAGGCCTTGAAATCCTCAAGCAGCTCGGCATCACCGCCCTCGTAATCATCGGTGGCGACGACTCTAACACCAATGCCGCAATCCTTGCCGAATATTATAAGGCAATCGGTGCCGGCGTTCAGGTTATCGGCTGCCCCAAGACCATTGACGGCGACCTGAAAAACGACCTCATCGAAACCTCCTTCGGCTTCGACACCGCCACCAAGGTTTACTCCGAAGTTATCGGCAACATTCAGCGCGACTGCAACTCCGCAAAGAAATACTGGCACTTCATCAAGCTGATGGGTCGTTCCGCAAGCCATATCGCCCTTGAATGCGCCCTGCAGGTTCAGCCCAACGTCTGCATCATCTCCGAAGAGGTTGAGGCTAAGAACCAGACCCTGCAAGACATCGTGAACTACATTGCCGACATCGTAGCAGCCCGCGCCGCCGCCGGCAACAACTTCGGCACCGTGCTCATTCCCGAAGGCCTCATCGAGTTCATCCCCGCAATGAAGAGCCTCATTGCCGAGCTCAACGACCTGCTCGCCACCAAGGGCGAAGAATTTGCTGCCATCGAAGGCAACGAAGCCCAGCGCAACTGGATTATCGGCCACCTCAGCGCTGCTAACTCCGCAATCTACGAGGGTCTGCCCGCAGGCGTAGCTCGTCAGCTCAGTCTCGACCGCGACCCCCACGGCAACGTTCAGGTAAGCCTTATCGAAACAGAGAAACTTCTGGGCGAAATGGTAGGCAAGCGCCTCGCCGAAATGAAAGCCCGCGGCAACTACTCAGGCAAGTTCGCCACCCAATACCACTTCTTCGGCTACGAAGGCCGCTGCGCCGACCCCTCAAACTTCGACGCTGACTATTGCTACGCCCTGGGCTACAACGCTGCTATGCTCATCAACGCCGGCGTTACCGGCTATATGAGCTCGGTACGCAACCTCGTGGCTCCCAGCGTTCAGTGGATTGCCGGCGGCATACCCATCACTATGATGATGAATATGGAGCGCCGCCACGGCGAAATGAAGCCCGTGATACAAAAAGCCCTCGTTGACCTCAACGGCACCCCCTTCCAGCGCTTCGCCGCAAAACGCGAAACATGGGCAAAAGACACCTGCTACATGTATCCCGGCCCCATCCAATACTTCGGCCCCGCAGAAGTGTGCGACCAATGCACTCAAACCCTGCGCTACGAACACCTCGACAAGTAATTCAGCCACTCTCTACTTAGCAACGAAAAAGCCCGCTGTGCGCGGGCTTTTTTATTGCTGTTCGGGGGCATACGCGCCGAGCGTCAGGCCTCGGTCGCGGCCATAGCGATCGGCGGGCGGTAAGTCGGGATGGTCATACTCGGCCATCGCCGCTTCCAAGACCGGAGAGCCGTCGAGCGGAAAATAGCTGAACGTATATTCCGTCAGCGAATAGTCAAGCAAGGGGTCGGCATCCCACAGACAGTTGAGATAGCGCTCATCGTCGCTGCCCTCCATTGCAAACATACAGCGGCGGAACCACAGGTCAACTTCCTCAACGTCGTCATACTTGCAGATGGCGCGGTCACGGCCGTAAATCACCGAGTTGCTGAACGTTGCCGAGGTATTTGCCGGGTCGGTAAACTCCACAATCGAGAGGTCGGGCCACTCGAACAGATACCAGTTGGCCAGCGTGCAGCGGTCAAAGATGAACGTACCCGCCCCGAGGTAAGCCAGGCAAGATGCGGCATTGGAGATTTCGCAGCCCAGGGCAGTAACCGAGGACTTGTCGCCGGCAGTGAGCTGGCGCAATCCGCTGTTATACAGACGCGAGTTAATCAATGTCAGGTCGGCGATGGAGTCAATCGTCACGCCCTGGCAGGTGTTGATTATTGAGGTGTTTTCCAAACGGTTGCCCGCGCTCGTAGCAGTGAAGCGCACTCCCTCCCACTGATTGGACATAACCTCGAAAGAGATGTCGGCAACGACGTTGTTGGTGCGGTCGCCGCGCAGTTCTATGGGTTGTTCCGCCGTGCCGAGGCTGAGCAGTGTACCCTCAACAATGAGTGCGGCCTTGTCGTGAAACAGCAATTTCGCACCGGGTTCAATAGTCAGAGTTGCGCCCGGGCTGACGCGCAATGTGTCATATATAAGATTAGGGACTGCGGCCTGAAGCCGGAAATCGGAATCAATGGTCAGACGCTCGATGCGGTTGACATTCTGCGACTGCGCACAGATTTTTACCGATTTAAGCACTCCATTGGTTGTCACATCGAGATAGTCAGCAACCTCCTGAGGCTCCGGGTCGTCAAACTTGGGCAGAGTGCACTCCACAAAAACATATATCGAATCATTGGGGCGAATTTCAACGTCGTTAAACACCTCGCCCGAACGGCCGTCAACATTAATGCGGAAATGCTCGCCCGAACGCAAACGAATTTCCGACAGGTTTATGATTTTTTTATTGGGATTATACACCATCATATACGACGTTGGCGACGGTGTGTCGGCAAAGTACAGTCCCATATCAAGACCGGCCTCATCAACCGAAAAGGTTGGCTGCGCCGATGGCGACGTGTCAAACGAGTCCACAATGCAAGAGCCAAGACCCAGCGCGCAGACCGTAGACAACAAACAGTAGATAACGTATAACAGATATGACTTCATATCATATATAACGCAAACTCCCCCCAAAAATTGCCAAATTCAAAATTAATATCTAACTTTGCAGCAGTCCGATTGCACTAATCGGCAAAATATTATAGAAAGCGTTTCCGCTTTATCCTTTCTTACCGAAATCGCCAAAAATTCGCACAAAAGGACAAAGCAGTCGGAAATGCCTGTGCTCGGCTTATCCATTCCCGCGTCGCGGAATACGATAATCCCTGTGGCGTGGGTTATGACTGTTTATTCTTGTGCAAGGCGTTTGGCGATGCCCGGTAAGAAGATAATCGGTTAATCCCCACGCTTTTGGTTTACAAACAGTTGGCCGGGGGATGCGCCAACACAACCTCAATCACATTTATGTTTCATTTCAAACACTTGCTGTACGCAGCTCTCATCGGCTCAACATTGGGACTTTGCGCTTGCGGAGATGACGAAGACGACTATTATTGGGAGGATCAAGACTCATCTTACGACTCCGGGACACAAAACTCGAGCTTTACGGTAATACCCTCGCGGTTTGACTTGACAAATACGAGCCAAACTGCAACTGCCTATCTCCAAAATGCCGACAACCTCTACATTGAAGTTTCTCAGCTGTCTTGGGCTCAGGCCGAGAGATACTACGACGAAGTCCACATAACCGTATCTGCCAATACCGGCAATACCCGCACCGGCAATATTTACTTGACAAGCGGCACCAGTGTTCAAACAATTTCGATAACCCAACAAGGCGGCTACTCAGGCGATGGCAACGACTCCGGCAACAACAACGACAACTCGGGAAACTCGGGAAATAACTCCGGGGGCAATAACGGCGGCAGCACGTCTGTCCCGGCTGCACCCTCATATGTCAGCGCATCGCCCGACGGTCCCTCGTCTGCGCCATTCGCCAATATCGCCTGGGCAAGCGTTCCCGGGGCCACAAGTTATATGGTTTATCGCTCCACATCGGCTTATGGCAGCTATTCATTACTTTCAACAGTTTCAATTTGTACATACTTCGACGAAACCGTGAAATATGGAAGCACCTATTATTATAAAGTGAAAGCTAAAAACTCGGCAGGCACAAGCGATTTCAGCGATTACGCGGAATGTCAGTTTACAGATAACCGCAAGCCCGGACCGGTAAAATACGGCAATTGCACCGTAAGCGGAACAACTATGACTCTTCGCTGGAGTTTACCCACAGACCCGAGCTATGGAAAACCGACAAAAGCGATTCTTCGAGTTATGAACCCCATAAGCGGAGTATATGCCGACGTTGAAACCCTCTCGCCCACGGCAACATCCGCGTCGTTTGCTTATGGAATGTGGATTGACAACAGCGGCTACGTCCGAGCAGGAATAATTCTTGAAAATGAGAACGGCACCGGAGGCGGCACACCGAAAATCTACGATACCAACAACAAAAAGTGGATTAACTGAAGATTGTAATCGCCAAAAATAACTGAGTGTATCAGAGTCCGACTTAGCGGGCCTTGATACACTCGTTTTTTTGTGTGTGGTAACAGTTATGACGCCCAAAACTCGGAGCGCTGTTCGGCGGGGACTTCAGGCATACGATCGTACCAAGGGTTCACACTATATGGCGAGGTAAAAAATTCGGTGCTGTATAGCATTTGCGGAAACATTTTCTTTTTCATGGCTGAATTATGTTAATGAGGATTATACTTTTATTGTTGGTTCACTCTTAATAAACACACATCAGCTCAATTTTGTTCAATACCCAACCAAGAAAATCAGCCCGAGATTAATGGAATCCAGGAGTGGGGGCGGAAAAGGCGGATGAGGAAGATGAGGCCGCGAAAGGTCAGCTCTATGGCCATTGCCATCCATACGCCGTCGAGGCCGTAAGTGCGGCTCAGAAGCCACGCCAACGGCAGCCTGACGAGCCATATGCTCCCGAAGTTCATAACTGCGGGGGCGGTCGTTTTCCCCACGCCCACCATCGCGCCGTAGGCCACAATCGAGGCGGCAAACATCGGCTCTGCCCAGGCTTCGATGCGCAAGGCGCTGACTCCGAGTTCACGGATGCCCTCTACCGGAGTCATTATGGCCATCAATTCGGGCGCGGCAAACCACATCAACACACCCATTAACGACATTACAGTCATTCCGAGGCCAACGGTAATGAAGCCAAATGACTTTACGAGTTTTTTGCGCCCGGCGCCGTAGCTCTGTCCGGTTAGTACCGTGGCGGCGTCACCGATGCCGTAGCCGGGCATATAGCACAGACTTTCGGCGGTGACGGCAAAGGAGTTGGCAGCAATAGCCAACACGCCCAAGGGGGCAACAATGACGGTCACGGCAATCTGCGCACCGCAGATTATGGCGTGTTCGGCAGTCATCGGCAGGGCAATCTTCCCGGCGCGTCTGATTACTTCACGCTGCATTCTGAAAGAGCCGGGGCGACCTTTGATCCGCAACTCCGGCTGTCGATACCAACAATAGCCCAGCATCAGGCCGGCAGAAAGGATTTCGGCAGCCACAGTACCGAGGGCCGCACCGAGAACCCCGAGGTTACAAACGAAGATGAACAGATAGTTAAACAGACAGTCGAGCACACACATGGCAACGCTGATAATGCTCGGCACCTTCATATTGCCGACGCAGCGGAGCATTGCCCCGGCGAGGTAGTTGATAATAAGCAGCGGCAGTGCGGCCACGAACACTGCGAAGTAAAGACTTGCCTGACTGCAGATTTGCTCCTCACCGCCGAGCCAATGCGGCAGCGGGCCGGCAATAGCCAGGCCGACCACAGCCATCAGCACTCCGAACAGCAGCGATGCCGTGAGGCCCTGGCGGAGAATGCGGCGCGCACCCTCTTCGTCGTTGGCGCCGATGCGATGAGCCACCTGCACGGAGAAGCCCGTGGTGGCCATTGAGCAAGTGCCCCAAAAGAGCCACAAACTCGTTGACACCAGTCCGATTGACGCAGACGCATCGGCACCGAGATGGCCAACCATCGCGGCGTCGATGTATTGCATCAGAATGCTGGAGAGCTGCGCGAGCATTGCCGGGAGCGCCAGCGTTACAGTGAGGCGCAGCTGCTGCGTTCGCGTCAGAGCTTTACCCTCGCGGATGTGGTGGATATTTAGTGGCAAAGTGGCGGAGTGACAAAGTGGCGGAGAGGGTTAGCCATTGATGAATTCCTTGATTTCGGGGCATGTGAAGTCGAATTTGGCGGGGTTTTTAACCGATGTGATGGGGGTGATGGCGTTGCCGCGCACTTCCGAATCCTCGAAAGCAAGGTCGCAGTCGGGGGCAAACTCGCAGTCAATAAGTTCAAGGTCGCGGCAGTAGCACAGCGGCTGAGTGCCGGAGATTTTGCAGCGCACGAGTTTTAGGCGGCGGGAGTGCCAGCCAAGATATTCGCCGTTGAGTTCGGAGTCGTAGACCGTGACGGCCTCGGTGTTCCAAAACGCATCTTTGGAGTCGATGTGAGCATTGTGAATCTCAACGTTGGTGCAATACTGGAAAGAATAGTTGCCCTGCTGGCGCCAGCGATCGAGGCGAATGTTGCGCGAGTGCATAAAAATGTAGTCGGCTTTATCGACCGAACTGTCTTTGGCAACGATATTGGCACAGTGCCACAAGGTTTCTTCGGCGTCGGGGAAATGACAGTTGTCGAGGTCAATGCCGTCAAGTTCGCGAAACATCTTAGGAGCTTCAACCGTGCAGTTACGCATAACGCAGTTGCGTGAGTACCAAAGCGCGGCGCGGGCACCGGGGTAGAACGTGCAGTCTTCAACGCGGAAGCCGTCGCAGTGCCAAAAAGGATATTTTCCGTTGAATGTGCAATTTTCGGCAGTGATGTCGGCGGTACATTTCAGAGCCGACTCGCCGGGGAGAATATTAACGTGGCGGAGTGTTAAGTGGCGAGCGCCGAATAAAGGACGCTCGCCACCGAATTCTTGATTTTCGATTATTTCCATCAGTCGATAGGATATTTTTCGAGAATGGGGTCGTTATATTTGATTTGGAGTTCTTTGAGTTTCTGCATAAGTTGCTTGGTGATTTCCTCGGTGCCTTCCTGACCGTAGATATTGTGCATCTCCGTGGGGTCTTCTTGCAGGTCGTAGAGTTCCCAAACGTCGATGTCGTTGTAGAAGTGCATCAGTTTGTAGCGGTTGGTGCGCACGCCATAGTGGCGCTTAACCATATGCTCGGCAGGATATTCGTAGAAGTGGTAGTAGATAGCGTCGCGCCAGTCGTCGGGGTGTTCGCCCTTAAGCAGGGGGAGATATGAGTCGCCGTGCATATCTGCGGGTTTCTCCATACCGGCAATTTCGAGGAACGTCGGAGCGTGGTCAATATTCTGCACCATCTCGACAATCTCGCCGTTGGCATTCAGCCCCTTGGGCAGGTGCATCAGCAGCGGGGTGTTGAGCGACTCTTCATACATAAAGCGCTTGTCAAACCATCCGTGTTCACCCATATAGAAGCCCTGGTCGGAGGTGTAAATCACCAAGGTGTTATCCATCAGATTGTGTTCTTCGAGATAATCGAGTACGCGGCCAACGTTGTCGTCGAGGCTCTTCAGCGTCTTCAGATAGTCCTTGATATAGCGCTGGAATTTCCATTCGGCGAGTTCCTTGCCCTGAAGATTGGATGAGTAAAACTCTTCAATGATGGGGTTGTAGAAGTCATCCCACGCCTTGCGCTGCTCGGCATCCATACGGCCGAGGAAGCTCTCGTAGGTAGCTTTCAGGCGGGTAATCGAGTCGGGGTGGAGCATCTTGAGGTCATACTGAATGTCCATATCGTGGGGCGAGGCGATGCGCATCTCAGCGGCTTCGGCAGCGGGGCGGCCTTCGTAGTCGTCGTAGAAGTTATCGGGCAAGGGGAACACTTTGTCCTCATACAGGCGGAGATTGCACGTGTCGGCCATCCAGTTGCGGTGCTGGGCCTTGTGGTGAATCATCAGCGCAAAGGGTTTATCCTTGTCCTCTCGCTTGTCGAGCCAGTCGAGACTGAGGTCGGTGATGAGGTTGGTAAGATAGCCGTGTTCAATGCTGCGCGAACCGTCTTGATTAATGAACGTCGGGTTATAGTAGTCGCCCTGACCGGGAACTACGCGCCAGGTATCGAAGCCTGTGGGCAGCGAGATGAGATGCCACTTGCCGAACAGGGCGGTTTCGTAGCCGGCCTGTTGAAGATACTTGGGGAATGTGGGTTGAGAGCCATCAAAGGGCTTGCCACTCTCATTGTCGGTGAAGCCGTTGGCGTGAGAGTGCTTACCGGTTACAAGACAGGCGCGGGAAGGACCCGACAGAGAGTTGGCAACAAACGAGTTATTGAACTTAACGCCGTTGTTTTGAGCAAGGCGGTCAAGGTTGGGAGTATGGGCATAACGCGTGTCGTAGGCCGAAAGCATCTGCGCGGTATGGTCGTCGGTCATTATATATACTATATTATATCGCGGCGCATCCGGATTGAGATGCACGCTGTCGGCTTTCTGTTCCTGAGCCATCAAGCTCGCCGGTAGTGCCATCGCGGCGGCTGCCAGAGAAAAGAGATGTTTCATTTATCGTTGTTATTGGTGTTAGGTTTGGTTATCACTTTTTTGACTAATTTCTTTTTCGATGGTTTAAGTCTGCCGGCAAGGTAGTCTTCCATCCGTTTTTCGAGGTATCCGTCTGCCATTAGAATTCAAAGTTTATGCGGGCGAAAAATCCGAAAGAATCGCCGTTTTTAACAAACGGTTCGCCGGTTTGTCCAACGTATCCCTGCTCGACATCGCGACGATATTTTGAAGCGTACTGCGGGCCCACCTCAATATTCATCGCAAAATTTTCGGTTAAGGGAACGCGGAAACCTACACATAGCTGCACCAGGTAGCCTACTTTTCCCTCAGTGGGAATCACCGCGCCGGCACGTGCGCCAATGTGGGGATATATGCGGCGCTGATATTGCGACTGGAAAAAGTAACGTCCCTCGGCAAACACCGGAATTGCACCCACAGAGTTGCGAAAATCTTGCATATAGCCGACACCGCCGCCAAGAAATATGGCATTGGTTACCATAGCGCCGTGGCTCGTAGTAACACCGAAGTTCACTCCGCCTTCTCCAAAATAGCTCGGCGAGAGAAGCTCTAAGCCGGCATAGCCGACATAACTGCCTTCAAGAGGCACCTTTTCGAGGACGTTGGTGTAGCGGTTGCGTGGCTGCTCCGCTGCGAATGCCGAAACTGCGGCAACTGCCGTCAAAAAGGTGATCAAAAATTTCTTCATACTTATATATAACGTATAATCTGCCCCGATGTTGTATTTACAGGGCGAGTTTGGCGGCGAGGGAGCGGGCGGCGCAGGTGGTGTGGACAAAGTAAACGCCCTTGAGGCCGGCGGCGGAGAACTCGAAGCACTCGTCAGCGCCGGTGGCTTCGGCAACTACGCGGCCCTCAACGTCGCAGAGCAGCAGGCGCTTGCTGGCACCCTCGGTGCCGGGCAGGCATACGTGGATGGCCGTGCCGTCAACGCTCACCGTCATATCGCCGAGGGCTTCGGCGGCAGCTGCGGCGTTGATGCCGGTCTGCGACTTGTCGCTCAGACGGTAAACAACCGTGGCGTGGCTTGGGATATTGGCAGCTTCGATGGAGCCTTGGGCATCGTCGAGGTTCTGTTTGTTAACGCAGTCACGAACGGTGTAAGTTGTGGTGCCATCAAGGCCGGGAACCTCAGCGAGGTTGAACGTGTAGCTCTTAGGCGATGCAGAGAGGTTGGTTACTGAGAGGGCAACGTCGCCGTTTTCGCAGTCTTTGGCCATGACGAAGAGGTCGTTGTCATGGAAAATCGGCATACCCGACTGACCCATGCGGTCCTGATTGAGGGCGAGCAGGTCGGGGTTGCAGAGCAGGTCAATGTCTTCCTGAGTGAGGTCGGTGGCGCCGGTGCCGAGGTCCTTGCGCAGGTCGGCAGTTACGGCGATGGGCGATTGCCACATGCTCCACAGAGCCATCTGAGTGCGATATTCATCCATGGTCATGCCCTTACCGGAGGCGCAGAGGTCGCTTGAGCTGCGGCCCGTGCCGTGAATGCCGATGCAAACCATGTCGGCGTCGTTCCATCGGTTCACGCCGTTGTACATCCACAGGTCTTTAAATGCCTGAATGCTCTGCGTAACGCCAACGCCGGGGTCGCGGGCAATCCAGCAGTCGCGTTCGTCGAGGGTTGAGCGCCATACCGGCGAGCCGATTTCGGCAGCCCATTTCCAAGGTTCGCGGGTACCCCATTCGCACACGAATTGAATGATGTTATATTTGGCAAGTTCCTTGCCGAATTTCTCATAGCGGGCACGGCAGGTTGCAAGGTCCGCGGGGGCGTGGCAGTAGTCTACCTTAACCATTTCAATGCCCCAGTCGGCATATGTTTTGGCATCGATTTCCTCATAGTCGAGGCTTGCGAAAGCTCCGGCGCAGGTTGTAGAGGCAGCGTTGGTGTAGTTGCCGATGCGCATACCCTTGGAGTGAACATAGTCGGCGGTGGGTTTAAGTGTGCCGCCGGGGAAGCGGGTTTCGTTGGCGCGGGGAGTGCCGTCGGCTGCGCGCGAGGAGGCGTGCCAAAGGTCGTCAATCATAATCATATTATAGCCGGCGTCTACCATGCCGTATTTTTCCATATTGTCGGCAACCTTCTTGATTACGTCATACGAAACGTCGCCTTGAACCACGTTCCAGCTCATCCAGCAGAGGAACGGAGTGGGCATTAGCAGGTTGGAGCTGACGGTCAGAGTAACGGGGGTGGGGAGTTCTTCATCGCCGTTGATACACGTGATAGTGTATTCATACACACCCTCTTCGGCAACAATACCCTCAATCAGGCAGCGCTCCTCGTTGAAAGTGAGTCCGGCGGGCAGATTTTCGACTTTAATCTGAACATTATCGAGAACACTTTGGATTTTCTGCATAAACTTCACCCCCGGCTGCGAGAACACGGTGGTTGCGCAATTCAAACCCGACGTTATGTAACTTTCAGGCACGATTTCAGGTTCGTTGGAATTCTGATATAGGAACTCGAAGTAAGCGTTACCGAGGTCAACGTGGTCGCTCTCGTTGCCATTAGCTGCATCGAAATCAAGAATGAGATAGCGATATTCGGTCAGGTTTTCGAGGTCGACGATGACGGTTGAGGCATCGTTATAGTTGATTGTCCCCTCATATTTTATATCTTCACGGCCGGCCTGATCGCGGAGAATGACCTGATATTTGACATTAGACTTTTGATTGCCCTTACAGTTGCCGGCCACTTCGTCGTCAATACCGATTTCGCAGTGGAATTTGGGCGAAGAACCGTTGAGTTTCACTACCATCTTTGCATTGGCGTGAATGCCCAGGCCGGAGGTGTAAGTTTTGCCCTTCATGGTGATGGCATTGTTGTCTATGCTCTTGTTAGCGCGGACCGTTCCCCAGCCGTTGGTGATGTTTTCGATTTGCAAAGAACTCAAGGGGAGAATCTGCGCGCCCTCAACTGTGGGCTCGGTAGGGAGATTCACGGTGTTGTCGCCGGTCTGATACATGCTCGCTTCGGTTACGAACGAGGGGGCTTCACCGGTATATTCAAACGAGGCGTTAACCACGTCAACATGGTCAGCCCAGGCTTGAGCGCCTTTCTGAATATCGATTTTCACGTATTGATAGCCACTGAGATTAGGGAGGGAGAGATCGGCGTGGTGAACTTCGTTGGCACGCTCAAGGTGGCCGGTGGCAAGCTGCGTAGCCGCATCTTTGGAGTCCGCGTAGCCGGTAATCACGTAGTCAACTACGCCATGGTTGGCAGCGGTTTCTGCGCCGTCGTCAACGCCGATGATACCGCTGAACGAGGTTGCGCCGTTAAGCTTCACAATCATCACCGAGGGGGCGTGGGTGCCGATGCCGTCGGTGTATGTTGTACCCTCAATCACCAAAGAGCCACCCAAAGTATTTTGGTTTGCGCGGGGTTTGGTTTTGCCGGCATCGTCAAAGCAAGTGATGTTTTCAATGCCGCTGAGAGCCGACAAACTGATTGTTTCGGCATTCACAAACGGCGCAGCAGCCAGAAAGGCCAAAGCCAAAGTATTAATGTAATTCATCTTGATATGATTTAAGGTTTTAGATTTTGTCCGTGCAACAGGCTGCAAATATACAACTTTTTTTGCGCTTTTTTATTTCGCGTTCACGTTTTTTTTGTATATTTGCGTGCTGCAATCCGCAAAATTATAATTTATTCAAATATTTAACTTACCAATCAGTATCATGAAAAAAAGCCTCTACACAAAGCTTTTCGCTGTTGTTGTCTTAGGCGTGTCAGCCCTTGCGGCTCAGGCAGTAATGCCCGAAAACGGCAAGGTTTACCGCGTAATCAACAAGAGCTATGGAACCGCGCTGGCCGATCGCGGGCCTTCCGGAATTGTTGGCTGCTCTGAGTTCAACAACGACAATATGTCGCAACGCTGGCAGGTTGAAGTATCCGGCAAATCATACTACTTCAAGAGCATCGGCACCGGCAAATATCTCAAGTCCTCACGCGCCCGCTCAACCGGCTGGACTGTCAGCGCCGGCAAAAACGCGATGACCGTAACCTCGCTTAACGACAACTATGTAATCAAAGCAGCCGGCGACGGCGATAACCTCGCAGCCCATTGCGACGCCCAGTCAAACGTGGTTTGCTGGAACGCCGACATCCTCCCCTCTCAATGGGACTTCGAGGAAATCGCCATGACGCAGGCTGAAATCGACGCAGCCCTCAGCACCCTTTCCAATATGGAGGCCGAAGTTGCCAAAGAAAGCACCTACGCAACCGTTCTCGACGCCATCTTCGCCGACAAGGCTTGCACCACGCTCAAGTCCGGCTATCAGTCGATGAGCGACGATGCCATCAAAGACGATGCCAACTACAAGGCCCTTTCCGCTCCGCTGCAAGCTATGGTGCTCAAGGTTAAAAACGGCAACTGGTCTGAAACCACCTCACCCCTGAGCGACACCATCCTCAAAGACTGGGACTCGGAACACGCCAAGAAATATCGCGTACAGCTCTACGAGCCTTACTCTGAAGGCTCCTCCGCAGCCAAACTCGCCGAAATTCAGGCCTACACAAATATGAACAACCCCACCGGTATCATTGCCAACACCGGCGACGTACTCTACGTTATGGTCGAAGGCAAAATCAAAGATGGCGCAACCCTCTATATGGGTTCCGCTACCGGATACGGCATGTTCAATGACTGCACCAGCGGCATTGAGCTCCACGAAGGCCTCAACCTCGTGCCCATTTGGAGCGACATGGCCCACCAGTTCATCTACTATACCGTCAACACCGCAGACTGGCCCACCGGCGACCAAACCCGCGCTCAACTAAAGCACAAAGTCACCGACTATGACGATCTGAAAATCCACATCGAGGGCGGTCAGGTCAACGGCTTCTTCAACCGCACCGGCGACGAACTCTACTCCGCCGACACCGACGAAGACTTCCGCTACACCTCCGTGCGCGCCCAGTTCCCGATGTACGACCTTATGGGCAAGTATGTGATTCTCCACTTCTTCCTCTTTGACACCAAGTCCAAAGTTGACGCTGAAAACACCTCCTGGGGCTTGCTCTCCGTAATGGATCCCGAAAAGAACCCCGCTGCCGCAGACCGCAAGCGCTCACACTCAATGACTGAGATTATGAGATATTGGGATGAAATGTGCTTCCGCGAACGTACTCTTATGGGTATCCAGTCCGACGAAGAACTCGCCCAATACAACCACGAACTCCTTTGGGACTACTACGAACCCCTCACCGGCGACAAGATTGAAAAACACCCTGCCGGCAACACCTGGAACACCGACCCCGGCTTCCAATACTCTGACTACTTCAACAACCGTATGATGGGTATCACCATGCAGGGTTCACTCTTCATGAACGCAACCTCCTGGCGTACCGCTTACAACATCTCCACTCTCGATGCCATTCTCTGTCAAATTCCTCACGACAGCGGCTCAATGTGGGGCCCCGCTCACGAATACGGCCACATGAACCAGTTCCCGATGAAGTTTGCCGGCACTACCGAGGAGTCGAACAACATCTTCTCCAACGTAGCCGTTTACTACCTCGGCAAAAACACTTCGCGCTCAAGCACTCCGCTCGACCAGCTGAAAATCTTTAACCAAGACCTCACCTACCTCGAGCACTCCACCTGGGGTACCACACGTATGTTCCTCCAGCTCTGGTGCTACTACCACGCTTGCGGCAACAACAAGAAGTTCTATCCCCGCCTCTATGAGCTGCTGCGCAACAACCCCCGCCAGCAGAGCTACTATCTCAACCCGCGCTACGACCAGTGTCACTTCGCAAAGATGTGTTGCATCGCCGCCCAGGAAGACCTCACCGACTTCTTTGAAAGCTGGGGCTTCTTCGTGCCGCTCGACAACTACCACATTGGTGACTACTCCAACTTCTACGCCACCTTGACCAAGGAAGACGCCCAGGCCGTGAAAGACGAAATCAAGGCTCTCGGCCTCCCCAAGAATGACCAAATCATCCTCATCGACGACCGCCCCGGCGTTACCGACCGCGACAGCTGGTACAGCAATGATATGGCAATCAGCAGAGCCGGCAAGTTCGGCGGCATAGCCGACTTCCGCAACAAGGTTAAAGCCTCCGGCTCGATGACCTGCACTATGCGCAACGACTCTCTGGTTGTAGAAATCCCCGAAGGAGCCAACCCCGGCGTGGGCTTCCTCGTTTACCATAACGACGGCACCCTCCTCGCTTTCACCAACGACGTTCGCTGCCCGCTCAAAAAGGCCGCTACCGCAGCCCTGATGACCGGCAACGCCAAGGTTTACGCCGTGAGCGCCGACGGTTCACGCGTTGAAGTTGTCAACGACTACGTTAACCGCCCCATCTCCGAACACCTCTCCAACCTGCGCAAGCTCGTTGAATCGTGTGCCGACATTGCCAACTACATCGACCCGACCGGCACCAAGGTGGGCTACTACATCCCCCTCTTCGTTAAAGGTTTCACCGAATCTTACAATGCCGCCAAGAACGTGTCCAACAATGCCACCATCGATGACATTACCACCCTATACCTTGACCTGCTCGACAAATACAACGCAGCCAAGACAATGAACGGCGGCCGCGTGCAGATGATTCCCGGCTCCAGATTTAAAATATTCAACGGCCGCTTCACTGAAAACGTTCTCGCATCAAGCGGCACAGCAGCAAACTGCCGTGCAAGCAAAGAAGATGCCGAACAGCAGGAATGGATAATTGAAGAAGTAGGCGGCAAATACCGCTTCAAAAACGTGAAGTACCAAAACTACATCGGCGTAAATGCCGAGAAGCCCAATCAGGACGCAGCTCTCCCCATGGCCGATAAAGCATCCCAAGCCGCTCTATTCTCTATGAACGAAATGAGTCCCGGCCACTTCACTTTCGCATACAACGGCGACACCGGTTATTGCATCCACACCAAGGGCGACTCCGGTACCGGCCTCGTTATTCTTACAGACCAAGGTTGGGAAGCTTCGCGCTGGACCGTTGAAGTTCTTGAAGCCGAACCCGTTGCGAGCGCACAATCATCGCTGCGCAGCCTCATTGAGGAAGCCACTATGGCATATGAGGAAGCCGGCCTGATTGCCATTGATGCCGACCCCATCGCGCTGACCGAAGATATGCTTTCGTCCAACGCCAAGTCGCAGAGCGGTGAAGATGTATTCACCTCATTCGACGTTCTGCTCGACAACGACTTCCAGACCTACTTCCACACCAACACCAACAACGAGATTGACTCTGACGACGGTGGCAATCACTACATTCAAATTGACCTCGGCGAAGGCCAAAGCACCACATCGTTCCAGATTTCGCTCTCCAACCGCGACGTGAGCCGCAACGGTGAAGACGTTGAAGAAGACGATGAGAACGCCGTTAAAGTCAACAACCCCATCAATATGAACGTTCTTGGCTCAAACGACGGCAGCAAGTTCACCCGCGTGGGCTCCCTTGAAAAAATCCCCTCGAAGAGCGGCTCATCGTTTGCCTCCAACGTCATCACCGACGGCAACCCCTACCGCTACATCCGCCTCGACTGCGTGGGCGGTGCCGGCAGAGCACACAACCACTTCTACTTCTGCATCTCCGAGCTCGGCATTGCAAACGCCCAGGAAGTTGCCAAGATCAAGGAGCAGTATCCCGCCGTTACTCAAGAAATGATGTTCAATATGCGCGAACAGCTCGAAAAGGCTGCCAAGGTAGCCCGCAGCACACAGACCAGCGCTACCGTCTACAACAACGCCTACAACAGCCTCAACGAAGTCTTCCAGATTCTCGCCGCCGCTATGGGCATTGAAACCGCCATCGACGAAATCACCCTCCAGCAGAACCCCTCGATGACCGTCAATGGCATCTACGACCTGCAAGGCCGACGCGTTTTGGCTCCCGCCAAGGGCATCTTCATTATCAACGGAGTAAAGACCCTCGTAAAATAAGCCACACGGCTAAAGCATAACCTCAACGGGCGCGGCCTCAGGGTCGCGCCCGTTTTGCAAAAAAAATCTTAAAAATTTTGCTCATACTGAATAAATTCGTAACTTTGCGGGTGCTGAAATTCAAGCAAAAACAATAAAATTTCATAACCCTAATTTATAACTACTTAAAGCAATATGACAAAAATCGGTATTAACGGCTTCGGCCGTATCGGTCGTTTTGTTTTCCGCGCATCAACCAAGCGCGACGACATCGAGGTTGTTGCCATCAACGACCTTCTCCCCGTTGACTACATGGCTTACATGCTGAAGTATGACACCATGCACGGTCAGTTCGACGGCACCGTTGACTTCGACATGGAAAAGAGCGAACTCATCGTTAACGGCAAGCACATCCGCGTAACCGCATGCAAGAACCCCGCAGAAATCAACTGGGGTGCAGTAGGTGCTGAATACGTAGTAGAATCCACCGGCCTCTTCCTCACCGAAGAAAAGGCTCAGGCTCACATCGAAGCCGGCGCAAAATACGTTGTTATGTCTGCTCCCTCCAAGGACGCTACCCCCATGTTCGTTTGCGGCGTAAACGACAAGACTTATGCCGGTCAAACCTTCGTCAGCAACGCATCTTGCACCACTAACTGCCTTGCTCCCATCGCCAAGGTGCTCAACGACAAGTTCGGCATCACCGATGGCCTCATGACCACCGTACACTCAACCACCGCAACCCAGAAGACCGTTGACGGTCCTTCAATGAAAGACTGGCGTGGTGGCCGTGCCGCTTCCGGCAACATCATTCCCTCCTCTACCGGCGCTGCCAAGGCTGTTGGTAAAGTAATTCCCGAACTCAACGGCAAGCTCACCGGCATGTCGATGCGCGTTCCCACCCTCGACGTTTCCGTAGTTGACCTCACCGTTAACCTCGCCAAGCCCGCTACCTACGCAGAAATCTGCGCAGCTATGAAAGAAGCCAGCGAAGGCGAACTCAAGGGCATCCTGGGCTACACCGAAGACGCAGTCGTTTCAAGCGACTTCCTCGGTGACACCCGCACCTCTATCTTCGACGCCAAGGCAGGTATCGCCCTGACCGACACCTTCGTTAAGGTTGTTAGCTGGTACGACAACGAAATCGGCTACTCCAACAAGGTGCTCGACCTCATCGCCGTAATGAAGAAATATAACGGCTAATCCCCCCACACGGATTAAAAATAAAAAAAGCGGCGGACAAAAGTCCGCCGCTTTTTTATGCCCTTATTGGTAATCAAAAATAATTATGAAGTTCCTTGACCGCAAAGAATAAATTGGGCGGTTAGAGGGAGAATGAGTAGACCAGGCCTATAGTGTGGGGGGAGTCGTTTTCGTCGGGGTCTACGGAGCAGGTGTAGCGGTAGAAGAGTTCCAGGGCGTTGTGCTTGTTAATTTTGTATTCGCAGCCGGCCGTGGCGCGGAACTTGTCGTAGAACTTTGCGCCCTCGGTGGTGTTTTCAGTGTGGTTAACGTCGCTGAGCATCGTGTAGAGCTCAACACTGACGTATGGCTCCCAAGGACTTTTCTTCTTCGGCTTGTAGGAGGCTTGCAGGCGCGAGCGCAAAATGTGGCTGCTCTTGGCGTTGATTGTGCGGTTGCCATCTTCCTTGTCGAGAAACGGAATTATGTGCGAGGGGCGATATGTGTACTGATAGCGCTCGCGCAGACTCAGCGTGAACTTTTTCAGCTTCAATGAGCCGGTTGCGCCGACGCTTACGCGATGTTTGTTGTTCCAGTAATCGCCGTATTCCTTTCCCTTTTTGGAGGTTGCGCCGGAGGGTTCCCATTCCTGAATAAACTTATAGCCGACGGCTACCTTGAGCCAATTCAGCGGCTTGTAGCCCACCGAGGCATCCACACTCCACTGCGAGGAGTGCTTCACCCAATCGGCCGAGCGATATTCCGCCCCGGCCTCCACCGAGAAGTTCTTGGGAAGCTTGGCCGAGAACTCTGCGCCGCCGAGCAGCGTCTGCGCACTCGCGTTTACGCAGATAATAGAAAAAAGAGCAAGGATAAGAGATTTAAGTTTCATACACATCTCACATTACACATATCACATTTCGCATCACTGCCCCGGCTTGGGAAACTTGACAAGACTATCTACGGTGTTTTCGCGCGGGTCGGCGGGTATGTAGTAAACCTTGAGCATGGCGGTGTCGCGCAGGTAGTCTATGTGGCCGACCTCGATGCGCTCAATGGTTAGACCGGTACGATTACGCAGGTCTTCGAGCATCTCGTCGTAGCGGGCGGGGGCGGTAAGTTCGGGACGGTCGTAGAGCACCAGCTTGCAGGCCACGTGCTTAATCCATTTGGTTGATTCGCAGAGCCATATCCAGCCGATAAACAGCACGTTGGCAATCATAGCTTCGACCAAGTGGGTAGCCATAGCGTTAATTACGGAAATGGCGATAATGACAAAGAGGTAGGTCATTTCACGCACCGGCATTGACTCGGTTCTATATCTTATGATGCCGAAAATTGCGAATAGGCCGAGGGCAAAACCCACTTTGATTTTTGCACCGCCAAGCAGGAAGATGAGGAAGAAAATGCTCACCGAAATCAGCGAGAAAGTGAAATAGTAGTCTTTGCGGCGGCTCTTGGGGTAGTAGAGCAGGTGAATAATGCACATCACCACTATCGCATTGAAAGCGAAGCGGATGAGCAGCTCAAGGGTATCAACGGCATTGAAGCCGGCGGGGTCAATCAGGTGCCAGAGAGAGTTGTGATGGCTCGAGGCAACAATCGGGTCGTTCAGTTCTTCCATTTTAGTTAATAAGTAATTAGCAATTAGTAATTAGTAATAATAAATAGGAATTAGCAATTAGTAATTGCAGCGAGTTTGGAGACGTAGCGCAGGCGCTCCTTGAAACGGTTTGATTTAAGGTTTGGGTTGGTCAGCGACATGCCGATGCAATATTTTGAGAACCCGCTTTGATGGATTCGCAATTGCTTGAGCATGGCGAGAATGGGTGAATAAGTCAGGCCATCGCGCTTCACTTCAATGATTACCAGCGGCCCCATATTGGCATCTTGGCCGGTCTGCTCGTTGTGGAAGCGGAGGTCGAGGTCAATGGTGAGGCGTTCGGTCATGGCATCATTTACCAAAGTGATGCGATGAAATGCGTTGGAGAGTTGGGGGAGAAGCCGTTGCGCGCCATAGCGCGACTTCTGAATGAGGAATGTGCGATACTGTTCGCAGTCAAGGTCGGGGGTATGTTCGCCCACCTGCATGCGCTTTTTATCGGTGCGGCCTTTGTTGTTTTTGCGCTTGACCTCGAGAAAAGCGATGCCGGAACTTTCGTAGCGGCGGATGCGGATTTTTTGGCGTGCTTTTTTGCCGCGCTGGTGCTCGGCAAACATTTCACACACCGGGGTGTCGAAATAGAGAGTGGTATATGGCATCATCTGCCGCCCCTCAATCTCTTGGATTGAGTAGCGGTCAGATGCCATTTGCAGTAGTTGCTCAAGTTTGTCGAGGGTGGTGACAAACTTTGTGTCGACGCGGTTCATGAGCTTAACCTTGCCCATCTGCTCGAGCGACACTGAGCGATAAGAGTCAAGAAGTTGTTGGAGCAACCTTAATTTGATTCGTAATTAGTAATTGGTAATTAGTAATTACTTGGCGGCGGCCAGTTGCTTTTGGGCTTTGGCTTTAGCCTTGTTGTAGGCTTTTTCGGCTTTGGCTTTGTCTTTGCCTTCGGCTTTCTTTACGGCATCGTAAAGATCCCAAAGTTTATTGTCGGCAACCACTTTCTTCTGCTTGTCGGTGAAAGCCTGAGCGGTGGCTTCGGCAGCGGCTTCGTCTTCGGCGGAAGCCCAAGCGTGGTTGTAGCCCTTAACGTCCTGCCAGTGGCCGCGGGTGAAGTCGGGGAATGCTACGGCAGCGCTGTTGTTGTCCATCGACAGGGAGCCAAGCTCGGCAAGGCAGCACCATTCAGCCAGGTCATAAACGTCCATATCCAGGGGCAGGCCGTTTTGCAGGCAGTAAACCATACGGGCATCCATGAAGAAGTCCATACCGCCATGACCGCCTACCTTGGAAGCCATTTCGCCATATTTCTTGATAATGGGGTGGCGATACTGCTCGCGCAGGGCGTTCATTTCCTCCTGAGGCATAAATGAGTGAGAGTTGAGGTTGTCAACCTTGGGAGCGTGGCCGGCGGCTTGGAGCTGCTTGGCGTCAACTGCGATGCCTTCAATAGGATACTTGTTGGCGAAGCCGCGGGTACCGGTGAGCTGATACAGACGGTTGTAGGGCTGGGGGTTCATTACGTTGTGCTGAATCTCAACCACTTTGCCGTTGGCGGTACGCATCAGAGTGGTGGTGTGGTCGCCGTTGCGGTATTCGGGGCAAGCCTTGCCGGTTTTCTTTTCAACATACTCCTTGCCGTGAACGCTCTTGGTGTCCATAGCGGTGAGGGTGGTGAAGCGGTCACCGCGGTGAATGTCCATAACCTGAGCAACCGGGCCAAGGCCGTGGGTAGCGTAAACGTCGCCGCGATTTTCCATATTATACTTCATACGCCAACCGAGCTTCTCGGGGTCGTTTTCGGGGTTGCTCCAGTAGTAGCCCCAGAAGTCGTCGAGGTTGTGGATGTAAGCACCCTGGGCGCGGAGCACTTCGCCAAACACACCGTGCTGAGCCATATTGAGAGCATCGAGTTCAAACCAGTCGTAGCAGCAGTTTTCAAGAATCATACAGTGCTTGCGGTTCTTTTCACTGAGGTCAATGAGTTCCCAGCACTGCTCGAGGTTCATTGCTGAGGGAACTTCGATGGCGGTGTTTTTGCCGTTTTCGAGGGCGCATTTTGCTACCGGGAAGTGGTGATCCCAGTCGGTGGCAACGTAAACAAGGTCAATATCGTCGCGCTTGCAGAGTTCTTCGTAGCCCTTTTCGCCGGAATAGATGTCGGCAGGCATCAGGCCTGCCTCTTTGAGGTATTTCTGGCAAGCTTCGGCGCGTTTGGGTTCGTAGTCGCAGAGAGCCACGATTTCAACGCCGGGGATGTAAGTAAAGCGGGCAACTGCGCCGGGGCCGCGCATTCCGAGTCCAACGAAAGCCACGCGCACCTTGTCCATTTTGGGTACGGTGAGACCGATAACGTCTTGCTGATCAGCTGGGCGTTCGGGAGTGTCGACCACGATGGTACCCTTGTCCCATTTCCAAGTTGTTGAAGGAGAAAGAGATTGAGCGGAGGCGGCAAATGCGCCACACATCATAAGCCCGGCCATAGCTACGGCTGCAAACTTCTGCATTTTCTTCATGATAATTAAGGTTTACTATGATTTTTTTGTTTGATGAATTTATGCCACAAAATTACAAAAAAACTTCAACATTTCCAAATACTAAAGAAACATGGGCGTGCGTTAACATTTTAGGAAGATAACCGCATATGTCGTTTGCCGATAACAATAAGCGCGTGGCTCGCAACACGCTCTACCTCTATTTCAGAATGATTATTGTCATTCTGGTGAATCTCTATGTCACCAGGGTAGTGCTTGAGCAGCTCGGAGTCAGCGACTTCGGCGTTTACAGCGCCGTGGGCGGCCTGGTAACGGTGTTCACCTTCATCAGCAACTCAATGATTGGCAGCACCCAGCGCTTCCTGACGTTTGAACTTGGGCGCAACAACCTGACGCGGCTCAACGAAGTCTTTTGCACGGCAATCAGCATTCATCTCGGGCTGGCAATAGCCATAGCTCTGCTTTGCGAAACCGCCGGAGTATGGTTTCTCAACAGTTATATGAACATACCGCCGGGGCAGATGACTGCGGCAAACATCGTGCTGCAGTTTTCAATTTTCACGCTGTTTATCAACATAATACAGGTGCCATACAATTCGCTGATTATCGCTCACGAACATATGCACGTGTATGCCTGGATTTCGCTGCTTGAGGCGGCGTTTAAAATCGGCATCGCCTTCGCCCTGACCATTTTTGCGGGTGGCAAACTCATAATTTATGCCGCGCTTATTTTCCTTTCGCAGCTCATCATACGATTAATCTACGGCTTCTACTGCCGCATTAACTTCCAAGAGTGCCGCTACCACCTCTTCATTGACAGGAAGCTGATTCGCGAAATGGCCTCTTTCGCCGGATGGAATATGCTGATGTCGTTGGGGTGGATACTTAAGACCCACGGCTCCAACGTGTTGCTCAACGTAGTGTTCGGCCCGGCAATAAACGCCGCCCAGGCAATTGCCACCCAGGTAAAATCTGCCGTGATGGGCTTTGTGCAGAATATGACCTTGGCCGTAAGCCCGCAAATCACCAAATATTATGCCGCCGGAGAACTCAACCAAATGCAGACGCTCACATTCTACGGGCTGAAATACTCCTACCTGCTGCTGTTGGTTTTGGCGCTCCCCATTTCGCTCAACGTCAACTTTCTGTTGGGTTTATGGCTCGGCGACGTTCCTCCTTACACTGCGATTTTCCTGGTTTTCACACTGTTTGAAAGCCTGGTCAACACGCTGTTTGACACCCCCTTGATGAACTCGCTCGCCGCGACCGGCAACATACGCCGCAACTCCATCTGGGAGAGCGCCGTTATCTTCCTGATTATTCCGGTCAGCTATATGGTGTTCAAGCTTGGCGCTCCCCCCCAGGCGCTCTACCTCGTGTCGGTCGCCATACTTCTCATTGCCGGCATTGTGCGCTTCTATTTCTGCCACCTGCAACTCGGCTACTCCGCTGTGCGCTTCCTGAAGTCAGTGATTCTGCCTGCTGCCATAACCACTTGCGCCGCCCTGCCGGTTCCGCTCTTGGCGCTTCACTTCCTGCCCTCAACAAATCTCCTCAGCTTCATTGCCAACGTTGCAATCAGCGCCGTCTGCGTGATTGCCGCCGCGTGGCTTACGGCTCTCAACCGCGAGGAGAAAGCCTCGCTCATAAACGCTGTCAAAGCGAAGTTAGGTAAGCGATAAACTCCCCGGCACCGTCGCCGCAGATTTCCGCCCCCTCAGTCCGAGGCGTTTTGACAGCGACGATTACGGCATCGGCAAAGAGCGCTGACGTATCGCCCGCCGAGCTGTTCATCGGCACAATCCGCGCATTTACCACTCCCTTGAGTTGCTCCTCTGCAGTGGAATAATCGGCTGTCACTACCGGAATGCCGATAGCCACAGCTTCGGCCGTCACCAGCCCAAAGCCCTCATGGCGCGATGGTTGAACCACCACGTCGGCCCGCCGCATAAACGGATACGGATTCGGTTGATTGCCGTAGAATCTGCACTGCTCCCCCACCCCGAGTTTTTCGGCGAGCGCCGCAAGTTGACCGCGATACGCGCCGTCGCCAACAAAGTGAGCCACAGCTTTCACGCCCCGGTCTTTGAGCCGGGCAATGCACTCAATGGTGCGGTCTTGACCTTTCTCATAGCTCAGCCGGCCAACCTGAACGGTATTTATGGCATCAGCTTCGGGAGCAAAATCGGCCGAAGCTTCGGCCAGCTTTTTAATCTGCTCGGTGTCAACAACATTATGCACCATCACGGCTTTTGAAGCAAACTCGGGGAAGCGGCTGCAAAAGCCTGCCTTCGTGGCTTCCGAAACGCAGAAAACCTTGTCAACCTGACTGATGGACGAGCGGAGCGCGTTGCGCCGCCATTTTATAAACCCCAAATCAAAGTGCAGAAAAATTGCCCTATGGCGAGCGTTGACGTGATGCATCGCATAATAAGTCAGCCTCTCTCCGGGCGGGCCGGGATAGTCAACCACCAGGTCAAACTCCCGGTCAACGTTTTTGGGAGAATCATTGCGCAGCAGCCACTTATCGTATTGATACGGATTGCCGCCGATTTTCGACATAACATAATTAAACGCCGCCGGGATGCCGCGACGCCAGCGCAGAGTCAGCAACAGGCGGGGTATTTCCCGTTTGGGATATGAAACAAGCGCCGGCTGATTGGCAAAGGCCTCGATGCAATGCACTGTGACATAGGGAGGAACCTCGCCGATAAGTTCACCGGGGTCGCGTCGAAGCATAGCCACGTGGAGGTCATAATCCTCGGCGGGGAGCACTTTCAGCAGCGAGAGCAGCGACTTTTCAACGCCGCCAACGCTGAAATCCGTCAGCGTAAACAGTATCTTCTTTTTGCGCTTAATCATATTGCAAAAGTACATAAAAAATTAGGGATTTTTTACACCGGCAGAATAAAAAGGTCA
>JAMPBN010000001.1:857943-953292 GCA_023666665.1 Prevotella sp. | reverse complement strand
GAAGGCACATCCATATCATATCTGACTGTTTCATCCCACAAATTTAACACTTACTACATAATTTCATGCACCGACATTTCGGCTTGTGCCCTTTTTGAAAATGTTTGGCATCATCAAAAAGAAAGCCGTTCAAATCTTGTTCAGCGCATTTGAACGGCTTGATAATTGTTTCAGCAGATAGCTGAATTTGAGTCAGTTTTGAAAAGCCCATTTCACCACTGAAAGTTGCTGATGGACTTAATCGTTTCGTATGCTTTATGGGCGCGTTCCTTTTCCTCATAAGAAACAGGAGAGCGTTGCGAAATCATTTGTGCAAAACGCTCGGCGTCCTTACCATAAAGTTCGGGTGTTTCTTTTATCGGTCTTGCCATAGTGTTGTCTCCTTTTGTTTAGTGATTACAAAGTTACAACAATTTTCGCAGATAAAAAATTAAGCCGTCGTTTTCTGTTTGCTCTGTAGCCACATTCAGTATGTTTATGAACTGTAAGTTAACGATTTCCGCTGAAATATCAATCCCACAGGGGAATTGTTGAAATAAACCTTTGGCACAGTTTTTGCGTTGTTCTTAATATAGAAATTTCAACTATTATGAACTTCAATAACTTCACCATCAAATCTCAAGAGGCTATTCAGAAAGCCGTAGAGATTACCCGCTCGGCGGGTCAGCAATCCATTGAGCCTGTACATATTCTCAAGGCCGTGGTCGAAGAGGGTGACTCTCTCGTAAAATTTATATTCCAAAAAGTTGGCGCGAATCTTCCATTGCTTATGCAAAACGTGAAACGTGCCATTTTGTCATTACCCAAAGTTAGCGGTAGTGAACCCTACCTGTCGCGCGAAAGTAATGACGTCCTCCAACGAGCCATTGACCTCGGAAAGAAACAGGGCGACGAGTATGTAACCCTCGAGTCAATTCTTATGGCTCTTTTCGTCGTGAACTCTCCCGCCTCGCAAATGCTCAAAGATGCCGGCCTCACCGAAAATGAACTCAAGGCCGCAATCGACGAACTCCGTAAGGGCAAGAAAGCCACCGACCAAAGTGCTGAAGATACTTACAATGCGCTCAATAAATACGCCATTAACCTCAACGAGCGCGCCCGCGCCGGCAAGCTCGACCCGGTAATTGGCCGTGATGAGGAAATTCGCCGAGTGCTTCAGATTTTGAGTCGCCGAACAAAAAACAATCCTATGCTTATCGGCGAACCCGGCACCGGTAAAACCGCCATTGCTGAAGGACTTGCCCAGCGAATTGTGCGCGGTGATGTGCCGGAAAATCTCCGCTCCAAACAGATTTTCTCGCTCGACATGGGCGCACTCGTTGCCGGTGCTAAATATAAAGGCGAGTTTGAGGAGCGCCTGAAAGCCATCGTCAA
The DNA here is from genome assembly GCA_023666665.1 of Prevotella sp. Taxonomy (GTDB): domain Bacteria; phylum Bacteroidota; class Bacteroidia; order Bacteroidales; family Muribaculaceae; genus UBA3263. The sequence continues at coordinate 951,918 of JAMPBN010000001.1, read as the reverse complement.
CGAAGTTACGCAAAGCGACGGCGAGATTATCCTCTTCATCGATGAAATTCATACCCTTGTTGGTGCCGGTAAAGGCGAGGGTGCCATGGATGCCGCCAACATTCTCAAACCCGCACTTGCCCGCGGCGAGCTACGCTCAATCGGTGCAACAACGCTTGATGAATATCAGAAATATTTCGAAAAAGACAAGGCTCTCGAACGCCGTTTCCAAAAGGTGATGGTCGATGAACCCGACGAAATGAGTGCCATAGCCATTCTTCGTGGCCTTAAGGAACGCTATGAAAACCACCACAAGGTACGCATTCGCGATGAAGCGATTATTGCCGCCGTGCAGCTCTCCGAACGCTACATCACCGACCGTTTCCTTCCCGATAAGGCTATTGACCTCATCGATGAGGCTGCTTCAAAGTTGCGGCTGGAAGTTGACTCCGTGCCGCAGGCTCTCGATGACATCGTGCGCCGCATTGCCCAAAAAGAGATTGAGCGCGAGGCTATCAAGCGCGAGGGCGATGACGCCAAGGTGCGCGACATTGAAAAAGAACTGGCCGATATGCGCGACGAGGAAAAAGAATTCCGCTCCAAGTGGCAGGCAGAGAAAGACCTCATCAACCGCATTCAGCAGAACAAGATTGACATTGAACAGCTCAACTTTGAGGCTCAAACCGCCGAACGTGAGGGCGACTACGCCCGCGTAGCCGAAATACGCTACTCCAAGATTCAAGAAAAAGAGCGTGAAAACGAAACCATTCAGGAGCAACTCAAAATGATGCAAGGCGAAAAGTCGCTCATCAAGGAAGAAGTAGATGCCGACGACATTGCCGGAGTGGTTTCGCGCTGGACAGGCATCCCGGTGATGAAGATGGTTCAGAGCGAGAAAGAAAAGCTCCTCCACCTTGAAGACGAACTCCATGAGCGCGTCGTTGGCCAAAATGACGCTATCGAAGCTATTGCCGATGCTGTGCGCCGCTCGCGCGCCGGGCTTAATGACCCCCGCCGCCCCATCGGTTCATTTATTTTTCTCGGCACCACCGGTGTCGGAAAAACCGAGCTTGCCAAGGCTTTGGCTGAATACCTCTTCGACGATGAAAACATGATGACCCGCATCGACATGAGCGAGTATCAGGAGAAGCACGCCGTCAGCCGCCTTGTCGGAGCACCTCCGGGATATGTTGGCTACGACGAAGGCGGTCAGCTCACTGAGGCCGTGCGCCGCAAACCGTACTCGGTGGTTCTCTTCGACGAAATTGAAAAGGCTCACCCCGATGTGTTCAACATCCTCCTGCAGGTTCTCGATGACGGCCGACTGACCGACAATAAGGGACGCCTCGTGAACTTCAAAAACACCATTATTATAATGACCTCAAATATGGGTTCAAACGTTATCCGCGAGAACTTCTCGAAACTTACCGACGATAACCGCCTTGAAGTCATTGAGAAGACCAAGACCGAGGTACTCGATATGCTCAAGCAGACTATCCGCCCCGAATTCCTGAACCGTATTGACGAAACTATAATGTTTACGCCGCTCAACGAAAAGGAAATCGAAGAAATCGTAGGTCTCCAAATCAAGGGTATACAGAAGATGCTGTCCACCAACGGCGTTACGCTGCGCATCACCCCTGCCGCGCTGCACTACCTTGCCGAAGAGGGCTACGACCCCGAATTTGGTGCCCGCCCCGTGAAGCGCGCAATTCACCGCCTCGTCCTCAACCAGCTCTCCAAAGACCTCCTCGCCCAAAAAGTCAACAAAGACTACCCCATCACCATCGACCTCGACCCCGACGGCAAACTAATCTTTGTAAATAGTTAGGCCTTGGGCATTTGGCGTTAGGCTTTAGGCTTTAGATTCGATTTCGCAGGCAAGCGGGGCACCAGTGGCCGCCGTGGAGAATAAGTGTCGGCGATGCGTAAAAACGCTCGCCACACTTGCATTGCCACTCGAGCTTGGTGGTTACGTCGCCGGTTTGCATTGAGGTGCTGAGGCATTTGCCGCCGTTGAACACCGCTTTTTGTCGCATATCCTCCAGCGTCCATTCGTTGGGGGATTTGCTTTCGTCGTAGCCGTGGTCAATGCCACGGTTTTGGTCGGAGATGCGTTTGCCTCGGTGTTCGCCCTCGGGGTAGGTTTCGAGTTCGGGGAGTTGTTTTTTCCAGCCGGGAATCTGCTCCCACTGCTCACGACTGCCAAAGTGGGCGTTGATGCGGCGTTTGTCGTCGTATTTGAGCCACCACAGTGTGCCGAGGGTTTTGCGCTTTGCCACGAGCTTCATTCCCCCCTTTATAAGGAACGCCGGAGCAAGAGGCGCGAGCTTGAAAAACCACGGCGTCATATTGCTCATGCGCTTGAAATAGTCATCGCAGCTCTCACCGCTGCGGAAATGAGTCAGTTCGTCGAGTCGGTCCGAGTCGAGATACCATTGGCCATGGAAATTCTTGGTCGCAAACCAGTTGGCATCAAACACCTTATGAGGCGCAGGACAGCCGAGTGCTTTGAGCAGAAGCTTCTCAAACTCATAGTTGGTGAGGCGGTAGCTCTCGCCTGAGCCGATGTTGTAGAATTTATTCCAGAGCTCGTCGGGAATCCAGTCTTCGCAGATATTGGCCATCAGACGGCCGGAGTCTTCGTCGGTGGCCCATTCGAGCATTCCGCGCAGCGGCACGTGGAAAGAAATCGGGTCGGAGCCTTTCATCAGCAGGCCGGGATATAGGATGCCCGTTTGGCGAAGAACAAGCCAATTCTTCAGCCCGGAGTCAACAATCGCACGCTCGGCTTCAACTTTCGACACTGCATAGGCGTCGCCGATTGACGGCGCTATCGGGTCGCCGGCACGTCCCCAATGGTTCGGCGGACGGCGGTCGCCCAACTCGGCTACCGAGCCGATATAAACAACTTTACATGTTTCGGCTTTATCGCCCTGCAACACTGCTTGAGCAATGTTCTCAGCCGACTTGACATTGACTTTCAACGTCTTTTCCGGATACCAATCAGCCGCGGGCGACACCATGCCGCCCATATGTAGTACATAGTCAGCGCCGGCAACGGCTCGCTTAACATCGTTGAAGTTGCAGAGGTCGCCCCACACTATATTTATGCCGCCGAAAGGCGCTAATTTTTTCTCATTTTTCTTACCGGGACGAGCCAAAACGGTAACATTGAAGCTCTCCATACGCTGCGCAAATTCGCGGAGCGTGGCCATGCCCATGGTGCCGGTAGCTCCGGTTATACAAACTCTCTTTTTCATCTCCGCAAAGTTAAGCAAAAAATTTGTAACTTTGCAGTGTAAAATTGAAACGCTTATGAATACTGATAAAGAAACTCCCGTATTGCTGCTCACCGGATACCTCGGTAGCGGCAAAACCACTCTCCTCAACGAAATTCTTGCAAACCGTCGCGGTATTCGCTTCGCAGTGATTGTCAACGACATAGGCGAGGTAAATATTGACGCCGACCTGATTCAGAAGGGTGGCATAGTAGGCAAAGACGAGCAGTCGGGCGACCTCATCGCCCTCCAAAATGGCTGCATCTGCTGCTCGCTGCAAACCGACCTGATGAAGCAGCTTGCAGACCTTATCGGCTCTGAAAAGTTCGACTACATAGTGATTGAAGCAAGCGGCATCTGCGAACCCGCGCCGATTGCCCAGACAATCTGCGCAATGTCAGCCCCTGACAGCGAGTATGCCGCCAACGGAACTCCGCGCCTCGACTGCATCTGCACGGTGGTCGATGCGCTGCGAATGGCCTCTGAATTTGCCTGCGGCGAAAACCTCAAAGCGTTTGACCACGATGACGAAAACATTGAGGGCCTCGTAATTCAGCAGACTGAATTCTGCAACATCGTAATTCTCAATAAGATTTCCGAAGTCAGCAAGGAAGACGCCGGCAGAGTCAAAGCAGTAATCCGCGCCCTCCAGCCTAAAGCCAAAATCATCGAAACGGACTATTGCAAAGTCGACCTCGACGAGATTGTCAACACCGGAATGTTCAACTTTGAAAAGGTGGCAACCTCGGCCACCTGGGTTCAGGAAATCGAAGGACACCACGTTGAGGACGATGATGACGATGAGCACGAACACGAACACGAACACGAACACGAACACGAACACGAACACGAACACGAACATCACCATCATCACGAGCACGGCGAGCACTGTCATTGCCACGAGTGCGAGGAACATCATCATCATCATCACCATCACCACCATGACCACCTCCACTATGGCATCGAAACGTTCCTCTACTTCAACCGCCGCCCGCTCGACCTGAACAAATTCGACTACTTCATAGGCAAACACTGGCCGGCAAACGTTATCCGCTGCAAGGGTCTCTGCTACTTCTCCAACAATAAGGATATGTGTTACCTCTTTGAGCAGGCCGGCATTCAGAAGAACCTCAAGCCGGCGGGATATTGGTTTGCCACCGCTCCCGCCGAGGAGTTGGAAGTGATGCTCGCTCGCGACCCGCAACTGCGCCGCGACTGGGACGACGAGTATGGCGACCGTATGGTCAAGCTCGTATTTATCGGCCAACACCTTGACAAGGAGGAACTGACCCGTGGTCTCGATTCCTGCCTCGCTGACTGACGGCGACGTTGTTGCGCTGGTGAGTCCGGCGTCTGCCATAGACCCGATGCTGATTGACGGCGCCGCCGCGTCGCTCCGCGCCGAAGGGTTCACTCCGCGCATTATGCCTCATGCCAAAGGCAGCAGCGGCAGCTTTGCAGCCACGGCAGCCGAACGCCTTGCCGACCTGCAAAGCGCCATTGACGACCTCGACGTGAAAGCTATAATCTGCTCTCGCGGCGGCTACGGTGCCATTCATCTTCTCTCCGCGCTCAACCTGCACCGCCCGGTGTGGCTGGCCGGATTCAGCGACATTTCGGCCCTCCACGCTCTGTGGCACTCGCGGGGCGTTGCGTCAATCCACTCTTCTATGGCCAAGGAACTGACCCTTAGACAATGTACCGACAACGAGGCAAACCGCCGCCTATTCAGCATTCTGCGCACCGGCAAGATGCCGGCACTCCGCTTTGAGGCCCACGACCTTAACCATCGGGGCGAAGTCTCGGGAATTTTGCGCGGCGGCAATCTCGCGGTGCTCGATGGACTGGCCGACACGCCTTACGACATGCTGCTCCCCGGCTCAATCCTGGTGATTGAAGACATCGGCGAGGCCATTTACCGGGTGGAGCGGATGTTGATGCGCCTGAAACTCGCCGGGGTGCTTGACCGGCTGAACGGTATGGTGATTGGGCAGTTCACCGACTATCGTCCCTCGAAAGACTGGCCGGATATGTATGCAATGATTGCGTCGCTGCTCAAGGATGCACCCTACCCCATTGCCTTTAACGCGCCGATTGGCCACGTTGGCGGCAATCTGCCGTTCATACAAGGCATCAAAGCAACCCTGAGGGTTGGAAATTCGGTAGAAATTTCGTAACTTTGCAAGATTATGAAAGACATGATATTAAATCAGGAGATGAACGAGCGCACCGTATTGGTGGGCCTGATTACTCCTGCACAACCGGAGCAGAAAGCTTTGGAATACCTCGACGAACTGGCATTTCTGGCCGATACTGCCGGAGCGGAAACGGTGAAAATCTTCACCCAGAAGCTCGACCACGCCGACCGCCGCACTTTCGTGGGCAAAGGCAAACTTCAGGAAATCAAAGACTACATAACAGAAAATGAGGTCGGAATGGTGATTTTCGACGATGACCTCTCAACAAAGCAGGTTTCAAACATTGAAAAGGAGCTGCAGGTCAAGATTCTTGACCGCACGTCGCTGATTCTTGACATCTTCGCGAAACGCGCCCAGACCGCAACCGCTAAAACGCAAGTTGAGTTAGCGCAATATCAGTATCTGCTGCCGCGACTCACGCGAATGTGGACCCACCTGGAGCGCCAGCGCGGCGGTATCGGTATGCGCGGCCCGGGCGAAACGCAGATTGAAACCGACCGACGCATAATTCTTGACCGCATTTCGCGCCTGAAAAAGGAACTCGAAAGCATTGACAAGCAGAAAAACATTCAGCGCAAAAACCGCGGCAAGCTGACCCGCGTGGCCTTGGTGGGCTACACCAACGCCGGAAAGTCAACGCTGATGAACGTGCTGAGCAAGAGCGAGGTCTTTGCTGAAAACAAGCTCTTTGCCACGCTCGACACCACGGTGCGCAAGGTCATCATTGACAACCTCCCCTTCCTGCTGACCGACACCGTAGGTTTCATCCGCAAACTGCCGACCCACCTGGTGGAGTCGTTCAAATCGACGCTCGACGAAGTGCGCGAGGCCGACATTCTGCTCCACGTGGTCGACATAAGTCACCCGCAGTTTGAGGAGCAAATCGAGGTAGTTAACCGCACACTACAGGAGGTTTGCGGAGCTGCTGACAAGCCGATGATTATGGTATTCAACAAAATCGACGCTTTCACTTTCACTCCCAAGGATGACAACGACCTCACCCCGCGAACCCGCGAGAACATCCCCCTCGATGAGCTCGAGCAGACCTGGATGGCTAAGCTCAACGGCAAGTGCGTGTTCATCTCCGCAAAGAAAGAAATCGGCATTGACCGCCTCAAACAGATGATTTATGAAGATGCCAAGAAAATTCACCTTGAGCGCTTCCCCTATAACGATTTCCTTTACCAAACATACGACGATCTTAACGATGGCACTGACTGAACTTAAATGCATTTATGACAATACGACCAATCCGCTTATCATTGCCGGCCCATGCTCGGCAGAGTCAGAGCGGCAGGTCGTAACCACCGCAACCGAACTTGCCGCCAACGGCATCAAGATACTTCGCGCCGGCATATGGAAGCCGCGCACCAAACCCGGCGGATTTGAGGGCGTGGGCAGACCCGGACTTGCCTGGATGCAGAAAGCCAAGGAACTGACCGGAATGCTCACGGCAACGGAAGTGGCCACCCGCCAGCACGTGATTGATGCCCTGGAGGGTGGAATCGACATTCTGTGGATTGGGGCACGCACTTCGGCAAACCCCTTTGCTATGCAAGAACTTGCCGACACGCTCAGCGAACTCGGAGCCACCGACATCCCCGTGCTGGTAAAGAATCCGGTAAATCCAGATTTGGAGTTATGGATTGGCGCATTGGAGCGACTTTACAACGCCGGAGTACATCGCCTCGGAGCTATACATCGCGGCTTCTCGGCCTATGGCAAGCATCTCTATCGCAATATGCCGCAATGGCATATTCCCATTGAGTTGCGTCGCCGCTGCCCGGGGCTGCCCATCATATGCGACCCCTCCCACATCGGAGGCAAGCGCGAACTCGTTTCGCCTCTGAGCCAGCAAGCCCTCGACATGGGCTTTGACGGTCTGATAATCGAGAGCCACTGCGAACCCGACTGCGCTCTGAGCGACAAGGCGCAGCAGGTAACACCCGAAGTGCTCAACTACATACTGTCGCAACTGGTTATCCGCGACCCGCAGGGCACCACCGAAGGGCTCGCCACCCTGCGCAAGCAGATTGACGAGATTGATACCGACCTGGTTGAGCTCCTGGCAAAACGCATGCAGATTTCGCGCGAAATCGGCAAGTACAAAAAAGAACACCGTATGCCGGTGTTACAAATGGGTCGCCACGACGAGATTATGCAGACGCGCTGCAATGCCGCCAAAGAAATGGAAATGGACCCTGACTTTATGAAGACTGTGCTTCAAGCCATTCACGAGGAATCGGTGCGCCAGCAACTTGAAATTCTTAACCGCCGATGAAGATTCTGATTCTTGGAGCCGGAAAGATGGGGTCGTTCTTCTGCGACCTGCTGTCGTTTGCCCACGACGTTGCCATCTACGACCCAGACCCCGAACGTCTGCGCTTCACATTCAACTGCCGACGCTTTGCCACCCTTGAAGAGGTTGATGCCTTTGAGCCGGAACTGGTGCTGAACTGCGCCACGGTGAAATACACGCTCGATGCTTTCCATAAGGTACTGCCCCACATTCCGCAGCGGTGTATGCTCTCAGATATTGCCTCGGTGAAGACCGGCTTGCCGGAATTTTACGCCGAGTGTGGACACCCCTTTGTCAGCACCCACCCGATGTTCGGCCCCACGTTTGCCTCGCTGAGCAACCTCTCGAACGAGAATGCCATAATCATCAAGGAGGGCGATGCCCTGGGCCGCGCATTTTTCAAGCAGCTTTATGCCGACCTGCTTCTGCACGTTGAGGAATACACGTTTGAGCAGCACGACGAAACCGTGGCCTACTCGCTGACCATTCCGTTTGCGTCAACGCTGGTGTTTGCCGGAGTTATGAAACACCAAGATGCTCCCGGCACCACGTTCAAGCGCCACCTTGCCATTGCCCACGGCCTGATGAGCGAAGACGACTATCTGCTCACGGAGATTCTTTTCAACCCCCACTCTCTCAGTCAACTCGACAAGATTCAGGAGCAACTGTCATCTCTGCGCGACATTATTGCCGCCAAAGATTCCGAAGCAATGAAACATTACCTTGACCGCGTCCGCGCCAATTTGAAATGACCCGCACCAAAGCATGGATTGAAGGAATGCGGTTGCGCACCCTGCCGGTATCGCTTGCCGCAGTAATCGCCGCGATTGCCTGCGTCAGTACCTCGGGTCATGAGGTGTTGTGGGGTTGGGCGACAGTGTGTCTGCTCTTTGCTCTGCTTGCGCAGATTGCCTCAAACTTTGCCAACGAATATTTTGATTTTCGCGACGGCATTGACACTACCGAGAAGCGTCGCGGCCCGGAGCGCGGAGTCACCATCGGCCTCATCACTCCGCGCCAAATGCTCGCCGCCACACTCATCACCCTTGCGGCGGCTTGCGCCGTTGGGTTGACTACGATTTTGCGCGGCGGGTGGTGGCTGCTTCCCTGCGGGGTGTTCATAGCCCTCGGGGTTCTGGCATATTCCGCCGGGCCATATCCGCTGTCGCGCCACTGCCTCGGCGAAGTTGCCGTGGTGATTTTCTACGGCATTATCCCGGTGACGCTGACATATTACGTGCTGACCCTCACGCTGTCGTGGACATCGCTGATTTTGGGCATAGCAATGGGAATGTGGATTGCCATGGTGATTTTGGTCAACAACTACCGCGACATTGATGCCGACCGCGCCGTTGGCAAGCACACGGTGTCAACCAAAATCGGGCCGCAAGGCTCCGCGATTCTCTACTGCGCCCTGGGGCAGTTGGCGGGTTTGTTTCTATTTCTCGCCTTCGGCCTGCAACAAGGTTTCTTGCCCCTGATTCCAATGATTCTCGGCTTCTGCGCAAGCAAGCAGCTATATTTCGGTGGCCTAAGCGGCAAGCAATGCACTGCAATTCTTGCGCTAACTTCCGTAGTTATTCTCCTAACCTCCATTCTCTTCTTGATTATTTCATTCTTCACCACATGAAATTCAGCGACATTACCGGCCACGAAAATGCCAAGCAGCGGCTTCGCCAAATGGCTGACTCCGAGCGTCTGCCCCACGCAATATTGCTCATAGCGCCTCCGGGGTCGGGCGAGATAATGCTGGCCCGCGCTTTCGCACAATATCTTCACTGCACCGGCCGTCGGCCGGGCGACACCGAGCCGTGTGGCAGCTGTCCGTCGTGCCGCCAACATCAGTCGCTCAACCACGTTGACCTCCACTTCTCATATCCGGTGCTGAAAAAAGGCACGATAACGGTAAGCGATGACTGGCTTGCCGAATGGCGCGAACTGCTCAACGACGACCCCTGGATGGATTTGCGGCGCTGGTCATCACTTTTAGGCAAACCTGACGGCCAACCGGTAATCTACGCCGACGAGGCCGACAATCTGCGCCGCAAGCTGTCAATGTCGGCACGCTCCAGCAACCTCAACATCTGCTTGATGTGGCTGCCTGAAAAGATGCACCCCGCTGCGGCAAACGGCCTGCTGAAACTAATCGAGGAGCCGGAAGAGGGCACGCTGTTCATTTTGGTAACAAATTCCGCCGCCGACGTTCTTCCCACCATATACTCCCGTTGCCAGCGCATAGAACTTCGCAGGCTCAGCGACGACGAGATTGCCTCGGCACTCGGCCCGGGCATCAATCCCGCCGATGCCATTGCCGCCGCCCACACCGCCGAGGGCAACTTCATTGCCGCACGCGACTTTCTCGGCTCCGACGAGTCGCAGCGTAACCTTGAGCTGTTTATGCGCTTGTTTCGCCTGGCATATCAGCGCAAAGTCGGCGACCTGAAAGTGTGGAGCGAAGAAGTTGCCGCCCTTGGCCGACTCTCGATTAGCCGCTTTCTGGAATACTGCCAGCGCATGATTCGCGAAAACTTCATTATGAATCTGCAGGTTCCCGACCTGAACTATCTGACTGCCTCCGAGCAGCAATTCAGCTCGCGGTTCTGCCCTTTTATCAACGAGCGCAACGTTGAAGACCTCATTAAGGAATTTAACGAAGCTGAGATTGATATTCAGGGCAACGGCAGCGCGAAGATAGTGCTCTTTGACCTTGCAATCAAAACCATCATGCTGCTTATAAAATAAGATGCACGAGTTTCTCAACGCCATTGCCGACGCTTACATCGCCGACCCCGATTTGAAGTCATACACGTTCGTGTTTCCCAACATGCGTTCGATGCGCTATTTCGGGGAATACGTGGCCTCGCGGCTCAACGTCAAGGCCGACACCCTGCGCTCGCTCTTTCTGACAATGCCGGAACTCGTGGAGAAGGGCTGCTCAATGACCATAGCGCCCAACGACCGCTTGCTTTTCATTCTCTACCGCGCATATTGCAACGTGAGCAATGGCAACGGTGCGATTGACTCCTTTGACCGCTTTCGCTACTGGGGGCAGATGCTGCTCAAGGACTTCAACGACGTTGACCGCTACCTTGCCGACCCAACGCAACTATTTCGCAACGCCAAGGACTACAAGCAGATTCAATCTTTTTATCTAACCCCTCAGCAGGAGCAGATTATCCGCACATTTTGGGGCAATGACCCCTATTGGAAATCAGCGCTGAAACACCGCGACGAGGCCACGGAGCTGCCATTTTGGAACCACGTCAGCGGCAACGGCGAGCCGGAGCGCAAATTCACGCAGCTATGGGCAATTTTAGGCGAACTCTACGCTGAATTTCACCGTTTGCTCGCCGAAACAAACGAATGCTATCCGGGTATGGCATATCGCAGCGTGGCAATGCAGCTGATGCTTGGCAACCGCCTGCCGTTCAATCCCAAGGCATTCGTTTTCATCGGTTTCAGCCGACTGAGCCACAGCGAACACGCCATTTTCAACCAACTGAACCGCAACGGACTGGCCCACTTCTACTGGGACTACGACTCGGCGCTTATGAACCACCGCGATGCTAACACTGCGGCAAAATTCATCAAGACATATACCGAAGAATTTCGCACCTGCCGACCTGACGTGAAGATTCCCGCGCCATTGGTTTCGCACACGGTCAATATTATCGGCGTGCCGTCAGACATCGCGCAATCAAAAGTTGCCGCAAGCCTGCTGAACGACAACGACACCGCCCTGGTGCTGGCCGACAGCGAACTGCTCGTGCCCATGGTGGCATCCATACCTGAAAAATACGAGCAGGTAAATGTGACGATGGGCTACCCGATGAGGTTTACATCGCTGTCGCAGCTATTCACAATAATTACCACAATGCAGCTGCGTGCCAGAATTGACAACAGCGGGATGCCGACATTCTTCCACGACGACGTCAACGCCATGCTCAACCATCCGGCCGTTCAACGCGTTTTCCCCGAAAGATGTGCAGCACTGATTGAACATATGCGTCGGCATCATCTTTACAATCTGCCGTTGAGCGAATTGACCGACAAGTTCAAGGAACTGCGCCCGCTGTTTCAGAACATTGCCAAAGAGGCCGCGCCGCGCCAAATTGCCGACTCTCTCACCGCAATGGTCAACTATATGGACTCCTGCGGCATAATCTCGGGAATTGACTCCCTTTGCCGCGAAACGGTTATTGATACAATCGGGCACATCACCTCATATGCCGAGGAGTTTGGCATTCAAGCCGACCGGCGCACATTCTTTGAGATGATTGAGCGTCACATCCAGGACCGTGCACTAGCGCTGGAGGGAGAATCGTTTGATGCAATGCAGGTTATGGGCGTACTCGAAACCCGCAGCCTTGCATTCCCCAACGTGGTTATGCTTTCAATGAACGATGAGACTTTTCCCGGCTCGGATAATTCATATTCTTTCATTCCGGAGTCGCTGCGCCGCGCCTACGGCCTGCCCACCCGCGACCATCAGGAAGCCGACTCGGCATATCACTTCTATCGCATCCTCTCCCACGCCAAAAAACTCACTCTCATATACGATGCCCGCTGCGGCAACCTGCGCACCGGGCAACCCTCGCGCTACATCACGCAGCTCTCCTACGGCAACTTCCCGGGAGTGAAAATCAACCATCTTACCGCAGAGTTTCCGCCGCCGGAAACCGACCGCGAACCCATTATTGGCTTTGACCACGAGCTGCATAAAGACATTTTTGCTGACACATTGGCAAAATATACCGACCCGGCACACCTCGCCACCCACCGCATCTCTGCCAGCGACCTCAAGGAATACCTCAACTGCCCGCTGGAATTTTTCCTCAAGAAAATCAACGACATAAATCCCCCCGAGGAGCAAAAGGAAGAAACCGGAGCGGCAGACCATGGCAACGTGGCTCACGAAGTTGCCGAGCGCATATACTCGTTCTTCAAGCAACGAGGCAGAGCAGTTACCCGCGAGGACCTTGATTCGCTGATTGACGGCGGTTTTGACCATCTGCTTGACCGCGAACTCACCCGCGCCGTCAACATCCACTTTCTGCACTATCCCCCGAAAGTTGACGGAAAGGAAAACAGCGCACTCGACAAGATTCCGCTCGACGAAAAAAACGCCATGTATGCCGACGTAATCCGGCTGATACTCGTGGCAATGTTCCGCAAGGAGCAGACACCGTTTACCATACTCGGTACCGAGGTGCCGGTAGAATTTTCGTGGCCTGTGGCTCCGGGGCTGACGGTAAATTTCAAGATGATAATTGACCGCCTCGATAGCATAGTTGAGGGAAACACCACAATTCACCGAATCATTGACTACAAAACCGGCAACGATCTGACGAAATGTCCCTCGGTAGAGTCGCTGTTTGAAATCGGCAACCCCAATCAGCGCAAAGCCATTTTCCAGCTGTTGGTTTACTGCGCGGCATATCTGCATCAAAATCCCGACTTGCGCCCCGACCAGATTCGCCCGATGATTTTCAGACTCAAAGACGTCAAGGACACCAATTTTGAACCGCTGACTATGGGCAGTGCCAAACTGACCGACTATGGTCTGGTAAAGTCCGAGTTCGACACCGGTTTGCAGCAGATGTTTGCCGACATTTTCAATCTTGAAAAGCTGGTTGTTCGCACTCCCGATTCCAAGTGCTGCGAGTATTGCTCGTTTAGGATTATGTGTAACTGATGGCCGGGCTTTATATCCACGTGCCATACTGCACGGCAAAATGCGCATATTGCGACTTTTATTCCGGTCCGTTCCGGCTCTTTGAGGCCGAGAGCTATTTTGCCGCCGTGAAGCGCGAATTTGATGCCCGGCGCAATGAAATCGGTTCAATATCAACTGTTTACTTCGGCGGCGGCACTCCCGGGGCAGTGAATCCTCGCTACTTTGCACCATATTTTTCGCTCTGCAGTGGCGAAAAAACCGTTGAGGTAAACCCCGAAAACATTACCCTGGAATATGTGCAACAGCTGATGGACTGCGGAGCCAACCGAGTGAGCATGGGGGTGCAAAGCCTTGTTGATGCAGAACTCAGCGCCATTGGCCGCCGCCACAGCGCCGACGATGCGCGGCAGGCATTCGCCACACTACGCAGCACCGGGTTCTGCAACCTTAGTCTTGACCTGATTTACGGCCTGCCGGGACAGACGTTGGAATCGTGGCGCTACTCGCTGCGCGAGCTTATAGCGCTGAAGCCCGAACATATTTCGGCATATCTGCTCAGCTATGAGGAGGGTACATCGCTCACCGCCAGGCGCAACAAGGGAATCATTCAGGAGGCCGATGAAGAACTCGCCGTGAAAATGTATGAGTTGCTCTGCGAGGAGACGCGCCGCGCCGGTTACCGCCACTATGAGATTTCAAACTTTGCACTTCCCGGCTATGAGGCGCAACATAATTCCGCATACTGGGATATGACTCCATACCTCGGCTTAGGACCAGGGGCGCACAGTTTTGACGGACACACCCGCCGCGAAAATCCCCGCAACCTCAAAGAGTATCTGCGCAACCCTGAAGCATTTGCCATAGCCGAGGAGGAAGATGACGAAAACCGCTTCAACGACCTGCTAATCACCTCGCTGCGCACAGCCCGGGGCATTGACCCGTCAGCGTTCACTGCCGCAGAATTGCTCAAGGCCGAAAAGCTGCTTTACTATAACGAAGCAGGCCGCCTGCGCATCAGCGAGGCAGCCTGGCTCAATTCAAATTCAATCCTTTTGGAACTACTGCGGTAAGATTGCCGATCGGCAATCTTACCGCAGTAAGGTTATAAGGCTATAAGGTTAAATAATGACTTTTTTGCCGTTGATGATGTTGATGCCTTTAGCGGGGGCAGCAAGTTTGCGACCCTGGAGGTTGTAGATGGCTGAGGCGGCGTTGCTGTTGGCAACGATTGCGTCGATTGATGCGGGGTCGAGGTTAACTACAAATGTCACAGCCTTTTTCTCGCCGCCTTGCTCAACTGTTACTGTGAATTTGCTGTTGATGGTGAGGCCTTCTACTTCATTTACCGACGTACCAACGGTGTAAACCTGCTCAACGAGAAGATTTTCAGTGTAGTTAGCATCGAGGCTGCCGGTCCAGCTTGACTCTGCGCCGGGGAGAACGGTCTGGCAGTTGAGAGCGATTTTAGAGCTGCAAATCTGCACTTTGGCTTTGCCAACGCCGTTTATGTAATTCAGGTCTGCATCTTCATCGCTGAGCGCGGGAGATGCTTGGTTTTCAGCGAAGTTGATGGTGACCTTGACGGGGCCGGCCTGAGTGGTGGTAACGGTCAGTTTGGGGTCGAAAATAAGGTCGGTGATAACCCTTTCGTGGAGGTCGGTGATGTTGAGAGTTTCACCGTCCCGGAGTTCAACGCCATTGGAGCTGAACTTGAAATTTTGTGCTCCGGCATTCATAGCCAGAGCAATGGAAGCTAAGAGTAAAAGTTTCTTCATATTTTTATGGTTTAAATGTTTGCGCAAAGTTACGAAAAAAAAGTAATGATGCGCTTAACGCACCATTACTTTATAGTTTTTAACGCCTTCGTCGCTCTTTACGGAGATGATGGCCAGACCGTTGTAATTGCCCAGCGAGAGGGTGGCGCTTGCCGTACCTTGAGTTGAGGCGATGCGTGTGCCAACCACTGAATAAACATCAACGCTGAAAGAGCCGGGGAGGGAAACGCTGACGGTCTTGCCGTTAACGTCGATGCGGGCTTCGGCGGTAGTAACAGCCTCAATCATAGCGCCGTCGGCAGTGTATGCACGGTTTGCGTTGAGTACCTTGCCTGTCTGTGAGTCTATGAGCACTGCAGTGATGTGTGTCTTGGCGGGGTCAGCAATTGACTTGGGACCGACAACTTTCATTTGTGCGGAGTAGGTTTTACCGGCTTCAACGGTCGAGGGGATGTGGCCGCCTGTGCCGTTGTATGTGATGCCGTCCCAGTTGCGCAGAACGTTGTGGTAGTCATACGTCACGTTGAGCTGGCCGTATTTGCCTCCGGCTCCCCATTCGCCCAAAGCGGGGTCGCTGACGTTGTAGCGGGGATTGTATTGCTCGCCTCTGACTTCGTCTTCGCAGAGTTCAATCAGGAGGTTGACGTTCTGATTGGTCATGTCGAGAGCGTAGACAACGTCGATGTCGGCAATGTAATATTGGCCGTCGTAGGTCAGGGAGGAAATTTCAATGTCGGCGGGTGCCATGGTTTCGAGTTCGGCAACCACGTGGTCATACCACACGTCGGCATTCTTGTAAGCATACGTGCCGCCTGATTCATACATCGGGGAGACGATGTCGGAACCGCGGTTAATGCGAGCGGTGGGAGCAGCTTGCAGACCGAGCGAGGTACAGAGGCTTTCAACCTTGGCGTTGTTGAATGAATCGCCGGTGTAAGTGTGGATTTCGACGGGCAGAACGCGATCGCCGAAGTCTTTGGTAATCCAGTCGATGGCGGCGTGGCCTAACGGACAAGCCTGGCAACCCTGGCCGGTTATTTCTTCGAGCAGCACACGCTTGGTGGTCATATGCGTGAGGTTCTTGTATGATGAGGCAACGTTTTCGGATACATCGCCCATGGTTACGGCAAAGCTGTATTTCGTTTCCTTGCCACGCGGGGTTTGAATCTTCACCGGCATGGTGAAGTCGTGTTTCCAGCCCTTTGAGGCTTCAACAGAAGCATCTTCGATGGTGGCGAGGACTTTGCTGTCGCTGTCAAGTAGCTGAATCTTGTAGCCTTTGTAGCTTTCGGTCAGGCTGGTTACTTCCAGTCGGCCCTTGACTTCAACATCGTCGGTATTGATGCCATATTCGGGGGTAAAGTTGCTCAAAACGAATTTCACGTCGATGCCGATTACAACGTCGTCGAGGAAGATGGCCGACTTGTTGCGGTTGTCGTTGACAAAGGCCACGTAGATATTTTTGCCGGCATATTTTGCGAGGCTGAGAACGTTTTCTTTCCAGTCGCCGCTCAGGAGTTCGTCGCTTACGCCGGGAGTCTGCACCTCTTCGTAGATAAGGTCGCCGTAGTAGCGGATATTGTCAACGATAGAGGCGGTGAGGGCGGTGTAAACGTCGTCGGTGGTGTAGACGAAGACTTTGAGCACGTCGCCACTGTCGTGGTAGCTCTGCGACTTGAAGGAGAGGAATGCGGTGTCGTCTTTGATGTTGAGCAGACTCGTAACCATCCAGGCGTCGGCCTTGCCGGGTTCATTAAACATTGAGTGGGTACAAGCGCTTTGGTCGTTGCTTTCGTTGGTCTCCATAACAGTCCACCAGGGATAGCCTTGCTTGAAGCCCCAGGACTGCATAAGGTCGGAGGGCTCAAGGCCGTCCGTGCCGTCGTAATACATCCACTTATTGGTCAGACCAACGTCGAAATTGTCTTCAAACAGGATGCCGTCGGCACCGGCCGACTCAGGCACGTAAGCGCCGGTGTATTGAATGCGGATTTCCTCGTTGGGGTCGGCGCCTGAAATATCGGCGACGGTATTTGCCGGAATTACCACCTCATATTCTGAGCCATAGGCAAGACGCTGTTCAAGGAGGGGATATACGTTGAGAACCGAACCCTCGATTGAGCCGCTGAGCGAAGCGATTTCTTCGCGGGCATTATCTTCGCCGAGCAGATAGAGCTTCATTGCGGGGGTTTCGGCCACGGAAGAAATTTCGGAGTTGAAGCGTATGCTCACGGGGTTGGAGCTGGCATTGATGGCAGCGACCTGAGTGCCCGGGGCGGGAGATATGGTGAGGGCCTTGACCGGTTCGGCGGGCCGGCCCTTGTAGTTGACGGAGATTTGGCCGTTAAGACGCTCGGCATCGCCCTTGACGCTGACAATGCCTGCGGGGAATGTCACGGTGTAAACCTTGCCGTCGTCGAGGCGGCGGTTGCGGAAGGTAGCCACAAGGGTTTTGCTGTCGCCGGCATCGGCGCGGAGAGCTATGGAGTTGGCAACGGTGTTGCCGTTTTCATCTACCACGGTAACGGCGCTATAGTCGCCGACAACGTTGATGTCGCGGTCAAAAGTCACCTTGACTTCGCGCAGATTAGCGAACGAGGCGTTATTGACCGGGCTGAGGTAGTAGCTGCCCAGGAGGTTATAGTCTTTGGCAATATCGGCCAGGGGGGCATCAAGGCGGATTATGTAGCTGTTGTAGGGACTCATCGAATAGTCGTCAACAAGCAAGGTCATGCCGTCGGCTGAGGCGTTTATGAAGGTTCCCGTGTAGCCGTAGTCATCGTGGGAGTATTGTTCTTCCCAGTTCACGCCCCAGAGCTGGTCAAGCAACTTGGCGAAGTCATACCAATAGTTGCCGCTCTTGAAATACCAGTCGCGGATGGGGCCGCCGTATGATTTGGATGCGTAAACGGTGCCGGTGGGGTCGGCTGCGCCATATTCGTAGCCGGCGGCATCGGGTATGATGGTGACTTGCTTGGTGTCGAGATTGTAGTAGTAAACGCCCGGTTCGGTTTCGTCGTTAAAGAGCAGACCGGCAAGGGTGTTGGTACCGGTTACGAAGTTGGCGTTTTCAACGTGGTGAATACCGTTGGTATTGCGATTGAAGTGGTATGTTTTACCGTCGGGGTCTTCGGTGACGGTCATACCTATTCCCTCCCAAGTTCCGGTGGTCATATCGTAGACAAACATCCACATATCGTCGGGGTAGGAGTAGTTGACGATGCCGGTGAACTTGGTGCCGTCGACGGACAGGTCGCCGGCGTAGAGTTGACGCACAAGGTCGTCGAGCTGCCCCTTGGTGGCGGAGAGGTTGGGGCCGATGGGTTTGGGGAGAGTTTCGGGGGTAATGTCTTTGGCTTTGTCGCCTGAAAGGTCCCAAACGCGGATAGTGGCAAACATGCCGTTATTGGAGTTGACGGTGCCGATGGCGATACGGCCGTCGGGGGTAACGCGCTCAATTTTGCCGCTCTTGTAGGAGTGGTTATTTTCAACCTGTTCCCACTTTCCGGTTGATTTACGCCAGATTGCGGGTTTGCCGTCGTAGCAGCCCACGACGATAGAGCCGTCGT
The DNA here is from genome assembly GCA_023666665.1 of Prevotella sp. Taxonomy (GTDB): domain Bacteria; phylum Bacteroidota; class Bacteroidia; order Bacteroidales; family Muribaculaceae; genus UBA3263. The sequence continues at coordinate 933,140 of JAMPBN010000001.1, read as the reverse complement.
TGGTAACGTCGTTGGCGGTCATCTCGTTGATTGAGGTGGCTTCGGCGGCGGTGAAGAGATATTGTTGTTGTTTGTTTTTTACGTCGTAAAGGCGCGGAAAGGAATAGCCCTCCTCTGAGGCGGATTTTCCCCAGCCGACAGCCCAAAGGCCGTTGTCGGAAATACGTTCGAGCGCTCCGCCATAGGTACGGTCGGAGACCACCGAAATATCAGGGGCGGGATAGTTGGTCGCCGCCTGCACACTCAGCGCCATACCGGCGGCGAGGGTCAACGTTAATAAGTGTGTATTCATCTGTGTTTTTAAATTATGTGTAGGGACGTTCATTGACGGACGCCCCTACACGTATTGAATTAGAGTTTATTTTACTTTTTGATAACTTTCACTCCGTTTATGATATAGAGTCCATTAGCAAGACCGTTGAAGGCTGCGGCTGGAGCGTTTTCAAGAACTTGACGGCCGCTGAGGTCGTAAACTGTGATGGTGCCGTTTTCAGCAACGATGTCTATGATGCCGTCTTCATCACCGGCGATGATGAAGGTATATGTCAGCTCGGGGCAAGCGTGGCCGGCTTCGCCCATTTCCTGGTCGTATTCTTCATCGCAGAAACCGCCTTGGGCCACAACAAACTTGTATGTACCGGCTTCGGTTACAGGATTTGCGAAGGTGAAAGTGTAAACTTTAGGCGAGAAGTAATCATCTTCTACTGCCTTGGCAAAAGCAACTTCGGCATCGTCTTTAGTTAGCTTGCCGGTCGGAGCGCCCTCAGACATGGGGAAGAAGGTAAAGTCAGCAAAAGTCAGAACAACTGAAGCAATTTCAGTTACAGTTGCACCGTCTTCAGGGGTCACAGAAGCCGGAACGAGGTCGAATGTTGCTCCATCGCCGGGCTGATCGGGTTCCTCCCCACCGGGGATGGTGTACATATAAGCAAGTTCATCGTTGGCGTGGCCGCTCTTGCCCATTTCCACATCATATTCTTCATCGTCGAAAGTCCCCTTCGGGATAACTATCATATAGACACCGGGGTCGGTGATTTTGTCTTTAAGGGTAAAAGTGTAAGATTTCGGTTCGAATAAGTTGTCACCTTCGTCGCATTGTGCAGTGGTTACTTCCTCCATAGTTTGGTCTTTGGAAGTTGCGTAAACTGATACGCTGGGATATGGATCCATGCTGCAGAAAGTTACAGCAGCGAAAGTGAGCTTAATGGTGGTGAGTTCGGTAACCACGCTGTAATCTTCGGGGGTTACAGATGCTGGTTCGAGGTCAAATTTGGCACCGGTTGCGTTGGGGTTATCAACGAGGAAGCGGTATTGGGTAGCTTTGCTGACGTTGCCATTGGTTTCTTCGCCGATGTTGAAGTAGTTTTTGGGGATGTCGAGGACGTATGAGCCGCTTTCGGTGATGGGCTCGAAAGTCCACTTCATCTGCAGGTCTTCGTTGCTAACGGGTATTGCATCGTCGAGAACGCGAACTTCGCCGCCCTGCATATTAAGGATACGGGCTTTGCCGCCTACGTATGACATCGCCATCTTGGCATCTTCCGAATTGCTCACTACGATTTCAGACAGAGATGCCAGCGGAGTGTTTTCAGCGGGAGAAACGAGCGTGAGGTCGGGAGCACCTACGTTACAGGTCCAGGACATGCCATAGTTAATGTCGTCAAACAGATAGCCGCCGTTGCCCTTAACGTAGAGACCGTCTTTGTCTTTGGTCTGAATGGTGGTGTAGAATTGGCCTACGGCGGCTTGGATTACCGTGGGGCTGATTGTAAATTCCCACTTGTCGCAGCAGCCGTTCTCATCAGCATCGCCTACGGGAGCCCAAGTGCCGGCGTTAACAACCACACCTTGAGATTGCGCATAGTTGAAAGCCGAAGGTTTAACCGGGCCGGAGTAGGTGATGGTAAACATACCCTGAGCTGCGGTTTCGATTTCGTATGTCTCGGGGTCGGGAGATACGCTGACGTAGGTGTAGGGGCTGTATTCGGGAGCGTCGGTCAGACCGAAGTAGTAGATATCAGTTTTGAGCTCGGTGCTGGCTTCGATTTGGTCAGGTCGGGGATACTGGTTGGTTGCGGGGTCATAACCGATGCCGGCAAATAGGAGGCTGAGTTGGTATTTGTGATCCTTGAGGAGCTTTTCGGGTTCGCCACCAATATTCATATACAGGCCGTCAGCCCAGGCATCGTCGTTATTGCCGTTACGGTTAAGGTCGTAGCGGTTATCATTGCCCTGACGAACGTAGATGGGGTTTGCTTCGTCGGTAACGTCATAGAGAAACCAAGAGATATAGTTAACGGCAGAGTCGTCGCTGGTCTTCAGCGAAATCTTCTGCATAGTGGGGCCGCCAAACTGGGCGAGTTTGGTGCCGTCGGCAGGGTCAGCAGATACGAAAGTAATCTGTGGGAAGCTCTGCGAAGCTCCGAGTTTGGGGTCATTCAGAGTGTAAGTGAATGTAAGAGCGGGGTTAGATTCGGAGCCGCTGGTAAGTTGACCGGCGGGAATGGTCAAAGTGTATTCGCCGTTGTCAGTGATATCGTCGGTATCGAATTTGATGAGAATCGTACCCTGAAAGTCCTTGAACATTGTGGATTCAAACTCATCGCCGGTTTCTTCACAAAAAAGAGTAGCGTAAGCGGTGTTGCTAACAGTAACACCGGAAGCCGATACATTAAACGACTCAAAGTAATATTTGTCGTCGAGGGTGGTACCCGGCTTGGGGTAAGAGACCGAAACGGTCGGGAAGGCCATCGCTGCTACCGAGGTCAGCGATACAAAGAGGCCAACGAATAATGATTTTAAGTAACTCATAAAATATAAATGATTAATGAACGGATGTTGCCGGTTAGCGTACAATGGTTTTCTTACCTTTACTGATGAAAATGCCTTTGGCGGGATGCGTCACCTTGCGACCCGAGAGGTCGTAGACGGCGTTATCTTTTTCTGCAACTGAGATGTCGCTGATTGATGCAGAGGTATTTTTGAAGTTGCCGCGAACGTCGGTGGAGTGGTCGAGACCGTCGGCGCATACGACGTTTTTCATATAAACGTAAACGTCGGTGTCATCGTCGGCTTCAAATTCGGGAACGGTGAAATAGTAAAGCATATCAAGGCCGGTTGTTGACTCTTCGTCTACTTTTTCCGTCACATCGGCCGCGGGAATTTCGATGGTTTTGGTTTCGCCGCCGACAAGGTAGTCCAGGCAAATATTGTCATACTTAATCAGTGCGCCGTTCATCACCCATATTTCCATTTCGGTGCCGGGTTTGAGTGAGGTACCGCGTCCGGGGGTAAAGTCGGCTGCAACGTTATATTGCAGGTCGTTGACAGTCATTGAGGCGGCAAAGCCGGCGGGGTTGGAGAGCACGCCGGTATAGGCGCGTTGTCCGTCGAGGGAAAAGATGTTGCCAAACGAGGCGTAGAGATCGTCAACGAGTTCTGCGGCTGTGGCGGCGGGGAGCATATCAATACGGCGGCGCAGCTTGCCGGAGAGGTCAAATGTCACAGTGCGACCATCAACGGTGCCGAGCACCTGCTCATTATAGATTCCAAGTTCCAGGTTGTCGGCGTTGCCGTAGGTCAGGTCGGCGGTGGGAGTCTGCGCGGGGTCAATTTCGGTGTCGAACGTCAGTACGATTTGACCGTCTTCGTCGCCCGGCATATAATATGAGTTGAGGGTATTGCGGCCATTCTTGAAGTCAACGTTTTTTGACTCAACGAGTTCTGCCGGCTTGGCTGACATCGGGAACTCAATTTCCAGGCGGCCGTTGGTGCCGTATTTGACATCGGAGTTCAATGCATCCTTAATCTGGAGAATACGCAGGGTCATTTTGTCGCCCTCCTTGATTACGCCGCGGCGATAGAAGTCCATCACGGTAGCGTAAACATCGCAGCTCACGGCGGTGTTTGAGAGCGTGGGGTAAATCTGCACCCGTTCCTCTCCGGCCAGCAAAAAAGTATTGCCGATAGTTACGGGGTAGTTGAAAGTAACGTGGATGCGGTAGTCGGTGCTTACCGAAAACGGTTTTTCTTCAGTAGCGGAAGGAGACACCTCAACAAGTTCAATCTTTGTTTCGCCCTCGCGAATGGTGAGCTTGCCGCTCATAACTGTCATTGCGGCATAGAGATAGTAAGTTTTGCCGGCCTCGAGCTTTTCGTAGCTTACAATCTGGCCACCGGTGCCATCGTATGTCGGCTTGCCGTTGACTTCAGTACCCTCGGCGTGGTTGGCTGTGGAGTAAATTGCCAGGGGGGAGCAAGTGTAGTGGAAGCGCACGGGGCCGGTTACCGAGGGGGTGTATTCACCTTTAACCGTCTGATATTCAGGGAACGAATACTCCGTATCGGGTACAAGCGTTCCGAGGTCAATCACTTCAGCGTGCAGAGCAGCGAAAGTCAGTAGAAATGTGACTATGAAAACAATCTTTTTCATCAAAAATATTGGCTTAGACTAAATTATTTGGCAAATATACGATAAATTATTGATTTGCGCAATTTATTTTCGGTAAAAAAATTAGCGTTAGGCGTTAGGCATTCCATAGCTGCGGCCTGAAAACACAGTTGACCAAAATGGAAGCAGCGGACTTTTGTCCGCCGCCGCATATATATCTTTGGTGATTGAGAGAGTAGCACTTCGACCGATGAAAGTCGGTCGACTCCGTATTGAATTACTTCAAGAGGACTTTTTTGCCGTTGATGAGGTTGATGCCTTTGGCCGGGTGGGAGAGGCGACGACCCTGGAGGTCGTAGATGACTTGATGAGGGCAATGGGCTGCAGAAAGTTCGGTTGCGGAGTTTTGCACGAAGTCGGTTTTGGTGAACACGATTTGACTTCCGTCATCATCGGTGCGCGTACCGCCGCCCCAGTTATAGACCTCAAAATTCTGCGAAGCCTTGGTTTGATTGAACTGGGATTCGCCGCTGACCACGATATAAGCCCCTACGGCATCGGAATTTTTAACTTGCCAGCCGTTTGGGGGCACTGTTGCCGACAGGTGTATGGCGGTATTGTAATCAGCCACGGGTGATATATACTCGCCGGTTGAATAGTTTACGATGTCGAACAATCCATTTTCGCGACGGTCGAAGCGCCAGGCCGATGCTTCTGTGAGCGTAGTTTCGCCCACTACTTTATCGGCAACGGCAGTAAAATATCGTCCGGGGAAACGCTTGGCGCTCATTGTGTAATACACGTCTTTTTCAAACTCGTAGGCAGATTCGTAGTATTTGGGGTCTTCTTCGTTATCGCCACCACCTCCCTCATAGGAATAATCAGTGAGAGAAAACATATATTTGCAACCGGTGTCGGTAGTGTTGGTGCCGTTGCCCCAGTTGAGGACACCCGTATTGTTGTTTGACTGGTTGAACTGCTTGTCTCCGCTGACAATGATAACATATCCTACTTCGTCAGCGGGTTTTACCTCCCAGCCAAATGAGGGTTCGGATGTGGAGAGGTTGATTTGCTTTCCATTGTTGGCCGTACCGATATATTCTTTGGTGGAATAGTTGATAATGTTATATTTGCCGTCTGTGCGGGTTTCGAATTTCCACGCGGAGGTTTCATCAGGAGAGGTTAGAGATCCGAGTTTGCTACCGACAGCGGAGGCGTAGTTGTTGTCGCGCAGGGGGGTATAAAGGTTATAATATCTCTCAGGGAGCGGCTGATTGACAGGTATGTTGGCGATTCCGGCATTGAATGCGTCAATTAGCTCTTGGAGAGCTGCTATTTGAGCTACGCGCTCTTCGGCCGATGTTGGCAGCGAGAGGGTTGCTTCGAGTTCGTCGGCCTTTGCCGAAAGATTTGTGTCCAAGTCTGTGGATTTTTTATAACCTACATTGTCGCCGATATTGACGCGAATAAGTGCACGAGCCTCAGAAATCAGAGTAGCGAGAGCCTCGGAATCACTGTCAATGCATTTTGCTGTAGAGTAGACGAGATCATCAAGAGCATCGTTTCCTTCGGGGTCTGTAATAACAAAGGTAAACATCCATTTGTCGCGCCCGGTGCCACCTTTATTTACATGCGGGAGCTTCATAAACACTTGGTTCCAACCCTCTTTGAGATGTATTTGAGTGGCAGGCCGGTTTGTGAAGTTCTCGTTTGACAGTCCTTCGGTTGCGTGGTTTTGGGTGATGTTTTTATCAGGCTGTTGCCATTGGGGTGCGGCAATTTCTTCGCCGTTGAGCCAGATACGGGAGCCGCGTCGATCCCATTCGCCGGCAATGGGGCCTTTTTCGTTGCCGGAGCGGCTGTAGGAGTAGAATTCGATAAAAGCGCCGGCATCTTGCTCAATGGGAGAGTAGACGTAGGTCCAGGCATATGCTGTCATATTGTTTTGGGGATTTTGGTAGAAGCCTTTGACCGTGCCGTGCCAAATATGACGCAGATATATTCCGGCTCCGGTTGCTTTGGTTGCGTTATATGTCGTGCCGTTGATATTGAACGTTTCGGGCACGGATTCTTCGCCGATAAAGTTTTCGGGGGCAAGCACTGCAGTTTTATCGCCGCCGTTGGGAATCTGTTCAGTGATGCACCATTTAACGTTGGTTTGGCGCACGTATGGTATCTGGTATGCGGCCTCTTTCAAGGTGGTGTTTTTGTGGAGGAGGAAGCGGCGTTCCCAGTCGGCAAACTCATCGAATTCAGAACCCGAGTTGGGCAGTGTAGTGCCGCCGGTTTCGATATATTGATTGCCGCCACCGGCCCATGCGCGTTCGCCTGAAGCAAGTACGTTGGCATAGATATTGTTCATACGCATTATTGCATCTTGGTCGGGGACTTTGGTGTCGCACCAAGCGGCAGAGATTGTGCCGGCAATATCGGGAGTTCCTTGGGTTGAATTGAAAATGGTGGATTTATAGATGCCCACCACGTCGGCAAACACATCGAAGTGGTTAGTGTAGTTATAGCGCATGTCAATATTGGGTACACCCTCGCTCAAGGTACCCGAGGTGGCCCAGTTGGTAGTCAAATCGCAGGGAATAACGTTGGGGTCCACTGTCTTCGCAGGTCGGTTATATTGATTCCAAATCACTACTTTTTTGCCCAGATTGTGAACGTAGTCAATCATATCAATGATATATGAATCGGAGAAGCCGACTTCATCGCCGCCAATGTGGATATAGGGGGCTTTGTCGAACAACGCGCATACTTCCGTCAGGATTACCTTCAGTTCAGCTATGCCTTCGACGGATTGCATTCCGTGGCCCATTGCGGACTCAAAGGGGTTGGAGTGGCCGGGCATATCAATTTCGGGAATTACAATCATACCGCGCTCGGCTGCATAATCTTGTATTTCCTTGGCATCAGTCTGAGTGTAGAATTGACCCGGATAGCGGGTGATCGCGGCATCGCCGGTAAGTTGGGGATAAGCCTTTATCTCCAGTCGCCAGCCGGTAATATCAGTAAGGTGCCAGTGGAAGGTGTTGATTTTGAAGCGCGACATCAGATCTATTTCTCGCTTGAGTTCATCAACGGAGAGGAATGATCGGCCAACGTCTTGCATAAAGCCGCGGAGCTTGAAAGCGGGCCAGTCTTTGATAGTGAGAGGCTCTATTTCACTAACGCCGATAGCGAGTTGGCTTAGGGTTTGGGCCGCGCGGATTACGCCGGTGGAGGTGAGAGCCTGAATGTTGATTTCGTTTTCGGCAACGTCTATGGTATATGCTTCGTCGGGATATTCAGCCAGTTGATGGTTGAACGCTCCGGGAATCTCACTGACAATCTCGACATTAACTTTAGCCTGCGAACCATTGGCAACAGTAGCGCCGGCATCGGCAAGGACCTCGCGCAGGAGTTCGCAGTTTGTTTCGTCGACGATTGTGACCTGACGAGAGAGCGCAAATCCGGAGCAATCTTTTTGTGCCAACTCCTTAACCTTGGGCAGCAGATGGTCAACGCTTGCAGCCACGGGCATCAAGCCTCCGAGCATCAAAGCTGCAACTGCGGCATAAATTTTATTGTTCATGGTATGATAACATTGGTTTTATTCAGTACAAAATTACGACTTTTTATCCACTCTGACAAATTTTGTTGTATCTTTGCACTATGATAGCAGCAGTTATAGTTCTTATAGTGGCGCTTTTAGGCGTATCGGTATACGCGGCGGTGTTGCACACACGGTTGCAGAATGTTTCACAACAACCCGCTCAGGAGCAGCGGTTTCGCGAGATTGCTGCGGCGCTGCTTAATGAGTCGCAAGAAAAGCTGTCGGCATCCAACTCGGCGAAGCTCACTGACTTGCTTTCTCCGCTGCAAAAAAACATCGAGGCGTTTAATCGCACCATTGACGACAAATATGCCCGCGAGGCATCGGAGCGCGGCGCTCTGCGCGAAAAAATCGACGAACTGCGCTCGCTCAACGAGAGCCTTGGTCGCGAAGCACGACAACTTTCAGACGCTCTGCGTGGTAACAGCAAGGTACAGGGCGACTGGGGCGAGATGATTTTGGAGACGCTGCTGGTGCAAGCCGGCTTTACCGAGGGTCGTGAGTTTCAGACGCAGATGTCGGTTAGGAACGATGCCGGGGCAAACATACGTCCCGACGTGGTGGTAAACTTCCCCGACGGAGGCTGCGTGGTCATTGACTCCAAGGCATCACTGACGGCCTACGTAAACTTCACGGTTGCGGAGTCGGAAACGGCACGCTCGGCCGCCCTGACCGCACACATAGCTTCAGTCAGGGCTCACGTGCGCGAACTTGCCGCCAAAAATTATCAGGAATACGTTGGCCGCGAACGCAAGCTCGACTTCGTAATGATGTTCATACCCAACGAGGGCGCATATATCGCGGCAATGCAGGGAGATCCGGGGCTTTGGCAAGAGGCGTATGACAGGCAAGTGCTTATCATCTCCCCTACCCACCTGTTTTCCGTATTGAAACTCATTCGCCAGATGTGGCGCCACGACGATCAGACGCGCAACGCCCTGCTGATTGCCGACGAGGCTGGTAAACTTTATGACAAGTTTGCGGGTTTATACAAAGATATGGAAGACCTCGGCAAAAATATCGAAAAGGTTTCGGCCGGACACGTAGCGGCAATGCGCAAGCTCAACGACGGCCCCGGCAACCTTGTGGGCAAAGTCGAGAAACTCCGCGAAATGGGAGCCAAAACTTCTAAAAAATTAGAAATTAGTAATTAGACATTAGTAATTTAATATGGACTTAAAAAGCATACATTCTCCTAAAGATATTAAGAACCTGAGTGTTGATGAGCTGCCGGCTTTGGCCGACGAGCTGCGGGTTGCCCTGCTTAAAAAACTTGCCGCACACGGCGGACATATCGGCCCAAACCTCGGCTTCCTCGAAGCCACCGTGGCACTCCACTACGTGTTTAATGCCCCGGAGGATAAGCTGGTGTTTGACGTATCACACCAAACGTACGTTCACAAAATGCTAACCGGGCGCATTGACGCATTTATCAATCCCGCCGACTATGACAAGGTTACCGGCTTCACTTCGCCCGACGAAAGCCCCTACGACCTCTTCACAATCGGCCACACCTCAACGTCAATCTCCCTGGCCTCAGGTCTTGCCAAAGCCCGCGACCTCAAGGCCGAGGACTATAACGTCGTAGCCGTAATCGGCGACGGCTCACTCAGCGGCGGCGAAGCCCTCGAGGGACTCGACTCCGCAGCCGAAGCGCACTCCAACTTCATCGTGGTGGTCAACGACAACGATATGTCTATCGCCGAAAACCACGGCGGCATCTACGCCAACCTCGCCGAATTGCGTGCCACCAACGGCAAGTCGCCCGACAACTTCTTCCGCACCTTAGGCTATCGCTACGTCTACGTCGGCGAGGGTAACGACATCCCCACCCTCGTGGCAGCTTTCCAGGCGGTCAAGAACACGAAACATCCGGTAGTGGTCCACATCCACACCGAGAAAGGCCACGGCTACGTTCCCGCCGTGGAACATAAGGAAGATTTCCACTTCGGCGCACCGTTTAATCTCGCCGACGGTTCGCCGAAAAATGCCGATGACTCGCTGAGCTATTCCGACCTCTTTGCGCGCTACATGCTCGAGCGCATTGACCGCGACCCGCGCACTGTTGTGCTGACCGCCGGCACCCCGGGAGTATTGTCGTTCGGGCCAGAAGAGCGCGCTCAGGCAGGCAAGCACTTCTGGGATCTCGGAATCGCCGAACAAGATGCCGTGGGTTCCGCTGCCGGACTTGCCAAGGGGGGTATGCGGCCGTGTTTCGGAGTGGTAAGCAGTTTTATTCAGCGCGCCTACGACCAGCTGAGTCAGGACGTTGCCATCAACCGCTTGCCGGTAGTGATCAACGTGTTCTACGGCTCCATTATCGGTATGACCGACGTTACACACCTCGGCTGGTTTGCAACCCCGATGATTGCCAACATCCCCAACTGGGTATGCCTGGCACCCACCAACGCCGAGGAATACCTAGCTATGCTCGACTGGGCCATGGAGCAGACGGAGAACCCCGTGGCAGTGTTCGTGCCCGGAGGCGGACTGGTTCATTCCGACCGCACTCTGATGAAAGACTTTGGCAGTAAACGGTTTGAAACCGTGCGCAAGGGTTCGAAAGTCGCAATTGTCGGCGTTGGCTCGATGCTCGAAACCGCCCTCAAGGCCGCCGACATTCTCTCTACGCAAGGCGTGAACGCCACTGTTATAAACCCGCGCATAATCTCCGAACTCGACGAACAGACGCTCCAAGACTTGCTCCAAGACCACTCGCTGACCGTCACCGTTGAAGAAACCTGCACGGCCGGAGGCTTCGGCGAAAAAGTTGCGGCATTCTACGGCTCAACGGCGATGCACACCCTCTCACTCGGCGCACCCAAGCAATTTCTCGACCGCTACAACATCGGCAAGGTGCTGGAACAATGGTCGCTAACCCCCGCCACCCTCGCCGAACAAGCCCTCACCGAAATCACCGCAGCGGATATTATATAACTATATTCCCCTGTTCTCTCAACCTTATGAAAAAGACAACAACCATAATTATAAGTATTCTTTGCTTAGGTGTTCTCATTATCAGTTGCCCTAATGAACAAAAGCATAAAGAAGCCGTTGCGCAAATGGCCTCAAATTACTTTCGTAATAAGTTGAATAATAACATTGATTCGGACGAAGATGAAGCCTACGCTCTTGTTGGAAGTACCTTAGCAAGTGGATTGATTTCGCTCTTTGTTAATTTCAACTATACTGTTGACAATTATTTCATTTTCTCCGTTGGCAAAATAAATTTTATGGGCAAAGAAAAGACAGTTTCTTACGGTATCCTCGGCCACGTCTTCACGCCCAATAATAACCAAATTTCTAAAGCTGCAGATAATCTAAACTAAACCCCACGAGCATTGTGGGGAGAGAACGGCTTGACAAATATAAGTCAACCGCGGAGCGTGTTGCACTTATCTCGCTGATATGCAACCGGCTCCGCGGTTGGAGTGTAGTTAATGTAACTTTGCTACCCCAAGATGCTCGTGGGGTTTACGTAAATTTTCCCGCTCCGCGGGAGGTCTCTTAGGCATATTGACACACACCCTCCATATTGGTGAGATATGAAGGAGAGTAGACAAAAAAAGCGGCGGACAAAAGTCCGCCGTGTCAATAGTTATGGGGCTTTTTTAGAAGAGGTAGGCGGCGGTGATGGTCCAGCCGTTGGTCTTGCCCTTTATGTTGGCACCGTCGTTGTCGATTCCCACGAAGCTTACGGCTTTGGAACTGATGCCTAGGGTGTAAGCGGCAGAAATCTGTACGTGCTTAACCAGCGTAATGCCCAGGCCAAAGTCCCAGCCGATGTTGTATTTGTTGGCTTTGTAGTCGTCGAGCATACCATTGCCGAGACGGAATGCGAAGTTGGGTCCGGTATAGATTGTGGGAAAGAATATAGATGAAATGGCGGGCATGGGGATGTCGTAGCGCACGTGTAGCGGCACTGCAAGGTAGCTGTAGTGGAGTTTGTCGGTTACGCCGTCGTTGTCCATCTGCATGGTGCGGTATTCATAGAGAGCAGCAATATCTGCGCCGATGTTGATAATGGGCACGGTGAACTTGGCCATTACGCCGCCGGCAAAGCCGCAGCGATTGTCGGCAGAGAAGGTATCTCCAAAGTTTGAGGTGGAGATTGAGTTGACGTTCATACCGGCTACTATACCGAACTGAAAGGGTCCGGCAGCTGCGGTGAGCGATGCTGCGCAGGCAATGACGGCTGCGACTACGCGGGCGATAATCTTCTTCATATCAGGATATTTTGGTTATTGGTTATTAATTATTTGCGGGGAATTTTCAAGCGTTGGCCAACCGAAAGGTTGTCAGAAGTTAAACCGTTGGCATCTTTTATTTGTTTAACCGTGACGTTATATTTGCGCGAAATCGCATAGAGGGTTTCGCCTTTGGCCACTTTGTGGGTAGTGGTCGTGGCCTTGGGCTTTGGAGTCTGTTTGGGCTTTTGCTCTACCGGCTTAACCTCTTCGGCTATGGAGTCAACAGCCACGGAGTCAATCGGCGTGACTATTGTGGTATCGGCAATTGCGGGCGATGCTTCTTCGGCCTTAGGCTCGGCAGGCACAAATTCCTTGGTATGGATTTTCAGCGATGCCCCACGGCGCACTTTCGACGTTTTGAGCCCGTTCCATTTTTTCAGCTGGTTTACGGTCACGCCGAAATCGGCGGCAATGGATGCGAGGGTTTCGCCGCGACGCACTTTGTGATACTTAACCACGTTTTTGTATGTTCCCTCGCCCGTGGCCGCAATTGTTTTGCCGCCGAGTTCCACCGACGTGCGGGGAGCAAGGAGCTCAGAGGCTGACTTGATGGAATCGGCAAACATCAGATAGTTAAAGACGAGCTGCGAGGGCAGACGGAGAGCATATGGTTTGATGTCGCCGGGAATTATGTCTTTGCGGTACTGGGGGTTAAGCACCCGGAGTTCATCTACAGGTATGCCAAGCACGTTGGATATTGCCGTGAAATGGGTGCGGGAGTTTACGTGGATGGTGTCGGTGATAATGGGACGTTTGGCCAGTGCGGGCGAGATTCCGTGGTCGCCATAATATGCCATAGCATATGTTGCGCCGATAAATCCGGGCACGTAGCCGCGCGTTTCTGCCGGCAGGTGATAGTAAATGTCCCAGTAATCCATCGGGTTGTCGGTGCTCGCTCCGGCGCGGGCAAGGGCCTTATTGATATTGCCCGGGCCGCAGTTATATGCGGCGATTGCGAGACCCCAGTCGTTGAAAATGCCATAGAGTTGCTTTAGGTAGCGTGCGGCGGCTTCAGATGCGGCGATGGGGTCGCGGCGCTCATCAACCAAAGTGCTGACCTCAAGGCCAAGACCCCGCGCCGTCGGGAGCATAAACTGCCACAGGCCCGTTGCCCCGGCGCGGCTCACTGCGTTGGGGTTCATTGCGCTTTCAATGATGGGCAGGTTGCGCAGCTCCAGTGGCAGTCCCTCGCGCTCAAGGGCCTCCTCGAAAATCGGCATATAGTAGAGGCTGAGGCCCAGCATGGTCTCAACCAGTGAGCGGCGCCGCCGGGTGTAGAGGTCTATATAATTGCGCACTACCGGGTTAAACGGCATCTCTATGGTGGTTGGCAGCGAGCTGAGGCGTTTGGTCAGAACCTCATCGGAGGCCGGAACGTCCGGCCTGCCAATGGTGTCGAGAACCGTATAGTTCTGCAAATACCAGTTTTGCATCATGCGGTGTACGTCGGCCTGCTGGCTCTCGGGAAAAACTATCGCTGTATCGGTAATTTCATATTTCAAGTCGCGCACAGTCTGAGCCTCGCCCGGGAAGATTCCGAGCAGCACGGCAGCTATGGCGATAATTCTGAGCTGTTTCTTCATGGATGGAATGATTGGTTAAAAGCATAAAGCCATCTGCACTCCCACGCCGGGCAGAGCCGTGTGCGTCTCTTTCATCAGCGTCGGGGTCCAGTGGAGCGAAAGGTCGGGAGAGATGTCGAAATGCGCCAGCGATGCATCAACATACGCATCGACAATAGCGACGAGATACACTGCAATCATACCCACGATGCAAAGATCGCGGTTGCGGCGAAAATAGTTTTTGCGCGACTGAAACGTGCGTTGCAGCCACGATTGGTCAAGCTGACTTTCGGTGACTCCCGGGGCAAAGAAGTTCATATAGCTCTTTGTGTCGGGGTCATTGTCCATCAAGTCGTTATACGCCCTGGTATAGTCGGTGAGCATGGTGTTGTTCCAGCTCGTGGCGTAAACCAGGCCCATATACGCGCCGACTACTATGGGTAGCTTCCAGTAGCGGCGGTTATAAATCTGTCCGAGTCCCGGGCAGAGTACGCTGAGCCAAGTTGCCCTCATCGGATCGGGATTGAACACACGCATCCGCTCGCCGTCGGGGTTTTGCAGCGAATCGGCGCAAAATTCAATCACCGTGTCGGTAAACTCAAAAAAGGTGGTGTCGGGCTGCTCCGTTGGTTCTTGCGCCCGGAGAACAAATCCAAGCGACAGAGCCGTTAATAATATGAAGCAGCGCAACTTTGTCATCCCTTAATGGTGTCGAAAATGCGAATAAGGCGTTCGAGTTCTTCGTCGTTGGCAAAGGGGAAAGTTATTTTGCCGCGACCGGTTTTGTCACACGAGAACTGCACCCGAGTATTGAACGCTGCCGACAGGCTGCGCTTCAGGGCATCAAACTCGCTCGATGCCTTGCTGCGGGGTGCGGGAGTTGCCGGTTTGTCAATGGGTTCGCCTTTTTCAGCGCTTTCGCGATATTGCTTGGCGAGTTCCTCAACGCGGCGCACGCTCAGCCCCTCATCGAGAATCTGGCTGTAGAGTTTCAGCTGCAGTTTGGGGTTGTCGAGCGAGAGCAATGCGCGGGCGTGACCCATGTCGAGATGCTTATCGCGCAGACCGAGCTGCACCTCGGCGGGCAATTTCAGCAGACGCAAAAAGTTAGCTATCGTGGCGCGTTTCTTGCCGATGCGGGTTGACAGTTTTTCCTGCGTCAGTTCATATTGTTCAATCAGTTTTTTGAACGTCAGGGCAATTTCTATGGCGTTAAGATCTTCGCGCTGAATGTTTTCAATCAGCGCCATCTCGGTGAGTTCGGCATCATTGGCAGTGCGGATATATGCCGGCACACTTTGCAGCCCGGCGAGCTTTGCGGCACGATAGCGGCGCTCTCCGGCAATAATCTGATAGTCATTGTTGCCGACCTTGCGGAGACTCAGCGGCTGAATGATTCCGAGCTCCGCAATTGAGCTTGAGAGTTCCTGCAGAGCCTCTTCGTCGAACGTGCGGCGGGGTTGATCCGGATTAGGGTGGATGTTGTCAAGCGGAATATCGTTGATTGCCGACGAGCCGCGGGCCGGAACGTCGTCCATCGACAGCAAATAGTCCAGTCCACGCCCAAGAGCGGGTTTATGAGGTTGTGCCATATTGAGATGCGTTTATTTTTTGTGTGAGTTTTTCTTGATAATCTCTTTGGCGAGCTGAGTATGGCTTGTTGCACCACGGCTCGCGGGGTCGTAGAGCAGCGCGGGAAGTCCGTGGCTGGGGGCCTCGCTCAGGCGGATGTTGCGGGGAATCACGGTGTCGAACACCATATCGCCGAAGTGACCTTTCAGCTCTTCGTATATCTGATTGGCAAGTCTGAGGCGGGCATCATACATAGTGAGCAGGAAGCCCTCGATTTCGAGCTGCGGGTTGAGTTTTGACTTGATAATGCGTATGGTGTTGAGCAGCTTGGAGATACCCTCCAGAGCAAAATATTCCGCCTGCACCGGGATTATCACCGAGTCGGCTGCCGTGAGAGCATTGACGGTAATCAGGCCGAGCGACGGCGAGCAGTCTATCAGAATGTAGTCATACTTGTCGGCAATCGGTGCTAGTGCTTTTTTCATAACACTTTCGCGCTGCGGTTTGCTCACCAGCTCGAGTTCTGCTCCGGCAAGGTCAATGCGCGAGCCGAGCAGGTCAAGACCCTCTACGCAAGTGGCCACCTGCGAGCCGTCAACCGGATATTCGTCAACAAGACATTCATATATGCTGCCGGTCATTTTGCGCGGGTCAATGCCGTAGCCCGACGTGGCGTTTGCCTGCGGGTCGGCATCAACTATCAATACTCGTTTTTTTTCAGCGGCCAGCGAGGCAGCAAGATTTATGGCGGTAGTGGTTTTGCCCACCCCACCCTTTTGGTTAGCTATGGCTATGATTTTTCCCATTTTGCGGTTGAAAGTGTACGGTTCTGAACGCACAAATTTAAGAAAAATCCGCCAAAAACCGAAATCACAGCAGGATTTTCTTGCCGTTTACAATTTTCAGGCCGTGTTGCGGTTTAATCAGCTTGATGCCTAAGGTATTGTAGACCTCATTATTAGCGTCATCATTGGCAATGAGGTTTTCAGGAACGCTTATGAGTCCTTGCTCTTCATCGCCAATATCTGTGCCGTTTTCAACCATATTGCCGTTAATCAGCAGGTTGCCGCGCATCATTTCTGCCGGAATTGTGTAGAGTCCGTCAGTAAATTGACCTTCAGTGATGGTAAATTCACTGTATTGAGGGTTTCCGTACTTGTCGATAGCCTCGCCGTTGAGGTTGAAGCCGACTTTCACGTCAGCGCCCTCGTGGTGAAATCCCTTTTCGGGAGACATCCGGATTGTGAACGGAGCGTTATACGGCGCAAGATATGGCGAAAGTTTACTGCCGTCTTCGGCCAGCACTTCACCGTTGAGCTGGAAATCGTTGACTTCCACGGTGTTGTCACATACGTTGAGCATCACATCGGCAATCATTCCGCCATTGTCGTTAATTAGGTTTTTGCCTTCGGCATCGCCGGGATTGCCTGCCGGGTCAAGGCTGTTCCAGTCAAGCTTCAAGCGCATGCGGTAGCGCCCGGGGCGGGTGTCGGCCGGCAACGTAAACGCGGGCATCTTGCCGCATTGGCCGTTGCCCAATCCGCTGCCAACGCTTTCACCCTTGGAGTTCTTATAGCTGCTTCCGTCGGCGGCATACGCATTGTAGCTAAGCAGTTCATCGTCAGAGAATTTGCCATCGTTGTTCAAATCAACGTAGCAATACGAGTGCATCCAGTTTTGCGCATAACCGAGTTCGGGAGTTATGGCGTTACCGAGCTGAACGTAAAAAGTTTTGTCTACAAGGTTCTGATAAAGCTTTTTATTTATCTGCTGCTCAATGGCAAAGCTCTGCGTTTCACCTCCTGAAGTCAGGCTGATGGATGAGGTCACGCGGTCGGTGCGGGTCATTGCCGACTCGGGCTTGCCGCCGGTTACCGGATAGTATTCGTAGGATACGCGAGGCACTGAACTGGAATTCAGTTCAATATCGTCTACATAAAACAGAAAATCCTCCGTTAGGTTATGGGGCGATTCCAGGTCGGGAACAACCACCAGCGAGCGGATATTTATGCCGTCAATTCCCTTGATGGGAAAAACGGCATCGCTCCACTTGCCCGGTTCTACCGCGCCGCTCGAAACGACCCAAAACTGTTCGCAATAAGGATTTTGTCCAAGGCGCTCCTCGCGGCTGCCGAGGCCCACGAGCATAACGCGCCCGGCAATGGGTTTCAGTAACATAACGTGGACGTATTG
Source organism: Prevotella sp. (assembly GCA_023666665.1). GTDB lineage: Bacteria > Bacteroidota > Bacteroidia > Bacteroidales > Muribaculaceae > UBA3263. The sequence continues at coordinate 915,575 of JAMPBN010000001.1, read as the reverse complement.
CAACGTTGGCGTGAGCTTAAATGGCTCGTTAAGGTCAATTCTCACACCCATACGGTTTGAGCCGAAGCGCGAGCGCTGTGCGCCCAACACCAGAGCCGAGGGATTTGCGGCCTCGCCGAGAACTTCATCAACAGAATTGTCGGGGTTCGGCGTTATGGACCAATTGCCGGCAATCTGGCCGGTACGCAGAGGCGATTCCTCCCAAACGTCGTAAACGCCCAATGATTTATATCCATCGGCATTCTCAAAATCAATGCTCACTTCAGCGTTGGCCGAAATAAATGCCAAGAGAGGCAGTATATAGTGGAATTTCATGGCTTTAGAAGATTTGAACGGTATGGATTAACGGACAGGCTTTTGCATCGGTAATATGGATTCTTACGCCCTTGATGTCCATACCGGGTCCGTAGTTGGTGGTGCTTCCGTTGAGCGGCACAATTCGTTTGTAGCCGATAGTAGTAGTGTTGGCATATGGGATTGCCGTCCAGGTCGAGCCGTCGGTAGTGGTTTCTATGGTGAAATTCTTGACTCTCTGGCCTTTGCGGATATATTCCATAAGGCTTACGTAGTGCACGTTTTTGGTTTCGGGGAAGATAAACGTAAGAGTTGCGTCGGTAGTGCCGTCGTTGGTGGCCCAATATGTGGTTTTGTCGCCGTCGGTGACGTTGGCGGCCTCGTAATTGCGGGTTTGGCCGGCAGCGCGGGTTTCGCTTGCCGAAACTGTAGCAGTCAGGGCGTGATCAACGGCAATGCGCTCTTTCAAAAGTTCGCCAAATTCCTTCATTCTCTTGGCTGTGACCTCGGGAATTGAGCCGCTTTGGTCGGGCGGCAGGTTGAGAATCCAGGTGGCGTTGCGACCAACCGTCTCCATATACATTTGCCAAAGGCGGTCAAGACTTAAAACCACCTCGCCGGAGTGCCAGAACCACCCCTTGTTAGTGGCCTTGGCATCAGATTCGCCGGCAAACCACTCCCAGGCATCTACGCTGCCGCTCGTTCCGGTTCCGTAGCTCCAGTTGGTTTCGCCGGCCCATCCGGCCTCATTGCCAATCCAGCGAGCTTCGCCGCCTACGCCCCACATCACGCAGTTGGGCATCACGGTGTGAATTGAGTCGCGCAGGTTGGGAATATCGTAATATATGCTGTTGTCAATGCTGCGGTTTTCGTTGGCTCCGCCATAGTAGCCGGTGCCTCCGTTGGCTCCGTCGAACCACATTTCAAACTGGTCATCGCCATATTGCGAAATTTCTGCGCATTGACGCAGAAAAACTTCGCTGACGTATCTGTCGGTGCCATAAAGCTCCGAATTGCGGTCCCAGGGCGAAATATAGAAGCCATATTTCATGCCGAGGTCGCGGGCAGCCTCGCCGAATTTCTGCGGAATGTTTGTGGCGGCATATGCTCCCGAGCCGTGGGTGCAATTATGTTCGGTGGTTTCCGTGGGCCAGAGGCAGAAGCCGTCGTGGTGCTTCACCACGGCTATGCCGCCGTTCATCCCCGCAGACTTTGCCACTTCGAGCCATTGTCGCGGATTGGGTTCGGAAGTGGGGGCGTATTGCTTAACGTCTTCGTCGCCATTGCCCCACTCGCGGTTGGTAAACGTGTTCATTCCATAGTGGAAGAAAGCATAAAATTCCGTTTCGTTCCAAAGCACCTGGCGCTCGTGCGGCACCGGGTGAACAGCTACAGGTTCGTTTTCCGGGTTGGGAAGCTCCTGAGTCTGTAATTTCAAGACCTCCTGAGCGCCTGCGGAAAGTACACCCGCTATCATCGGGATAATGATTGTTTTTCTCATCATACGGTATATTTTCAATTTTTCCGCAAATATAATAAAAATCCCTTAAACCCGAAAATCCACAGAGTTACCTGACGTAAATTTTCCTGCCGCCAATTATGTTGATGCCGCGCACCGGATACGAGAGCCGGCGACCCCACAAGTCATAAATCTCCTTGGGAGCATCGGCTACTTCAGGCGTTTCAATTCCGGTCTTGACTTCATTAATCTCGCTGTTCATCCAGTCAAGGTTCTTGCCCAGCAAATCAACGTAGCCATCGGCATAGCTGATCGGGGTTTGCGAATGGGTGAATATTGGCCAACGCCGGGCATCCGCATCGTCCGACGGATTACAGATTTCAGCAAGCCGCTTAATAAAATCCATCAACTCTGCACGTTGCGGGTAAAAGAGCCCCCATTGCTCCACAAGTGCGAGCTTAAAGGCTGTTTTCTCCATTATGCCGTCAAACCAGTGATAGCCATAATGAAACCCACCGGGAATATTCCAGGCCGTTTTCTCAATATGGGTTGAAGCAATATCCCATAGCGGACCGAATTTCCATAGTTCATTGCCCACCGTGTCGCGGTGCAGATACATACTTCCGGCATAACCGTCGCGGTCAACGAATGCCTCGCGCACCATAAAATACTGCGCCGCAGAATTTGCGTCGATATGCTCCGCCCAGTCGTCGGATGATGAGTTCATTATCAGGTCGTTGAGCAGGGTCATCTCGTCCGTTAGCCACCGGCGTTGACCCTCTGACATTTCTTCGGGAGTGTGCGCCGTGATATTCAGCGTCTTGCCCGGAGTTTCCGCTATGCTGATATAATTGTCGTCAGGATTGTTATCAACCTCCACAAGCCATCCCCACGGCAGTGTTTCCTCGTCGTCGTTGAGGTCGGGCTGCTCATAAATATCCAGGCGCTTACCGCTGATTTTCACGTTTTCAACCACAAAATAGAGTCCCATATATTGTCCGTTGAGAACAAACTCCACCGGCTCTGCGTGTGAAGCCCAGCTCTGCCCGGTCAGGCGAGCCATTTCCAATCCTCCAACAGCGGCAATCACGTTTGAAATCCGGGATATGGAATCAGGGAGAAGTGTTTACTCTTGGGCAAACCCATCAACTTTGTCTTTTCGGCAAACTTAAGCTTGTATGGTTTCTTTTGCCACGTCCAGCTCGCATTTCCGCGGCCGCGTATTGTCAGGTCAGATATTTCAACTGCTTCTGCTTCCTTACCGTTTAGCGTCACATAATTTTTCGGGACGGTAACTGACAGTGAAGCCGGAATCTTGGTTACTCGGTCAATTATAGTAACAAAATTTTCGGTATTGACGCTCACTATGGGCAAAGTGCCGCTGATATTGTCGGCCGGATAGAGTTCTCCCTCAGCCATTCGCCCGATAATCTGCAAATTTTCGCGCATCTTCTCGGCCTTAAATTCATAACGGTCGCCATACACGGCATTTTCTTCTACAATAAATTCATCATATTGAGGATTTCCATATTCGTCGAACCCATCTCCGTCAAGATTATAACCCATTTTAACCAGTGCGCCGTTATGATGGTAAGCTTTGTCAGCGGCCAGGCGGATAACGAAGTTCTGGTTATATGGTGCTTTCAGAGGATTGAGCTGAGCGCCCCATTTATCTACTACCTGACCGTTGGGAATTGCGGGGGCATAGACTTCAACCTCCTTGCCGGCGATGCTCAGCATTGCGTCTGCCACCAGAGCCAGGCTGTCGGCACTCCCGGCAGCTGATGCGTCAGAGCCATCGAGCTTGAAGCGGACACGATAGCGCCCGGGCTGAATTGAGCTGGCAATTTTGAAGTTGGAGCCAACGGCCTCATCGACCCCGAAAAAGCCATCTTGATTGAAGTCAATGTAGCAATAAGGCGTGAATATGGTATCGGAATGTTCAACCACCGGGGTTATGGTTTGACCGATTTGTGCATAAAACAGGTTGCCGAGCAAATCGCAGTAAACCAGGGGCGAATTATCCGGCACAACAATCTGCCTGTTGTTTCCCGCAATTATCCCGATTTCCGTTGCCTGACATTGTTCTCCGAACGGGTTCTCCAAGGTTGTTTTGTCGCCGTTTATCGGGTAATATTCAGCAGCCGCTGCAATAGGCAGCAGCGTGGCTAATAATAGCATTTTAAGTTTTACGGTTGTTTGCATTTTCTGAAATGTGTTAATGTGTGTTTTGTTTTTAGCTTATTCTTGCCCAGTCCATTGTGCGGTCAAACATCAGCGAGAGCGTTTGTCGCAACCCCGGATGTGCGCTCAGCCGCGGGTCGGCATCAAGAACTATCTCGGCGGCTCTGCGGGCTTGTTCAAGTATGGGAGTATCGGTGACCAGCGAGGCCATTTTGAGGTCAACGAAAAGTCCGCTCTGCATTGTGCCCTCAATGTCGCCGGGGCCGCGCAGCTTCATATCTTCTTCGGCCACAACAAAACCGTCGGTGGTCGAGGTCATAACCTCGAGGCGATGACGGGTATCGCGCCCGATGTTATGTTTTGACATCAGTATGCAGTAGCTTTGGTCAGCTCCGCGCCCCACCCTGCCCCGTAGCTGATGTAACTGACTGAGGCCGAAGCGCTCGGCATTCTCAATTATCATCACGGAGGCATTGGGTACGTTAACACCAACCTCAATCACCGTGGTGGCCACCAGGATGTGAGCCTCGCCCAACACGAATTTCTGCATCTGACGGTCTTTTTCGGCGGGTTTCATACGCCCGTGAACCATCGCCACCTTGAAGTCTTTAAACAGATGACTTATAAACTCATAGCCGTTTTCAAGCGAACGGAGGTCGAGTTTTTCATTCTCATCAATCAGCGGATACACTATGTATGCCTGCCGACCGGCAAGAAGTTGGCGGTGCAGGGAGTCGTAGATTTGTTGCCGGCGGTCGTCATAGCGCAGAACCGTGGTTACCGGCTTACGCCCGGGGGGCAGCTCGTCAATAATGCTGACATCGAGGTCGCCGTAAACGGTCATTGCCAAGGTGCGCGGTATCGGAGTTGCCGTCATCACCAGCACGTGGGGTGCCATCTCTGCTTTTTGCCACAAACGCGCACGCTGCGCCACGCCAAAGCGGTGTTGCTCGTCAATCACCACATAGCCCAGGCGGGCAAACTGCACGTTGTCTTCAATCACGGCGTGGGTGCCGATGAGAATATGCAACGAGCCGTCCATTAGCTGGCGATGAATTTCTTCGCGCTCTTTTTTGGGAGTTGACCCGGTCAGGAGTTTCACGTTTACGCCAACTTGCCCGGCCAGAGCCGAGAGAGTTTCATAATGCTGAGTGGCCAGGATTTCAGTCGGTGCCATCATACAGGCCTGCGCACCATTGTCGAGCGCAATTAGCATAGTGAGCAGCGCCACCAAGGTTTTGCCCGACCCCACATCGCCTTGCAGCAGGCGGTTCATTTGCCGTCCGGTGTTCATATCGCTGCGAATTTCTTTGATTACGCGCTTCTGGGAATTGGTCAGTTCAAAGGGCATGCACTCGGAGTAGAAGCGGTTAAAGTAGCTGCCCACTTTGGTGAACGACCAGCCTTTAAGTGCCTGCTTGCGGTTGCGGCCATACCTTATGATGTTGAGCTCAAGGAAGAAAAGTTCCTCGAATTTGAGTCTGAACTTGGCGCGTTCAAGCTCAATCATATTTTGCGGGCGGTGAATTACCCTGATGGCCTCTGCTCGGCTCATCAGTTTCCAGGGCTGCAATACTTCGGCAGGCAATATCTCGCGCACTGCAACGCCGGCTGTCAGGGCATTGACCACCCAGGTGTGCATCTGTCGGGAGGTCACGCCCTTGTTGCGCAGCCCCTCGGTGAGCGGATACACCCCGCGCAGACCTTTGTGGGTTTCGGCCGTGACTTCGGTGTCAAGCTCGGGGTGAACGAGCTGCCAATGATGGTTATATTCCGAGGGTTTGCCGAAAAGCACGTAGGTCAAGTCCGGATTCAGCGACTTTGCAATTGACTTGCATTGGCGAAACCACACAACCTCCATAACCCCTGTGCCATCGGTAAAGAGCGCCACGAGACGGCTTTTTGCGCCCTCGCCCTGCATCTCTGCTCGCAGAAATCTGCCACGAACCTGAATCATTGGCAGTTCAGCGCCTCGGAGGTCGGCAATCTTATAAACCTGCGAACGGTCAACGTAGCTCGTAGGGTAATGCTCAAGAAGGTCGCCAACAGTCTTGATTCCCAACTCTTTGCCCAACAAGGCCGCCTTGACCGGGCCAATGCCTTTGAGATACTTTATGTCAGTTGCTGCATCCAAAGTTCTGCAATTTTCAAATCTATGGGATGTGTGATTTTTATGTTCGAGGTCTCGCCGTCAACCATGGCAATGTCATCATATCCGGCAGCGGTCATAACGGCAGCATCGTCGGTAAACTCCGGGCGCTCGGGCAAGTCATATGCCTTGCGCAAAAGCTCTGCCTGAAAGCCTTGAGGAGTCTGCACCGCACGGAAGTCCGCACGATTTGCCGGAGTGCCGTCAACCCTGCGCAGTGAATCCGTAACCGAAACCACCGGGATTGCGCCCTGATGCTCGCGGCAGGCATCCAAAATGCGGGCAATTATCTCGGTCGATACCAGCGGACGCGCTCCGTCGTGAACCATAATCACGTCGGCATCCAGATGGCGACTCGCCTCAATGGCATTTTTCACCGACTCCCAGCGCGTCTTGCCCGGCAGAGCAGTCAGCGCACCCTCCGGCACATACTGCGTCCACTTGGGGTCGATAACCACAACGAGCTGCATACCCGCAAAACGCTCGCAAGTATGCTCCAGCACGGTTCTGCCACCCAAACCGCAAAACTGCTTCGGTCGGTCAGCTCCAAAACGCGAACCAATCCCTCCCGCCGCAACAATTACTATAGCACGTTTATCCATATCTCAGAAAAGGTCGGAATGAGAACCGGTACGAACAAGTGTCAATAAATTCACGCAATTATCTACCGAATAAATCAACAACCAATCGGGTGAAATATGACATTCACGACAACCACGATAATCTCCTTTGAGCACGTGATCCTTATTCTTTTCCGGAAGAGGAAGTCCGTCTACAAGAAGTTTAATAATTTCATCCAACAGGTTTTCATCCAAGCCTCGCTTTCTTGCCAATTTAAGATCGCGCTTGTATTGCGTAGTTACACTTAATTCAAACATCGTCGAGATTAGCCATCATACGTTTATAATTCTCAAACGAACCGCAATGAATTGTTTTACCACTACGAGCTTCTTCAATAGCCGCAACAGTTGTAGAGTTTGACTTGGATTTAGTTTTTATAGACTTTACAGATATAACGCCGCGAATCATACTGATAGCTTTCTTGACGTCGCGCAGCATATCGGGGCTTTCTATCGAAACGGTAAGTTGTGTCATAAGATAAGAGCTAACTGTTATTACTGCAAAGATAGCAATAATAACTCAAACCACCAAATCCCCCCAAAATTAACACTTTATAACAAAAACGCCCTAATAACCGCTTCGTTAAGCTACTGGTTGTTAGGGTTTTGCTTTTGAGCCACAACGGGGGCTCGAACCCCGGACCTTTTCGTTACGAATGAAATGCTCTACCGACTGAGCTATTGTGGCAGGTGTCTTGTTTTTTCGACTGCAAATTTACGCATTTTTTTTGACTTTACAAGTCTACCATAGCAAAATTTTTCGTACCTTTGCGCAAAACTTTTTCATTGTCATGTTAATCATTGGTATAGCCGGTGGAACCGGTAGCGGCAAAACAACAGTTGTCCGCAAAATCATTGCCGAACTTCCCCCTAACGAAGTTGCGGTTATCTCGCAAGACTCCTACTATAAAGATTCGAGCCATATTCCGCCCGAGCTGCGCCAAAACATTAACTTCGATGAACCGGCAGCGTTTGACTGGCCCTTGCTGGTGAGCCACCTCGAGACGCTGAAGCGCGGCGAGGCCATTGAAATGCCCACCTACAGCTACCTGACTTGCACGCGCCAACCAGAGACCGTTCACGTTGAGCCTCACGACGTTGTCATCGTCGAGGGGATTCTTGCGTTGTGTGACGAGCAGCTGCGCTCAATGCTCGATGTCAAGGTGTTTGTAGATGCCGATGCCGACGATCGGCTTATCCGCCTCATTGCCCGCGACTGCGTGGAGCGCGGACGTACCCCCCAGCAGGTACTCGACCGCTATGCCCGCGTGCTCAAGCCGATGCACCAGATGTATATCGAGCCGTCGAAAAACTATGCCGACCTCATCGTGCCACAGGGAGGCCACAACATCGTGGCAATGCGATTGCTAACCGATTATATTGAAAGCCGACTCGGAAAAGGATGATACTGCGCACCGACAATCTGGTAAAAATCTATGGCCGACGCACGGTGGCCAACCACGTCAGCATCAACGTGACCCAAGGAGAAATCGTGGGGTTGCTCGGACCTAACGGTGCCGGCAAGACCACCACGTTTTATATGACCACGGGCCTCGTCACTCCCAACGAGGGACAGATTTATCTCGACGACCTGAACATCACCAAGTTCCCGGTTTATAAACGCGCACGCCACGGTATTGGCTACCTGGCCCAGGAGGCTTCGGTTTTCCGCAAACTTTCGGTTGAAGACAATATTCGCTGCGTGTTGCAGCTCACCGACCTAACCAAGCAGCAGCAAAAAGAGAAGCTCGAAACACTGATTCAGGAATTTTCGCTCCAGAAAGTGCGCCATAACCTCGGCGACCGTCTTTCAGGCGGCGAGCGCCGACGTACCGAAATTGCCCGCTGCCTGGCAATATCTCCGAAATTTATTATGCTCGACGAGCCGTTTGCCGGCGTTGACCCCATTGCGGTTGAAGAAATCCAAAGCGTTGTTTATCACCTCAAGGAGAAAAACATCGGCATCCTCATCACAGACCATAACGCCCCCGAGACGCTTTCAATCACCGACCGCGCCTATCTGCTTTTTGAGGGCAAAATATTGTTTGAGGGAGCTTCTGAAGAATTGGCCAACAACCCCATTGTGCGCGAAAAATACCTCGGCCGCAACTTCATTTTCCGCCGCAAGACGTTCAACTAATTTTCCTCTTCTTCATCTTCGTCGTCGAAGTCATCGTCGTCGAAGTCAAGGTATAGGTCGGAGGTAAATTCGGCAAGTTCGCGCCCCTCGCGCTTGGTTGGGCGACCCAGCCCCTTGCGGCGGTCAATAAAGCCGCTCACGCGAACAATGTCGAGAATATCAAGCTCGCTCTGCGGAGTAATATTCTCCATATATTCGGGTACGAGTTTTGCGCCAAGGCGGTTCTGCACGAGCTGAAGCACCCGGAACGAATAAGTTACCGGCGGCTTCTTGACCTTGACAATGTCTCCGGGCTTGATGGTTCGCGAGGGTTTGACGAGCACGTCATTGACCATAACGCGGCCCTTTTTAACGGCATCGGTGGCAATTGAGCGCGTTTTAAACACGCGCACGGCCCATAGCCATTTGTCAACGCGCACGTCCATCGCTACTTGTTGTTATAGTTGCACATCGCGGTTTGAATCCCGGCGAGCACAAAGGTTTTTATCGCCTCGATTGCCAGCTCAATGCGGGGCTTCATTTCTTCAAGCTCAGTGGCTGAAAACTTGCTGAGCACGTAGTCAATCTGATGTCCGCGACTGAAGTCAGATCCGATGCCGAAGCGCAGTCGAGGATATGCCTGTGTGCCAAGCATCGCGGCAATATTTTTCAAGCCGTTATGGCCGGCATCCGAGCCATTGGCCTTGATACGGATTGCACCGAAAGGGAGCGCAAGGTCGTCAACCACAATCAGAATGTGGTCAACCGGGATTTTCTCTTTTTGTGTCCAGTAGCGCACAGCCTCACCCGAGAGGTTCATATATGTGGATGGCTTCAGAAAGACGAGCTGCTTGTTTTTAAGCCGTCCGCGAGCCACGTCGCCATAACGCTCGGTGGAGAAAGAGATATTGGATGCCATGGCTATGGCATCCAATATCATAAATCCTATGTTGTGGCGGGTTTGGTGATATTCCGCACCAATATTGCCGAGACCAACAATTAAATACTTCATTATTTAGCGGCTGCGGCTGCGGCACCACGAGCAGCACGAGTGAGTGCTACGGTGCAGACAACTGCATTTTTGGCGTTGATGAGTTCAAGGCCTTCAAAGTGGAGGTCGCCAACCTGGATGGTTTTGCCGAGGCCGAGGTTGTCAACGTTGATTACCAGACGCTCGGGCACGTTGGTGTAGATAGCGCGAACGCGGAGCTTCTTCATGTTGAGCTGGAGCTTACCACCGGCCTTAACACCTTCAGCGTGACCCTCGAGGGTTACGGGGACTTCAATAACAACGGGCTTCTTGTCGTTAACTTCAAGGAAGTCAATGTGAAGAATGTTGTCCTTAACGGGGTGGAACTGCAGGTCTTTGAGAATTGCGTTTTTCTTTTCACCGTTAACGTCAAGTTCGATAGCGAAAATATCGGGAGTGTAAACCAGCTTGCGAACTGCTTCGTTGGTCACGGTGATGTCGGTGGAAATCAGGGCCTTGCCGTCTTCGATTTCTACGAGTTTCTGGCCAGCCTTAAGGGTGCCGTTGTAGGGGAGGGTTACGATTTCGCCGCCGTTGATAACTGCGGGGATTTTGCCTTCGGCGCGAAGAGCCTTGGTTGCTTTCTTGCCGAGGTCAGTGCGGGGTTCGGCAGCGAGTTGAAAAGTTTTCATCTTTTTGGTTGTTAATTAGTTGTGTTACTCAAAATTATAAATATTTCAATAATTTCCCATCACACGAGTGGAAAACCGGGGGCAAAGTTACGCATTTTTTCCGACTCCCCGAAACTTTTCCGCATCTTTTTAGCCGAGGAGAATGTCGAGAATCATCATCAACGCGAAGCCAATGGCAAAACCGATGGTGCCGAAATTAGAGTGATGCCCGGATTGAGTTTCGGGAATCAGCTCTTCTACCACCACATACATCATAGCTCCGGCAGCAAATGCCAGCAGATAAGGCAACACCGGCACAACCAACGATGCCAGCAGTATGGTAATCACTGCCCCAATGGGTTCTACTATGCCGCTAAGCGCTCCTATAGCAAAAGATTTTCTACGCGAATTGCCGGCACTATGCAGCGGCATCGAAACTATGGCACCCTCCGGAAAGTTCTGAATGGCAATACCCAAGGCCAGAGCGATTGCCCCGGACATTGACATATATGCGTTTTGTTCTATCGCAGCAGCTAAGGCAACGCCCACGGCCATTCCCTCCGGCACGTTATGCAGCGTAATCGCAAACACCATCTTGGCCGTGCGCGAAAGGTGCGAGCGCGGACCCTCCGGACTGTTGCTGTCAATGTGTTGGTGGGGAATAACCTCATCGAGCAGCAACAGGAATGCTATGCCACCGAGAAAACCAACAACTGCGGGTACCACGCTGCGCCAACCCTCGCCGCCCGACATCTCCATAGCCGGAATCAGCAGCGACCACACCGAGGCTGCCACCATCACACCGGCGGCAAATCCGGTCAGAGACTTTTGCAGTCTCGGGGCAAGACCCGTGCGTATTGCAAACACACAGGCTGCCCCGAGAACGGTTCCCGCAAAGGGAATGAGAAGCGCAAGAGTTATCGCGCCCATATTTCAATTAAAATTCAGCGTTATTGGGAGTGCGCGGGAATGGTATCACGTCGCGGATATTGGTCATACCGGTTACGAAGAGTACCAGGCGCTCGAAGCCGAGGCCGAAGCCGGCGTGAGGCACCGTGCCGAAGCGGCGTGTGTCGAGATACCACCACATATCCTTCATCGGGATGTGCATCTCTTCTATGCGCTGAAGCAGTTTGTCGTAGTCGGCTTCGCGCTCGCTGCCACCAATGATTTCGCCAATTTGCGGGAAAAGCACATCCATGGCGCGAACGGTCTTGCCGTCTTCGTTTTGCTTCATATAGAAAGCCTTGATTTCCTTGGGGTAGTCGGTGAGGATGACGGGGCGCCTGAAGTGTTCCTCAACGAGGTAACGCTCGTGTTCGCTCTGCAGGTCGGTACCCCACTCTACCGGGAATTCAAACTTCTTGCCGGAGTTTTTCAGAATTTCAACACCCTCGGTGTAGGTCAGGCGAACAAATTCATCTTTGATGCTCTGCTCGAGGCGCGAAATCAGGTCGTGGTCATACATCTGCTGCAGGAACTCAAGGTCATCGCGGCAATGGTCAAGGGCGTAGCGCACGCAATATTTAATGAACGCTTCGGCCAGGTCCATATTGTCGGTGATGTCGTAGAAAGCGATTTCCGGCTCTATCATCCAGAACTCTGCGAGGTGGCGCGGAGTGTTGGAGTTTTCAGCGCGGAATGTGGGACCGAACGTGTAGATTGCACCGAGGGCCGTTGCGCCGAGTTCGCCTTCGAGCTGGCCGCTGACGGTCAGTGCCGTGGGCTTGCCGAAGAAGTCGGCCGAGAAGTCAACCGTGCCGTCCTCAAGCTTGGGCAGGTTGTTGAGGTCCATGGTGGTAACCTGAAACATTGCGCCGGCACCCTCGCAGTCGCTGGCGGTAATCAGCGGGGTATTGAGGTAGAAAAAGCCGCGTTCCTGGAAGAATTTGTGCACGGCAAATGCCAATGCGGAACGCACGCGCAACACTGCACCAAACGTATTGGTGCGGGGGCGCAAGTGAGCTTTCTCGCGCAGGAACTCCAGGGTGTGACCTTTTTTCTGCAGAGGGTACTCGTTAGGATCGGCGGTGCCAAACACGTGGAGCTTCTCTGCCTGAATTTCGCAAGTCTGGCCTTTGCCCTGCGACTCCACGAGCTTGCCGACTACGTGGAGCGACGAGCCGGTGGTAATCAGCTTGAGGTCATCTTCTGAGAACTTCGTCAGGTCGAAAACTATCTGTATGTTTTTAATCGTGGAGCCGTCGTTGAGAGCCACAAACTGCACGTTCTTGTTGCCGCGACGGGTACGCACCCAGCCCATCACGGAAACTTCCGAGCCGATGAGGGCCGGGGTGAATATTTCTGAAATTTTTATGCGCTGCATTTTACATTCGGCGCGATGCGCCGAGGGTTAATGGTTAAGGGTTAAGGTTAATTTGCGGAATTATTCAAAGGAGCCCATTTTGAGGTAGTTGACTTCTTCCTGAGTAAGATAACGCCAGCGGCCGCGAGGCAGGTTCTTCTTGGTAAGACCGGCAAAATATACGCGGTCAAGCTTAGTCACGTGGTAGCCCAGCGACTCGAATATGCGGCGAACAATGCGGTTGCGGCCCGAGTGGATTTCGATGCCGGCCTGGTTCTTGTCGGTGTCGTTAGCGTAGGAGATTGCGTCAGCATGAATGGGGCCATCCTCGAGTTCAATGCCGTCGGCAATGCGCTGCATATCTTCCTCGGCAATGTCGTGGTCGGTCCATACGTGGTAGATTTTTTTCTTCACATACTGCGGATGAGTCAGCTTGGAAGCCAAGTCGCCGTCGTTGGTTAGCAGCAATACGCCGGTGGTGTTGCGGTCAAGGCGGCCTACGGGATAGATGCGCTCCTCGCAGGCATTCTTCACCAGGTCCATCACCGTGAGGCGACCGTTGGGGTCATCGGAGGTGGTCACGCAGTCTTTCGGCTTGTTGAGCAGCACGTAGCATTTGCGCTCGCCGGTTACTACCTTATCGTTGTATTCCACCACATCCTTGGGCGTTATCTTCGTACCGAGCTCGGTAACAACGTTGCCGTTGACCTTGACTTCGCCTTTCTGAATCAACTCATCGGCTTCGCGGCGGCTGCAAATGCCGGCGTTAGCAATAAACTTGTTCAGACGGATTTCTGCTGTCGGGTCAATTTCCGGTTCATCGTAGAAAATGCGCTTTGGGCGGGGCGTGAAGCTCTTGCCGGGGCGCTGCTGGCGCTGCTGATAGCCGCCTTGACGGTTATTATTGCGCGGCTGGTAGACACCCTGATTGTTGGAGTAGTTATTGTTGCGGTTATTATTGTACGGCCGCTGCTGGCGGGGCTGATAGCCACCCTCGGCGTTGCCGTTGTTGTTATTATATCGGTTGTTATTGTTGTTGTAACGGTTATTGTTATACGGCCGCTGCTGACGGGGCTGATAGCCACCCTCGGCGTTGCCGTTGTAATTATTTTTGCCGTTGTAATTATTATTGTTATTGTAGTTATTATACTGGCGTGGTTGACGAGGCTGATAGCCGTTTTGCTCGCCATCTTCGCGGTTGTAGCGCGGCCGGGGCTGATAGTTATCCTGACGGTTGCTGTTGCCGTAATTGTTGCCGTAGTTATTGTTGCCGTAATTGCTATTGCCGTAGTTATTACGCTGATACCCGGAATTTTGACGCTGTTGATAGGGGCGCTGCGGGCGCTCGTAGTGAGGAGCCTCGCCGTTTTCGTTGGTGTGTTCTCTACCGTACTGTACTTTCTCGAAACGTGAGTCTGCAGTTCCGTTCTCGGGGTTATTGCCGCCGATGCGCGGACGTTTGGGGCGTTTGTATTCGCCGTTTTGATTGCTGTCCATAATGTTAATGGCTTAGATTATTGTTGGATTAGTTGATTGTGTAACGCCCGACATCGCGCCGGGCTTAGGTTATGATATTCGCTGCAAAGTTAACAAAATTTTTATGTTTCCACAACACCAAAACGCGAATTTTATCAAAAAAGTTCATCTGGGTTCGTGGCGGTAGGTGTAGTGGTTGCGGAGGGACTCAAAGGCTTCGGGGGCGAGCTTGAGGGCAAGAGAGTCGGCAATGGGGTCGTAGCTCTCGGCAATCGCTCTGATTGAGGGTTCCCACGCCACCGGGTCGAGGTCTTCTTTCACGCTCGTGTCAATGGCGGCAAGAGCCATTGCCGTGGCCCGGCGCTTGCCCTGAAGCGAATATCCGGCAATATGGGGAGTTGCAATGTCGGCAACGCTGAGCAATGCCCGCGAAATATTCGGTTCGCCTTCCCAGCAGTCAATCACCGCGCCCCTCACCCTACCCTTCTTTATGGCGCAAAGCAGCGCCGGAGTGTCAACAACGGCACCACGAGCAGCGTTGATAATCAGCGGCTTGTTGGTGCAGGAGTCAAAAAACTCAGCGTTGGCCATATGGCGGGTAGTTTCGTCAAGGAGCGTATGAAAGGTTATGACATCGGCATCAAAAACCGAGTCGTTAAGCCCCAACGGCGGGTCGCACAGCCGCGTTTCATAGCCGTTGGCCCGCGCCCAGCGATCAACGATTGAGCCGACGTGGCCAACTCCGACAATTCCTATCGTGCCACTCTTGATGCCGAGGGCATTAATAGAGCTGAGCACGTATTGCGCCACTGCGGGAGCATTGCACCCTGGGGCGTTGAATACCTCTATGCCATGTTTGCGGCAGTAATTCATGTCAATATGGTCGGTGCCGATGGTTGCGGTGGCAATCTTTTTGACTGCTGTGCCGTCAAGCAGCCGACTGTCGCATTTGGTGCGTGTGCGCACAATCAGCGCATCGGCATCGCGAACCGTGTCATTTAAAAACTCCTCTGGAGCAAGATACGTAACCTCGTGGCCGCGGGCTTCAAGTTTTCCCGTAATAAACGGAATGTAGCTCTCTACAATGATTTTCATACCAGTAAAGCTCCGATTATCACTAAAAGTCCGCCAATCCAACCAAAACGGCGCGTTGCCGCAAAGTGGGCGATGTTATACGCACCGCAAATGTTGATGATTCCGGCATAATCAAGGGCATTGGCGTGGTCAATTATGGGGAGCACCACACTGCAGGCAGTCAGTCCGAGCATTGCCATATTGCGCGCACGTTGCTTTGCCGGATAACCATATGAGGGGAGAAACATCACAATGCCAAAGAGCAAGGCAACCGTTGAGATAAAAAGCTGATGAATATCAAAGCCGAAATAAAACGGCTGGAGATAAGTTTCAATCAGCGTGAAAATATCAATCAGCCAAAAGCCGCCGAGAATAATCAGCGGAGTTATGAATCCGAGCAGAGCGGCAACAAACCCGCGCAGCGACATTGCACGCATCAAAATGGTAACCACCACCATAGCGGCGGCAATCAGCAGGTAGCTTCGCGACCACAGCGCTCCAAGTCCGCAAACAAGGAATATGAGGAATATCACCTTGGTCTGCTCACGCCGCTGATACAGGAAGTATAACACCGTCAGCGAGCCGGCAACATAGAGTGCCGTCAGCGAACCGGTCAAAGTTGCGCCGAAAACCGTTGACAGCACCATAAACATAGCGGCAAACGGATAATTTGCGCCCTTGTAGAGAATGCGCGCCTTGACGTTATATACCATCATGACGCAAACGGCAATGAGCGCGGGAACTCCCGCCCGGTCGGCCGACAATAACGCCGCGCAGGCACACGCGGCAATCAGCACCGACACCGCCGGGCTAAGAATCACACGTTTTATCCGATATGCCCGGTCGTTCATCAGAGCAAATCCCGGGCAATATCGCGGCGATAATATTTGCCGTCGAATTTTATCGCGTCAATTGCGCTGAAAGATTTTGCGGCTGCGTCGCTAATATCTTTGCCATAGCTCGTTGCGGCAATCACACGGCCTCCGGAGGTCACGAGCTGCCCATTGGCATCAATTGCGGTACCGGCGTGGAAGAGCAGCGACTCACCGGCTCCGTCAAGGCCGCTAATCGGCATACCCTTTTCGTAGCTTCCGGGGTAGCCGCCGCTGACGGCCATTACCGTGACGGCGATGCGCGGATCCTCTGTCAGCTCAAGGTCGCCGAGATTGCCCCTTGCTGTAGCTTCCAGGAGTGGCAGCAAGTCTGAAGCCACGCGGGGCATCACAGCCTCGGTTTCCGGGTCGCCCATTCGGACGTTGTATTCAATGACCATCGGCTCGCCCTTGACGTTAATCAAGCCGAGGAATATGAAGCCGCGATAGTCAATGCCGTCAGCAATAAGGCCGCGAACAGTGGGTTTTACGATGCGCTCCTCAACTTTCTGCATAAACTCCGCGTCGGCAAACGGCACGGGGCTTACTGCTCCCATACCGCCGGTATTGAGGCCGGTGTCGCCCTCACCAATGCGCTTGTAGTCTTTGGCCACAGGGAGTATGCGGTAGCGGCCGGCACCGTCGGTCAGCACGAACACCGAGCACTCGATGCCGCTCAAAAACTCTTCGATAACCACCGTGGCGCTTGCCTTGCCAAACATTCCGCCGAGCATTTCGCGCAGCGATTGCTTGGCCTCGTCGAGGTCGTTGATTATCAGCACTCCCTTGCCGGCAGCAAGGCCGTCGGCCTTCAGCACGTAGGGGGCCTCGAGAGTTTCAATGAATTTGCATCCATCCTCAACCGTGTCGGCATTGAATGAACGATAGGCGGCGGTGGGGATGCCGTGGCGCAGCATAAACTGCTTGGCAAAGTCCTTGCTACCCTCGAGCGCCGCGCCGTCGGCTCCGGGGCCTGCGAGCAACATTTCAGGCATATGCTCGGCAAAATAATCGCGGATGCCGGCCACGAGCGGGTCTTCATTGCCCACAACTATCAGCTCCACGCCCTCTTGGCGGCAGAAGTCTTCAATTGCCGGGAAGTCAGTGGGTTTTAGCACCACGTTCGTGCCGTAAGCGCCGGTGCCGCCGTTGCCAGGGGCAATAAACAGTTTCTCACATTTGGGGCTTTGGCTGATTTTCCATGCCAAAGCGCATTCACGGCCTCCGGAGCCAAGCAGCAGTATGGTCATATGATTGAATGGTGGGGGTTAGCGGCGCCAACTTTTACGCGCTGAGAGCTTAGGCTGGCGGCCAATCTGTTCAAGTAATTTCGGGTTGCGGCGCATTGCCAGCGGATTTTCCGGCTCGGCGGCTGGTTCACGTTCCTCGCGTTCGGGACGTTCGGGGCGTTCGCGCTTGGGTTTGTCTTGCTTGAATTGCTTATGCGTGGGGGTGTCGACCCGGCGAGTCCGGGTGCTTCCGCCGGCGCTCTTGAAGTCCCTGCGGCTTCCCTCGAATATTATGTACTCGCGGAGTTCGCATTGCAGCGAGCCGTTCATCAGGCTGTCTTTCGACGAGGGTGCCAGGCTGATGTGAGCCATAGTCTCATCTTTATAACCGATAATCCAGGCGTGATATCCCTTAAACACGTGTTTGAGCTTCTCGCCAAGCAGATCGTAGAGGCCTTCGAGGTCGGCGGGCTTGAGGCGCTCGCCATAGGGCGGGTTGGTTACAAGCACGCCGTTTTCGGGAGCCTCGGTCCAGGCGCTCAGCGGCTTGAGTTCAAGCTCCACGTGCTTGGCAACGCCGGCACGTTTAAGGTTTTTCTGCGCTATGGCAATGGCTTTTGGCGACATATCCGCGCCGATTATCCGGCAGGTGATTTCGCGCTCGGCCGAGTCGTCGTTATAGAGTCGCTCAAAGAGCTCCCGGTCAAAGTCTTCCCACTGCTCAAAGGCAAATCCCTGACGGAAAATGCCGGGAGCAATATTGGCGGCAATCAAGGCGGCTTCAACGAGGAAAGTGCCTGAGCCGCACATCGGGTCAACAAACGGGCAGTCGCCTCGCCAGCCGCTCTTCAGAATAATTCCGGCAGCCAAAACCTCATTGATTGGAGCCTCGGTCTGCGCCTCGCGCCAGCCGCGACGGTGAAGACTCGCGCCCGATGAATCCAGGCTCATGGTCACCTCGGTGCCGGAGATGTGGACGTTCAGCACCACGTCGGCATCGGTCAGACGTATGCCCGGACGACGACCCTCTGCGTCGTGGTCGCGAAACCAGTCGGCAATCGCATCTTTCACCTTATACGTAACAAACCGCGAATTGGTAAATACTTCCGAATTAACCGTTGCTTCGATTACAAAGGTTTTATCAACCGTCAGCAGACGGTTCCAGTCGTATTCCTTAACGCGGTCGTAGAGTTTTTCAGGGTTTTGAGCCTTGAATTTATAAAATGGCTTTAAAATGCGCAGCGCCGTGCGGCAGTGCAGGTTCGCTTTGTAGAGCATCTCTTTATCGCCCTCAAATGAAACCATTCGGCGACCCGGCTCCACATTCTGCGCTCCGAGTCCGCGCAATTCTTCCGCCAAAACTTCTTCCAAACCCTGGAAGGTCTTGGCAACCATTTCAAACGTGTCAGTGTTCATCTTTGCAGTCCTTATTTTGACTGCAAAGTTACGAATTTTTTCTGTGCCTGCAAGAATTTATTTGGCAATGGCCTCGTTGATTTTCGCCTCAAGGTCGCCAAGCTGATGCAGGCCGGATGCGCGCCACACGGGTTCGCCGTTCTGAAAAATAATCAGTGTGGGTACTGACTGCACTCTGTAGCGATTGGCCAGCTCCTGATTGCGGTCAATGTCAATCTTTATGATATTGGCTTTGTCGCCAACTTTCTTTTTGAGTTCTTCAAGAATCGGGCCTTGCATTTTGCAGGGACCACACCATGTTGCGTGGAAGTCCACCAAAGTGGGAACTTGTCCGGAGATGATTTTATAAAATTCTTCCATATCTTTTATACGGCGTGTTGCGCCGAGGGTTAAGGGTTAAGGGTTAGAGGTTAACTTGTTATTTTGCCTGTATAACGATTGGGGGGTGAAAAAAGTTGCTTGCGAACTCTATTTGCCCGGCGGTTGTTAATCATTAAACTAACTATCGTTAATTTTAATTATTATGAACAATTCAGTTTTAAAGTTCGCGCTTATCGCCCTGGTGGCTTCGTTTGCAGTTGTTGCAGGTTGTCAAACCGCCTCTATGCTTTCAAAAAAGGTTGAGGGCAGCTGGAGCGGAAACGCCACACGTTTCAGCAAGAAAACAGATATTAACGGTGAGTTTACCCCCACTTTCCGCTTTATTCGCAATGGCGGCACAAACGGCGGCGAACTTGAGCTCACTGCTCAGATTGCCGTAATGATGCCCGTCAATGCCCCCATCGACTCTATCGGCACGAGCGCCGTCTCAGCCACTGCCGCCGGACTTGCCACCGTACGCGGCTCCTGGATAGCTTCCGACGATGACGAGATTGACCTGCGCTTTGACCTCTCTACCCTCGTTATAGATATGGATCCCGACGTTCAATTTGAGTTGGCCAATATCTGGACCTCATCCGACGTGCCCACCGAGCGCACCGTGTCCGATGCCGTAAAGAAAGCGTTTGTCAAGCAAATGACCGATGCTATGACCTACACCCTGATGCGTCTCGACGACCTCGACGATGTCAGCATAAAAGACAACCTGATGTCAGCGAAATTCCTCGGCCAAAAGCAAACCCTCACGCGCATCTTCAACTAACTATGGAACCGGCGGACTTTTGTCCGCCGTGATTTTTTTACTACAAAAAAGGGTAAGCTACCTACATCGCACCTGCTACAACCCACTACCGTTGCTTCGGTCAGGACCTGGCGGATTTCATGGGGAGCTGGTCGTGGAGGACTTACCCGACTGCAAAGTTACAACTTTTTGTCGAACCTTGCAAATCTTTTTTTTACAGCGAGGCATCAAAGCCGGCAAGTTTCACCGCTTCAATCACTGCTGCAGAGTCTGCCGAACCGTTTACCGTGGCACACGCGCCCTTGAGGTCTACGTCAACCGATTCAACTCCGGCAACCGAGGCGATTGCGCGCTGCACGCTTGCCTGACAATGAGGGCAATTCATTCCCATGATTTTAAACTTCTGTGTCATTTCTTCTTCTATGTTATGATGGTGATGATGCTTTCGGTTGATTATCTGAGTGTAAACGAGCAGGCCTCCGAGCAGCAGTGCGCAGACTGTTGAAAACCAGTTGGCTGATTCGCCGTGACAGTGAGCGCCGTGCATTCCGGGAACGAACCACTGCGTGGGGAACAACAGGTCTATGGCCAGACCGAACGCCAAAGCCGTCAAAACTACCGAGCCGACGTATATCGCAGTGGCTTTGCGACCCTGGGTCTTCGACAGAATGACTATTGAAGCGAAATTCGCTGCCGGGCCGGCCATCAGCATAACAAAAGCGATGCCGGGCGACAGGCCCTTCATCATCAACGACATCGCAATCGGTATAGACCCCGTTGCACATACATACATCGGTATTGCCACGACTACCACTGCCAGCATGGCAACAAGCGGATAGCGGCTGAGGCTCACAAACAACTCATCGGGCACAAATACGGTAATCAGCGCGGCAACCAAAAGGCCAATCACGAGCCAGCCGCCCACCGATGCCACCATATCCACGAAGCCATATTTTACCGCAGCGAGCATCTTTGTCCAAAATCCGCCGGTAATTTCGGGTTCTTCGGCAACGTCGTCTTTGATTTCCGAGTCGGCAGTGTCTTCGTCGCCGAGCTTGCTCACCGCCATACCGCCAAATACCGCGCCAACAAGCGCCGCAACCGGGCGGATAACGGCAAATGCCGGAGTCAGCAGCGAATACGTGGCCGCAATCGAGTCAACCCCGGTTTGGGGCGTGGCGATGAGAAACGACGTGGTGGCACCCTTCGATGCCCCGCGCCGACGCAGTGCAACCGCCGTTGGAAGCACCCCGCACGAACATAGTGGCAACGGAATGCCAAACAGTGCGGCCTTGATTACCGGTTTCCAACCGCGGCCCGAAAGATGTCGCGCCATAGTGCGGCGATTCACAAACACCTGCAGAAGCCCGGCAATAAAAAAGCCGAGCAAAATATACGGTGCCATGCCGCACAAAATATTCCAAATTGAAGTCAAGATTTCCATAACGGTTGCAAAGTTACAAAATTTCTCTTGCAACAAGGTTGCAAATTAGGCATTGGGCGTTAGGCGTTGGGCGTTAGGGTAAAACATGGAGTGCCGGCTTAAAACCCGGCATTCTACCTGGTCATCAACGCCATAAAAAGAAGTGGCGGATAAAAGTCCGCCACTTCCACACGTTGATTCTGCTTCCTGTATTAGCGCCTTACCACTTTTCCGTTGACAATATATAGCCCCCGGGTGGGGTTGGCAACGCGGCGGCCCATCAGGTCGTAGGTGGCACCGTTGGCCGGACGCTCGGTGGTGATTTCGCGGCAATCAATCTCCTTGATGGAGTCTTGTTCGCCGTTGGGGTCGATGCCGTCGAACACGTAGAGAGAGCTTGCCTTGAGCGTAGCGGTGAGCGGGGTGTCAATGTTGATGGGCTTGCCGGTTTCAACACCCTCAAGGGCATCTTGATTTGCGGCAAATGCCGGAGTAAGAACAACCTCGCCGGTAATGTATGCGGGAATGTCGAACGCCTCGCGCAGGGTGAAAGTGTATTCCTGATTGCTGGCTGCGGGGTTGCGCAGTGCCAGAGTGGACTTCAGGCCGTTCCACGATGCCCAGCCGTAAATGTTGGCTTTGCTGCCGTCCCATGGATTGCCACCAACCCAGTGAGCGTCGGGGAGTACGTCGGCATTAGCTTCCTGCCACTTAATACATTCGGCGATGTCGCCCCAAAGAGCGCCGTCATTGATTGAGTTAAGCAGCTCGTAGTCGCAGTAGAGTTCCACTTGCGATGAGCCGCAGGCAAACGCGCAACGGATCTCGCGCAGAGCACCCTCATATCCCATATCCTTGGCCACGGAGCCGAATTTCGTCAGGATTACGCCGTGGGTCATCATAGAATTGATGGGGCAGAGGGGTGAGTTGATAACGTAGTTTTGGTAAACCAGGCGGTCGCGATAGGTAATCCACCTTTCGCGGTCGGAACCTTGGTTGCCGATTGTGCCGAAGTCACTTTCCTGACGCCAGGTGGCATCCGAAACATGATACCAGAAAGGTGATGCCCACGTACCTACGGTGGTGTTAAAGAAAATGTCGGGCTTAATTTCGCGGATACGCTGCTCAATGTCAATGATAGCTTCTGCATTTTCTTCGCCGGTAGCACCGGAGTCAGGTCCGACGGAAGAGAACTGAGCGGAAATGCCGTCGAACTTGAAGTAGTTGAAATGGTAGTCATTAATCATATTGGTGCAAGCAGTGAGGAACACATCGTAGTATTCAGGATTGGAAAGTTGCATGCCACCTTTGCCGTTCCAGTAGTTGCGACGGTAAGTGCCGCTTTGGCCGTAGCCGCCTACCGGGCCGAGCCATGCACCGATGTTTGCGCCCATAGCGGCGGCAACCTCATCAGCCTCTTTGAAGCCGTTGGGGAAGTTGGGGTTGAAAGTCCACGTTCCGTAACTGTCCCACCCATCGTCCCAGACGTATGACTGAATGTGGGCATTGTGCTTGTCGTAGAGGTTTTCTTTCCATTGATTTAGCACGTCAACACACTGGTTAATATTGAAGTTAGTGGTATAATTCTGGTCGTTGTTTCGGTTGATATTGAGTTCATACCAGGAATTATACATAGGCATAGGACGCCATGCGGCGGCACGTTCTCTCTCAATGTAGGCGAGCACGGAGCGGCGGGGTTGGTCAGGAGCAACAAGGCCAACCACTGCGCCGATTTTCCAAGTTTTATCAACGGCAAGGGTGGTCTGACGACTCCATTTGCCGGTAATTGGGGTATCCTTTTCAAAGAATTCGAGCGACTCGGCTACTTCCTCGAAATAATACTGACATCCGCCGTCGGTGGTATTAGTACCGCTGCCCCAGTTAAATACTTGGAAAGAATGGCTGTTGTTGGTAGTGTTGAATTGAGATTCGCCGTTGACGATAATCCATGCCTGAGGGTTATTCGACACTTTGAATTCCCATCCTTTGGCGGGTGCATCTTTAGAAGTTTTGAGCTGACTGTTGTTGGCAGCACCTGTGGTGATATAATTGCCGGTAGAGGCGTTAACAATATCCCAAGTACCGTCGGTGCGGCTGATGAAGTGCCAGCGTGAAGGTTCGGTAACGATGGTATTCCCCATAAGTCCGCCATCAACTTCGGTAACGTAGCGCGGGTCACTGCCTCGGTCGGACATAATTGTCCAAAAATGATCTGTGCCGCTTATGGGTGTAACCGGGGAGAGTTCAGGCTCGTCGGGGTCGGATACAGCATTAACCGTTGCACTGTAAGTGATATTTCCTGATGAAGTAATTCCTTCGGTTTTGGTTTCAACAAAGAAGCGGATAGTGTATTGTCCGGCTTGAGGAACGTTGAGAGTATAAACATTATTGCTGTGTTGACCACCGGCAAATCCGATATGGTAGTCGGAAGCCGCGATTTGGCCTTCGGAGTCAACGATGTCAACGCCAACCATATTCAGACGTAGATTTCCGCTGCGGTATGTAAACGTAACGGTTTGACTACCGGCTTGGGTGAAGTCTGCAAGGCCATAAGCACCGAGAACCTGACTGTCGTCAAAGCCGAGCTCAAGGATTTGTGAGGGTACTTCGCGACCGGGAGTCCAGCAGAACATTTCGGGCTTCCATGATGTAAGCGAAAACTCGTCGGAATAGGTTGCTGCGGGAGAATCTGCATCGGATACCTTGATTTCGCTTCCCACGGAGTTGATGCCCATCGGTGACTCAACGCCGGCAAAAATTTTGGAAGATGCGAGGATTGCGCCGCGAGTGTTGCCGACGACGTTGACCGTAGGTTCGCCATCTGCCACAGTGTAGTTCATAGGGATGACAGACTTCATCTCCGTTGCGAGGTCGGATGTGAGCGACAGCTCGGTACGCAGATAGTGCGAACCGTCGCGGAGTATTGCGTACCAAAGAATCGAGATATTGCCGAAAGTAAACGTCGCGCTCAGGGCTTTTCCGGAGAAGCGTTCACCGCCTTTGGGCGAATCCGGATTGGCTGCGAGGTCTTCAACGACAAGTCCGCTCATAGTCATACGTGAAGCGGGAATAATTCCGTCAGACTTGGTTTCCACGAAGAAAAGTTCCGTTCCGGGCTTCAATCCCATTGCACTGCATCCGTCGAAGAGAAGTGAGCCGTCTGTCTCTATAAAAGAGGCGGAAAATAGATCGTTAGCCAAAATATACGTGCCGTTGACTGCAGTTAGTGTCGCAGCGCCCGGCTGAGCTTTTTGAGGGAATATAACCGCTTGAGCGAAAATGCTTGGAGCCGCAATTATGGCCAATGCCAACGCTCCGATAAAGTGTTTGAATTGCATTGTTGTGGTTTTGATTAAGGTCTATTAACGCGCAAAATTACAAATTATTTGTTATATTTGCAAATATGAAAACCATTGAACCACAACCCGAATTGGAGCGCCACCCTTGGCCGCCATATATTCCCCAAAACGCCAAAGTGCTGATTATGGGGACATTTCCGCCGCAGCCCAAACGGTGGGCTATGGACTTCTACTACCCCAACCGCACCAACGATTTCTGGCAGATAATGGGGCTGATTTTTCTCAACAACCGTTATGCTCTTTACAATCAGCAGACCAAGCTATATGACCTCGCAGCCATTAAACGTCTGCTCGACGACAAGGGAATTGCGCTGAACGACACAGCCCGCACCGTGCGGCGCCTGAAAGGCAACGCGTCAGACAAGTTCCTGGAAATCGTTGAGCCGGTGCCGCTTGAGGAGTTGTTGGCACAGATGCCCCGATGTCGCGCCATAGCCTCAACCGGCGAAAAAGCAGCCGGAGTGTTGGCCGAGCTGACCGGCACTGACGTTCCCAAAATCGGCGAATACGTTACCACCTCCGCCGGTCTGGAAATCTGGCGTATGCCGTCCACGAGCCGCGCTTACCCGCTCAAACTCGAGCTGAAAGCCGCGCAATATGCCAAACTCTTCAGTCACTTAGGGCTTTAAGTGCTTGAGCGCACGGAGAGTTTCGCGCAGGGCGCGGGCCTTGAACAACACGCTGACTCCAAGATATATCGCCGCGTAAATCGGCAATATGAACCAGCTATTTATGCCGCAAAATGAAACTGCGGCATAACTGACCGCGCCGGTCAATAAGGCTGCCCCGAACAGCGGAATCAATATCCGCGCATGCATGCGGAGTTTGAAGCCGACATATTTCGACGCAAGAACGGCGTTGACAATAAAAATATTGAAATTGCTGAGTGCCAATCCGCCGAGAAGTCCGAAGATGCCAAATTGAGAGCCGACAAGTATCAGCGCCAACAGCACACCCCACTTATAGAAACTCCACCAAAAGAGTTCCCTGCTTTTCCCTTTGGCGGCTACAGCATAGAAGTCTACATATTGCAGACCGACAAAATACCCGCCTAAACAAAGAATCTGAAAATATGGTGCGGCAGCCGTCCATTTTGCCCCATAGAGCAGAGTAAAAGTCGGCTCGGCAAGAAGAATAAGCAGCGTCAGAATCGGAAACATTGCGTAGGCCAACACTCGCAGATTCATTGACAGGACTTCAAGCAGACGGCGCGAATCGTCCTGAAGCTGACTGTAGACCGGAAACATCACCTGATTGAGAATCTGCGGAAGTTGAAACGACGTTATATTGTCGATTTTCTGCGCTTGGGAATAGAGTCCGAGTTGTCCAACCGAAAACCTGCGCCCGATAATCACGTTCTGAAAATTATTGCAGAAAACCTGCAAAACGTTGGCCGCTAACAGATAGCCGCCATACGAAAAAAGCTGCTTGAAAGTCGCTACCGAAAATATCAGCGATGGCCGCCATTTGCCCGCCACGCTGACCATCAGCAACTGTATGGCACACATTGCCACCTGCATCCACACCAGGGCATACACCCCGAAGCCGCTCTTTGCCAGCAGAATACCCACACAGCCCGACGCTACTGCAGCCGTGATATTCACCACGGCCAGCTTTCGGAATGCCAGGAGCTTGCGCAAACGGCTTACCTGAGTAACAATCAGCGAATTGATAACAAAAACCAGCGCCAGACCGCGGGCCACGCCGACAAGCTCCGGCTCACGGAAGAACCATGCAATAAGCGGCGCGGCAAAATAAAGCGCTGCATAAAGCACCGCAGCCAGGCCGAAGTTCCAGATAAAGATGGTGGAGTAATCAGTCTGCGTGGGGTTCTTTTTCTGAATCAGAGCGTTACCAAAGCCGCCGTCGACCAGAATGGCCGACACGTTGGTAAAAATCGTAATCATACCAACAAGCCCGTAGTCTGCCACCGACAGAATACGCGCCATTACGAGGTTAACTAAAAACGTGATGCCCATAACCGTAAAACGGTCAACCGTGACCCACGCAGTACCTCGCGCAGCTTTTCTCTCTAACTCTTTGTCCAACTGTCCTCTTATCTCTTATTTTTTATCTTCTCAATCTTGCATTTATGCTGTCTCTCAACGCGACCTCGGAGGGCAACAACACCCACGACTGGAATTGCGTCAACGAAATTGGCACCGAATAATTCAGCCGTCCCGGAAATTCTTCGGCAATTTCCTGAGCGAGAGTGGAATTTGCCACCGTCAAGTTCACCGAATCAGCCCCGAGGGCAAGCTCCGTGAGCAGCCGTTCGGCATTGACCGGGCGTTCCACTACGTGAATGGTATCGCCAATTTCGCGCGAAAGATTATACAGGCGTGCCGCCATCGGCGACCCCTCGGGCACCGTCACCGCCTGTCCGCCAAGCTGCAGCGGCGAAGTGATGGCCGGCGTGGCTCCGGCGGAGTCAACGCACTGCACCAAAACCTGGCGGTCCAGGTAAATCGGGTCGGTAAAAATATATTCCTTGGCAGAATCGGCTGTCTGAGGCAAATCGGCAATCACCAGGTCATAGCGATGCTCGCGCAGCCCTTTCAGCCCCTCCGCCGGATTGGTAATCGGGTAGATTCTGAAAGGCATCCCGAGCTGCTGCAAGGCTTCATAGTCGCGCCCCTTGATTGAATCATTGTCGTAATAAAACGACCCCGGGGCATATTGAATTGCCACGCGCAGAGTGTCGGTATCAACTTTGCCACTCTCTCCCCACTGGCGGCAGCGCCGCAGCGAGAACATTATGCCGAGTGCCACCACGAGGAGCACCACGTATAGCAGAATCCTGCCAGCCGGTTTTTTCTTTAACTTTTCCATACGCAATAAAAACGCCCGCCGCAGCCGTTTAGTTGGCAAAATCCACACACAAGCCAAAGAGGAAGCGGTGGGGATTCAGCGGATAATGCAGTGCCGAGAAGTAGTTTGACCCTCCGAACAGCCCCTGGTTAAAGTGGGAATAGAGGACGTAGAATTTCACCTTTTTGAGCTTGAGGTTGGCGTAGGCATCACACATCGGATAGTTCCCGACAAGTCCGTCCCATTGGTTGGTAAACGTGCTTACTGCCGGATTATAACCCAACGCGGAATAGCGCGTCATATACGTGCAGTCAACCCCGACTTGCGCCCGCAGAGTTGCCACTCTGAAGAGCAGATACATATTTGAATACACCGTCAGCTCAGGCAGCGGCACGACGTGTTGGTTCGACGACTTCTGATACGTCACCTTATTGTCCCAATGCCATATGCCGAACTGCAAGCGCTCGTCAATCGAGGCGGAAAATATCTGAACGTTGCCGCCATATTGCTCGGGGACACCCTCGGCGTTGAAGTAAACAAGGTTCTGCACGTTTTCCATTCCGGCGGAAATGGTGGTGCGGGTCAGCGGAAAATCTATCGTGCCGCCGAAACGCAGCTTGCGGGTCTTGCCGAAGTCATTTTCCCAAATATAGTGATTGGAAACGTAGTTGCGCAGAAAATATGACGGCTTGCGGTTTGAAAAGTCAACGTAGGCCCGCACCAGAGCAGTGTCTTTTTTCAGACCGAAACGGAAGTCAAGATTTCCTCGGGCATAAACCTCGCCGGCCTTTACTCCGGCAAGCCCGACGCGGGCATCCGCATCATAGCGAATCAGCGCTCCGGTGGTCTTGTTCAGACGGCCGCCAACAAAAAGCGAATTTTCAGTCTGCTTGGGTGCCACAGAGCCCGCGTATTGCCTTTCGCCATAATAATCGGCCTGCTGATAGCGGGCAACCTCGTGCATGGCATACGCAGCCAAGCCGAACTTCACCCACTTCTTGAAGCCCTCAAGCAGCTCAATGCCAACGGCGTTGCGTATATACCATTGTTTGGTTGTCTCTTCGGTGGTTTCGCCGAAATATGTGTTGGGGTAGAACGAGTTGTCAAACGCACTCGCATCCGTAAAACGATGCTGGTCCATACGGAAGTTGAAAGTCCAGAATAGCTGACTGGCAGGCACAAAGTCCATCACCGAGTCAACTTCGTTCCACTGCTCAAAGCCCATGCGGTAGCGGTTAATCATCCACAGTTGATGACCCGAAAGCTGAGCCTGCGCGGCATCGAGGTTTACCGGAATCTGCTTGGTACCGATGCTCGACGAACCGCCCTGCACCGCTGCCGGGTCCGTAATATAGAGGTCATCTTCAATGCCGCCGTTTTCATAGTTTTTAATGTTCCAGTTATTGAACATCGCCATCATCTGATAGCGCTCGCCGAGGTATGAGCCGTTTAGTCCCCAGTTGAAGTGCTTGCCCGACTGAGATTCATACATGCCGCGACTATACAGGTAGCTGAGCCACGCACCCACCTGGGCAGCCTTGTTAATATTGCCGCTGAGGCGCGCTTTCAGCCAGTCCTGGGTGGTTTGCGAGGAGCCGCCCGTGTTGAAGCTCACCAAGGTCATTGGCACGCGGGTGTTGAAAAACGGCGTGTTGTCAACCCTGGGCATATACGGATGATATGCGTCGTTGAAAAAGAAATCGCTTCCCTCGGGGCGCTCAAAGTAATTCATATACTGCCCCGAGCCGCCGAGATTGCCGGTGATTGCCGATGCAGTGCCAAACTGCAAATGCGGAATCGCCACTTTTTGGCAATAGTTTTCCATCACAGTGTCAACCTCTGCAGCATAGCGGTCGGCAAGAATATCGCTGACAGTCCAGGCTTTTTGGTCGGCAATCGCCTGTTCCCAAATGCGTTTCTGCTGCGAGGCGCTACCCTTTTCAACTGTGTTGTTGCCGGTCTGGGCTGCAGCCGATAGAGCCGCAACCGCCACAGTCAATATTGTTGTCAGCCACCTGATCATTTCGTCTTCTGATACTTTGCCAGCAATTCCGCCGCCGGCACCTGCACCACATTACCCGAAGAATCAAGCCGTGCCACAGACAGACCACGTATGGCTTTTTCTTGTAGCATCTTCAAATAAGCCTTGTCCAAACCAATTTGAATTAGCTTTTGAAACTCCTGAAGTTCCTTATTTGACATAGCTTTTTAGGGTTTTGAATTTAATACTATTTTTTATGCAATCGTTTGATGCAACAAGGTCTGTAGAGTTTTCATTATCATATATCAACAACACGTCAACAATTGGCATAAATATTTTAAAAAGATTATTAATACCGTTGATATAACGTCGTTCAATCACGTCAACCGGAATATTATGCCCCCCGGCAGCTACACGCAAACCCACGCGTTCTTTTGCCAAATCCACCGTTGGCAACCAAAAGAACAGCAGAGCTACGCGGTAACCCGACCGATGGGCGCGGTCAACCAGGTTGCGGTATGAACGAGTTGCCAACGTGGTTTCAATGGCAAAAGTCTTGCGCTCAACGAGCAATTCATCAATGCGTTCAAGCATCAGCCTACCTGCCTGAACAGCAACAGCTTCCGGATTAAACGGCGAAATACCTCGGGCTATCTCATCTGCATTGACAAACTCCCTGCATTGCAAAATTTCAGGCAATATGGTAAACGATGCCGTGGTTTTCCCGGCACCATTACAGCCTGCAATGATATACAATGACGGTTCGTTGTTCATATGTAATTGAGTTGATAACAAGCGCAAAGTTACAAAAATTTCCTTAATTTTCCGTAATTTACTTGACATCTCCGCGTTTATATTGTAACTTTGTCGGCGTTATGAAAACTTCCTACATATTTCTTGCCACCGGCTTCGAGGAAATCGAGGCTGTGGCACCCATCGACGTGCTTCGCCGCGCCGGAATGCCCGTAACCACCGTGTCTGTCAACGACTCCCGTCAGGTACAAGGCGCCCACGGAGTTCCTTATATCGCCGACATCACCATTGCCGACCTCCCCGCCACGGTCGATGCCGAATGGCTCATTCTTCCCGGCGGAATGCCCGGAGCCACCAATCTGCTCGACTGCCAGCCGCTCGTTGACTTGCTGACCTCCTTCCCCGGACATATTGCGGCAATCTGCGCATCCCCCTCCGTGGTTCTCGGCTCCCTCGGCCTACTCAAGGGCAAACGCGCAACCTGCTACCCCGGAATGGAAAACTGGTCTGACAACGGCGCAACAATGACCGGAGCCGACGTGGAACGCGACGGCCGATTCATTACCGGACGCGGCCCCGCCCTGGCAATTCCATTTGCCGCTGCAATAGTCGAAACCTCCCTTGGCAAAGATAAAGCCGACGAGGTTCTCTCCGGTATGCTCTACCTTTAAATTATGTTTTATAACATATTTTCCCGCATATCCGACTAAAAATTCGTAACTTTGAGCGTTTGAATATTATAACCAAAACAAATCATACCAAAATGAAAAACGAACAGCAAGACTGCTCCATCCAAATGGAGAAAAAAATCAAAGAAGAGTTTGAAACCCGCTTCGGTGGCGAAGGCACTTTCTACGCCTCAGCCGGACGCATCAACCTCATCGGAGAACACACCGACTACAACGGAGGCTTCGTGTTCCCCGGCGCTATCGACAAAATAATTGAAGCAGAAATCCGACCCAACGGCACCGACCGCTGCCGCGTATATTCCGTAGACATCAACGAAACCGCAGAGTTCGGCCTCAAAGAGGAAGACGCTCCCCAGCAGCAGTGGGCACGCTACATCTTCGGCGTTTGCCGCGAAGTTATCAAACGCGGGTTCAAGGTTGAGGGCTTCGATGCAGTCTTTGCCGGCAACGTACCCCTTGGCGCAGGCCTCAGTTCCTCAGCCGCTCTCGAAAGCTGCTTTGCTTTCGCTATGAACGATATGTTCAACGACAACAAAATCGACAAGTTTGAACTCGCCCGCATCGGCCAAAGCACCGAACACAACTACTGCGGCGTGAACTGCGGCATCATGGACCAGTTCGCCTCCGTATTCGGCAAGAAAGACAACCTGATGCGCCTTGACTGCCGCTCAATGGAATTTGAATATTTCCCCTTCAAGCTCGACGGCTACAAGCTCGTACTCGTCGACTCCCGCGTGAAACACGAACTCGCTGACTCCCCTTACAACAAGCGCCGCGAAAGCTGCGAACGCGTTGCCGCCAAGCTCGGCCTCGAAACCCTGCGCGATGCCTCCATGGAAATGCTCAACAGCATCAAGGACCAGATTTCTGAAGAAGACTACAAGCGCGCCGAATATGTTATCGGCGAAAAGCAGCGCGTGCTCGACGTTTGCGACGCCCTGGAACGCGGCGACTACGAAACCGTTGGCGAACGTATGTATCAAACCCACGAGGGTATGAGCAAGCTCTACGAAGTAAGCTGCGAAGAGCTCGACTACCTCAACGACGTAGCCAAGGAATGCGGCGTAACCGGCTCGCGCATCATGGGCGGCGGCTTTGGCGGCTGCACCATCAACCTGGTTAAAGACAACCTCTACGACCCCTTCGTAAGCGTTGTAGTCAAGAAGTTTAACGAAAAATATGGCCACGAGCCCAAGATTTACCCCGTAGTAATATCCGACGGCGCCCGCAAGCTCCACTAATATGACTGTAACAACCAAAACATACCCCTCGCAAAAGGGCGACATCACCTTGGTAACGCTGACCAACGAGGTCGGTGCCAAGGTTACCCTCAGCAGCCTCGGCGCCGGCATTGTCGGCGTGGAGGTTCCTGACCGCAACGGCGTGATGGCCGACGTGGTGCTCGGCTATGCCAACCCCGCCGACTATTTCTACGACGGACCTTGTGCCGGAAAAGTACCCGGCCGATGCGCCAACCGCATTGCCCGCGGCCACTTCCAACTCGACGGCAAGGACTACCATCTTGCCATAAACAACGGCCCCAACGCTCTCCACGGCGGCCCCGAAGGCTTCCAGAATCAGATTTGGGACTGCGAAGTCCTCCCCGACAACCGCGTGAAGTTTACCTACCACGCCAAAGACGGCGAAGAAGGTTATCCCGG
Organism: Prevotella sp.; assembly: GCA_023666665.1. Lineage (GTDB taxonomy): Bacteria > Bacteroidota > Bacteroidia > Bacteroidales > Muribaculaceae > UBA3263. Next base: position 882,940 of record JAMPBN010000001.1, on the reverse strand, counting down.
CAATCTCACCGCTACGGCAACATATGAATGGACCAACAACTGCGAACTGAAGCTCCACCTCGGCGCCGAAACTGACGCTCCTACAGTGGTAAACCTTACCAACCACGCCTATTTCAACCTCGCCGGCCACGATAGCGGCACCGTGCTCGACCATCTGCTCACCCTCGACGCCCACCTCTATTTGCCCACCGACGAAACCCTTATCCCCACTGGCGACCTCGTCTCCGTCAAGGGTACACCTATGGACTTCACCACCGCAAAGACCCTTGGCGCCGACATCAAGGCAGAATATCCCGCACTGGTATACGGCAAAGGCTACGACAACTGCTACCTCATCGACGGCTGGAACGCCGGCTCCATGCGCCGCGCCGCCCACCTCGAAGACCCCAAAACCGGTCGCACCCTCGAGGTCTACACCACCCAACCCGGCGTTCAAGTCTATACAGGCAACTGGCTGGCCGGATGCCCCAAAAACAAGAACGGCCGCCCCTACGAAGATTACGAAGGCGTAGCTATTGAATGTCAGGGACTCCCCGACTCCATCAATAAGCCGCAATTTCCCAACGTGATTCTCCGTCCCGGCGAAAAATTTGACCAATCAATCACTTTCAACTTTAGCTACAAATAATGAAACCCACTCTTTTTGTTCTCGCTGCCGGTATGGGCAGCCGCTACGGCGGCCTCAAGCAGCTTGATGGTGTAGGCCCTCAAGGTCAAACCATTATGGACTACTCAATCTACGATGCCATCCGCGCCGGATTCGGCAAGGTAGTCTTCGTAATCCGCAAGGACTTCGAGCAAGACTTCCGCGACAAAATCCTCTCCAAATACGAAGGCCACATCCCCACCGAACTCGTCTTCCAAGCCATTGACAACCTCCCCGAAGGCTACACCTGCCCGGCCGACCGCTCCAAACCCTGGGGCACCAACCACGCCGTGCTCATGGGCAAGGACGTAATCAAAGAACCCTTTGCCGTTATCAATGCCGATGACTTCTATGGCCGCAACGCCTTTGAAGTAATCGCCAAGGAACTCAGCAAAGAACACGACCGCAAGGGCGACTACTGTATGGTAGGCTTCCGCGTTGGCAACACCATGACCGAAAACGGCTCAGTGGCTCGCGGCGTATGCGGAAACAAAGACGGACTGCTCACCACCGTAACCGAGCGCACCGCTATCAGCTACGACCCCGACCACCGCATTATGTTCACCGACGAAAACGGCGAAGTGCAATACCTCGACCCGATGACACCCGTCTCGATGAACCTTTGGGGCTTCACACCCGACTACTTCGACTACTCAGAGCGTGAATTTAAACACTTCCTCGACAAGGATCTCAACACCCCCAAGAGCGAATTTTTCATTCCTCTGGTAATCGACACCCTGATTAAGAGCGGCGAAGCTACCGTTAAAGTTCTCGACACCGACTCCAAATGGTTCGGCGTAACCTACGCCGCCGACCGTCCCGGAGTCGTTGAAAAACTCGCAGCCCTCCACGCCGCCGGCGAATATCCCGCCGACATGTTCAATTAATAAGACAGCAGGCGTTTATTTCAAGGGACGATGCAATTTCCACATCGTCCCTTGATTTAGAGCCTGTTCCCAACAGGAGCAAGCGAAATAGCGCTTGTGGAAGACATACCGAATATATTGAAGCCGTTGGCTAATTATACGGTTGGTGGTCTAATGATTCAAAATGCCATTTCAGCAAAACGGAAACTATGAAAAAGGCAATCATACTTGACACGAGCATCCTTTGCGTGTGGCTACGTGTTCCCGACAAGGAAACTTGTGATCCCTCCAATAATATATGGAGCACCTGTAGAAATCTTTACCGGAGACAATGGTCTCAAATCCTATCAGCCTGTAATACTGAAATTATAATTCCACGTAGAAACAAATAATATTCGTTATGAAATCTGCAACCATTTGCGTGCAAGGTGGCTGGCAACCCGCCAAGGGCGAACCCCGCGTTTTGCCCATTTACCAGTCAACCACTTTTAAATACGAAACTTCCGAACAGATGGCCCGCCTCTTCGACCTCGAAGACTCCGGCTATTTCTACTCCCGGCTTCAAAACCCCACGTGCGATGCCGTGGCCGCAAAAATCAACGCCCTCGAAGGTGGTGTCGGTGCCATGCTCCTCTCTTCCGGTCAGGCAGCAAACCTCTATGCCATAATCAACATCTGCCAGGCCGGCGACCACTTTGTCAGCGCATCAACAATCTATGGCGGCACATACAACCTCTTTGCCGTCACCCTCAAGAAATATGGCATTGACGTAACTTTTGTCAACCCCGATGCTCCCGACGATGAAATCGCCGCAGCTTTCCGACCCAACACCAAGGCTCTGTTTGGCGAAACAATCTCCAACCCCGGAGTTGAAATCCTCGACATTGCCAAGTTTGCCCGCATAGCCCACGCTCACGGCGTTCCTCTCATCGTCGACAATACCTTTGCCACCCCAATAAACTGCCGCCCCATTGAGTGGGGAGCCGACATCGTCACCCACTCCACCACCAAATATATGGACGGACACGCATCCACCGTTGGTGGCACACTCATTGACTCCGGCAACTTCGACTGGACTGCCCACGCCGACAAGTTTCCCGGACTCACCACCCCCGACGACTCCTACCACGGCCTTACCTACACCACGGCATTCGGCCGCGCAGCCTTTCTGACCAAGGCAATCGTGCAACTGATGCGCGATCTCGGCTCCTGCCAGTCACCCCAAAACGCTTTCTTGCTCAACCTTGGCCTCGAAACGCTACATCTGCGTGTGCCGCGCCATTGCCAAAACGCCCAAAAAGTTGCCCAGTGGCTGCAGACTCGCCCCGAAGTGGCCTGGATCAACTACCCCGGACTGCCCGGCAACAAATATCACTCCCTGGCCAAAAAACAGATGCCCTCAGGCACCTGCGGCGTCATTGCATTCGGTCTCAAGGGTTCACGCGAAGATGCCATAGAGTTTATGGACCGTCTGAAATTCATCAGCATCGTTACCCACGTGGCCGATGCCCGCTCCTGCGTGCTTCACCCCGCCAGCCATACACATCGCCAGCTCTCCGACGAGCAGCTGCGTCAAGCCGGAGTGGCCCCCGACCTTATCCGCCTCAGCGTGGGCATTGAAGACCCCGACGACATCATCGCCGACCTCGACCAGGCACTCAAAAAATAATTCTCCGCGCCAAAGCTCGAAATCTCAAATAAATTTCGTACCTTTGCACGATAAAATAACCAAAAAACATTTTTCAACTATCATAGTATGAGAACCAACCTTAGTTCTAAGATCAAGCTCGACAGCATCCCCAGCCGCTACTACGCTCCCGAGGATGAAATCGAACTCGCTGCACTCACCCGCGAGGAAAAAATCGACACACGTATCTACGAAACCTCCAACGAAGGCTCCGAAGGTATTGCCGAACACGTAATTCACGCCCTGCAACGCGCCGAAGCCAAACGCGGCAAATTCGTTATGGCTCTCGGTGCCGGCAACTCCATCACCGGAGTCTACGCCGCTCTCATTGACCTCTACAACGCCGGCAAAGTAAGCTTCAAAAATACCATAGTGTTCAACCTCTGCGACTTCTATGCCGACGGCTCAGCCGACGTTGCCAGCACGATGACCGCCCTCAAGCAAAACTTCCTTGACCTCGTTGACATCGACCCCAAAAATATACACTCTTTCAATACTGCCTGCCCCCGTCAGCAAGTCGGCGCAATGTGTCGCGACTACCAGGCTATGATTGAAACCGCCGGCGGCATTGACCTCTGCCTCTGCCAGATTGGCTCTCACGGCGCTCTCGGACTCAACGAACCCGGCTCAACCGCCTCCAGCACCTGTCGCCTCGTGCTCCTCAGCGCCGAGCAGCGCCAGAACGTGGCCAACGCCTACAAGGTAGACCACGCACCCACAACCGCCCTCACCCTCGGTATGCACGACATCCTCTCCTCACGCCGCATCATCGCAATGGCATGGGGTGAAAACCGCGCCGAAGTAGTCGGCAAAGCAGTTGAAGGCCCCGTTACCCCCAACGTGCCCGCATCGCTGCTCCAGACCCACAGCCGCACCACCCTCGTGCTCGACATCAACGCCGCCGAAGGCCTCACTCGTATCTCCCACCCCTGGCTCGTAACCTCCTGCGAGTGGAACGACAAACTCATCCGTCGTGCCATCGTTTGGCTCTGCCAGCAAACCGGCAAACCCATCCTCAAACTCACCAACCAGGACTACAATGACCACGGTTTGGGCGAACTCCTCGCCATCTTCGGCAGCGGCTACAACGTAAACATCAAGGTGTTCAACGAACTCCAGCACACCATCACCGGCTGGCCCGGCGGCAAACCCAACGCCGACGACACCTACCGCCCCGAACGTGCCACTCCCTACCCCAAGCGCGTCATCGTGTTCTCTCCCCACCCCGACGACGACGTTATCTCCATGGGCGGCACCCTGAAACGCCTCGTTGACCAGGGCCACGACGTACACGTGGCCTACGAAACATCCGGCAACATCGCCGTGGGCGACGAAGACATGATGCGCTACATCATGCTCAACGACTACATTGCACCCATCTTCGGCTTCGACAACGAAAACTTCAAGCAGAAGAGCAAGGAAATCAACGAATTCGTGGCCAACAAGCAAAACGGCGATATGGACTCCGCCGACATCCGCACTATCAAGACCATGATTCGCCAGGCCGAAGCTCGCACCGCATGCAAATGGATTGGTGTTAAGCCCGAAAACGTGCACTTCCTCCGCCTGCCCTTCTACGAAACCGGCGCAATCAAAAAGGGCGACCTCACCGAAAAAGACATCGCCATTGTTCGCGAACTCATCACCTCGGTTAAGCCCCATCAGATTTTCGTTGCCGGTGACCTCGCCGACCCCCACGGCACACACCGCGTCTGCACCGATGCCGTACTCGCCGTAATCGACGAATGCAAGGACGAAGAGTGGATGAAAGACTGCCGCATTTGGATGTATCGCGGCGCATGGGCAGAATGGGAAATTGACCACATCGAAATGGCCGTGCCCATCTCGCCCGAAGAACTACGCTTCAAGCGCAACTCCATCCTCAAGCACCAAAGCCAGATGGAAAACGCCCCCTTCCTCGGCGACGACGACCGCCTCTTCTGGCAGCGCGCCGAAGACCGCAACCGCGCAACCGCACAACTCTACAGCTCTCTCGGCCTCGCCGAATACGAAGCCATGGAAGCCTTTGTGCAATACCACCCCATCCGTGAAGAGTAATTTAAAACTCCAGATACACAAAGACAATGAACGTAACACTCGACAAAATCAACGCCACAACAGGCAAACTCTCAGTTAGCATTGTTGAAGCTGACTACAACGACAAGGTAGCCGCCGAACTCAAAAAAATCCGCAAGGATGCCAACATCCCCGGATTCCGCAAAGGCACCGTGCCCATGAGCATCGTTGAAAAACGCTTCGGCAAACAAGTTACCTCCGACGTTATCAACCACGAAGTCTACGACGCAGTGGTAAAATACCTCACCGACAATAAAGTTGACATTCTCGGCGAACCCCTGCCCCTCGAAGTTACCGAACTCGACCTCGACAAGCAGAAAGACTACACTTTCGAATACGAACTCGGCTTCGCTCCCGAAATCAACATCGACATCAACAAGGAGATGCACCTCCCCTACTACCGCATCGAGGTGACCCCCGAAATGGTTGAGGAGCAAGACAAGGCCCTGACCGGACGCTTCGGCACCCAAGAGGTTATTGAAACCTACGCCGACCGCGCTCTCATCAAAGGCAACATCAAGGAGCTCGGCAAGGAAGAAGGCTACGTTGAGAAAGAAAACGTCATCGTGGCTCCCTGGACATTCAAAAACGCTGACCAAGCCGCTAAATTCGAGGGCGTGAAAGCCGGCGACAAAGTAGTTTACAACCCCTACACCGCAGCCGGAGACAACACCGCCGAAACTGCCGCTATGCTCTCAATCACCCGCGAAGAAGCCGAAAACCTCAAGGGCGACTTTGAACTCACCATCACCGAAATCACAGGCCTCAAACCCGCCGAACACAACGAAGAATTCTTCAAACACGCTTTCGGTCCCGACTGCACCACCGAAGAACAATATCAGGAAGCTCTCAAAAAGAGCATCGCTGCACAGCTCCTTCCCAACAGCGCACAACTCTTTGAGCATCAGACCCGCGAAACCCTTATGAAAGACTTCGGCAACTTCGAACTCCCCGCCGAATTCCTGAAAAAATGGCTTATGCGTCGCAACCCCGAGCATCTAAACGCCGAAAACATCGACGAAGAATACTCCAAGAGCGAACAGGCTATGAAGTGGGAAATCCTGAGCGGCCGCATCGCCGAGAAGCTCAACGTCAAGGTTACTGAAGAAGACCTGATGAAATATGCCACCCACGCTGCCGCACGTCAGTTTGCACAATATGGTATGGCAAACCTCGATGAGTCTATCCTCAAAAACTATGCCGAAAGTTTGCTCAAAGACCAGCAGAACCGTCGCTACATCGCCGAACAGGTCAGCAACGCCAACCTCTTTGAAGCTATCGGCAACGCCGTGACCATCGACGACCACACCGTAAGCCTCGGCGAATTCAAGAAACTCGCCGGCGCCGAAAAATAATCCATATGACCCCTAATTTACTCTTCGATCTCGGAGGCGTAATTATGAACATTGACCGCCAACAGGCGGTCAATGCTTTTTCACGCCTGGGCATGGACGATGCCGACTCCTTTTTCGACCCATATCAGCAGCGCGGTCTCTTCGGGCTGCTCGAAGAGGGTCAAATCTCCGCAGAACGCTTCTACCAAGAGGTCACCCCACTCTTTTCCAAGCCGATAACCCGCGGGGAAATTGACCGCGGCCTCTTTGAGTTTCTACGCGGCATTCCCGCCGAGCGCCTCGAGCGCCTTGCCGCGCTCCGCACCGCAGGCCATAAAGTCTATATGCTCAGCAACACCAACCCAATTATGTGGAGCGGCTTCATTCTCCCCGAGTTCAAAAAGCTCGGCGGCGACATCAGCGACTACTTCGACGGCATCATCACATCCTTTGAAGTGGGCTGCTGCAAACCCGACCCGAGAATCTTCAACTACGCGGCCGCCCACCTCTGCATAGAACCCGCGCAAACTACGTTCTACGACGACGGCCCCGCCAACGTCGAGGCTGCCCGCGCCCTGGGCTTCCACGCTGAACACGTCTCACCGCAACGCGACTTCATGACACTCACCCGGCTATGAAAGCGGCTGTAATCGGAACATTCGACGGCGTGCATCGCGGCCACCGCTTTTTGCTCGACCGTCTGAAAGCCGAAGCTAAAAAGCGAGGACTCGAACCACTGGCAATAACATTCAGCGCCCACCCTCTCGCGCAGATATGCCCGGAGAAGCAGCCTCCCGCATTAAGCACATTAGAAGAACGGCTTCGACTTATCGGCATCTCAACCGAAGTCCTCGACTTTGACTATCAGTTGCGGCAAATGACCGCCCGCGGGTTTCTCGCGATGCTCCGCAATCGCTTCGACGTTTCGCTGTTTCTATTAGGATTCAACAACACTATCGGCTCCGATCGACTTGGCGTGCGGGAGCTTGCGGGCAAAACAGTCGACGGCGTTGAAATCCTCGCCGTAAGCGAGTACCCTACCCTTTCGGTCAGCTCTTCGGCCATACGCCAAGCTCTTGCCGACGGCAACATTACGATGGCCAACCGTATGCTTGGCCGCCCATATTCGCTGACCGGCACAGTAGTTCACGGCAAGCAACTCGGCCGTACCATAGGCTTCCCCACCGCCAACATTGCTCCGCCCGCATCAATGACTATTCCCGTACCGGGAGTGTACGCCGCCCGCATTGGCCAACACACCGCTGTCGTTAACATTGGCCGCCGACCAACTGTCGACGCTGAAAACGCTCCCATCAGCATCGAAGCTCACATTGTAAACTTCAACGGCGACTTGTACGGCCAGACCCTCACGGTTGAATTCATAGCCCGCCTGCGCGACGAAAAAAAATTCAGCTCTCTTGATGAACTCGAAGCCGCAATTTCCAACGACATAACCCAAACCCTCAAATATGAACAATGAATACTTTCAGCGCGCCGAACTTCTCCTCGGCGCTGAATATATGGAGCGTCTTGCCTGCACGCGGGTTATACTCTTCGGCGTTGGGGGCGTAGGTAGCTGGTGTGCCGAAGCGCTTATACGCAGCGGGTTAGGCTCACTAACTATCGTTGATATGGACACGGTAGCGCCGAGCAACATCAACCGCCAGCTCCCCGCAACCTCCCTGACTATCGGTCAACCAAAAGTCGAAGCAATGCGCCGCCGACTTCTGGAGATAAATCCCGATGCAAAAATAACAGCCATTGCACAAAGATTCACTGCCGAAAACGCTGACGATTTTAACCTCAACAGCTACGATTTCGTGGTCGACGCAATAGACTCTGTTGCCGACAAAGCGGAACTGATTCTCCGCGCCACAGCAAGCACCGCCCGGCTGTTCAGCTCTATGGGAGCAGCCCGCAAACTCGACCCCGGGCGCATCCAAGTCAAAGAATTTTGGCAGGTAAAAGGCTGCCCGCTGGCCGCAGCTTTGCGTAGCCGCTTCAAGCGCCTTGACCGTTTCCCTCGCCGAAAATTCAGATGCGTCTTCTCCGACGAGGTTCTCCCCGCACCCCCCTCCGGCCCTAATGGTTCACTCGTCACCATAACAGCAACCTGGGGTATGATGCTCGCCTCCCTAATAGTCCAAAAATTACAAAAATAAAAAAGGCGGATTTTAATCCGCCCTTTTTTTTACTTCGACTTGAGGTATTGCTTGAAGTCGTTCAGCTTGGTCAGGAAATCGGCAAACTGAGCATTGTCAGGATATTTCTTCAGAGCGTGGTGGAGCAGGCGCATGCCAAGCACGAGCTGGTCAGCGTGTTTCTCGCTCATATTGAAGTCTTTCTGTGCGCGGTCGGCCAAGGCCTTGAGGTCGTGATGGCCACCAAAGTTAAAGCTCATTACGTCTTGAACCTTACCTTCAACCACTTCGCAAATATGGAAATGGTAAGAACGTTTGTCTTTATTGCAATTACAGTCCATAGTATTATTTTTGTTATGAGGGTTATTAAACTAAAATTACACCATCAAAACACTTTTCGGGACTGAAAGGTTCAATCGCCGGTTTCGGAAGCCGGCTGCGGGGTCACGGTTATCAGCTCAAGTTTCGTTGCCGTAGAGCGCGAAATGTGGAAGTTATATCCGCCGAGCACCACGTCATCTCCCTTCGAGGGAATTGCCCCGGTTTCGTTGAGAATATAACCGGCAAGGGTCTGATAGTCGTCGCTCTCGGGAATATCGAGACCAAACTGCTCGCGCAGACGGTCTACTTCCACGCGCCCCGAGAACTCAAACGAGCCGTCGGCGAGCTTGCGGGCCGTGACGGTGTTGCGGTCGTGCTCATCCTGAATATCGCCGAGAATCTCCTCCATCAGGTCTTCAAGGGTCACCATTCCCGCAGTGCCGCCAAACTCATCGACCACGATTGCCACCGAGCGCTTCTCGCCCAGCAATCGGCGCATCATCTTGTTGGCCAGCAGCGACTCCGGAGCGAACACCACCGGCTTGAGGCTCTCTTTCCAGTCGGCATCGCGCCGCAGCAGCTCCGACACGTGAATGTAGCCCAAAATCGTGTCAACATCGTGCTCGTAGACAATGATTTTTGAGCGCCCCGACGACGTAAAGAGCTTCGAAAGCTCCTCGCGGGTAGTCGTAGAGATATTCACGGCCACAATTTCATTGCGCGGAATCATGCAGTCGCGCAGATGTATGGTTGAAAAGTCTATAGCGTTATGAAAAATCTTCACCTCGTTTTCAAGCTGCGGGCGTTCCTCCACCGGGTTATCGAGCGTGCGCTCAATAAACTCGTTGAGGTCAACAACGCTGAGTTCGGCATCATCGTTGCCGTTGCGGTGAATGCCCACGAGGCGCATCAGGCCGTTTGAGAGCCACGTGGTGAAGAGCGAAATCGGATACAATACCCAGTAAAACACCGACATCGGTATGGCAGCAAGGCGCAGCGACGCATTCGGATTGATGCGAAACAACGCCTTGGGAATAAACTCTCCGGTAAAAATTATCACCACCGTGGTAATCAGCGACTGCACCAGCAGCGTGAGTATTTCATTGCCGCCAACTCGGCGGGCAATATCCTCCTCAAGCAGGTTGGAGGCCGCGATACCATAGACCACGAGCACGATGTTATTGCCCACAAGCAGCGACGTGATGAAGAAGTCGGGCCGCGAATAATACCGGTCGATTATCCGCGCCACGAGGCCGCCCTTTTGGGTGTCGAGTTCCACTCGCACCTTATCTGACGACACAAATGCTATTTCGGTTCCCGAAAACATTGCCGACAGGAGCAATGAAACGGCTATTATAAATATCCAGGCTGTCATTTGTCAAACTAATTATTCTCTTGGGGTGGTGAAACCTTCGGTCGGGAAAATGCCCACCGGGCGACGTATGGTATAGGCGGTTATCTGTTCATTAGAAACGAATCCATACCCCTCGATTGTTCGCCCGCCGCGCTCAATGTGGATAAACGAGTCGGAGTAGACCTTGTGCGTCCGCTGGTCCCAAAACATTTGCTCGGTGAGAAATTTATCGCCGTCAACGTTGCGCATCCTGACGTTACCGTCGAGCTTCCAGAGCTTTTTGGCCGAGAAGTAGCGGGCGGTGTCGCTCACGAGTGTGGAGGCCGGTGTCATCTTGTCGTCATATTGCTCGAGGCTGATTCCTTGCGGAAAGTACCAGTAGGGTTCCGAGGCTTCGTCAAACATCTTCCAAATGGGCGCAACGAGATGGTAACGTACAATGCCCGAGTCGCTGATAAAGGAATTTACCGAGTCGGTAATCATCGTGGCAACGGTGTCTTTGTCTACCTCAATGCGCTCGGTTGTGTCGGTCGGGCCGCAGCTCCATAGCAGCAGCGAAACCACCAATATTACCAGCGGGAGCCGACGCATCAACGTATTCTGCTGGGCACGAACCAAATTTCGTTGATGGCAACTCCGAGAGTCACCATATAGTAGTCTTCGCCAACGGTCTTCACAGGCGAGGAGTTGCGGTGGCGATACTCAAAGCCGAGGTTCACAGCGGTGCGTCCCGGCGTCGGGAAGCCGAAGCCGCAGCTTATGCCGAATTCCTTGACGTGGTTGTCGCCAACCATAACGTAGTCGCGTTCGTAATTCGCGCCGATGCGGTAAGACATACGTTTGAAGTAGTTTCCGCGCGTGGCGGGAGTGTATTCAGCACCTACGGCACCCTTGTAGCGGTTGGCAAATTTTGTGGCGTTGAAGCCGCTGATGCCGTTGAATTGTGCTTTGCTCCAGGGCTGATATGTAAAGTCGGCACCAACAATCAGGCGGTTGCCCCACTGATATGAAATGCCGGCTCCCAAGCTCCAGGGCATCGAATAGCCGTCTTTGAGCTTGACAATGCCGATGGTGTCGGGGCGCGTAGTGGCTTCCGAAAGGTCGTAGTTTATAATGGAGCCGTCGCCGTGGGTTTTCTTTCCCAAAGTGTATGTGGCACCGATGGTCACGGTGTGTTCGCGAGCAAAAGTCAGGCCGTATTGCAAGCCGAACTGCAGGTTGTAGTCGCGCACTTTCAGCACTTGCTCATACATTGAAATCTGACCGCCCGTGGCCGTAACGGTTTCGTCAGAAATCAGGTTGCCAAACAGATAGCCTATATTGAATCCAAGGCTCAGACCCTTGACCGGGCGGGCTGCAAAGCCGAGATAAGCCTCGCTGATGCCCCCCTTGCCGTCGTAAGTGGCGGTGCCGTTCTCAATGTCCATGCCAAAGGTGTAGCCGCGCGAGCTGTATGGGAGCAAGCCGGCTGACGCGCCCATCCACTTGCCGATCGGCACCTGAAGCGTCACGTAGTCAAGGCCGCCGAGAGTCTTGCTGAAGCGGTCCATTCCGGTTTGCGTAAAGTTTACCGATCCAACGTTGGCACCGATGTCAAAAAGGAACGTCATTGAGTCGATTGCGGCATAGCTTGCGGGGTTCTTGACGTTGATTTGGCGCTTGGAACGCAGCGCGTAGCCAATGCCGCCCATTGCCCGCTGCGAAGCGGAAATGTTGTCATTGAGCGAGCCATAGCCGAGCATTGAATAGGGCGAAGCCTCTGCGGCCTCGTCAGCAAATGCAGTGGCGGGCAACGCTCCGAGCAGCGCAATGGTCAATATTTTGTGAAAAAGTTTCATGCTTGGTTATATTGGAGAATGGTATTAAGGCCTTGATTAACAAGATGCGGTTCAATAGTGCAGGCAACTGAGTCGGGGAGCAGCGCGGCAATTTCGGGAGCCCAGCCGCCGGAGAGGACTATGCGGCGCGACTTGCCCCAGTCGCTGTAGTAGAGCAGCTCGGCAACAACTCCGCGCATTGCGCCGCAGCGCAGCGCCTCAACGGTATTTTGCCCGATGCCGGGAATGAAGTCGGCGTGGCCGCTGACAAGGGGGAGGCGGGCGGTGTAGTGATTGAGGGCACGAAGGCGCATACCCGGGCCGGGAGAAATGTTGCCGCCAAGATATTCGTCGGCGGCGGTCACCACGTCGAAGGTGCAAGCCGTGCCTATGTCGGCAACCAAGAGATTTTCGCCGGGCAGAATGGCGGCTGCTCCCACGGCGGCGGCCAGTCGGTCTGCTCCGAGGGTTTCGGGCGAGGCATAGAGATTGCGCAGCGGCACCGGGGTTTCGGGGCCGAGCACCATTTTGCTGGCAACGCCGATTTCGCGCATCAAGTGGGAGAGGTCGCGGCCGTCGGCCACCGAGCAGCCAATCACTGCCGCAACGTCATAGTCGGCAAGCAGTCCGTTGATGTCGCCGGGCTGGCGCAAAACCGCGCAGGTCAGTTCCTTGCCGCTTTCGCGGTCAAAAACCACCATTTTGGTGGAGCTGTTGCCTTGGTCAAGAGTAACGTTGACGGTCATTTCTATTTCTTGCGCACGGCAAGAGAAAGGGCTATGGAACAGTAAATCTGAATCACGGCTCCTGCAAGGGTGAATGCGAGCCAGTCGCGCATCTCGGCGCGGTTATAGAACGCAAAAAATGCTGCCACGCAAAAGATTATGGCGCTCCACGATTCGAGTCTGAGCAGGCGCTTGATTCTCACCGGCGTAGAGGCCGGAGGGGCGGCCTGAAAGAGGCGGGCAAGCAGCGTCAGAGCTGCGCCGGCGGTGAAGATGTAGCGGAAAGTTTCGCCGATGAAGCTGCCGGCAATTATGGGCATCAGCACTCCGGCGGCAATCATCAGGAGGCCGATAACAAGGAGCGATGGTGAGATTTTGGTCATAGTGGGTCAGTCAAAAATATAAACGTCCTCGCTGGGGCGCTGCATATGGTAGTATTCACGCACTATGCGCTCGAGTTCGCGAGGGTCGCTGTCGAGGCGACGGTTAAGTTCCTGATAGTATCGGAGGGTGTCCTCACATTGGGAGATACGGTTTTCGAGCGTGCGAATCTCCGAGGCGTAATCATAGCTTTTGATTACGGAGTTCTCGTTGAAAAACAACACGAAAACCACGAATGCCAACACGGCAATCAGCGGCAGCGAAACGTATCTTTTAAGCCATTTAATCATAGAGCGGTTGCTTTAACCCCGCAAAGATACGGAATTTTTTTTGATTTTCCCTATTTTTTCTTGCGCACGGGGTCGCAGGTAAGTCCCACGCCGAGTTTCTTAAAGATTTTGTGGTCTACCTCGCCGAGCATCACGGTGGAGTGCACCTGGCAGCCGCGCAGCTTGGGGAGTTGCTCCAGGGCGCGACGGCAGTCGTCATTGTGGGTGGAGAGAACGCTCAGAGCCACAAGTACTTCGTCGGTGTGGAGTCGCGGATTTTGGCTGCACAGATAGTCGGTTTTGGTGTGCTGAATGGGGGTTATCATCTCCTGCGGAATGAGTTTGACGCTATGGTCAATGCCGGCAAGATGCTTGGTGGCGTTGAGAATCAGCGCGGCGCTGCAGCCAAGCAGCGAGGAGGTCTCGGCTGTGATGATGGTGCCGTCGGCAAGTTCAATGGCCGAAGATGCCACACCCGACTGCTCGGCGCGCTCGCGGGCGGCCACGGTGGTGCGTCGATATGAGGTGTCGATTTTCGCCTGCTTGAAGAGCAACGCTATCTTGTTGACTTCCGATTCGTTGCCGTCGCCAAGAGCCATACGGTCGAGAGCGTCGTAGTAGCGGCGTATGATTTCCTGCTTGGAGGCTTCGCGACACACCTCATCGTCATCTATGCAGAAGCCCACCATATTCACGCCCATATCTGTTGGCGATTTGTACGGATTTTCGCCGTATATACCCTCAAAAAGGGCATTGAGTACCGGGAAAATCTCTATATCACGATTATAGTTGATGGCGGTAGTGCCATACGCTTCGAGGTGAAACGGGTCAATCATATTGACATCGTTGAGGTCGGCAGTGGCGGCCTCGTAGGCAATGTTCACGGGGTGTTTGAGCGGGAGGCTCCACACCGGGAAAGTTTCAAACTTGGCGTAGCCGGCTTCGATGCCGCGCTTGTGCTCGTTGTATAACTGACTGAGGCATACGGCCATTTTGCCGCTGCCGGGGCCGGGAGCGGTGACAATCACCAGCGGGCGCGAAGTCTCGATATAGTCGTTGCGACCAAAACCCTCGTCGGAGTCAATGAGGCCGACGTTGGTGGGATAGCCCTCAATGGTGTAGTGGTAATACGTTCGTATTCCAAGGCGTTCGAGCTTGCGGCGGAAAGCATCGGCGGAACCCTGACCGTTATAGTGGGTGATACATACCGAGCCGACCATAAAGCCGCGACCGATAAAAGCATCGCGCAGGCGCAACACATCCATATCGTAGGTAATGCCGAGGTCTTGGCGAATCTTGTTTTTCTCAATGTCTACGGCCGAGATTACAATGACAATTTCAGCCTTGTCGCTTAGCTGACTGAGCATGCGCAGCTTACTGTCCGGCTCAAAGCCGGGGAGTACTCTCGACGCGTGGAAGTCGTCAAACAATTTGCCGCCGAGTTCGAGGTAGAGTTTGTTGCCGAACTTGGCTATGCGTTCCTTAATGTGCTCAGACTGAATTTTGCAGTACTTTTCGTTGTTAAATCCTATCATTCGAGGTGGTCGGGATTGATGATTTTTACCGGTTTCTTATTGATATTGACTTTCATCTTGTCAAATCCTTTTCCATAAACGCCGTTCACGTTGCCCTGGGTAACAAGCGCTTCGGGGTCAATGCTCTTGACAATGCGCTGGATGGTCACGGCCTCGATTTTGCGACACATTACCATCAGCATTTTTACCGGTTGCTTGGAATACCACCCCATGCCGTCGAGTACTGTGCAGCCACGGTTGGCGTCGGTGTTGATGGCGTTGGCAATAGCCTCCCAGTGCTTGGAAATGATGATAAATTCAACAGCTTGACGGTTAGAATTGATAACCAGGTCACACATATAGCCCGTGAGCACTGTGGTCATCATACCGAAAACGATTTCGGGCAGCGGATAGTGAAGCACAAAATATGCCGAGCCAACTATCAGAAAGTCACACGCCATCATAGTGCGGCCAATGGTCACGTTGCTGCGCTTGCTGACCATTGCGGCAATAATGTCAGTGCCACCCGATGAGCCGTTGTGAATGAAGATAGTGCCGAGACCCACCCCCATGATGCATGCGCCCAACACTATGCTGAGTACCTTTTCATCGGGCATGATATTGAGGTTGGCACATAGCGGCTGCATAATGCCGATTACCACCGAGAGTACCGTCATACCAAACAGCGTGCGGATGGTAAACTGGCGGTCAACAATGCGGAACGCTATAGCCAGAAGCAGGAAGTTAACCGCATACATTGTGACGGCCACGGGAATCACAAAGGGAAACATTCCCGACTCATGCAGTCGCAAAGTCAAAAAGTAGACCACCGAGCCAAGGCCGGCCATACCGCCCATCACGATTTTATGGGGCAGAATAAACGCTGAAAAACCAAATGAGTAGAGCGTAAGACCCAAGACTATAAAAAGATAGTCTTTGAGGTCCAACCAGGTAAGTTTGCTAAATTTTGGCATGGTGCGATGATTGGTTAACTAATAATGCTGCAAAGTTACAAAAATTCCGTCGCCAAGCAAAAAAAAGTTAAACCTTGCCGCCAAGCCCCCCTACCCCCTGAAAGGGGAGCAGGTATGGGGGTGGATTTGCAGGATTAGGGGAAATTTCGTAGATTTGCGGAAATATACGCTAATCTTTTTTACATTGATTCCATGAAATTCAAAAATCTAACGATTGCTACGCTGTCGGCTCTGGCGCTGGCTGTCAGCGCGTCAGCGGAAGTTTTAACTAATCCGCAATCGGTCACCGACCTGCTCAACCGCATTGGCGGCGAGGGCACGGCCAGCAAATTTGTCACCAAAGTTGACGATACATATAAGTCATCCACCGGAGCCGAAATATTTAAAATCTCGGCCGAAAACGGCAAGCCGTGCATTACCGGCACTACCCTTTCGGCTGTGACTACCGGCATCGGCTGGTATCTGAACCATTATGCGAATATCAACGTGTCGTGGAACGACCCGCACCCGACCATTGACTCTCTGCCCACCCCCGCAGCAGAGGAGGAACACACCACCACGGCCGAATATCGCTATTACATGAACTACTGCACATTCTCCTACTCAATGAGTACGTGGACCTGGGATCGTTGGCAGGAAGAAATCGACTGGATGGCACTCCACGGCATCAATATGCCGCTGCAGATTATCGGCATTGAAGAAGTGTGGCGCAAGTTCCTGATGGAAGATTACGGCTACACTAAAGATGAAGCCAACGCATTCATTGCCGGCCCCTGCTTTATGGCGTGGTTTAGCATGAACAACCTTGAGGGTCACGGCGGCCCGAACCCCGACTGGTGGTATGAGCGTCAGGCTCATTTGGGCAAAAAAATGATGGAGCGTATGCACTCGCTGGGTATGGAGCCGGTACTTCCGGGCTTCTATCAAGTACCGAGCACGTTTGCCGGCAAATCAGGTCTCTCAACCGAGTCTACCGGCGGCTGGTGCGGCTTTAGTCGCCCTCACCTCCCTTCGGTCAGCGACGTTGACAAGCTCAAAGCCGTAGGCGCAAACTATTACAAACGCCTCCACGAAGTTCTCGGCGAAAGCAAATACTACTCTATGGATCCGTTCCACGAAGGTGGCGTAGGTAATTCCTCTTATGCACTTGAGCTTTATAAACAGCTCTATGATATAATGGATGCTGCTACGTCCGACTCCAAGTGGGTAATTCAGCAATGGCAATGGAACGCCCATCAGAAACAAAGCCTTAACGGCGTACCCAAGGGCAAGCTGATTGTACTTGACCTGAATGCGGAGCGTGCGCCGGCTTACACTACGTTCAACGGCCACGAAACCATTTTCAGCACCATCTATAATTTCGGCGCACGCACCGGTTTTGACGGTCGCTTTCAAGGTACTATCGACGGCTATTTCAATGCCCTGAACACCGCATCTGTTAAAGGTGTCGGCGCATCGCCCGAAGGCATTGAGCAGACCCCGGTTCAATATGATTTGCTGTTTGAACTCCCCTGGTTGAGCGAAAAACCCGATGCCGCACAGTGGATGGCCGAGTACACCAAGCGCCGTTATGGGACCGAATCTGCCGCAGCCGCTGAGGCTTGGGAACTGCTGCGTACTACCGCGCTCAATATGACCTCCAGCGTTCAGCCTCCCCACGAAGCAGTAATCTGTGCACGCCCCGCTCTGGAGGTTGGCAAAGTTTCATCGTGGGGCAACGCCGACATTTTCTACGACCGCGCGGCGGTTATTGAAGCCGCATACAAGCTCGTCGAGGCCAACCTCAGTGGTCTGAACTACTCTTTCGACGTTACCGACATTGCCCGCCAGGCTCTTACCGATTACAGCAAATCACTACTCGCCGGACTCAAAGAGGCCAACTCTGCCGGTAATACCGAACTCTTCAACAAGCGTCGCGACGCCCTGTTGGAACTCATTCTCGACCTTGATGAACTCCTTAACTCCAACAAGGAATTTACGCTCGGACACTGGACTAAGCGCGCTCGCCAAATGGCCGACGAAGTCAGCGGCACGACCAATGCCGACCGCGACTGGTTGGAACTCAACAATGCCCGAACAATTATTTCTACTTGGAGTTTTCAGGAGAGCGGCGGTCTGCGTGACTATTCCTACCGCGAGTGGGGTGGTATGATGAAAGACTACTATTACCAACGCTGGAAAATATGGTTTGAGAATGGGATGAATGCACCCAAGGGCGGTTGGTTCCAATGGGAATGGGATTGGGCACACTCCAACCCGGATGCCTACGACGATACCCCTGTGGGCAATTCTCGCGAACTCGCTGCGCAATTCCTCCCCAAATATATCAGCACTTTCACCTCCAAAATTTCCGACCAAGCGCCTATCTACATTGACCGCCTGCTCACCAACGACTATAAAAAGAAATTCTACGACCAAGCCGCCCCGGAAAGCGTTTATGCTCCGGCAATTGACAGCGACGTAAAAATCGCTGCAATCACTATCGACCTCAACCGCAACGGCCTGTATGAGACTGAAGAACGCCAAGAGGCCGCCACATATTCTCTCGACTCGAGCGCCCCGATTGGTGAGCGCAACGTTAAGCTCGAACTCAGCGACGGTACTATTGTATATTATACCGTAAAGATTTTGGTTGACATCACCGATGCGCGTACCGTAAGCGTTAAGAGCGCTGATTCATCGCAGGGCAGCGCAAGCATTGTGGGTGCTGACGACACAAGCGTAACCAATACCGCAGTAGTATCACTTCTCGCTACTCCCGAAATCGGCTTCGACTTCGACCACTGGACTGACGCAGCCGGAAATAACCTCGGCAACGACAACCCCTACAACTACTACGGCAAAGATGCCGCCGAATTTACCGCAAACTTCGTAGTAAACAAATGGGGCGTACCCGAATATAATGGGGCAACCGATGGCAGCGACTTAAGCACTATGAGGTCATATGGCCAATATATTAAAACTATGAGTCTGGAGCAAGGCGGCGAAACCACCGAACTCTATACCGCAAACGATTGTCCCACAGACCACTTCATTCAGATTCCCACTCGCATTAAAGCTGCGCCGGGCAGTGAATTCACTTTCAAATATAATGCACCCATGGCTACCGGTATGAATATTATGTATCTGTCGGCCTACGTCGACCTCAACAACGACGGCAAATTCAACGTTGCCGACGGCGAACTGCTTGGCACTCTCGGCACATATAAAAGCAACAACAACACCGAAGTAGGAACCGGCTCCTTCACTATGCTGCTCCCCTATGATGCAGAATTGGGTACTACTCATATTCGCCTTCGCTTCGATAGTTCATGGACCAATCAATATGATTCAACCATTAATGCAGTTCCTGCCGACGCTCCCACTAACCGCGTAATCTACGAGTTGATTCTTGATGTTACCGATTATGCCGACTTTGTCAGCGAAGTAACCGTAGCATCTTCCGACACACGTCTCGGCACGGTACGTTCTGAAAATGAAACCACCAACCTCTACGCACCCGGCGACAATGTAATACTTACCGCATTCCCCAAAGTCGGCACTCGCGTTGCCCGCTGGGTCGACAACCACGGCCGCGAAATTCCTCAGAAATGGACTTCCGACGAAGGTACAAACGTAAACTTCAAGGCATACGACAACGCCCATATCACTTGCATCTTTGAAATCGTACCCCTGTCAGCCGGCGACTACACCCTTAATTGGGAGCCGATGACCAACGATAAGGCTCGCGTTACCGAAGTGGCCGGAGGCAGCGGAACCAAACTCAACCTCGCCGAAACCGAGGTAACAGTCGGTGCAATCAACCCCGAAGCCTTTGACAACATCAAGAAAGGGATTGACACCATTATTCTGCCCGACGCCGAATTCGCCGACGAAAAACCCGACGTGTTCTTTTCCACCCAACATACCGGCGATGGCACTCAAAACAAACTCACCCAAGTGTCGCCCACCATTTCCGGCACGGAAAGCTGGATTATGTACATCGAAGGGAGCAACGACGGCTCTTCATTCAACCAATACGGCAGCTCTCTCTATGGCAACGGAACGAACTGTCTTGCCGATGACTATTCCAACGGTTGGAGTCAATTTTATCTCAGCAAGGACGGTATTCTGACAATAAAATGGGACTGCGGCAATAACGGTAAAATCACCTTCGACAACGTAAAACTCACCGGCGACTTTTCAATCATTGCAGAATTTGACGCTTCGGCAAAGAAACTTACAGTAACGGCATCTGCTAACGGTATGACTCAAATTAAGGAGATTTCCAACTCCACGCAGATGAAAGATATCAGCCAATACGCCACCGCAATTCCCAAGGGAATAAATTACACGCTGAGCTTTGCCCACACAAGCGGCGGGGCCGTGATTCCCGGCGAGATATTCAGCGGATTTAGTGCACTCCAAGATTACAGCGTAAAATCCGGCAATTCAACTTACAACGTAAAAAACGGCATAGTATACGCCAAAAACAGCACCAAGAAAGTAACCGGTTTTCCCGAAGGCCGCTTGTTCATACACCCCTTTACCGTAGCCCACGAAGGTAAGTCGATTGCCGCAAATCCTCAGCAAGCCGGTGATGCCATCAACCCCGAGAGCCTTGCGTTTAGCGAAAACACCACAAACGAACTGACCGATAAATGGCTGCTTGAACCCACAGCTACCGACAAGGTAAAACTGCGCCATTTCAACTCCGGCATCTCTGCCTCCGGTGACTTCTCGTCGCTCCACACCACCACACCCGGCGAATTTGAATACAGCCTCAGCTACGGTTCATCTTTTCCCGAACTCATACTCGGAGAGAGAACTCTTACCATAAGCGAAGCAACAAAGGAAATAACCGTAACCGCTCCCGCCAAGGACTTCACGCTCGTATTGCCCGCAGCCACCGTAGCACCATCAAACGTCACCTGCTACGCAGTAACTGAAGTGTCAACGACCGACGGTTGCATACTGGCTAAAATCGACGAATCAATTCCAGCCGCAGAGCCTTTTATAGTTCGCGGAGCTACCCCGGGGGCAAAACTGACTTTCACACTGAATTATGAGATGCCCACGGCCAACACCGATAATCTTCTGCACGGAACTACCGTAGAACTCTCCTGCCCCGGCGATTATTATCTTCTGAACTCCGAAGGTCAGTTCTCGCTGAAAACCTCAGGCAACATTCCGGCCAACTCGGCATATCTGCTTAAAAGCGACCTACCCGATAATATTGGCGACAACTTCGCACTTGACAAGCAAACAATGTTGATTAACGGTCTTGATACCCCCCAAGATGCCGAAATTGAAATTTATGACCTTCAGGGCCGCCGCGTAAACAAACCCGGCAAAGGTTTCTATATCGTCAACGGCACAAAAACTACTAATTACTAATTTCTAATTACTAATTAACTCAGTGGAAAAGCTCTTCCTTCTTGACGCGTATGCACTGATTTATCGGGCATATTATGCTCTGTTTCGCAATCCGCGAGTTACCTCAAAGGGGGTGAATACTTCCGCCATATTCGGATTTGTCAACACTCTCGAAGACCTCATCAAAAAAGAAGAACCGACCCACCTTGCCGTGTGTTTTGACCCACCGGGCGGACATACATTCCGCCACGACCTCTTCCCCGACTATAAGGCCAACCGCGAAAAGCAGCCCGAAGACATTACCGTAGCCGTTCCGTATATCAAGCAGATACTTAAAGCTATGTGTATTCCGGTTGTTGAACTTCGCGAATATGAAGCCGACGACGTTATCGGCACCCTTGCCCACCGCGCCTCCGCCTCCAGCTTTACTACATATATGATGACGCCCGACAAGGACTACGGTCAGCTGGTGCGCAACAACATTTTTATGTATCGCCCGGCGCTTAAGGGTCAGGGCTTTGAGGTTAGAGGGCCGCAACAGGTATGCGACCGCTACGGCATTGACCGCCCCGAACAGGTTATTGACCTGCTGGCGCTCGAAGGCGATGCGTCTGACAACATTCCCGGATGTCCCGGAGTAGGCGAAAAAACCGCTGTCAAGCTGATTTGTCAGTTTGACTCGGTAGAAAATATGTTGGCCCACACCGACGAAATCAAGGGAACTCTCAAAGCCAAAATTGAGGAAAATCGCGACAAGATTCTGCTCTCGAAAGACCTTGCCACGATTCGCACCGACATTCCCATTAACATTGAGCCGGAGTCATTGCGCCGCTGCGAACCCGACTACGACGCTCTGCGTCAAATCTACGAAGAACTCGAATTTCGCTCGTTCATAGCAAAACTCCCCAACGCCCGACGCCCGGCTCCCGAGGCCCAACGCCCGACGCCCGACGACGGTATGGGGTCGCTCTTCGACCTCGAAAGCGAACAACCTGAAGAGGTTAACTACGCGGCCTCGAAAGAAGATGTTCTCGCCAAAGTCACCAACCGAATCGGACTCAGCATCTATGCAATCGGCGCGGAGGCAATGACCGCCGAGGTTCAGGGCTTTGCCATAGCGGCGACGCCTGAACTCGCGGCATATTTCCCCACGTCCGAACTCGACACCCTAAAGTCGCTGCTATCCAACCCCGAACTGGAGATTGTGACCAACGACTATAAGCGCGACCTTATCCTGCTGCGGCGTTTTGGCATCAACTGGACTGCCCGCCACTACGACATTTCGCTGGCTCACTATCTGCTCCAGCCGGAAATGAAACATTCGCTCAGCGACATTGCGGCAGAATTGCTCCACACTCGCACACTTGATGCCGAACAGAGCGTTGCAACAAAAAAATATGCAGCGCTCGAGAATGCACAAAACGTAATATGCCAGCGTGCGGACCTCTCGCTCCGGCTCTACACACCACTCAAGGATGAACTGCGCCGCAATGAAATATCGCCCGCGCTTGAACAGCTCGAACAAGACCTCGCGCCGGTCTTGGCCGATATGGAATGGAACGGCGTACGCATAGATGCCGCCCTTTTGGCTCAGCAATCCATAACCCTGACCAAACGGATGGAAGATATGGAGCAGCAGGCCTATGAGATGGTTGGACATCCGTTTAACATCAGTTCGCCGTCGCAAGTCGGCCACGTGCTTTTTGCAGAACTGCAACTCGACAGCAAAGTAAAACGCACAAAAACCGGCGGCTACTCAACGACGGAAGAAACCCTCGAAAAATATCGCGACACCCACCCCATAGTTGACCTCATACTCGAAATCAGAGGACTGCGCAAACTCCTCGCCACGTATATTAACGCCCTCCCCACCCTCGTCAACCCCCGCACCGGCAAGATTCACACCACGTTTAACCAAACCGGAACGGCTACGGGGCGACTGTCATCGGTCAACCCCAATCTTCAAAACATACCGATACGCACCGACGAAGGGCGCGAAATACGCCGGGCATTTATTGCCGACCCCGGTTGCCTGATACTCTCTGCCGACTATTCGCAGATAGAACTTCGCCTGATGGCCGACATATCCGGCGACACGGCTATGATTGAGGCCTTTGCCCGGGGTCAGGACATTCACCGCGCAACGGCGGCAATGATTTACCACGAAGCGCTCAACGACGTAACCGACACCCAGCGCCGCAACGCCAAAACCGCCAACTTCGGCATTATCTACGGCATATCGGCATTCGGCCTGAGCGAGCGTCTGAAAATACCACGCGGCGAAGCCAAGCAGCTCATCGACGGATACTTTGCAAGCTATCCCGCCGTGAAGCAGTATATGACCGACACGGTAGAACACGCCCGCCAACGCGGCTACGTCACTACCGTAATGGGGCGTCGGCGTATGCTCCCCGACATCACCTCACGCAACGCCATAGTGCGCGGATATGCCGAGCGCAACGCCATCAACGCTCCGCTCCAAGGCTCTGCCGCCGACATCATTAAATGTGCTATGGTCGACATTGCGGCACGGATGAAAAAAGCCGGGTTGCGCTCAACGATGATAATACAGGTTCACGATGAACTGGTGTTTAACGTTCTGCCCGACGAACTCCCCACTCTGCAAGAAATAGTAACATCTTCGATGCAAGGCGCATACCACGGCAAAGTATCCCTCGAAGTTAGCGCCGGCACGGCAACCAACTGGCTCGATGCTCATTAAATTCATAGCAATATTCCTTGGCGGCGGACTCGGAAGCACCTTGCGCTACGCCACCCAGCTGCTCCTGCACGAACGCATTACGCCCTACCACTTCCCCTGGGCAACGTTTACAGTCAACATCGTCGGCAGCTTCCTCATCGGCCTCTTCTACGCCCTCTCGGCCAAGCTCAACCTCTCCAACGAACTCCGCCTGCTGCTAACCGCAGGCCTCTGCGGCGGCTTCACCACCTACTCCACGTTCAGCAACGACATTCTGATGATGCTGCGCCAAGGCGACACCCTCACTGCCCTCATCTACATCGCATTAAGCCTGCTCATGGGCATCCTTGCCTGCCTACTTGGATCGGTAATAATCTCGCCCAAATAAAAAAATCGGCAAAAAAACTTGCAAAACCCGCAAAAACGTTGTAACTTTGCACCACTGAAATGCAAAAATTCAGAACACCTTGCCCAGGTGGCGGAATGGTAGACGCGCTCGTTTCAGGTGCGAGTGCTGCGAGGCGTGCAGGTTCGAGTCCTGTTCTGGGCACCCATTTCAATCGCAAGTAGTTAATTTCCAACTACTTGCGATTTTTGCATTCAGCCCGTGTCAACCGTATGTCAACCGACCTCAATTTTACGCTAATTTTTACCCTATTTTATCGGGCTGAATGAATCGAATTTGAAAACTTTAACAAAGTTTAACACACCTCGGTTGGGCATACGAAATTTCTCCGGTTGACACGGCGTTGACACGAGCACCGATTTTAAGGTTTTTTAGGCTTGGTCTTCCTTGTCGGCTTATACTGTTTGTAGTTGATTCCACATTCGTCTAA